>CAZZHH010000014.1:0-70403 GCA_964653595.1 uncultured Lentimicrobiaceae bacterium
CCTTCTGGAAGTAGCCCTTTTTATTTAAAATTTAGTCGGTCACTAGTGAAAAAAATAAATGATTGACCAGCATATCCATTACCAGTACGAGGGTATTGGGGTCCAAAAATATTTGATGGTACACTAGCATTAGTTGTATCATTACAACAAGCATTATAAACGTTAGGTGAGCCAATAAATATTGGAAAACAATCTTTTAGTGATGCGAAGTCGTACCAATAGTGAGGGCACCAATTTAATTCTTCAAAACTGGGATTAGCAACTAAGTTTTGAGTAAAGCTTTTAGTAAAAAATGCAATAAATAATAACACCAGAAGTATATACTTTTTCACCCGAAATATTTTTAGCAAAGTTTTAGAAAACAGACGGGTTTCCCCGCCTGTTTTCTTCTTTTTTTAATATACTACAAGTTTCGAATTCATCTGTTTTCCTTCAAGGGTGGTTACTCTACAATAATAGATGCCAGCTTTCAACATCGAAATATTAAGTTGGTATGTATAACCAGAATTGGCAGAAACAGTACAAATAGAAACAAGCGTGCCATTGATTGAGAACAATTCAACCGTAGCATTATCCAAAAGTTGTGTGGAATTAATCAACACATTGCCGTTTGCAGGGTTTGGATACAAGGCAATATCGGATTCATTATTTGTGTCGTCACTACCTATTGGATGAATTAGACTTAAATTATTCTTTACAGAAACAGCCTGTTCATATCTTCGGGTCATTATTTCGGCCCCAAATACACCATAACCGCCACTAATATAATCTTGATTTGCAATATCGAGCAAGGTGTTGTACTCTGTATCCGATAATTTGAATCGCCCTTTAGCCCACGAATTTAAGTATATGTCGTTTACCGTTTGCAAGTTCTTTTCAATTAGATTAGAGGGGGTGATATTGCTATTCCCAGAAATAGATATAGTTAAATCACCTGATGCGGCCTCTTTAGAAACTTCCGCAAATAATGGAATATTTACAGGATTCACGATTTCGTTTTCACTTACCGCATCCATTTCATTAAAAGTTATGCCCGTATTAACTCCAGCTAATGTAGCATTGGTTCGGTACACCGCGGTAGCATCGTAATAAAGGTTCTCTTCGGGATACGATGCATAATCAATATCTGCCGATGCATCTGTTTGATTGGTGTTAACCATGCTGTTGGAGCTACTTCCACCTCCACCAATGATGATGATTCCATCATAACCACAGTTGTAAGTTTGGTTGGGTGTAATTTGTATTGCATTAAAATTATTACTTTGAACAGTCCAATAACCTGGCGCTAATGAGTAATTAATACTATTTCTATAATACCAATTGGTTGTTTCACTAAGGCTACCTTGCACTCTGCCAGCAGCAATATAATTGGTGATCCATTGGTTATCGTAGGATAAATAACGGTTGGTAGCAGGGATGGAATATCCTTGGTTGCCAATTGCAGCATTATCAAGTCTAAACCCATAATAATTGGTTGTTAAAATATTTTGATTATTTGTAGATGGTTTGCAATTACCGCCATATCTTATACCCATCCCCATGTTTGTAACACTGTTGTTGCACAAATAGTTAGCTGTAGAAGTTAAAATATTAATACCATTGGCACGTAAAGCATTTGTTTCTGTAGTGGTAGTAAACCCATCCGTTTTAGTTATCGTATTTTCTTCAATGGTGGTACTTGTACAGCCCGAAACCAAAATACCCGAATAGTTATTAAGTAATGCTACCGCTAAATTAGAAAGCTGGATCGAATTTTTGTATAAGTATGGAATGAATCTTTCGGTGGCACCAGGTATTATAGTTGCAGGTTTTAGAATGTTTGTAAAAACTATTCCTCTTTTAAAACTGCCAATAATTGTATTGTTTCTAACCGAAACTCCATACACTTCTTGCGGCATCACATTTTCCACCCCAATTCCAAGAGGTATATTCAGGAACGTGCTGGAGATGTAATTCGTATCGATATAAATTTTACTTCCAGCAATACTTGTCAAAGAGATAGCGCCTCCATTGCCCGCTAAATTTAGTCTATTTTTCGATAAACGAATTGTTCTGCTATTATTATTGTTGATGACATATCCACTTTGAATGGAAATAAGGGTATCGGCAATGAAGTTTAAATTTGCTTGACCTAGTGTATTAACTCCAGTTTTGCAATTATTGAATAGATTGGTATAAATAATATTTCCCGAATTATAACCACCAATATTAACAGTGTATTGAGCCGAAGAATTATTTGTTACATTTACCCCAATTCCTGTGTTTTCGGTCGTCATTGGCAAATTAATAAAATTGTTGTTATACACATTTACATTTGAGTTGGCTATATCAATCCCATAATCAAGGTAGCTGAATTTGTTTTTTGTGGCTTTATCGGTATTACCTACGGTGGTATTTGCCATGTTGATAATTTCTATTCCACACAATCCTCTTCTATCGCTATAAGGATTTTCCAAGTTGCTTGGAACTGTTCCTGTTTCATCATTCGTACTATAAAATTTGCAATTAGATACGGTTAATGGATTGTTTCCCGAATAATTTTTTACAATAATACCCTTTAAATTTAAACTATAACGTGTGTTTGAAGTATTAATAATTGCTCCATTTTCAGAGACAATCGCGTTGAATGCATCCTTAATGATAGAATTATTTTGAGTTACAACACTAGCAAGCGGACTTGACGCAAAAATACCATCCCACATATAGTTACAGCCTTCACTAATTACAGTTGAAGTAACAGTTAAGGAACTTTGAGGATTAATGATGATTTTTGATTCTTGTCCCATAGAAATATTTGCAGATGAAAAGTTAACGTTTCCATTTATGGTAATTGTCCCATTCAAATAAATAGGTCCTCCAATTAGATCTGAAGTGATTGTTTCATCGTTAAATACTCGATTCCCTTCTTTAAAACAACACCTCCAAATTTTATAATGAACGGTATCCAAACATGAAGTGTTATATGCATTAATGTATGTTGGAGAGTACATGTTGATGTTATTATCATCCCAAACAACAATAATGTTTTGAGTCCCATTACCCGAGATAATTGTTCCTGCATTTGCAGGCGTTATGTTCCATTGGTAATTTTGTCCAACAATGCTATTTACTAACGAATAAGAAGAGGTTGTATCACATGTGCTATGAGGCCCAGAAATGCTAATTGGTAAATATGAAATTGTTACCAGTTGGGATTGTGTTATTTGGAGAGACTGACCATAAAAGCTATAATTTATGGTAACAGTAGAAGTATATGTTCCTACAGCAGTATACTCATGGCTTACATTTGTTTGTGATGGATTTGTTGTTAGGGTTGTTCCATCTCCAAAAGACCAAACAATGCTTGTAATGGTTTGATTGCACAAAGGCGAAATGGTAATCGAAAAATCGCGCGTATTACTGCAATTATCGTTAGAAACGGAATAATTGATAATTGGGCGTGGCACTATATGGATGTTGTCCACTGCAACCCATGTCACAGCGTTTCCCTGTGTGGTTTGATAGGGCATAACAATTAGCTTATAATCGCCAGAAGATGTTGCAGTATACGTTGAATGACTCATTGCCCAATTAAAATTGCTCACATTTTGAACATCGATTACATTTCTTGATGGATCTAGCAAACTATTATCAATTGCGGTATAATTTACATCTGCAATGTCTAAAATTAAATGGTCGCAATTTATGGTAGTACTGCATGTAGGAGGGTCAGGACAAATGCGTTTATATGCCATCACAACATCATACGTGCCAGCTTGCAAGGTTATTTCTTGTTCAATGCCTTCTCCATACTGGGTTGTAGCTCCTGGTTGCCTGTTACCCCACATGTAAGTATATCCGTTATCTAGGTATCCCATGGATGAAGAGACATTGGGAGACACACGATATAAACTCCATGCACATACAAAATCTAATACAAAAGGGTCTAACGCTGTATTAGCCTGGTTATCCATGACAAGGAAATCTGGATTGTAAACAATATTATCACAGGTTGTAGGAGTGCAGTTCAATGCTCTTTGAGGCATAGCAAAAGAGGATAATAACTTAAACGAACTTGGAGTTGAAGTGAAACTTAATTTTAAATAATATTGTTGATCTTGAACAATATTGTTGACCATTAAATTTGAAGAATCTTGTTTTACAAGGGTTAATTGAGAGCAATTACCACTGTAAAGAGAAATCATTTGAATACGTGGCCTGGGGTTTAAAGTATCTATTACTTGAACCGATGCAATGTAATTTGAAGATGTATCGCCAACATAAGTAAGCCAATACTCGCTTGTTGTTGGCGAAATTGTCATTTGATTAACATTTGGCAGGTGGGTTACTGCAGTTAAACACGTACTTTGCCCTTTCCCAATCATCGGCATCATCATCACAATTAGAAAAGTTGCCAACCACCATCGCCTAAGCGGTGTGTGTGTGTGTGTACGCACACGTTGTTTTTTGAATCTAAATTTTCTCTTTTCATAGGCTTTTGTTTTTTTGTGTTTGTAGGTAGTTATTTATTTCTCGGCTACAAATATAGAATAATTTAATTTCACTTTTTAACTTTCTTAAATTTAGTTTATAAATAATTTTTGGTGAAAATCATGTTGATATTTAATTATTGACAAATACTACCAAAGTGTCAATTATTCTTTGTAAAAGTTTGTTTTTTATATAGCCCTGTTAATGAGTATAATGTCGTAAAATTTGAAGAATAATATGCTTTGTAAATTGCAATAAAGACTTAAATAGATACCCTTGAATGTTAAAATATATTTAAATTTGAATCATCAATCTATGCTTTCAACTCTTTATATTTCGTCTCTATAAACGAAAATGCTTCAGGTTCGATTTTCTTTGTTTGCCACGGCGCCGAAGGCGCCGAATAGGGTGGTCAAACTTGCAATTTCACGGCCCCGAAGGGGTCGAACATGGTGGCTAAACTTGCAATTTCACGGCGTCGAAGATGCCGAATAGTTCGGATCAAGTTGCGAAACAGCGGCGCCGAAGGCGTCGAACCGGGCAGTAAAACATGCGAGTCTACAGAGACGGTTCTGATGCGAAACCACGGCCCCGAAGGCGTCGAAAAGTCTGGATAAGATGCCAGGCACTGCGCCGAAGGCGCCGAACAGTCCCATTATGGTTGCGTAGCACGGCGCCGAAGGCGTCGAAGCCTATTAACCCCACGCGGAGCGTGGGGTTAATAGGCTAACAATCAACCCGATTTTGGCGAAAAAATTGCTGCGAAGCAAAGCGGTTTTTATGCCAAAATCGCTACTGTTAGGCCTATGCTCTCACTCAGCCTTGTAAGTACAGATGCTTCTCCACCAGAGGAGCGGATCCATGACTATAAAGTAGACCTTACGTTACTGTTTAGATAGTCGATTATTTCTTGAGGATTTACTATTGATGGTAATGATGTTTTTCCTAAAATCGATGATTGCATTGTGTTTTGTAAGAATATCTGCTCCTAGAATTCCTTCAATTTTTGGCAAAGAAGCCATAGAATATGCATGATGAATGTGTTCCATGTTTATGCCAACAGCTTGATAATTTGTAATTTGAAGTCCTTCAATTTCCAATATTTCAATTTTGGAAACTACGCTATCTACTTTATTAGAACCTATGCCACTAGTCATAGATTCATTTTTTATAATATCTTTTTCTTGGTTAATTTCTTTAATTAAATCTATATCAAAGCAACTTCTAGAAGCACCTGTATCAACCACCAGAAGCAAAGGTCTACCGTTCATAGTACCTTTTACAATGCAGTGATATCCATCGTCGTCTAGAGATACTAATTTAAATGGAATGGTAATTCTCATACTTTTTCAATTATAGATATTCTTTAAGGTATTGTGCGGTATATCCTAGATTATTTTTTACAATATTTTCGGGTGTCCCTTGATCTACAATCATTCCGCCACCCGATCCCCCTTCAGGACCAATATCAATTACCCAGTCAGCTACTTTAATGACATCTAAATTATGTTCAATCACAACCACTGTGTTTCCCTTGTCTACAAGTTTGTTCAATACATCCATCAATATTCTAACGTCTTCAAAATGCAAACCAGTAGTTGGTTCATCTAAAATATAAAAGGTTTTACCTGTGTCTTTTTTGGATAGTTCAGTAGCTAATTTTACTCTTTGGGCCTCGCCTCCGGAAAGAGTAGTCGACTGTTGACCAAGCGTTATATAACCTAGTCCTACCTCTTTAATCGTTTTGATTTTTTGGGTGATAGATGGAATGTTTTCGAAGAAATCTAGTGCTTGTTCAATATTCATGTTTAGTACATCGTTGATGGATTTTCCGCGATACCTAATTTCAAGAGTCTCTCTGTTGTATCTTTTTCCATTACACTCATCACATTCTACATACACATCTGGTAGAAAGTTCATCTCTATGGTTTTCAATCCAGCTCCTTTACAAGCTTCACACCTCCCTCCAGAGACATTAAAGGAGAATCTGCCGGGCAAATATCCTCTGACTTTCGATTCTGGCAAAGATGCAAATAGTTTTCTAATATCGTCAAATACTCCAACATAAGTCGCGGGATTAGAACGAGGTGTTCGACCGATAGGGGCTTGGTCAATTTCTATTACCTTATCGATAAGCGCCAATCCTTCTATCGATTCGTAAGGCAAAGCATGGGCATCCGAACGATAATAGTGGGATTTTAAAATTGGATAGAGGGTATTGTTTATAAGAGAAGATTTTCCACTCCCCGATACTCCAGTAATGCAAATAAAATTTCCTAAAGGAAAAGAGATGTTTACATTTTTCAAATTGTTACCCTTAGCACCATTTAATGAAAGGAAATTCTCAGTTGCAGGCCTTCTTTTAGTAGGGACTTCAATTTTACGACTCCCATTTAAATAATCACAAGTGATCGATTTGCTAGATAAAATGGATTCTGGATTGCCTTGAGCCACAATTTCACCTCCGTTTATTCCAGCACCTGGTCCCATGTCTACCACATAGTCGGCTGCTAAAATCATGTCTTTATCATGTTCCACTACGATAACCGAATTACCAGAGTCGCGAAGTTCTTTCAATGAATCTATCAACCGATGGTTGTCGCGTTGATGTAATCCGATGCTTGGCTCGTCTAAAATATAGAGCACATTTACAAGCTTTGATCCAATTTGGGTAGCTAAACGAATACGTTGAGATTCGCCTCCAGAAAGAGAATGCGACGGTCGGTTGAGGGATAAATAGTCGATGCCTACATTCAATAAAAAACTTAGCCTTGTTTTAATTTCTCGAATGATTTCCCATCCGATTGTTTTATTGCGTTCGCTGAGGGTTGTTTCTGTTGAGCTAATCCATGTGTTTAATTCGTGAATGTCCAAATTGGCAACCTCTGAAATGTTTTTTCCATTTATTTTAAAGTGCAAACTCTCCTTTTTTAGTCTCATCCCGTTACAAGCAGGGCAAACTTGATGCACCATAAATCCATCGATCCATTTTTTTATACTACTAGATGAGTTATCAGCATCTTGTGATTCGATAAAGTTGATAATCCCCTGAAAAGGTGCAGAATAAGAGGTGCCGGCAACTTCATTTTTAATTTTAAACACTTCATCGCTACCATAAAGAATAGTTTTTGTTACTTCATCTGGTAAATCTTCTATGGGGGTAGATAAATCGGAGTGATACTTTGCACAAATTGCCTCTAGTTGTTTAAAAATCCAGTTGTTTTTGTAAGGTCCTAAAGGTGCTAATCCGCCGGCTTTAATGCTATTTTTAGGGTTAGGAATGATTTTTTCGATCGCAATATTGGTTACCGATCCTAAGCCATTGCACTCGCTACAGGCTCCGTAGGGAGAATTAAACGAAAATGCATTTGGTTCCGGCTCTGGATATGAAATTCCAGTAGTAGGACACATTAAAAATTTACTGAAATTCCTTATTTCATGAGCATCTTCATGTAAAACCATCATCAACCCTTTGCTAATTTTCATTGCCGTTTGAAGGGAAGAAGCTATCCTATTTCTAGATGCTTCATCTACCAAAATCTTATCAACAACTACTTCAATATCGTGGACTTTATATCTGTCGAGTTGCATACGTAGCGTAATCTCTTTTATCTCTCCATCCACTCTAACTTTTATATACCCTTGTTTGCGTACTTGTTCAAAAAGTTCTCTATAATGTCCTTTTCTTCCTTTAACTAAGGGTGCTAATATGGTAATTTGTTTGTTGTTGTAATCCGCAAAAAGCAAATCAATAATTTGTTTTTCGGAGTATCTTACCATTATCTCTCCAGTATGATAGGAATATGCATCGGCAACCCTTGCATATAACAAACGAAGAAAATCGTAGATTTCGGTGATTGTCCCTACCGTAGAACGGGGGTTTTTATTTGTAGTCTTTTGTTCGATTGAGATTACCGGACTGAGTCCCAGTATTTTATCTACATCGGGTCGTTCCATGTTGCCGATAAACTGACGGGCATACGCAGAAAAGGTTTCCATAAATCGTCGTTGACCCTCTGCATAAATGGTATCGAAGGCTAAAGAAGATTTTCCACTGCCGCTAAGACCAGTAATAACCACTAGTTTATTTCGAGGAATCACTAAGTCGATGTTTTTCAAATTGTGCTCTCTGGCGCCAATAATGATTAATTCATCTTCGGAATATTCAGAAGATAAAGCATTTTCGACTTTTATATTGTTTGATTGCATGAATGGTTAAATTATCGAATGTTGTCAATCGAGGTTGAGTCTTTGTACAAGTTAAAATCATCTGTGATGTTAGAAATTTGTTTTTTGTACGACGTATACCCCTCTTGAGGAAGTAAAATGGTGTATCTCTTTTTCAGCTTATTTGTCAATGAATTTCCTCTTAACCATGGGTTGAAATCTTTTAGAATTTTGTAAGTAGTTTTTTGAGCTAAAGCAAAATCAACTAAATTTGAAATAGAAGAGTCTACGGTTATTTCGCGAGTAAGAATGGGCTGGTACAAGTCTTTCAAACGAAGATGAATTCCAAATTTAACAGGTTGTTCCAAAATGATTTTAGCAGCAATAATTCTCGACACATATCGAGCGGTCTCTTGGTTTAATGCTAGCTCCCAGTAATTTGTCTGTTTCTGCTTGTTCATCTGACCCCTTAAACCTCCGTCGCCCATGTTATAAGCGGCCGCTGCGGAAGCCCAACTTCCAAAATTTGCATAAGATGCTTTTAAATATTTACACGCCGCAAACGTTGCTTTTTGAAGATTATACCGTTCGTCTACCTCTTCTGATATTTCCAAGCCATGTTTAGTGCCAGCAGCTTTCATAAACTGCCAAAATCCAGACGCCCCTGCCGGTGAAGAGATGTTGGTAAAACTACTCTCGATTAGTGCTAGGTATTTAAAATCGTCGGGTACATTTTCGGATTTTAAGATGGGCTCAATTATTGGAAAATATCGATACGACCGCTTGATAAATAACATCAAATTAGACTGCCAAAACACATTTGTAAGTAATTCTCTATCAATAGCTTCTCTTACATAATACAAATCAACAGGTACATTCTCTCCCGCAAAAGTAATATTCTCGGGTATTTGTGGAGCAAATATCTTATAGTTGTTATTAAATGCTTTTTGATAGGTTTCATCGCTGTTCTTTTCTGGACTTTTGTATTTCAACGAAAAAATCAACAACGAAACGGCTATCAATAAAAAGGATACCGTTTGAATGACTTTTATGGTATGGTTATTTTTTAAGATCTTCATTTTTATGTAGATTAGCAATGTAAAACAAAACGATAAATATAATTATAAAAAAGGATATGAAAGCAAAAAAGTGCCATAGATGCCAATTTTTTATGCCTTCTAAGATGATTAACACCAATGTCATCGCAACTAATCCAATAAGAGCAAAAATTAAATCGATTTGCTTTACACTCAAACCAATATACGATAAATGGTGAGTGGTGTGATCGCGACCGCCTACAAATGGAGATTGACCTCGTCTAATTCTTTTATAAAATACTGTAACCGTGTCGGTGATAGGCAACACAAATGCAATTAGGGTAACAGCTATTTGTTTCGTAAAAACCATTTCGTTGTTATAATCTTTTCCATTCCAAAAATATAAAATTCCAACAATAGCTAATATAACTCCTAAAAATTGGCTTCCTACATCGCCCATGTATATTTTAGCTGGACTGATATTGAATCTCATAAAAGCAAGTAAGGAAGCATAAATGGATGCAATAATGATAAATTCGGGTGTAAAAAGAGTGTTGTGAATAACATTGATACATAAGATGGTAAGCAAGATAAAGGATGAAACAATGGTGGTTATTCCGTCCATGTTGTCGAGCATGTTTATAGAATTCATGATGCCAACAACCCAAAGTATTGTGATCAACGTGTCGACCCATGGAATACCAAAAAGTTTTATGGATATACCCGAAAAAATTAAAATGATTGCAGTAAGAAGTTGAGCAACGAGCTTTACCCATACAGGAGAGTTTCTAAGGTCGTCGTACAATCCCAATACAAAACCCATCGAGACGGCAATGATGATAGCAAAGATGGCAAATTTGTCGTGTAGCTCTTGGTTGAAGAATAGCAAATATGCAATTATCCCAAATAGAAAAGAGACAAAAAATGAAATACCCCCCATAGCAGGTTTGCGATTGGTATCGAATCGGATTGTGTTTTCGGGCAACTCTTTTTTAAAAAGATGCCCTGCATATCTTAGTAAGAATAAGTTGACTCCCCACGACACAAAAATGGATAAGATAAACACCAAAAGTAAAAACAAGTGAGAGTTGGAATAATTAATGTGGTCCATCATAGATAAAATGGTTGTTTAAATTCTCAAATAAGACTCCAATAGCGTCTTTTTCCGAAACAATGGGTTGCTCAATTTGCCAATTTATGGCTAAATGTGGGTCGTTCCAGCGTAATATCTCTTCAGATTCTTTATGATAATAATTAGTGCATTTGTATTGAAAGATTGTCTGGTCTTCTAACGTTAAAAAGCCATGTGCAAAACCCGCTGGAATCCAGAGCATATTTTGTAATTCTGCCGATAAAACTGCCGTAATATGTTTACCATAAGTAGGTGAACCTCTACGAATATCTACTGCAACATCGAGCACTGAACCAGAAACAACTCTCACTAGTTTTCCCTGCGCAAAGGGAGGTCTTTGAAAATGAAGTCCACGTAGTACATTTTTTTGCGAAAACGATTGATTGTCTTGTACAAATTCAACATCAATTCCATTTTCTTTAAATAACTTCTGATGGTATGATTCAAAAAAATATCCACGGTGGTCGCCATATATTTTCGGTTGAATATGAATAACATCTGGAATCTCTGTGTGAGTAAAAATCATATTTTATTTATTAAAAAAATTAAAAAGTCTTTTCTTCGATTTTTTTGCTTCTGCTAGGTCTGCTTCAAGGTCTTCGTAGTACCCATATCCATATCCGTAGCCATAACCATATGAACTATATTTGCCATAGCCCTTTTTGCTACCATAGCCAGAACCATACAAGTTGGTAAAATCAAAAGCATTTAAAACCAAAGAAAGTTTGTTGATTTTACAATCTGTGTATAAGAATTCTAAGTTGGCGATGAAGAATCGTTTTGAATAATTTGATTTAAAGACATAAATTGGGAAATCGGCTCTCTGTAAGTTTTTCATCGCATCGGTTACCAATCCGATAGGAGGGTTGTCGATAATCACAAAATCATACTCTTTTTTAAGTGTTTCAATAATTTCATCCATGGCATCTGACAATATCAATTCACTCGGATTTGGAGGAATAGAGCCAGCTGTGATAAAATCGATGTTATCCACCCGACTTTTATTTATGCAGTTTCGATAGTTTTCAATGCCAGATAAAATTTCACTTATCCCTTTTTTGTTGGGGATTAAATTATCCTCTTCCGAGAAAGCTTTGTGGATTTTGGGTTTTCGCATATCTAAATCTAGTACGATTACTCGCTTACCCGAATATGCAATAATCCCTGCAAGATTAATACCCACAAACGTTTTACCTTCGCTAGAAATAGTAGAAGTGATAGAGATTACTTTTGATCCCTCGCTATTGTTGATAAACTGTAAGTTCGTTCTAATCGAACGCATTCCTTCTGCCAATTGTGATTTGGGCTCTTTGTCTACAATCAATTGAGAATAGGGCAAAGTGGAGCTATATAACGGCACCATCCCTAATACTGGAACGTCTGTATATTTTGAAATATCGGCAATAGTAGATATTTCGTTGTAAAACAGATATTTTAGGGCTATAAATACAAATATGAATAACAATCCAAATAACAGAGATAAAAGATAGGTTTGCAGTCTTTTGGGAGAAGTAGGATCTAAGTTGCTTTTTGATTGTTCTAATATAATATTTTGGGAAGTGTATCCTGCTTTTAAAATGGAATATTTTGTTTTTGCTTCAATTAGTTGATTATAAAAGGTCTCATTGATGCTTGAAACACGTTTCAGCTTTTTGAGTTCTATGGTTTTTGTGTTGTCTTCTTTCATAGCAACTTCATTCACCAAAGCTGCCATTTCGGATCTATATTGAGATCTTTTCGACCCGATATTTGTTTTAAAGTTTCTAATAGCCTCCGATAATATCTTCTTTTGAATCTCTATTTGGTAGTTTAGTTGTTTTATCTGTCCGCTATTCGAGGTATAGTCGTACATGAGCTGTTCTTTCTGGATCAACAAGCCCTGTATTTGAGTAAGGATAACCGAAAGTGACCCTTGATAATCGCTACCTATGATCTGTGCCAAAAACTGGTAGATGTCTAGGTTTTTTTCTGCAGATACCGACTTGGTAATATCACTCAACAGACGTTCTTCATAATTTAACTTAATGATGCTATTATCTAAATCTGCAATCTTTAACTGAATTGCACTCAAAGGCTTTAACTCTACAGTTTCTATCCCGTTCTCTTTTTTATATTTGTTGATTTTATCTTCGGAAGAGTACAAAGAGTCTTCGATAAATGAAAGTTGATCATCGATGTATTCTATGATATTGTTTGCCCCCTCTTGCTTTTTAAGTTTATCGTATTCTCTAAATTCAGATGCTAACATGTTTACAATATCTGCAGCTTTATGCGCATTGTTCTCTTTGATGGTTATTTTTATTGTTTTGGCTGCATCACTTAATACGTTTATGCTAAGTTTTGGCAAATAGCGGGGCACAATCGATTGAGGATTGTAAAAGATTAAACTATATTTCTCTTTCAGTTTTAAGGCCGAAGGATTTGTCAACTCAAGTCGAGTGGTAAATGAATTGGTAGTTACATAAAAAACACCTTGTATTGCGGTGCTCGAAGTGGAATACTCCTTCTTATGTATTTCATACTTGAGTGTTAAATGATCTTTATCCTCAAATTTTACCTCAATAGGGGTGTTATAAAAGCTGGAGTCAATTTTTAATATTTGAGCAGTAAAAGGGGAGTTCTTGTATAACTCCATGCTTAAGATGGTGCCATTATAAAAATAACCAACTTGCAAGGGTAGTTTAGATAAGGCAATATTCAAAAATGCAGATGAACGTAGAAAATCAATTTTTTTTGCTAAATCATTGTTCATCATCGGCGCTGACTTTTCTTGGTCAAAAAACTGAGTGGTGTTTTCGTCTTCAACCTGAATTATCGACGATGCTTCATATACATTGGGAGTATACCGAAGATATAGCCATGATCCAAATATTACGAGGCCAATTACCAGTACATTTACATACCAATAACGCTTGATGATTTTTAACAGCAGTAGAAAATCAAATTCATCGTTTATTTTTGATATTTTTTTACCCGACATGTTGATTATTTAAATAGTCCATAAATGAGCAATCCGGTTGTGATAATTGAAATATAGGGGGCTATTTCCGACATAAAACGTTGTGCATATTTTTCTCGAGGCTCTACATAAATGATGTCGTTTGCTTGAACAGCCAAATTTGCTCTTTTTACGCCCTCTAAAGTTGAAAGGTCTATTTTGAAAACTTTAGGATTCTTTAAATCTCCTCGAAGTATTTTGATGTTGTTGGCTTTCCCGTCGGCAATTCCACCGGCCATTGCAAGTGCTTCAAAAACGGTAGTATTTGCGTTTTCAAGTTGAATTACTTTTGCTGACCCACCTTCTCCTCCCGGAAAAACAATGACTCTATTGTTAGTGACTTTTAATTGAACAAATGGCTTGTTTAAATACGCTGTATATTGTTGTTCCAGAAATAATTCAGCATCTCGAATGGTCATTCCACTGATTTTTACTCGTTGGATTATGGGTAATTTTACCTGTCCATCGTATTCTACTTGATAGGTTAGACCTGCATTTCCGGTTTGTTGACCAGCCCCACCAGAAGTTGACATCAGTTCCACCATTTTTTCTCCATTATGAGTAAAAATTTTAAAGGATATTTCGTCGTTGGGAGCAATTCGGTATTCGTTGATTTGGGTAGAATCTGCAAAATTATCAAACTTGAAATCAGAAGCAGTGCGCAACATTCTACTCCTGTTGAGAGTCGAACAGGAAGTAAAAAAAAGTACAACTACCAACAATAAGTATGTAATTGTCTTAAATTTTGGTTTCATACAGGTGATATTTTGCAATTTTATTTGTTTTTAGTGCAAATTTAATACTTTTTAGTGAAATAGGTGTGTTAATTGTGTTCACTAAATCATGGTATTTTTAAAAAAAAATTTTTATTTCTCGAAGAGCACTCCCTTATTTTATAAAAACTCTACGTTTTCGTTGGAATAAAAAGAAAGAGCACTTAACGGTAAGTGCTCTTTCCAAAATTTAATATCAAAAAAGATTGTTTATCGATTCATCTCTTTTAAACAGCTCTTGATTAATTCAAATGTTCTCTCAATATCATTGTCAAGACCAACTGAAAAACGCACCAAGCCTTCCGACATTCCCATTTTGCGTTGCGTCTCTTCGGGTACTTCCGAAGAAGTAGATTTGCCGGAGTTGCTAAATAAGGTTTTGAAATAGCCTAAGCTAACGGCTAAATATCCAACTCCTCTATCTTGCATACGTTCCATTAGTTCGCTTGCTGCATCTGCTGTTTCCATGTCAATAGAAATCATACCTCCAAAACCAAACTCAGGTTCCATTATCGATTTGAATATTTGATAATCTACATGCTCTTCCATTCCTGGATAATTAGCTTTTAAGTTTATCTCTTTAAATCGTTTTGCCAAATACATTGCATTATGGCTGTGTTGTTTCATGCGAATGTGAAGAGTGTGAAGATTTTTTAAAATGTTAGAAGAGCGTAATGGATCTAAAGTTGGTCCTAACAACATTGCTGTACCATCGTTTACATTTGAAAGGGCATTTACAAATTCTGCGGAAGCGCAAATTGCTCCTGCTACACAATCGTTTTTACCGTTGATAAATTTTGTTAGACTATACACCACAATGTCTGCACCATGTTTGATCGGATTTACAATCATGGGGGTAAAGGTATTGTCAACCACTAATTGAGCATTCCCTCCATGGGCAATTTTTGCTAACTCTGGCAAGTTGGCAATTCGAAGAAGTGGATTAGACATCGTTTCTGCATACACCATTTTTGTATTGGGACGCATTGCTGCTTTAACGGCGTTCAAATCAGAAGTATTTACAAAAGTAACTTCTATGTAGTTTTTTGGCAACCAGTTTTTCATAAATGCAAACGTACCACCATAGATTGTCTCGCTCGACACAATGTGGTCGCCAGCATGGCAAATTTGCAAAATAGTACAAGTAATTGCAGCCATTCCAGATGCAGTAACCCACGCAGATTCAGTGCCTTCCATTGCAGCAAGTGCATCTGCTAAATATTTATTACTTGGATTCCAATGGCGTGAATACAGAAAACATCCCTCTGTTTCGCCATGAAATGTATCTAACATGGTATTCGCTTCCATAAATGTATAGGTTGCCGAATCGGTAATGGATGGATTAACGCCTCCAAATTCCCCAAATTGTTTTAAATCCTGAATTTTGCTTGCTGGATCTATTTTCATAACTTTTCCCTCTCTTTTTGAACTTATTTACTGATTTTATGTTGCAAAATTAGCTTTTTTTTAATTTGTTTGAGAATTCTTTCTAATTTCGCTTCGTAATTAACAAAAAAAGCAATTATTTAGGAATATTTTTAATTTTATCAACCATAAATAGCAATCAAATGCAATACGACTTAATAGTTATTGGCAGCGGCCCCGGGGGATATGTAGCTGCAATTAGAGCATCTCAACTTGGATTAAAAGTGGGTGTTGTGGAACGTGCCGAATTAGGTGGAATTTGTTTAAACTGGGGATGTATTCCCACAAAAGCCTTGTTAAAAAGTGCACAAGTGTTCAATTATATCAAACATGCCGAATCTTATGGCGTAAAAATAGAAGGTGCTGCTGTCGCTGATATTGAAGCAATGGTGGCTCGTAGTAGAGGTGTGGCCGATAATATGAGCAAAGGCATTCAGTTCCTTTTTAAAAAATACAACGTTGACCATTTGGCAGGAACGGGGAGAATAAAACCTGGAAAAATTGTGGAAGTCTCCGATGAGAATGGGGTTGCAACCCAATATTCTGCTTCACACATTATTCTTGCTACTGGTGCCAGGTCTCGTGAATTGCCCAACTTACCTCAAGATGGTAAAAAAATTATCGGATACCGCCAAGCCCTTACTCTCCAAAAACAGCCTGAATCGATGGTTGTGGTGGGCTCTGGTGCGATAGGTTCTGAATTTGCCTATTTCTACAACTCCATTGGAACGAAGGTTACCCTGGTTGAGTATTTCCCATCTCTTGTTCCTAACGAGGATGAAGATGTTTCAAAACAATTGGAACGTTCTTTCAAAAAACAAGGTATGAAAGTTATTACCGGAGCTAATGTTGAATCGGTTGATACCTCGGGAGATTTATGCAAAGTCTCCATTCAGACCAAAAAAGGAATCGAAATCGTAGATGCCGAAATCGTTCTTTCCGCTGTTGGGGTAACCACAAATCTTGAAAACATTGGATTAGAAGAGACGGGCGTTGTTTTTGAAAATGGAAAAGTGATTGTTGACGACTATTATCGAACAAATATCGAAGGGATATATGGCATTGGCGATATCGTTAAAGGTCCTGCTTTAGCGCATGTTGCATCTCACGAAGCTCTTGTTTGTGTAGAGTCTCTTGCAGGTCACCATCCAGCTTTATTAAACTATCGGAATATTCCTGGGTGTACCTATACTTCTCCTGAAATAGCTTCTGTTGGAATGACAGAAAAACAAGCGCGCGAGGCAGGTTATGAGGTATTGATTGGAAAGTTTCCGTACACTGCTTCCGGAAAAGCTGCTGCGGGTGGCAACAAAGATGGTTTTATTAAAGTGATATTTGATGCCAAATATGGCGAGTGGCTTGGATGTCACATGATTGGAGATAATGTTACGGAAATGATAGCCGAAGTAGTAGTTGCAAGAAACCTAGAAACTACCGGAAGGGAAATCATCGACTCCATTCATCCTCACCCGACGATGTCGGAAGCTCTTATGGAAGCCGTTGCCCTAGCTTATGGAGAGTGTGTACACCTATAATTGATTTTAAATTTTTGATAGAGGCACTGAAAGGTGTCTCTCTTTTTAAATCTATCTATGATGAAAAAAAGCAGATCCTTGTCCTTTGGCCCTACAAGACGCTAATAATCATGTGTTTAATTCATTTTTAGAAATTGGCTCCTATCGACTGTTTGGTCAGGAACCTTGGGCTTTACGATTGCCAAATGTGCTCTCGTTTTTCCTCTTTCTATGGGCGCTTTACCATTTATCCCTTTATATTAAGAATCAAATCCTAAGTATTGGGGTGGTTATAATACTCATTGCAACTCAAGGATTTTTCAAATTTTTTGGAATGGGTCGTGGATATGGAATTTCAATGGCCTTTTTTCTTGCTGCATTATGGATGGTCATCGAGTTTTCAAAATCAAAGAAAAAATTACACTTTTTTCTCTTTGTGGTAGCAATTTCTGCTGCCGTCTTTGCCAACTTAACCATACTCGTGAGCGCCATTACGCTCTTTGGATACACTTTTATTGTGTTTGTCACATCCACCAAAAAAATGAATCTTCACTATAAGTTATCCATTTTCGGCTCTTCTATCCTCTTTTTAGTCAATATGAGTGTGTTTGCAAAACTTGCATTACATTTTCAAGCCACAGGAAAATTATACTAAGGATCGAACAATGGGTTTTAGAAACATCTCTTCAGACTTTATATCAATTCCTGTTCCCACAATGGAGTTCGGTTGTCTTTATGCTTAGTTCCTTCGTATTCGTTGTGGCTTTACTGGGTTATTTTATCTATGTATTCAAAGAAAAAAACAAAACTGTATTTTTAGCTCCTCAAACTCTGTTTTTTATTCTTTTAATTGGCAATGTTACAGCATCCATTTTTTTAAATAAATTTCTTAAAGTCCACTTCGGAGAGGATCGAACAGTAATGTATTTATATCCCATTATTACTGGATTTATCTTCTTTAGCCTTGATTCTTTTCAAAATATTAAATTAAAACCCGCCATTTACAGTGTGTTCCTATTGTTGATTATCCCGTTTCATTTTATGATCAACATAAATATTTCTTACTCTTCGCTCTGGAAAAATGAAAACATTAAAGAAGATGTCTTTAAAATTGTTTGGAATGATGTAAAAAAGTCAAATCGAATTCCTACTGTCTCTGGTAATCATTTTTTCAAATTAGTTTGGCTTTATTATAACATCAAACAAGGTGATCCTATCATGCAAATAAATCACGATTCATACCCAAACACAAAGGAAGACTATGTCCTTGCTATTAAAGAAGATGCACCACTTTTTGCTAAAGATTACACCCTCTTGGATGTAAACAACAACAGTGGAATTCATCTTTTTAAGCGAAAAATTTTTGCAAAAACATCTCCAATCATTACCGTTAGAGACCAATCTATACATGAATTTACCAACCAAGAGTTTTTTCCTTTTGTCGAGGATACAATCATTTTACGAAAATATCCTTCTATTATAGTTAGAACCAAATTTGATTTTCAATCCGACAAATCACCATCGGGAAACATCCTTGTGGTTACTACCTTGGATTCTACCGGAAATACTCTAAAATACATCTATTTAGAACTTGGCTGGATGGGCAGAAATCAAAAAGAAAAACAAGTTTTCGATTTTCATTTTTCACTACTCACAAACGAACCTTCTGCTCATTCACTTAAAATATACGTTTGGAATCCCAGGAAAAACGCGAAAAAAGTTTCTAATTCAATCATCGAAATGGAGGAGGTAAAAGAGTAGTGGTGGATTGCGGAAAAGTGTATAATTGGCAACTAGTTACTTGTGGAAAAATGAGAATCTAATTATTAATCCTCCGCGCGAATTCTTTTTTTGTCTCTTTTTTCTGGATCATCCTTCTCTAATTTGCCTTCTATCACAAGCACAATTTCTCCTTTAACATTTTGTGTTTGGTAAAATTTAAGTAGTTCTTCCAACGTCTCTCGTTGATAGGTTTCGTATATTTTTGATATTTCTCTTACCACACAACCCCTTCTGTCGGGACCAAAAAATTCCATTGCTTGTTCTAATGTTTTCACCAACCGGTGTGGCGATTCGTAGAATACTACAGTATGTTCTAATTTCGAAAGTTCTTTGAATGCTGTTTGTCTTCCTTTTTTATGCGGCAAAAAACCGTAGAAAAGAAATTTGTCGCAAGGTAACCCTGAAGCCACCAAGGCAGGAATTAATGCTGTTGGTCCGGGAAGACACTCTACTTCAATTCCTCTTTTAATACATTCACGAATGATTAAAAAACCTGGATCGGAGATGCCTGGAGTTCCTGCATCGGAAGTCAATCCTGCTATTTCTGCGTTCTCAATGCGTTCGATAAAACGCTCTAGCCCTTTGTGTTCGTTGTTTAAATGATATGCCAATAGCGGTTTGCTGATGCTTAAATGGCGAAGCAAATTGCCAGTAGTTCGTGTATCTTCGCAAAGGATAAAATCCACTTCCGATAACATTCTTATAGCCCGAAGGGTGATGTCTTCTAAGTTTCCAATAGGAGTGGGAATTACAATTAATTTTGCCATCTATCGATACGTGTTAACAAATTTGGTAAGTAAATTAAACATTGGAATATATCCTTTCAATCCTAAATTCTGGGAGTTGTCTTCGGGGTGATGATATGGTCCGGATTGACCCATGCCAAAAATAAAAATTGCTGGAACTCCAGCCTTGTGAAACCAGTGATGATCGCTATTTGCCGCTTCGCCTCGGTTATTTACTTTTGGCAAGTAGTTGTGTTGTTTGTTTAAAGTGTCTAACTGTTGATAAATGGAAGGGTTTGAAACTCCATTCACAATGGTAATGCCCTTCTCGCCTGTGCCGACCATGTCTAAGTTAATCATTGCTTTGATGTTGGATAGTGGAATCCACGAGTTTTCAACAAAAAACTTCGATCCCAAAAGACCAGCCTCTTCTCCTGTAAATGCAATAAAAGCAATAGAGTAGTATGGCCGATTATTGGATTGAGCGTAATAACGGCTTAGATCTAACATGGTTGCAATTCCACTTGCATTATCGTTTGCTCCCGGAAACAGGGTGCTTTCTCCCACAACTCCTATATGGTCATAATGTCCCCCGAATACAATAAAGGTATCGGGTTGATTTAATCCTTCAATATAAGATATTACGTTGTTGGAAGTGTATTTTGAAATGAATTTTTGATCTACGGTAGCTGAAATCTTTTTGGGTGTTTGCTTGCAACTGCTTTTAGTTACTTTTATTACGGTGGATAGGAGTGGCGTTTTTGCCCACATTCCCATTGCATCGGGTTTGTCTTTCACGATGATTACACCTCTACATGGAATAATGTCCTGATATGCCAGCGCATTTACAATTTCCATCGAGGTTTTGTACCTCTTGCTTTTTCTCTTCTTTTCCGAAATAGTGGTTATGTCGACATATATGAACTTGTTATAGAAGTCATTCTTCCGTATCAACTTTTTTAATTTATACAGACTTTTCAGTTGACTCAAAGGTATTTCAACGACATTAAAAACACCGTCACACTCCTTAGATGCTGGAGATATCTTATAATCGTAAAATGGGATTAATAAGGAGTCGTCAAGTTTTATTTCCATTCTTTTTGGAAAAGTATTTATCGGAAAAGAAACTTCTTGCAGATAATTGTTTTTAAAAGCTTTAGCACCATTTTTTCTAAACTCTTGTTCAATAAATTTGGCTGCATTTTTATCTCCATTGTTTACAAAACCCCGTCCATAGAATCTCGAAGAACTCAGGGAGTCGACCATGGAGCGAACATATATGGAGTCTTGCGCCGATAGTTGTGTGAAGATGAAAAGTGCTATAGAAAATAGAAATTTTTTAATAGGCTCCATTGGGCTAAATTTTGGTTGCCACAAAAGTAGTAAATCTTATGATAATATGTGATAATTTTATGTTTTAAAATAATGTTGTCCGATAAAAAAGATATAAGATTCCTCCCTATGGTCGGAATGACAAGGGGTAGCGTGAATAATATGGCGGGAGGGGGTTATCCATAACATATTGATAGTCATTCCGAACGAAGTGAGAAATCTTTAAGGATTTTGTTTTATTACGTTTTAATCGGACAATAGTGATTTTAAAAGTCGTTCTTGCTGTGTATTCTTATGTTTCAGTTATAAACATTGGGGTGTGTAATACTAATAAATTATTGTATGAGTTGCGTTTTTATTCTGATTAATTTTGGATATTGCAAAGAATGTTGATTTGGGAGTTGAAAATGAAGTAAGTGTTTTATTCTGAAGTATGAAACGAGTAAGTGTTATTGCGTTATGTTTGTTGTTTTTTGTTATGCCTGTGATCGTTTTTTCGCAAGGCAGAAAGGAGGCGTTGCAAAAATCAAAAAAGCAAATAGAAGAGGAGATCAAACTTACCAATGAATTGTTAAAAGAGACTCAAAAAAACAAACAATCGTCGCTAAACCAAGTGATGTTGCTTAAAAATCAAATTGAAAAGAGAGAAAACTTAATTACCACCATTAATAGCCAAGTTTCAAATATTGATCAAGAGATTATTCAAAACACAAACAGCCTTGAAGAGATGAATATTCAACTTCAAAAGTTAAGACAGGAATATTCTAAAATGGCCTATTATGCATGGGTTAATCGCAAGACTTTTCAACCGCTATTGTTTGTGTTATCTGCCGAAAGCTTCAATCAAGCATATCGAAGAATGACTTACATTCAGCAATATACTAAGTATCGAAAACGCCAAGTTCAACTTATCCAAGAAAAACAACAACAGATTTCTGGAAAAGTAAATGAGCTAAAAGGAAACAAGGAAAGTAAGTTGAATTTGATGGACTCCGAACAAAAAGAGAGAGATAAATTGAGCAAAGAACAACAAGTTAAAAATAAAACCCTTGCGGAGTTAAAAAAGAGAGAAACCGAGCTTCGAAAAACTTTGAAAGAAAAGGAACAAGCAAATAGAAAATTACAAGCATCTATTCAAAGTGTTATTAATGAAGAGATCCGAAAAGCTAGTGAGAACAAAAAGGCAGTAACTACTGCAAGTAAAAATGTTAAAAAACAAAACAAAAAAGTATCAACCCCAAATAAGAAACCAGTTGAGAAGGTAAATGAAAAAACACCAAATATGACCGAAATTGCCATGACTACTGAAGAAGCTCAACTGTCGAATAGCTTTTCGGATAACAAAGGTCGATTGCCATTGCCTCTAGAAAAAGGAGTGGTTAGTGGCCGTTTTGGAACACACCCTCATCCCGTTTTGGCCGGCGTAGTGATTAACAACAATGGGGTGGATTTTGTTACTAGTGTAGGATCAAAAGCGAGAACGATTTTTAATGGAGTGGTATCTGGTGTAATTAGTCTGCCAAACGAAGCTAAAGCAGTAATTGTGAGGCATGGCGACTATCTTACTGTATATTCAAACCTAAGTTCGGTGTTTGTAAAAAAAGGCCAAAAAGTGAACACAAAACAAGAATTGGGCATAATCCGAACTGACCAAGAAGAGTCTAAAACCGAACTGCACTTTGAACTTTGGCATAACAAATTAATTCAAAATCCTTCGCTCTGGATTGCACGATAATCCGATAGTAATCTAGGGAATGTGATAGAATATTATAGTTGTCAAATTTTGCTTTTTAATTCAATTTATGAGGGTTGAAAAGTAAAATATTTGAATTTATCATCTTGTTTTTTATATAGTTAGAGCCTATATTAAAGCAATCCCAGCACACTAAAATTGAATCTGTTCAATGGAGTAGCAGGCAAATTTACCCACTAAAGCAATTATTTCAATGTTTGATTTAAATATTCTATTGAGTAATCGTTATTTTACCTTGATAAGTATCTTTTCCAACTTTAAGGCGATAGATATAAAATCCTTTAGTTGAGTTGGCGATACTAATAATAGATATATCATAAGTAACAAATTTCAAATCCGTCCCAAAATTGATTGCTTGTTTATGATAAAAAGCTTTCCTACCCATCAAGTCATAGATTGTGAGTTCGGCAGAGGCCTCATCGGTACTAATGAAATCGAAGGTTATCTTATCCGAAGCTGGATTTGGATAAACCAGAATTGAACCATCCGAAGGTGGTTGATATCCGTCTACCACTTCAAGGGAAACTTTAATTGGAGTGTAAAAATGCTGGTCGTAAAACCGAATATACGAAGTGTAATTTCCAGCTGCAAGACCTGATGTATTGGCATTATACGTAAGCGGTTGGATTTGGTTTTCAGCCAAAACTACTACTCCGTTCCTACTCAGCCAATCACATTTCTGATAAGCAGAAGGTACAATTTGGTAATCCAAGGTAGTGATAGGAGTGCCAAATCCAGTCGGCTCGAGCGTGAACTCAACAATAGTATCAGGTCTACATTTAAGTCTAACTTCAGATGGAGAGATACTGTAAATATTTTGTGAGAAATCATTAGGATTTGGGATTGATAGATTGTCTATAAAAATCGAATCAGTGCCTATTAGATTTGAGAATGACAAGCGAATTGAGTGTCTTCCCTCTGATATAGGGATTCTAACATGACCCCATTCTGTGTTATTTAAAATATTTTGATCTATTTCATCTATTACCACCTTTAACCTAACTTGTGAAATAAGGGATTTCACTTTTGAAAAATAATCAAATTCGATATATGAATTTACATTTGAAAAAACGGTAAATGATCTTGAAAATTTATAAATAGTGGTTGTCCCAGCTGGTCGACTTATCAACCATGACTTATCGCTGTTAAACCCATCATTAAAAATTTGAGTTTGTATTGAGTCAGAAGATACAGAGTTTATAATAAAAGGGTGCTGGATATTTTCATAATTTTCCATTTGATTGCAATTATACCCATATGATTTAATAAAATAGAGATAATCAGCACTATCACAAGAAACCTCCCCTTTGAAATTGACAACTAAATTCGGAGCATCAAAATTATAAGTATTTAGAAAAAACTTAAGGTTGCCAGAGGAAAATCCCGCCAAAGAATCTAAAACAAACGATTCATTCTGCAAAATCGCTTCAGATGAACTAGAATTGAGCAAACTTCGAATGTGATAAACTGAATATCTATTTTTGTTAGTGATGGGAATATAAATAGTATGTAAACTATGGGGATTAATTATATTTACATTCAAAGAATCAACCATAAATTCACCTATCTGAAGACGAAATTGAGGTGTAAGCTTGATTTTTAGGACTCCAATCGACTCGTTTTCTGCTGTAGTGATGTTAACCTGATCGATCAATTCACTTTCAAGTAATGGATTTGATTTTATCACAAAAGCACTCGGAATGGTGATTTCACTGTTTGCTGCTATTTCAGGAATAATGATGGACGTTTTAATCTTATCCAAATAATGAGCAGTTGAATTCAAGGATAATTGTACATGGCGTTTTATCGTATTCCCAGTATTTTTGATGGTAATAGAAACACGGATGGTGTCCTTATGAGCGAACCACTGGTGGTTGTCGTTATTTAACAAGTAGCTCGTCAGTTTTAGGTCTGATCCTTCGATGGAACTCAGCTTAATAGATCCTGTGCCTTCCAAGTCATTGTTATCCAGTACGGTAACATTGATAATCTTGTTTGTGAAATTTGCATCTGGAAAAAGTGTGACAGTTCCGTTGCTGTTTATATTTACTGAAGTATCTGTAGCGATTTTCTTGAACCAGTAATCCTTGTTTGCTTCAATGATGTTATCGGTGCCAAATTTTGTAACATCTACTCCGTTTCCTTTACTTATTCCCCTTCCCCATGCGTTAAAGGTGACATATTTGATAGTGTCGTAGGCAAATTTTATGTCCCCATTTTTATAGATATTTGCCGAAAAATCGAGTACTGAGGCTGTATCGCTTTCGAAACGGCACCGCCAATTTACACAAAGGGAGTCGGGGGTTGATTTATACCAAACGCCAAAACCGGGTTTGTCAAAGACAAAATTGCTCATCAACGGAGCAATGGTGGTGTGTCCTTTGAGTTGCGTATAATCCATATTGTTAAATGGCCAAAAATATTCATAATTGTGGAGTTGGATATAACCATGAGGACTGATGAAAATATCTTCTGCATGTATTGAATCGTACACTTGAATTGGGAATAGAGTGCCGATTTTAACACTTGCCTTGCTCCCTATTGGAAAGTTCAATTGAGTAAATCCGTTATCATCAGTTGGAATATGTAAGCAAGATGATGTCTGATATCCGTCGGTTTGTCTGAAACGATAGGGTGGTGTTCCATTTTGCGCGCTAATCTCTGCTTGATAGGGTAATCCCTCCACCACCTTAGGCAATTTGCTTGGGTTTAATGTAGGTTTTGAAAACTCCGGGACAATATCTACGTATAGTGTGGTAAGGTTATTATTTACAATGGCTAATGGATTTGTATTGGCACATATTTCTTTAGATCCGTGCGTGTAATCAATTACAGAAAAATTTTGAAGATACCCGTGATACTTGTTTTGCCCGTCTATTTCATATATTTGAAAGAAAAATCGTGCTTTTTGTCCCGATTGAATATGATTTAGCAAAGGGGTAACATCAAATCCATATTCAATGGGAAAGATCGGCGTCATCGTATCGGATGAATTAGAGATATAAGTAAAAAATGGAATCTCCATGAAAAATTCAGGAGTGGTACTGTTGCAATTTGAGCTCACACCGGCGTATGCTTTAAGTACGTTTTTATTGGGATGTGCTACACTGAAACGAAAAGTGACTTTTGGTTTTGTTTGAAGTTTAGGTTTTACTACATACATGCTGCTGTTCCAAATCCCTTTTTGTTGGGATTGCATTGCCAAAGTCCGATACATGATATAAACAAATCCATTGTTTGCCCAATCTGTTCCATATGAATTTGCCACAATTGCAGCACCTTTTTCCCAATCCCGGATATCCACAATCTCGTCACCGTTGATATCTATATCGGTGGTAATCTGCCCATCCCCATTGAAATCGTATTCTATCCGATCGTCATATCCAACAATGGTCATGCTGTGATTTACATATGTGGTCATTTCTGAAAGAAGAATTTTCCCAGAATCGACACCTGTAATTATTTGACTGTATGTTGGCGAAGGTATTCCCAGATAAATAATACCTATTCCTCCCACGGAATCTCCGCTTAAATGGTTGTGCAACCAATGTTTCATAGATAGAATTCCCTCTTCCGTATTAAGAGATATGGAAGCATAATCATCCACTTTGTTTTGCATGGCTTCATAATACCAATGGTAACCATTCAAATTTTTCATGATAATTTTCCTTTCATCAAATACCTCTTCATCTCCGAGTATATTATCGGATAAACATCCGATTGATTTCATGTTCTCCCAAGTTTTCAAGGTGTGTTCAGCCTCTCTCTGGGCGGTAGCATATACATTGAAGAAGGGAGAGAAAATATTTTGCGGATTTTTAGACTCTTTGTTTAAAATCCGGTTCAATTCATAAGTGTATGTATAAAAGACACCCGAACATTGCCCACAATTGGCGATTATTTGATTTAAAATTTTTGGGAAGTATTTATTTGTAGAATTATCTACCCGCTCTGGCAATAGAGTCTTTGTGGCATTTTTTTTTTCAAATTTAAGTTGTGGTGTATTTGCCCATCTAATTGAATCAGAAGGAGATATTACAATTGCTTTTTGTGAAAACACATTACCTTGTTGTACGAAGAGTTGGATTACTCCGAAAAGGAACCCGAAAAAGAATAGGTTCTTCATTAGCGATTATGGTATTAGCGTGATCTTTCCTCGTATAGAAACAGAACCAGTGTTTAATTCATATAAATATATCCCTGCAGAGAAACCTTTTGGTTGCCAAATATACTTATTGTTTTCATTCACTATGATTGAGCTGTTAATTTTTTCAATCAATTGACCGGTAAACGAATAAATCGAAATGGTTGCATTTTTCGCCAATTCTGAAGGTACTTCGAACACTACACGCTCTTTTGCTGGATTTGGATAAATGGTAATGGCGTTTTCTTTTTGATCGTTTGAAACTCCAATATCAAGGAGTACTGTTAGATGAACTGGTATTATAAATTGAGTTCCATTACTATACGATACTGTAATATTGGCATAATAGTCTCCAGCAGGCATGTTGTTTGCCGAAATTCCGATAGGTATGGAGTCTATTTCGTGGCTGTTAAGCGAACCAGAGAGGTAAAGTGGTTGAAGCCATGGCACATTATATCCATCGTTATCACGGATTTCTAGTTGATACGTTGCAACTCCTGTTGCTGAATTCATCATGTAGATATTAAAGTTTTCAGAATCAGCTGGATAAAGTGTTTTTACAACACTGTCTGGGAATATCAAACAATTTGGATTTGAGGAACCAAACAACGGAAATTGAATATAGTCTACCCAAGCAGCGTCAAAGCCAGTGTTAACGGAAACATCTTTGCGATATGTCCACGCAAAAGTGTGAGTTCCCGCTGTAACTGGGTAAGAGCTTACACTCCAATCTACAATTCCATCCCATCGTTCTTTTTCTACACCATCTATTGAAAAGGAGAGATAATCCCAATTATTGTTGTTGTCGTTTTCACAGGAGACTTTTTTGTAAAACGAAATAGTCCCTGGTATTAGCACCTCGTTTGTCAACTTTAAAGTAGAAGTTTGATTATGGGTAATCATCCCCGATCGAGCACCATAGGAACCTTCAAAAACAGAATCCGAACGGAGCGTCCAAGAGGTATCGGAGTGGGTCCATGGAAATTGTGTAAAAGTACCCGATTCAAAATCTTCGATATTCCCTCCCGAAAATAGCGAAAAGGAGAGTGTTTTACTGAAGTTTTCGGAAACAAGATGCAACAGAAAGTCATTCATGCGCCCATTTTCAAAGGAACTGTTTAATGAAACAACGTATTTAAATGTATGATTAGAAAACGGAGGAAGGGTAGTCACCGAATCTAGGTTTTTTATAAATGTGATATTTGGCTCGTACGTAAATAAGGCTGCATTAAGATAAGATATTGCTGAACCTCCAGTGTTGGCTATGGTTACAGCGATGGTGTCTGTTTCATTGCTATTGAGAGTGTTGTCGTTGCCATCAAAAACTTGGGCACTTACGAAATCTGCGTTTGAGGAATAGGCAATAATTACAATGTTGGTGGAAGAAGGCATCCCATCGCACTGGGTTTGAATGTGAATATGGATGGGATGCTCATTGGGAATATTGGCACTCACCTGAAATTTTATTGCAGAAGACAGGGTGTATGTGTTTCCTGCTCCAATATAACCAAAATATTCGGTGTCATCGGTAAATGTAACGTATGGGTCGCTGGTGCTGGCAACTATTTGTGCATTCGTTACAGCTACTGTATCTACATTTTTTATTACTAAATCTACTGCAACAAGTTCCCCGTTGTTTACAATATTATCGCCACCAGCATGCTCTGCATGTGATAGAACTACTATACGGTTACTAAAAGAGGTGGAAAAAGGTAGTATTTTTTCATTAACCAATTCATTGTTGTCGATTACCTCAATTCGGATGGGGACATTGTTGAAATATTCAGTAGGTGTACCAGTTAATAATCCATTATCTGACAGCGTTAGCATATCGGGCGCATCATATGGATCAAAAATTACTTTTCGTTCGGTGGTGTTGGTTGCAAAGGAACTCGAAATAGGAGGTATACTTACATCTTTTGCATTTCCCTTACTTACACCAGCTCTCCAGTTTGTGGGACTGCCCACATTGATGTTTCCATAATAAAATTCGATATTTCCATTTGGATATAATCTAGCTGAAACGTTTACCTGTGTGGATGCTTGTCCATATACCGACATTTTCCATCTTATACTTACATAGTTTGGCATACTCTCAAACCAAATTCCATCGCCGCTATTCATCACTAAATCTGCTTTAAATGGAGCTATCAGTTCATGGCTTCTAAAGAGCAAATCTTCACTTACCAAAAATGGCCATTTGTATAGGTTGTTTCTGAATTCTAAATATCCTCCGGTATAGATTACAATTTGGTTGTATTTTTTACCGTAAAAAGGAAATTCAAATGGTAAATTTTTAATTGAATATCCATCTCTCGTTGCCGACATGGTTACGGATTGTTGTGTAATGGATGGATATGAACCAGTTTGTTCTGAGATATCGTACCCCATTTTAAAACGCCAATGATATGGAGCTGTCCCCCCAGTAGCTGATAGCTGGGCAGAATAGGGTTCAAATGCCTCTGCAATTGGCAAGGTTACATTCGATATAGTGGGTTTTTGATGTTGTATAGAAGTTACAACTCCCATTGTGGTAATGTTATTATTTACTATAGATACATTACTTTCTGTACTTGCTGTTTCAACCGCATTTCCTGATGTATAGTCGACAACAGAAAAGGACTGAATTTGTCCAGAAAATGCATTGGAAGCGTCGTTTTCAATTACCTGTAGAAAAAACTTAGTTGGAGTACCTGGTTCTATATAGTTGAGTAATGGGGTTATATCTAATCCAAATTCAATGTTTTCAGCTGTCGGTGTTGTGTCTCCTAACATGTAATAATCTCCACCTTGATAGTTGAAGACCGAAAATTCCATCGATTTTTCAGGAGCAACCGCAGATGTATTTGCTGCAATGCCAGCCATTACCTTCAATCTTCCTCTTGCTGTATGAGATAGCGATATTTTGTAAGTAGCCAAAGGGTTGTAATTTTCTTTTACCTCTATTACATATACCTGATTATTCCAAATTCCACCATTGTTTAAACTTTCGGCAAGTACTTTATACATCATATAACAGAAGCCATTATTTCCAAAGTCTGTTCCAAACGAGTTCGTAAATTTTACACCCCCAATTTCCCAGTCCCGCATATCTATGGTGCCGTCATTATTGATGTCAACGTTATTAGTATACATTCCATCCCCGTTGTAATCGTATCGGATGGAATCATTATAGCCAACTATGGTTTGACAGTGGTTTACATATGAACTAAACTGGGTAATTACTTTTTTGCCACCTTCTGGTGTTCCTGCAGGCAAAGTAATAAAGGTAGAGCCATTGCCAACATAGGTAGAGTAGAAAGTTGCAATTCCACCTTCTGTTGATCCATCTAAATGATCATGAAGCCAATATTTTAGAGTTCTTAGCCCTTCGGGTGTGTTTACCGATATCGCATAGGTTTCGTAAACCCTGTTTTTCATTGCATTATAGTAGTTGTTATACCCACTAAACCACCTTCTAGAACCGCCAAAACTATTTGTTCCACCCCAATCTGTTTTGTTGGGAGAACCTGCCATTCTCAGCACATCCCATGTTTCAAGGCAATTGACACCACTTCCAGAACCTCCATTTTTAAAATTCCATGCAAAGTGTGTAGGATATTGATTGCCAATAACATCTGATGGTAGGTTGCGCAATCGATTTATCTCATAGGTAAAAGTGTAAGCAATCCCCGCTGCCTGCCCGCACTCTAAAGCTACTTGATAGAATATTGGCTGAAGGTATGTGGACCCTGAATGATCTACTATTGTGGGTAAAATTTTAGATCCATTTTTATAAGCAGCAGGTACTGGTAACTCATTAATTTGAGCTAGAAAAGCCGAATCAGAGGTGTTTAATCGACTGATTGGATTTGAATAATACGACTCTAATTGGGCTTTGGTTAAATCTTCTACTTGATTTTGAGCTAAAGTACTACTTAGCAATACTATTGCAAGGATTGTTGTTGCTGTTTTTTTCATATATATTATTTTTAGCTCCTTTGCTTTTGATTGTTATTTTTGTATTCTATCCAATGGACAAAACAAACATTCTGTTGATTGTGTGACCCATTCACGGAGATTTTTAGTTTTTAAACAACATTTTTAAGACACAAAAATACTAGAACCTGGCGCTAATAGTTACTGGTTTTTTATATTTTTTTACGGTACCATCTAATTTCCACACTTCGATTACGAAAAGATATATTCCAGAGGTAGCTGTTGAGTTGTCTTCCATTGTGCCATCCCAGCTATAAGAGCCTTCTACTGAGGAAATATCATTGTTAACGAGTTGTTTTACTTTAAAACCTGCCGCATTGTATACCCATATCGATATTCGATAACCTAGCTCGTTAAATCGATAGGTGATTGTTGCTATGTCATCTATGCCATCCAAGTTCGGAGTAAAAACTTCTGGGTATATTACGATGGAATTGTCTTCTGCAAAAATATCTGCCCATTGAGAGTTTTTGTAGCCTGGAGTAGCATAGTTAACCGTAGAAGCTGCTGAATGCCAATTTGAACGATCGGTGGAAGGTCTTAATGGGGATACTCTTTCCAACGATACACCATCCGTTGACTTTAGCATTCCATAGTGCATATTTGCATCGTAGTTTACTCGGTCTATTTCAATGGAGTTTAAATCTCCTAACAAAACAATTCCTTCATCATTATTGTAGGTTGGCATGGATGAGAGCTGAATGAAGTTTGTGACGGTGATAGTAGGATACTCTCTTTTTACAGCTTCTGTATTGCTCGACAACACTGCATATTCCTTCGGAAAAAGTAAATAACCCTCGGGAGTGATAGTTTTGTATACAGGCGAGCCATATTCAATATTTCCCAATAGCAGTTGTTTTAAATCAATAATTTTTTCTGATCTATTGTAAAGCTCAACGAAATCGACGCTCCCTTCACGAGGATTCGACAAAATTTCGTTGATTACAACATCTCCAAAGCTAGGAGGAAATGCGATTGCAAATGGTACCGAATTGTTTATAGGCAAAATATTGCCCGAACAATCGGTAATAGTATCTGTAATACTGAGGATGTATACTCTGCCAACTTCTAAGGTGTCTGCAAATGTTAACAAAACAGATTTAAACATTGGGCTCGTAGCCTCAGCACTAATTGGTACACCTAAATTTTGAGAGGCAACATATCTATTTGTATTTGCAATCAAACTCTCTTTCATGCTTTCCGAAAAGTAGAGCATGACAGATCGGTTGTTTTGAGCTACAGCTTTTACAAGATAAGGTGATATTAAATCTCTGTTTGTGCTTAATTGAGAGTTTCTTCTACCTGGAGTGCCTCCCAAAAGACTGCTCGAAGCGATCCAATTGGAAGATTCCCCACAGAAATTTAACGGGTCTATTTGTTCGAGTGACCAACCTCCATTTTTCTTAAAATTATCTTTATACCAGCTGTCCGAAAAGTTTACATAATGCATGAGAAGGTTAGTAGGTGTATAGAGAATAATTTCTTGACCAGAATTAGAAATAGATAAGCTCGATACAGAAATGATAGGAATTGTGGTGTCAAAATTTGGTGCGGAGCCTGAAGATGTAACTATCACAAAACTATCTGGTAATAGGGTGTAATTTGGTAGTGTTTTGGTAGATGTACCGACTTTTAACAACCATCCGTTCAAATTTATGGGTAAAGATGTATTGTTTTTTAGCTCAATATACTCTGCATTTGGAAGACCTACTTCTGGATCTGGATCAGCCATAATTTCGTTAATCACCACATCCCATGGTTGAGCTACATAATAGGTAAATGGTAAATTTTGTGGGAGGATGATATTCTCTTCCATATCAGTTACTCCAGAAACTAACAGCAAATAGGCAATATTTTGAGAAAATGGTGTTCCAAAAGTAAGTTGTACGGCTGAGTTGTTTGCCCCCACCATCGTGGCTGCAATTGGATTGCCAATGCCATTATTCAGAGAGTAGAAATTCAAATTGGTGGCAGTAGAAGGTAATAGCGATTCTGAAAACTGCAATTCTAGCTGTGTTTCACTTATCATGGTTAAGCTTACAACAGTGGGTGGTGTGATGTCTTTAACAATTGGGCCAACATAAATATCATCAAAATAAAAACTGGTGTTGTTCGAAGAGGTAAATTTACAACATACCCCTGTGTACTCAGAAGTAGTGTGTGTTACATCGGTGGCTGTTCCTTCTAATAAATAATTTGCCCCTCCTGTAGTGTCAGAATAGAGTTTCCACATCCCGGAGTTGTCACGTAACACTTTGATGCTTGTGTTTTTAGAAGAGGAGATGTTGCCAACTGTTCCGTTGATGATTTTGGAAGTTCCCATACCTGTTTGCTTCCATAAAGTGATGTTGTCCGATGTTGAAGAGCCATCGTCGCCAAACATAACATAATAACCATTTAATGGACCAAGTAGGTTTGCAGAATCGGATGTAAGATATATTCGAGCATTATTAGTGGTTGATGTTCCTCCACTTAAGCCAATTCTGACCCAAAACCTCCACTCTGTACTGTCAATATTGGATATAGGTGCAGAAAATCGAAGGTGCTTGATCCCTGAAACTGTTCCATTTAGTTGCAATCTGGGCTGAATACTCCATGCTGAGCTAGAATAAATGGATATTTTAAAACAACTATCATCACCACTCCAAGTCGGACTATTGGTGAAATCTCCGTCGGAAAATGTTTCGAAAATCTGACTATAAACAGGTATCGTGCTTATAATGGAAATGAAGGAGATTAGAAGGGTAAAAAGTGGACGTTTTGGATTTGTCATGTATTTTTTTATTTTTTTGATACGAAACAAGTGTGTAAATATACTAATTTTGTACAAACAATACAAGTGTACGTTTTTTTATAAATCAGTAATTGAAAAATATTTTACAATGAAAATTGCAGTAGTAGGATCAACAGGCTTAGTAGGCTCGGTTATGCTTGAAGTTCTTCAAGAAGCCTTTTTTTATGATCATGAAATTATTCCGGTTGCCTCTTCTAAATCTATCGGAAAAACAGTAAAATTTGGGGATAAAAACATGGTGGTTACCTCTATTGAAGACGCGTTAAGTCAAAAACCAAGTATTGCCATTTTTTCTGCTGGCTCTTCTTTGTCGAAAATTTGGGCTCCGCAGTTTGCAAATGCCGGCACTTTTGTAATTGACAACTCTTCTGCATGGAGAATGGACGAAAATGTGCCTCTGGTGGTACCTGAAATTAATGCAAATACCATTCATGCTCATACAAAAATCATTGCTAATCCTAATTGTTCAACTATTCAAATGGTTCTTGCTCTTGCCCCTCTTCATAAAGCATTTGCAATTCGACGATTGGTAATTTCAACCTATCAATCGGTTACTGGTACAGGGGTAAAAGCAGTAGCTCAACTAAAAAACGAAAGAGCAAATGTGGATGGAGAAATGGCATATCCATACACGATCGACCTAAATGTAATTCCTCATGGTGGCGACTTTTTGGAAAACGGATATACTACCGAAGAGGAAAAACTAGAAAAGGAGACAAAAAAAATACTAGATGATTCATCTTTAAACATTACGGCAACTGTGGTTAGAGTTCCTGTTTTTGGAGGTCATTCGGAATCGGTTAATGTCGAATTTCAAAATGAATTTGATCTCAACCAAATTCGAAATATTCTTTCTAATACGAAAGGGGTGATTGTAAAAGATGACCTCGTAAATTTAGATTATCCCATGCCTCTATACGCAAAAAACAGAAATGAAGTTTTTGTAGGACGTATTCGAAGAGATTTTTCACAACCCAATTCCCTAAATCTTTGGATTGTTGCCGATAATCTTCGAAAAGGTGCTGCTACTAATGCGGTTCAAATTGCGCAATATCTGATTCAATCTAAGTTGGTTTAATGTGTGATATTTCGTTCAAAATAGGTCTTTATTTTTAATGTTTGACATTAAAAAACCCTGACTCAATCACTAGAAGAGCCAGGGTTTATAGCAATGTTTAGATTAATAACAACATTCACATCAATCCAATAATGGTTAGACTTTTTTGTTATTCAAACGTTTTAATGCTTCTGTAGCAGGATTTGCGATGTCTTTTTCAGGGTCTTTTGATAATTTTGTTAAGATTAGTTTCCCTTCGTTTCCGCCAAATGACTCAATTGAATAGATGTAATAGCTTCTATGGAAGGCCTTCAGTGATTTGTCTGTTGCCATTTTTACAGCTAAAGCAAATGCTTTTTTTGTATCAACTCCCTTTTTTTTATCACTAATATATCGATTCAAAGTACTGCTTGCGGATGAACAATAGTCAGGATTTGCACCATTCTTTTCGATTGTTTTAAGAGCAAGATCATACCCTTTTACCGATTTCATATAACTTAGACCTTCCAATGAAGCTCCAACTATTTTTGCAGAAAGGTTTTCAAGAAATTCAACATATAGGTCTTCTACCTTCTTTACTTGTGTAGGATCTTCAGCACGCCAAAGAACACGCAAACAAGCAATTCTAACCTCTTCAGCTTCTTTGTTATCTTTTGATATGCTATATAAAATATCAAATAGCCCTTTTTTAGCTAGGCTCTCTTTTCCGGATAAACGGATAAGCTCCATTCTTCCTCTTTTTTCCGTAGCTTGATCTTTTATTACTGCATGTATCTCTTTAAGCAAGGGTTCGTCGTCTGTGACCAACCATCCAGATAAAAGCTGACCTAAGGTAGATCCCACATACGATACTTCATCAAATTTCTCTTTTTTTAGAGCATCTAATACAATTTTGCCATATTTAGCATTTTTATAATGATCGCTTTTCCCTACCCAAAAGTTTATAGCATGTGCACATGCAGCACTTCTAGCTCCACTAGTTGACTGTGCAATTCCGTTGAAAAGATCATCGACTAAAAAATTTATTTGAGGTATCCTTCGCCATTGCTTCTATGCCTTCATTCGATTTTTATACGCTTCGCAATTTGTATTTTGCTCTTTACAAGCTGCAAGATTGGTAATCAATGAATCTAATTTTGGATCCATTTTTCTAGTTTCATTTTTTTTGTTTCCACAACTTGATAAGATAATGGATGTAAAAACAACTATCGCAAATAGTAAATTGATTTTTTTCATATTTTTATTGGATTAAGTTAATAGTAATTAAAATGACAAACACATACATTTATTGTTTTTTAATATTGAGGGTATTGCTTTATACAATTAGTCCTTTGCTAATTAAAAAATGGTTATCACGAGACAGATATGCTGAATGTTAGTCAAATATTGATTAATATTCAATGCAAATGTGATTAAAACATATCAGATTTACAATTAATTTAAAAAATACTAGAAAGTTGTTTTATAAAAAAACGGGGGTAACAGGTATGGGTCGATATCGAAATGATTAACACATGCTTAGGCTTGGCAAGGGAGCCATTCAATATTTCACATCATCCTATGGAGAGATTTGAAATGATTTTTTGAATATTCTAGCTTTCTAACGAAAACGATCCATTTCCCAATTTTTGAATAATATAAGTAATTAACCTGTTTTTTTAACTTTTACTAGTATCTTCTTTTTTTATAAAATCCACTAATGTGTCTACTGCATCCTCTTGTTTGATGTGCTTTAATACTGGCGTTTGCCCTTTGTAAAGCCAAACTAATCCTTTTCCGGCTCCTACCAACCCGTAGTTTGCGTCCGACATCTCGCCTGGTCCGTTTACTACACATCCCATCACTGCAATCTTAAGTCCTTTGTAGTTACCCAACTTCTCTTTTACATCTTTTAATAACCCTTCAATATCATAGTTCGTACGGCCACAGGATGGACAGGATATTATCTCGGTTTTGTAATACCGTAGTCCACACGATTGAAAAATATCGAGAAGTAGCGGATAACTTTCATTTGCAGAGATGTTTTTTCCTTCAATTGAAACGCCGTCAATCAGTTGATCCACTGCCAAAGCTCCAATATCAGATGCCGCTCTTAAGATCAGATCTTCTTTGCATAGCTCGCCATAGTTGCGATGGATGATTATTGGATGAAGAATTTCGGAATGTTTAGCAATTACATTTTTAAGGGTCTGTACCGATGTTTTTTCTTTTGAGCTTAACAGAATTGGTGTAGTGGACATGGAAGGCATAACGATTGGAGTTTGTTCGTTTTCAATTGTAGTTTCAGTAAATCTCTGCAAACTTGAGGTTGGAAAATCATCTTTCAACAATTCCGACGAATCGGAAAATATCACCACTTTTTCATACCCCTTTATAGCGTGTCGTTTTTCGTAGCCGAAAGGATTGTGATTTTTATAATAACCCTGAGCAAAAGGAAGGGAATTGGAGAAACTAGGTTTCTTCTCTTGATATAGCGTTACAATCGCTTTGGCTACAGGAATTTCAGCTACTGGACTTTCTGTTAGGGATACGCGTATGGTGTCGCCAATTCCTTCCGACAACAATGCCCCGATGCCTGCTGCGGATCGTATGCGGCCATCCACACCTGAACCAGCTTCCGTTACTCCCAAATGGATAGGGAAATTAAGACCGTTGTCATGAAACATCTTGACCAATAATCGGGTAGAGTATACCATTACTTTCACATCACTCGATTTCATGGAAAAAATCAATTGATCGAATCCTAACGATTGACAGATCTGCGCATATTCAATGGCCGACATTGCCATTCCATATGGAGTATCTCCATATCGACTGATAATCCTATCCGACAGTGAGCCGTGGTTTACTCCAATCCTTATGGCTGTTCCGTTTTCCTTACAAATCCGTATCAAAGGATTAATTCGTTCTGAAATGCGTTCCAACTCCTGACTATACTCCAAATCGGTATATTCCAATTGCTTGAACTGTTTTTTATCGGCATAGTTGCCCGGATTGATCCTCACTTTTTCCACATACCTTGCCGCCAACTCGCCAGCTTTGGCACTATAATGTATGTCGGCTACCAAAGGTAATCGATATCCACGTTTGTGCAATTCCTGACGGATAATTCGCAAATTTTCTGCTTCAGCCAGTCCAGGAGCCGTAATACGAACTAATTCACAACCAGCATCTGCTAACTCTATGGTTTGATTTATTACAGCTTCAGTATCCATGGTGTTTACATTTACCATCGATTGAATCCGTATTGGATTTTTGTCACCAATACCGACCTCTCCAACCTTTACCTCTTGAGTTAAAATACGTGTGAATTCCATTTTGTTTTTTTTTTATGCAAACTTACAAAAAATCAAGGTTTAGTGTTTTTTTTATAAATCTTATTATTCAATAGTAAATCATAATTTATAAATTGGATATCACTAAAATAGATAGTAAATCAGGGACGTTGTTTTTATCCAATATACATTATTTTATAAATATTAGTATGATGTATAGTCATAACTATATGAAATTCAATAGTTAATAAAGGTGTAATATTAAAATATAATAGATGTAAAAATATTTAATCTAAGACGTTAACAAAATTCATTTTACTATGTTAGATATTCTTCGTAATATTGATGAAAAATTGAGCAAGGAGACACTGTAGAAAAACTTAATCGTACTCAATACAATTTTTGTTGCAGAAAATAACAATTAAAAATATAAACGATGAAAACAGTTGCTGATGTTAGCTTTAAAGGGAAAAAAGTTCTTGTGAGAGTTGATTTCAATGTTCCCTTGAATCACAATCGACAGATTACAGACGACACTCGGATTAAAGAGTGCATTCCAACCATCAAAAAAATCCTAGACGATGGAGGTTCTGTAATTTTGATGTCTCACCTTGGTAGACCAAAAGGTGGTTACGAAGATGATTATTCTCTTACTCCCATTGTCCCTTACCTATCCAATTATTTGGGACGTAAAGTAATTTTCACTAGAGATTTATTTGGTGAAAAAACCAAACGAGTAGCAAAGGATTTGCAACCTGGAGATGTTGCTTTGCTCGAAAATATGCGCTTTTATCCTGAGGAAGAGCTAGGGGATGAAACATTTGCTAAAGAGCTAGCTTCTATTGCAGATGCCTATGTAAACGATGCTTTTGCAACTGCTCACCGGGAGCATGCATCTACGGCTACCATTGCTAAGTTCTTTCCTAATGATAAATATTTTGGGTTACTGCTTGCAAGCGAAATCCGCAATTTAGATTATATCCTTACTGCTGCTCAGCCTCCTTTTACTGCTATTATTGGTGGAGCAAAGGTGTCGAGTAAATTACAAATTATCAAAAACTTGTTGAACAAAGTAGACAACCTCATCATTGGTGGTGGAATGTCTTTTACTTTCATCAAAGCATTGGGCGGAAAAATTGGAAATTCTCTCTACGAGGAAGATTTTTTAGATGAAGCAAAATACATCATCAACGAAGCGATGCGTAAAGGGGTGAATATCCTATTCCCTACCGATGTAATTGCAGCAGATGGTTTCTCGAACGATGCCAACGTAATCGAGATCGATGCAGATAATATCGAAGGTGATTGGATGGGATTGGATATCGGAAAACGCACCCGCAGAAGATTTGCCGAACTGATCAACAAATCGCAAACCATTCTTTGGAACGGACCGATGGGAGTGTTTGAGCTTTCGAACTTCAAACAAGGCACCAAAGCCATGGCCATTGCCGTTTCCAGTGCTACCATCAGCGGTTCGTATTCGTTGGTGGGCGGTGGCGACTCCGTGGCGGCCATCAACCAATACAACCTGGCCGACCAAATATCCTATGTTTCTACCGGTGGCGGCGCCATGCTGGAATATTTGGAAGGCAAGACATTGCCGGGCATCAAAGCATTGATGGAATAAATATGGGTTCATAACTTTTTATAAAAAAACAGCCTAAAATAATTTTTCAGGCTGTTTTTTTATATTAGTATGTTGTCATAAACATTACTTGTAAAAATTCTTCACAAACGCCGTTGCATCGGGTTGACGCAAGATGATGCGTTTCCAAAAGGCGGAGAGGAAACCGGTGCCATACCCGAACAGTTGCACGAACGAAGCAAAAATGGATTGAAAGGCAACGGAAAGATCCTTGTTACGGATCAGGCTGTCGGTGAAAATCATCAGAATGAAAAGCACCAATGGCAAAATTACCAAATAGTGAATAAAGATTGATCCCAAAACCAGCGCCAAGCTGCCGAGGAAAAAGGTCGTGGGCAACAGATGCACCACTTTCAGCGAGGACGGATACTTTTTATACAGATTGATCCGTGCCATCCCTGAATTGAATACTTGTTTGAAGAACTTCTTCAGGTCGGTCCTACGTTTATGATATACAAATGCATCACTGATTAATGCTGTCTTAAAGTTGTTGCCCAAAATACGGATGCTCATATCGATATCCTCTCCGAAACGCATGGTGGAAAATCCTCCGGTGACATTAAAAACCTCTCGGGAGAAGCCCATGTTGAAACTCCGTGGAAAGAACTTGTCCATCTTCTCGTTGCCGCCCCTGATGCCGCCTGTGGTGAAAAGGCTAGTCATAGAGTAATTGATGGCTTTTTGGGTGGTGGTGAATGACGGATGCGCCTTGTCGGGACCACCATATGCATCCACTGGTTTATCTTCTAAGAAATTATGGAGGATTTCGAAATATCGTTCCGGAATCAGGCAATCGGAGTCGAAAAAAATGATATAATCGCCTTTCGATCGCTCGGCACCGTAGTTTCTAGAAGTGCCTGGACCAGAATTGGGTTTGAAATAATATTCAAGAGTGAGTCTGTCCCGATATTTATCTACAATATGGTTGCATGGAACCGAAGATCCATCTTCCACGATGACTACTTCAAATTCGGAATTCGACTGCAAACAAAGGCTTTCCAAAAGCTCTTCTACCTCATCAGGTCGGTTATACACAGGGATTACAACAGAAAAAAACATGATTTACCGAGTTTTATATAAGCAATAGTTTAATATGTATTATTTTTTAATCTTTCGATTTTTCATGATTCGCTTTATCCATAAAGGAAAAACAATAACTCCAACAAAGAGATATGGATAATAAGTTAACAATCTCCAGATAAAGCTAAGGGTTGGTGCAATACCAGGAGTTAGAAAATCTCCTAAAAAAACTGGAAAGAAGTATTCCGCCACGCCACTTCCGCCAGGGGTTGGACTGATGAGCAATATTACCCACATGATTAATTGACGACCAAAAATAAAGCTATGTTCAAAAAAAGACACCGTAGAGAAGGCAGCAATAAGTGCATTTACAACCAGAAATCGAGATGTCCATGATAGTATGGTGGCTCCAAAAGAAGTTATCCAAAATTTAAAAGGTTTGTTTTTAAGTTGTTTTGAAGTTAAAATTATCTCATCCCCAAAGTGTTCTGATTTCATTCTCCATCGCCTTAAAAGTTTGATTTTAAAAACCGAAACTATAATTTTTTTAAAAGCTGTAGGCGAAAGAAAAACTCCGAATATTAACGCGATAATAAGGATTGCAATAAAAAAGTATCCAATCCAAAACATCTCTTGTGTGTGGAAAGTATTTCCAAATAAATTCATAGATACAGCTGGAAATATTGAACCTGAACCTGCTAACAAAATAGTTAGAGGAACAGCTAAAATATAAAATAATTCATCCATGATGGCAGTAATCATGACAATTGCAGTGGATCGTCCCATGCTGATATGCTCTTGATGTATGATAAACATAGCCACTGCGGAGCCACCTACTACAGAAGGGGTAATTGCCGAAGTAAACTCCCATAACATGATTACCTGAAAAGAATGTTTCCAACTGATTTTATTATCCGTTAGAATTCGTAACCGAATAATATAAAAAAAATCGCGAAGCACTAAAAAGAAAATGGCAAGAAATAAGTAAATAAAAAAGGAATAATTGAATTTAATATTGGAAAAGGATTCCGGATTAAAATCTCTAATCAAAAGATATAGCGCAACCGAAACTCCAATGAGTATGGGTATCGCAATACGTTTTGCACTAAAATACTTCGCTATGTTATTAAAATCTGTTGCCATAATTTTTAGTAAAGGTACTAAATTTTAATCAATAAAAAAGGCATCCCGAAGGATGCCTTTTTTGAGAATATGAACAGAGTCATTATTTGATAAATAGTTTGTAAGTACCAACTTTATCAGCAGTAACTACTTTTACCATATACGTTCCAATAACTAAATTAGTATTAACTAAAATATTATCGGTGCTGTTGATAGCATAAGTTCCTACTTCTTGACCAATCATGTTGTAAATTACAACAGATTTAACTAAGATGTTACCACTGTTGATTACATTGATTTGGTTGTCGTAGCTGAATACAGATAAGTTAGTTAACGTATTGTTGTCAATACCTACTGTTGTGTTGAATGTGTTGTCTGCAGACCAAGCACTAGTTAATGTACTACTACATACTGCTTGAACATTCCATACATAAGCGGTGCTCGATTGCAAACCAGTTAACACGTATGGTTTGGTTGAAGTGTTGGCAATATTGGTGTATGTAGCATCGGCAACTTTCTTGTAACGGATGTTCCAAGCAGTTTCCGTACCTCCAGCAGTCCAATTCAAGGTAGCTCCAACTTCACTGATTGCAGAAACCACCAAGGCGGTAGGTTCTGGACATGTAGCATCAGCCAAAGTGGTGAAGGTGGCGGCAGTTGCCCAAGCACTGGTATCTCCTGCAGTTGCTGAACAAACAGCCTGTACTTGGAATTCGTACTGGGTATTGGCAGTCAATCCGGTAACTGGAAGTGTGATTGCAGTTGCGGTAGCGTTAGTCCATGTTGTGGAACCCACTGTACGATAGCGAACGTTGAAGTTGGCAGCAGTGCTGGTCCATCCCAAAGTAGCTGTAGTTTGAGCTATGCTGGTAGCAGCCAATGCGGTTGGAGTTGCACAAGCCGGCATTGCCAACGTGGTAAAGGTAACCGCGGTAGCCCAAGCACTGGTATCACCTACAGTTGCAGAACAAACTGTCTGAACTTCGAATTCGTACTGGGTATTTGCAGTTAATCCGGTTACCGGAAGAGTGGTTGCAGTTGCGGTGGCATTGGTCCAAGTTGTGGAACCTACGCTACGATAGCGAACGTTGAAGTTGCTGGCGGTACTGGTCCATCCCAAAGTAGCTGTAGTCTGAGCTATGCTTGTAGTAGCCAATGCGGTTGGAGCTGCGCAACTTGAAAGAGTCGTGAACGAAGTTGTTGAAGTCCAGTTGCTGGTATCTCCGGCAGTTGCAGAACAAATAGCCTGAACCTGGAATTCGTATTGGGTGATTTCAGACAAACCGGTTAACGGTAAAGTCGTGGTTGCTGCTGTTGTCGTGGTCCATGTTGCAGCTCCAACGATACGATAACGTACATTGAAGTTGGCAGCAGTGCTGGTCCAACCTAAATCAGCAGTGGTAAGAGTGATGTTTGTTGCCGTTAATGCCGTTGGAGTTGGGCAAGCAGAAGCAACGATCGTTGTAAAGGTGGCAGCTGTAGCCCAATCGCTGGTATCGCCAGGAGTTGCGGAACAAACGGCCTGTACTTGGAATTCATATTGAGTATTGGCGGTTAATCCTGAAACTGACAACGGAGTGCTTGTAGCTGTAGCAACAGTCCAAGTCGTTCCGCCTACCGTACGGTAACGTACATTCACGTTTGCAGCCGTACTGGTCCAACCTAAGTCGGCAGTTGTTTCACCAATGTTTGTAGCAACCAATGTCGAAGGAACATTACATACAGCTGTTGCGGATGAGATAGTAACATCATCAATAAAAATATTATTTCCATATCCACTAACTCCTTCGAAAATCACATATCTGTATGTTCCAGCAGAACCTGTTGGCATATTAAAGGTATATTGATACCATTGGTTTGGTGTTGTAACGGCAGGAGCCATCAGATCATTCCTATGTATCGTCCCTAATAAAGTGCCTCCAATTGAGTTAGGAGCAGTGTTGTAATATACGTTTACAAGATCTTCTTTTGTGTCATATCCATCATCACGATACATCCAGAAGGAAACTTGATAAAAATCATTTGAAAGATTTAAAGAAGGAGTTACTAACTCAGCTTTTACCCCTGAACTAAAATTAAAACTGTTGAATCTTGCCATGCCTGTACCACTATGAGGAGTGCAATCTGGGTTTGTTCCTGCTGTAGATTGATCCCAAACATTTGTGCCGATAGCGTTAGTTTGTGTATTAGCCCAACAGGTTGGAGCAAAAGTAGTTCCGTCAAAACTTTCAGTTAATGGGAATACAGTGACAGGATCGCAAGCGGTTGTGAAGGTAAAAGGACCCGCCCATGTACTTGTTCCATTCGCACCACCGCAATTTGCCTGAACATAGAACTGATAAGTAGTAGCTGGAACCAATGAAGTGACAGCCAATGAATTTGCAGATGCAACTACCATTGTCCCCGTTCCTTGAGTAAATCCGGTTAAACCATATTCCACATTCCACTCGGTTTCAGTTGCACCAGCAGTCCATGCTAAAGTAGCAGTAGTGCTGGTTTTAGAAGGTACGTTAAGCGCTGTAGGAGGTAAGCAGTTAGGAGCTAGGTCTAATTTGATATCATCTATCGAGATATACCAAGGAGTACCGCTGATTTTTCCTCTGATACCAATATAGTAATCTCCGGAAGTTGCAGGTGTAAAGTATCCATTTATTAATTGATAATCTCCATTGATGATTGCTGTAGAATCTTTGATGATATTGGTCATTGCAGCAATAGTAGGACTTGAACCATAAGCAACTTTTATAGATGCATACGAAGGAACAGACTTGTCTTGACGAGCAAACATCTCAAATGAGTAGCTTGTGCCACCAGTTAATGAAAAACCATAGAACAACCAATCTTCGTTACTATAGATTAGTGTTGCGTTAAAAGATCCAGTTCTAGCAGTTCTGTTATAGGTAGTTGCAGTGCTATTTGCCATCCAAGTATCAGTTCCAGTTACCGATGATTGAGTCCAACATCCACTTACAGTAGTTGCATCATTGTATCCACTTTCAAAACTTTCTACCCAAGGAATAGTGCTTACTGGGATACAAGTAGTTGTGAAAGAAAATGGTCCTGCCCATGTACTTCCACAAGCAGATTGAACATAGTATTGATATGTTGTTTGTGGTGTTAAACCAGTAAGTAGGTATGAATTAGTTGTAGGTATTACAGTAGTTCCTGTACCTTGAGTGAAACCTGTTGGACCCCATTCTAGATTCCAAGTTGTTTCAATTCCACCTGGTGTCCATTGCAATGTAGTGGTAGTTGAACCAATATTTGCACCTAAAGCGGTAGGAGCAGGACATGCAACAGTAGTAGTAAAGGAATAAGGACCTGTCCACACACTTGATCCATCTGATCCGCCACAATTAGCTTGAACGTAGAATTGATAAGCAGTAACGTTGGTTAAACCAGTGACTACATAAGAATTAGTGGTTGTGTTTGCAATTGTTCCAGTTCCTTGTGTGAATCCAGTAGGACCATATTCAACCGTCCAAGCTGTTTCAGTTCCACCAGCAGTCCATCCTAGAGTTGCACCTGTGCCATGAATAGCTGTTGCTGTTAATGCAGTAGGCCACAAACAAGCAGGTACAGGTTCCCATTTTACATCGTCAATTAACAATGAATAAGCAGGAGAGCCAGTATGACGGAAAGCAAGTGTGTTGTTTGAACCAGGCGCTGTTCCTAAGTTTACAATATACTCTTTATAAGTTAAGGTAGATGCTGTTCTCGTAGTTACAGGAACAAAACTTGAAGAGTCAACAGGGTTGGTTAAATAACCAATTTCTATGATACCACCAATGGATGAATTTGCTCTCATGTTGAAACGCAACCAATGTGTGTTTGCACCTGCATTAGTAACTTTAGGCATAGAAACCACTGCTTGAGAAGTTGCTGTACTTGTGTACATATACAGTGTATTAGGAGCTGTATTAGAACTTGAAGTTTGTGTATATACATTACCACCAGTTCCTACTTTTGCCCAACAAATTGGTAATGCTGGTGCAGTTACATTGGTAAAGCTTTCAGAAAATGCATTTACATCTACGCAAAGTGTTGAGAAAGTATAAGGACCAGCCCATGAACTTTGTCCGTTTGCAAGACCACAATCGGCTTGAACGTAGAAAGAATAAGTAGTTGACCCCGATAAATCTGCTAGAGAATAGGTTGTATCGGCAATGCCACTAATTACTGTGCCAGTACCAAGTGTAAAACCTGCAGTGCCATATTGTACGTTCCAAGCGGTTTCGGTAGTTCCTCTTGTCCAACCAATTATTGCATCATAACCAGTAATAGAAGACGCTGTTAGAGCTGTTGGAGGAAGACAGACAGGAGTTGTTTCTAAACGAATATCATCCAAAGAGATATAGTATGGGCTAGAATTAATAAATCCTTTAATTCCAATGTATACTACTCCAGTAGAAGTAGGCGTGAAAGTACCTGTAAATAGTTGATAGTTTCCATTAGTTAATCCAGTAGTAGCAATAATTGGATTTGTCATTGAAAGAATCGTTGCACTAGAACCATAAGAAGCACTTATGTTCGCATTTGTAAGTGTAGACCCATCTTGACGAGCATAAAAACTAAAAGTATAACTTGTACCAGCGGTTAAATCGAATGGATAGAACAACCAATCTTCGTTGCCCCATCTTAGAGTTGCATTAAAAGAACCAGTTCTAGGAGTTCTGTTGTAAGTTGTTTGGGTACTATTTGCCATCCAAGTATCTGTCCCCGTAGTTGAAGCTTGAGTCCAACAACCTGCAATAGCTGTAGCATCTACAAAACCGGTTTCAAAACCTTCTGTCCATGGAAGTGAGCTTACCGCTCCACATGCTGTATTGAAAGTTTTTGTAACAGAAGCAAAACTTGTATCTGAAACAGAACAATCCGCTTTTACTTTGAAGATATAACCTGTGTTTGCTGTTAATCCACCTAAAGTGTATGGATTTGAGGTAATACCTGTAACTTCGGTATAATCAGGATCGGTAGCTTTTTTGTAATATAAAATCCATGAAGTTTCAGCTCCACCTGCAGTCCATCCTAAGTCAGCAGAAGTTGTTGTAATATTTGCTACTGTAGGTACGGTTGGTTTTGGACAAGAGTAAGGAGTTGAGAAAGAAACAGGACCAGACCATGTACTTGTTCCATTAGCAGCACAATCTGCTTGAACGTAGAATTGGTATGTTGTGTTTTGGCTTAAACCGGTAATTGCATAAGCATTAGATACTCCATTAGCAATTGTTCCTGTACCTTGTGTAAATCCAGTAACCCCATACTCAACATTCCATAACGTTTCCGTTCCACCTGCGGTCCAGCCTAAGGTTGCATCGGTTGAAGTGATAGCAGTTGCGGTTAATGCAGTAGGCGCTTCACAGGTAGGAACCGCTTCAACTGTAAAATCATCAACAAAGAAGTCAATATCAGCACCACCATCGGTTGCACCTTCCACTCCTCTGAATGCAATACGGATTGTTTGTCCTGCATAAGCTGATAAATCGAGCATGTCAATTTGACCCAAGTTGGATGGAGTATTCAAATCATTAAATGTTTTTAATACAGTCCAATTAGCTGGATATGTAGTTGAAACTAATACTTGAACATAGTCATCACTTTCCCAAGGAGTTGTAGGAGCTGTAGTTGCATTCCATTGGGTAGCACCAACACTGTATTTTAAACGGAAAATTGGAGCCGCTGGAATGGTGAACTCAGGAGAAATAATCCAATCATTATCAGTAGCAGCATCAATATTAATTCTTATTGCACCTGTTGATCCACTATTTAAAAATCCGTCAGCAGCCCAAGAAGAAGCAGTAGAAGAAATTGTGGTAGGACCTGCAGTTAAATCCCCAGCATCACCTTCTGTCCAACAAGTGCTTGGAAGATAGTTTGTAAATGGTTCATTATGTGGATAAGTTGTAACAGCATTACACAATGTTGTAAAAGTTTGGGTTGCAGAAGCGAAACTTGAATCTGAAACAGAACAATTAGCTTTTACTTTGAAAATGTAATTGGTGGCAGGAGTTAACCCTCCTAAATTATAAGGATTGGTAGTAACACCTGTTACTTCTGTATAATCAGTTGCTGTTGCCTCTTTATAATAAACGATCCAAGCCGTTTCCGTTCCGCCATTGGTCCAGCCTAAATCAGCAGAAGTTGCTGTGATATTTGTAACGGTTGGAACCGTTGGTTTTGGACAAGAATAAGGAGTGGTAAATGAGAACGGACCAGCCCATGTGCTTGTTGAACCACCGCAATCAGCCTGAACATAAAATTGATAAGTGGTGTTTTGAGTTAAACCAGTAATCGCATAAGGATTGGTTACTCCAGATACAGTGGTTCCTGTTCCTTGAGTAAATCCGGTAGCGCCATATTCAACATTCCATAAGGTTTCGGTGTTACCTGCAGTCCAGCCTAAAGTTGCGCCAGTAGCGGTTATTGCGGTTGCAGTTAATGCGGTTGGTTTAATACAAGATGGTGCATCTTCGATAACAAACTCATCAAGACCTTGATTACAATAGCCTGAGCCAAAGTTTGAATTTGCAGCAAAACGGAGTTTTACAGTTTGGTTCACATACGCCGTGAGTGCTACGGTATTTTGAATCCAACCTGTCAACGCACTGGTTGATGAAAATGTAGAGTTTGCAGTAGTATGAACATAGAGATCTGTCCATGTTGTACCATTATCTGTGCTGATTTGCACGGTTAAAGGAGCTGGGCTCAACGTATTTCCTGCACTTCCTAAATAATAATAGTATTTAACCTGTTTGATGGTCGCATCCAACGTAAAAGAAGGAGTGGTCAAATAATAAGGATTGTAAGTGGATGATGCATTAAAAACATTGAGAGCCATAAAATTTGTTCCCGCTTGTGGTCCCAACACACCATGTGTAGCGTCTGCTGTTGCAGTTGCCCAATGGTAAGATGCTCCGGCTACAGCTTCCGAAGCTGACCAACAGCTCGGGAATGTTGAACCAAAACTTTCCGTGTATGGGAATGAACTGATAGCAGCACATGTAGTGGTAAATGTTTTAGTTACCGAAACATAACTTGTGTCTGATACTGAACAATTTGCTTTTACTTTAAAAATATAATTAGTATTTGCAGTTAAACCGCCTAAAGTGTAAGGATTGGTTGTTACACCTGTTACTTCTGTATAATCCGTCGCAGCTGCTGTTTTGTAGTAAACGATCCAAGCTGTTTCAGTTCCACCATTGGTCCAACCTAAATCAGCAGTAGTTGCTGTGATATTTGTAACGGTTGGAACCGTTGGTTTTGGACAAGAATAAGGAGTAGTAAAGGAGAAAGGACCAGCCCAAGCGCTTAAACCGCTTCCACCACAATCGGCTTTAACATAGAATTGATAAGTGGTGTTTTGAGTCAATCCACTTACAACATAAGGATTTGTAACTCCGGTTACAGTTGTACCTGCACCTTGAACAAAACCGGTTACCCCATATTCTACATTCCATAAGGTTTCGGTGCTACCGGCAGTCCAGCCTAAAGTTGCTCCCGTAGCGGTGATCGAAGTTGCAGTTAATGCAGTTGGAGCTTCACAAGATGGAACCGCTTCAACAATAAAGTTATCAATAAAGAAGTCAATGTCAGCTCCACCATTAGTAGCGCCTTCAACGCCTCTAAATGCAATGCGAACGTTTTGACCTGCATATGCTGATAAATCAAGAACATCGGTTTGTCCTAAATTTGAAGGTGTGTTTGCATCAGTGAATGTTTTTAAGACGGTCCAGTTTGTAGGATAGGTAGTTGAAATCAAGACTTGAACAAAATCGTCAGATTCCCAAGCAGTTGTTGGAGCAGTTGCGGCTCCAAATTGAGTGGCTCCGACACTATATTTTAAACGGAAAACCGGAGTTGCAGGAATTGAAAATTCAGGAGAAATGATCCAATCATTATCAGTAGCAGCATCAATATTAATTTTTATTGCACCTGTTGATCCGCTGTTTAAAAATCCGTCAGCAGCCCAAGAAGAAGCGGTTGCTGAAATTGTAGTCGGACCAGCTGTAATGTCACCAGCATCGCCTTCAAACCAGCAAACGGATGGGAGATAAGAAGCAAATGTTTCGTTGTGTGGGTACGTAGTAACGGCTCCACAAGAGGTTGTAAATGCAAAAGGACCAGCCCATGTACTTAATTCACCTCCACCACAATCGGCCTTGACATAAAATTGATACGTAGTGTTTTGAGATAAGCCATTAAGGGTGTATGGATTTGTCACTCCGGTAACAGGTGTTCCTGTACCTTGAGTGAAACCGGTTACTCCGTATTCAATATTCCATGCCGTTTCGGTTCCAAATGTTGACCAACCTAAGTTGGCGGAAGAAGAAGTCACGCCAGTAGCAGTCAATGCATAAGGAGCCGTACAAGCAGTAGTGGCAGTAATTGTAAAAGCTGTTGCATAAGCGGTATAAGCTGTTGCATCATTGGAATTCCAATAAGGAGCATAAGCAACCATTGCCAATAATTGGGCAGCAGTGCCACTTGTTGATCCATTGTATTGATTGTCATCAAAATTTGCTAATTGAACAATTGTTTTATTAGCAACTGAAAGGGCATCTGGAATATCGGAATCGTTATTCCCAGTCCAAATCCAATTGTTCGCTTTTGCCCAACCTATACCATAGATAAAGGATGGAGAAGCTTCAGTCCCTTGATAAACGAGAATATTGTCTCCAGAGGCTGCGATGTCAAATCCTGAAGTTTTCACCCAGTCTCCAGCTGTTGCTCCAGTATAAGATACTACCGTGCCTTTGGTTACATCGGCAGATGCTGTCCATGTGACGGTTCCTTCATTTGTCCGAAGAGTGTCAGCAGGTGTCCAAGCATTGTCCGTAAATTTGATTATGGTCCCTGCCTGTATATCGACTAACGGTATGAAGTCGAAATTGTCGGTCCCGTCTGCATTTGCAGTTACGATCACCAGATCACCCGGATTAAGGGTAGTCTGGGCATGAATGCTGCTGAGCATCATAAATACCACAGCAATCAAAAACATAGAAATTTTTCTCATGTTAATTTGTTTTGGTTAGTAATAATTGTTTTTATCTGTTCTTTTAATTTTTAATTCTTTTATGTTAAATCTTAAATTTTTGACAAAACATAAACCACAAAAATAAACAAAAAATCGATACTTTTGCAAATAACTATCAAAAATAAACTTAAATGATTGCTATATCGATCTTTAATAATTTTAAGCCTTATCAAAAATTACTGCTTCTACTGTTAGTTTTTGTAGGTTTCTTTATCATTGTTCCTATTACATTGATGTTGCTTGGCGTTGTAATTTGGGGCAGAGATGTTCTGTTAACCACTGGTGCTGACGATCGCCCATTGTCTTATTTGATTTTTTTCCAGTTCTCTACCCAAATTCTTGTCTTTGCAGGATCAGCCCTCTTTTTTGCACTCATCGTTTCCAAAAAGCCACTCTCTTTTTTAAAGGTAAATACAAGAACTAATTTCAGATTTTTATTATTTTCTTCTATTGCTATGGTGCTTGTGATTCCTTTATCCGGATGGTTACAGCAAATTTGCCTTGATGCTTCTTATCCTGTCTCTTGGCAACCCGCCATAGATGCTTTAAAACAACAAGAAGAGGTGTCGAATAATCTGATGATGCGGTTTTTAAATGTAGAGGGTTTGTCGTGGCTGTTGTTTAATGTTCTCTTCTTGGCTGTAGTTCCTGCTGTGTGTGAGGAGTTGCTTTTTCGAGGAGCTTTAATTGGAGTTCTCCGTCAGATATTCAAAAACAAGCATGTTGTTGTTCTTATCTCAGCCGTTATTTTTTCGGCTATTCATTTTCAGTTTTTCAGTTTTTTTAGTCGGTTGGTTTTAGGGTTAGTACTTGGGTATCTTTTTGTCTTTTCTGGCTCCATTTTGCCTTCTATAATCGCCCATTTTACAAATAATGCGCTCTCTGTGATTGCCTTTTATTTTAGCAATCGTACTTCGTTGAATGATGTTGGCACGATGGATAATTTGTGGATAGTTGCTGTCTCTACCATTGCAGCAGTGGCAACGTTGATATGGTTAAACAAACATTCTGACAGACATGATAATACGACCATTTAATTTTTTCATCTTTGTTTGTGTTTGTTTTTTGCCTTCCTTGAATGCTCAAAAACTACCAAATATCGAGATAGTAGATAATAAATTCATCTGTGAAGGAAAGCCTTGGGTTGCTTTGACGATGAATTATCAGGTGGGGGTTTTTACCGACGATGATCACACCTTTTGGGTTGGACCAAATCATGGGTATAGCGCGGATAATAAGCGATGTTGCAACAATCCACTAGATGCACAAATGGCTCTCTTTGCTGATTTTGCTCGTATTCGAGAAATGGGTTTTAATACGGTTCGAATATGTGGGTTGGAACTTTTTGCCACTCCATCCTCACTGGATAAGAAAATTTGGTTTAAAGCTAAGAAAGGGGTTGATCTAACCGATGTGCAAATTTTATCTTCTAAAAGAAATAATAAACAGTTTGCAGAGATGGCAAAAAACATCATAAATGAAGCCAATGAAGCTGGATTACAAGTTATTTTTCTAACGGGAGGAGCAAATGTGCAACGGGTAAATATTCGTGATAAATATAATGATTGGCTGGCTATCTTATGTGATACTATTAAAAAATGTCAGTCTGTATTTGCCATTGATATCTACAACGAACCAATTTATAGCAATACCTCTAATTTAGGTAAAATGGAGTTGCACAAGGTGACTAAAAGGTGGAAATCAACGATTAAAAAACGTTTGCCAAAAACGTGGATAACAATCGGACTGGTAGGTCCAGAAGATGCCATGGGCTGGGATATCGATTTGGTAGAAGTAGATTTTGCAAATTACCATCTTTATCCTGTTGGCAACAACTTCGAATTTGTTGCTGCTACCCTTTATTGGTTGTCCAAAACGCAAAATAAGCCTTGGATTGTCGGAGAGACTAGCTATAGTGGGAGCAACGATTCTCTCCAATCCAACAGAGGTGGTTCCGAATTGGATCAAAAAGAGTATGCCCTTTTTTCACTCTCTCGTTCTTTGTCTCTCGGGGCTCAAGGGTACGGATGGTGGTGTTACCGCGATGTTTATTGGAATTCCAAAGAGGATAACATGGGCGTGCTAACCCATCAAGGAAAAGAAAAAGAGGTGGTTTCTGTTTTTAAAAATTTCCATTTTTCCGATCTATCTAAAAGTGTTCCTTTACCAGATGATTTACACTATTATCACATGCAGTATTCTGATTATGTGGTTAGTGGAGTTGTTGAAAATCAGTTTGGCCGACCTATTCCCAATGCGGTAATATGTGGGTGGGATGCAGTTTGGAATAACTTTCGGTACACTGTAACCGATAAAAATGGAAAATATCAACTAAGATCGAATACCGCTTTTAAGTTTATTAAAATTTCGGCCCTCTCTCATGATGTTATACATAGAACCATTGTCGATGTTAGCAAGGAAATTGTATTGAAAACCATTGTTTTGAAAAACTGGAAAGATAAGCAATAACTTGTTCTCTTTTTCTTTTTTTGTTTTCACCTTGTTTTCAGGGTTAAAACAATATTCCCTTTTTTTGTGTTATCATTCATAAATTGTTAATTAAAAAGCAGTTATGAATGAATTAGATGTTTATAAAAAAGCGATTGATATATCCACTTTTGCACTCCTATTAGATCATGAAGAAAATATCATACACGCAAACAAAAATTATTGCGATGCCATAGGCTATCCTTGCAACGAGTTGATTGGAAAAAATCCACGAATTTTCAATTCTGGCTACCATTCAAAGGAATTTTTTGAAGAGCTCCGAAATACATTGAACAAAGGAGATGTATGGCAAGGAAAAATTCGGAATAAAACTAAAAGTGGTACCAATATTTGGATGGATACTGCCATTTTTCCTTTTATACCCAATGGATCTGATAAAGTGCATTATTTAGCTATTCGTAGCGATGTTTCAAAACAGTTGGAGGATGTTAAATCGAGAGAACAATTTTTGACTAATCTAACGCACGAAATAAGAACTCCATTGCATGGTGTGTTAAGTATCATCGAAATGCTTTCGCAGTCGCAACTCGATGCCGAACAACAGGAGTATATTCAAATCATTAAAAAAGCTTCTCAGAGTCTATATCGACTTTTGAATGAGGCCCTTGATGTGTTTAAAGTTGGTCTTGGGAAGGTGGTCCTAGTGGAATCCGAATTTAACCTGGTGGACGAGATAGAATATGTGTTATCTCTTTTTAAACTGAAAGCTAAAGATAAGAACATTATCTTAAAAAGCAATCTCGACCAACAAATTCCCAACTTGTTAATCGGAGATGCTTATCGATTTAGGCAAATTTTGATAAATTTAATCGATAATGCACTTAAATATACACCAAAAGGCAGTATTTGTATAAATGCAAATGTTGAGCAAATATCTCAAAATGAGTGTGCCCTCCGTATTTCTGTTAAAGACACAGGAGTAGGGATAGAAGCCTCTCGCCAGGAGGCAATATTCGAAAAATTTATTCAAGCCAATGCCGATGATTACAAAGAGTATGGAGGGGTAGGAGTGGGGCTCCATGTGGTAAAAGAGTTGTTGTCCCTTATGAAGGGGAACATTAAGGTGATTTCCACTATTGGTGAGGGTTCTGAATTTGTGATATCGCTTACTTTTCAAGTTGCAACTACAAAACAGAAGGTTCTTCATGAAGATTTGAAAACTAACTCGTTCAGCGGACTAAACATCCTTGTTGCCGACGACTCATCTATTAATCAAATGGTTTTTGGCAAGCAGTTAGATAGGATGGGAGCTGACTATGTAATGGCAAACAATGGAAAGGAAGCTTTGCAATTGCTCAAATCTGTAAAATTTGACCTTATTTTATTAGATATTCAAATGCCTATTATCGATGGATTTGAATTCTTGACACAGTTAAAACAAAAATCAGAATATCAAAATTTTCGGGCAACCCCTATCATCATTGTTTCTGCTGGAAATCAAGAACATATCAAACACCAATTTCCAGAGTTAAATATTCGTGGATTTTTGCACAAACCTTATACTTCTCAACGATTATCAACCATCTTAAACGAAGTGCTTGGCAATCATGCTTCACTCGAACGTTTAAATACAAATGAACAAAAAAGTAAAACCAATGTTAATTTGTCATATTTACAGGAGCTTGCCGATGGGGATCAAACGTTTATCCACGACATTCTCCACTCTTTTATCGTTCAATCTGTAGTAACCGTCGATTTGTTGAAACAACAGTTTAAAGCAAAAAATTATGATGAGGTGAAGGCAATTGCGCATAAGTTTGCTCCTCAATTGACCTTTGTTGGCTTAGATAATCAGATACCTGTTTTAAACTACCTTGAGCTAAATGCCGACAACCCAAAAGAACAGGAGCTCTTCGAAAAGCAACTCGATTACTTGCAGGAAATTATTTACGAAGCGGTAAAGGAATTGGAAATATTAGTAAATAATTAAAAAAACAAAAAAATGAAAGCAATTATATGTGAAGATGATGAAATGATGATGAAAGCCATTTCTCATAAACTTACAAGAGACGGAATTACTGTGGTAGAAGCACCCAATGGAAAAGAGGCTCTAGAAATATTAAAAACCACAGATTTTGATATTATCATTACCGACTTGATGATGCCATATGCAAATGGAATGGAAATTATCAATTATGTTAGACATGTAAAAGAGTTGAAAACGCCTATTGTGGTGCTCTCAAAAGTTGGACTCGAAAACACGGTATTGGAGGCCTTTAAATTGGGAGCTGATGATTATATAACGAAGCCATTTAGTCCTGTAGAACTAAGCATCAGGGTTAAAAGATTGCTTATGAGAATGTAAAAACGAATTCCATTTAAAGTAGTTCATTGTGGTTCCTTGCCAACCCGTTTTTGTAATTAATTCTAGTATGTGAGAAATAATTATTGAAATGGATTGTTGGTGGCTAGAGAATCCTTAAAATTAAACGTATGAAAAAAAATTTCATCGCTTTGTCCCTCATGGCAATAGGCTTTTGGGGCATTGCACAAACAAATATAGCCGATAGTCTCTATCATTCTGCAAAAGACAAAGCAGTAGCAAAAGAGTACACCCAAGCGAAGAGAGATTTACAGGTTGCCATTTTGCAAAATCCAAAAAACTCCGATTTTTCATTGCTTTTTGGACAAATTTATTCATGGCAGCAGCAGTGGGATAGCGCTAGATATTGGCTCAACAGTGCTCACAATATATCACCGAAGTATCGCGATATTCGACTTGCTCAATTAAATGTTGAGTTGTGGTCAAATCAAAAAGAAGCTTATTTAGCTATTTTAAATACAGCTTTACAAGAATTCCCAAACGACAGCGAGTTGATGTTTCAAAAAGCAAAATGGCATTTGGATGCAAACCAAGAAGAGGAAGCTGTTAACATGCTGATTCAGCTATTGGAATTGTATCCTTCCGACGTTCAAGCTTCCAATCTTCTCCTTTCTATTAAAAAATCGGGGATGACTCATCGAATTATGGGGGAGTACAACTTTTACTTTTTTGAAGAACCTCACCTTAATCGATGGCATTTTTTCTCCTTGATGTATCAACAGAGGACTAAAATTGGGTCTGTGGTTGCAAAAATCAATAGTGCCGATTATTTGTCTAATAACGATCTTCTTTTTGCAACAAATAGTGGCGTTCAATATGAACTTGAAGCTTATCCTAGGGTGACTTCTCGCGACTATTTGTATCTAAACTACGGATACTCTCCCAACAGAATTTTTTCTAAAAATAGAGTAGGTTTTGAATGGTTTCATGCCTTTAAAAATAAGTTTGAATCTTCGGCAGGGTTAAGATATTTGAATTTTACAAAAAATGCATCCAACAATTCTGATGTGTGGATATATACTGGGTCGGTGAGTAAATATTACAAAAACTATCTTTTTTCGTTGCGAGGATATTTTTCTAACAACCAAAGTGGATGGAGTAAATCTTACTTCTTGCAAGCACGTCGGTATTTTAACAACCCTCTAAATTATGTTAATGTAATGGCCTCTTTAGGTGTTTCTCCCGATAGCCAAACTACAACTATGCTATTTCAATCACCCGATATTCTAAATTCACAATCGATAAAGGTTGGACACCAACAGATGATCTCATCCCGTTGGTTTGTGCAAACCGATTTTGGAATCCGTTTTCAGGAGTATGTAGCATCAAAGGTTAGAAATGAATACGAATTCCAATTCAAATTGGGGTGGTTTTTTTAAATCAGAAATCAAACTTTATAACTTTAAATTATGAATGATTTTATAATATGGATAGAAGCCTTTTATAAGGCTAGTCCCCTAGTAACTAAGCTACTTCTTGGAGTGATTACCTATTTTGTGGTGTCTTCCATTGTGCTTATTATAGTGTTGCTGATTGCTAGATATTTGAGAAGAAAAATTTCCGAAGAAAAAAAATTACTGATTCAGAAATATGAAACCATGATCGCTGATTTTACATTTGGCGAAATAGAAGATATCCATTTTTTTTCTGAGATAAACTCTCCTTATAAAAGAGATGTCTTTTTGGAGACGTTGCATCTTTTTTCTCAAAACATATCTGGGGAGTACGCTGAAGTGTTACAGAAAATATATAACCAGTTGGATTTAAGTACAATAGCTGTGAGGTATGCCAAAAGTAAAAAATGGCACTTTCAGATATATGGCATAAAAATTATTGGAGATTTTTTGGATATAAAAAATGCGGAGATCGTCAAAAATGCATATCATTCAAAATCACCACATGTTAGAATTGCGTCAGAGTTATCCATCATAAAACTCTTTCCTTTGAGCCCTCTGGATTTTTTAGATAATACGAAATATCCACTTAATGATTGGGCACAAATAAATATTCTTACTGCATTAGAAAATTGTCCTCAATGTGTTATCCCCGATTTTTCTAAGTGGTACTCTTCGTCTCAAATTTCTGTATCTATATTTGCAGTAAGAATGACCGCTTCGTATAAACAGTATGAAAATATTCCCAAATTATTAGATTTAATCCCTGTCTCCTCTGAAATATTAAGATATGAAATCTATGTTGCTCTCGAAAAAATGGAATATCAACATGCACTACCTATTGCTCAAAAACAGTTTCTTACAGAAACAGAGACTAACAAAATTGCAATTTTAAAAATGATTTCTAAAACGAACGACAATAACGCTTTTGATTTTTTATTGCATTTGCTAAATACCGAAAAAAACAATCATATTCTTTTTCATATTGCTGAATCTCTTTGTGGTTTCGGTAAAGAAGGACTCGCTAATATTGCCGATTTTGCATACAATAGCAAAAATCAACCCCTTAAAAGTGGAATTACTTATTTGTTAAAAATTCAAAACCAATAACGATGGATACTCTATATTATATTACCAATTTTATTACGGAATACGTAATTTTTGGCTTCACAATTTTTCTGTTTCTAACTTATATCTTACTTGGCGGAGTATCGGCGTTAGATATTCGTAAGTATCTAAGAAAATCAAAAAACATCGATTATAATCTTTTGTATAGTTCTGAACTTGTTCCCATGGTTTCGGTTATTGCACCTGCCTATAATGAGGGATTAACGATTGTACAAAATGTTAGATCCCTTTTGTCTCTTCACTATTCTAATTATAACTTGATAGTGGTAAACGATGGTAGCACGGATAATAGCATGGATTTACTAATCAAAGAGTTTGACCTAGTACCTTTTCCATTTCCTGTTTTTTCTGAAATTCCAACAAAACCATTGAAAAAAATATATCATTCCCGAAATGCTTCTTTTTCAAAACTCATTGTTGTGGATAAAGAAAATGGAGGCAAGTCCGATGCCCTGAATGCGGGAATTAACTTATCTGAAAGCGCTTACTTCCTTGCCGTCGACGTGGATAGCATCATTCAGGAAGATGCAATTGTAAAAATGATTAAACCATTCTTAAATAGTTGCTCAAAAAAAGTGGTTGCTACTGGAGGAGTGGTTAGAATCGCAAACTCTTGTGAAGTTAACAAAGGAAGATTGGTAAAAGTCCATTTTCCTTCCAACTTTTGGGCTCGATTCCAGGTTTTGGAGTATATTAGAGCTTTTTTGATGGGTAGAATTGCGTGGAGCCGACTGAATGGCTTGCTCCTCATATCTGGTGCTTTTGGAATGTTTGATAGAAAAATTGTGGTTGAGGTTGGTGGATATAGTACCAAAACAGTTGGAGAAGATATGGAGCTGGTGGTTAGAATTAGAGTTCACATGGCAAAACTCAATATCCCATATAAAATTGTCTATATTCCTGATCCTCTGTGCTGGACCATGGCTCCTACCGATATAAAATCATTGATACGTCAACGAAACAGATGGATGAGAGGTACCATTGAAACTCTCTTTACACATCGCAAAATTGCCTTTAACCCAAAATATAAATCTTTAGGCCTATTAGGTTATCCTTATTGGCTGATTTTTGAATGGCTCGCGCCACTCTTGGAAATCTTGGGAATCATCTACTTTGTTACAATCGCTTTTTTGGGACAACCAAATTGGCCTTTCTTCTTTGTTTTGCTCTTTTTTGTTTACTCTTTTTCGGTTACCTATTCCCTTTGGGCTTTTTTGTTCGAAGAATTTTCGTACCATCGATATGAAAAACCTTCCGATGTGGTGAAAATTGCACTTATTGTCTTAATTGAACCCATTGTTTATCATCCAATTATCCTATATTCATCTGTCGTAGCCAATATCCACAAAATTTTAAATCGAAAAACATGGGGTAGTGTAACTCGGCGAAAATTTAGACTGGAAAAAAATCTTTAACCTATGTTTATTAAACTCCAAGATGCGTTGTTGTGCGAAGTAACAGATTTCGTACAACAGCGATTTTGTGTTTATTTAAAACAAAGATTGGCAATATTATCTTAACTTTGAAAAAAAATAATAATGATGGAAACTTTAAAGTCGATTAACCAAGCAGATTTAAGGAATAAAATTGTCCTTGTAAGAGTAGATCACAACGTTGTCAAAAAGGGAATCATCCACGATCCTTATCGCATTGATGCAACCATTGCAACGCTTTTTAATATCGTTTCTAGAGGCGGAAAATTGATATTAATGACTCACGTTGGAAGACCAAAAAATAAAAAAACCGGAGAAATTAAACTTTCTACGGATACCTCTGTAGAGTCTATTGTGGAGTATCTTTTTAAAAAATTACAGGTTCGTTTTGTGATTCCTGATCTAAATGCCACTGACGAATTTGGGATAAAGGACGTTGCTAATCCAATGAAACCATTGGTACAGCAACTACGTAACGGAGAAATTGATGGAGTATATATGCCCAACACCCGTTGGTTTAAAGGGGAGGAAGCAAAAGATGAATCCGCAGATATTTTCGCTAAAGAGCTAGCTTCTCTGGCCGATGTGTTTGTAAACGATGCCTTTGGCTCTTGGCAAGCGCATGCATCCACGGTGGGTGTGGCAAAATATCTGCCTTCTTATGCTGGCTTCCTGATGGAAAAAGAGGTGACCAATCTCTCTCGAATTTTTGAGCCTCAACGTCCATTTGTAGCCGTGGTGGCTGGCTCTAAATTCGACACCAAGATAGAACCACTCTATGCTTTACTCAAACAAGCAGATTACCTTGTTTTAGGTGGCGTGATGTATAACGCATACCTATGTGCAAAATACGGATTCAAAATCAAAGGGATAGAAGAGGACGACATTCAATATGCCAAAGAGTTTGTGGAATTCGCTAAAGATTTCCCGAATAAAATCATCGAGCTGAAATATATAGTAGAATCGGATACCATGGAAGGTAAGATCGAAGGCAAATTCAGAACGCACAACATTTTGATGCTCGACGAAGGAACAGAACTGCAATATGTCCTCGACGTGGCCAAAGAGTCGTTCAACGATCCATCGGTACACAGCGTATTTCACAAGGCACACACCATTTTCGTGAATGCAGTGATGGGATTTACCCCGCACTTCAACGAAGGAACTATTGCTTTAGATCAACTAATCGATGACAATCCCAACGGCGTCAAACTCTATGGCGGCGGTGATACGTTGCAGGAACTCAAACGACTTCTGCCCGGTTTGTACATTTCGGCTATCGACAGCCCACAATACTACATTTTTACAGGTGGTGGAGCGGTGCTAAAAGCAATCCAGGAAGGAACTCCGTTCAAGATGAAACCCATTGAGGCGATTTCGGAGAGATAAGAGATAAGAGTTATGAACGATGAGATATGAGTGGTGCGAAGCGTGACTATTGAGTTATGAGTTATGAACGATGAGATATAAGTGCGCGATGCGTGAGTTTTGAATTATAAGTTATGAGTTATGAGTAGCGCAAGCGGTACAAAAATCAATTTTATATGACAAATAAAAAATCAATTTTAAAAGATAAATCGTTTGCTTTTGCACTTTTGGCAATTAAAACGTACAAGCATCTAACTACAAATAAAAAGGAGTTTATCATTGCAAAGCAATTGCTACGTTCCGGGACTTCGATTGGTGCAAATATTAGAGAAGCACAAAATGCGGAGAGTAAAGCTGACATTGTTCACAAGCTGGCAATTTCTCAAAAGGAGTGTAATGAAACAATCTATTGGTTGGAATTGCTTCACCAATCAGAATACATTACAGAAAATGAATTTTCTCAACTATACAATTATGCAAACGAACTTCTGAATATGTTGCGAAGCTCAATCATAACAACAAAGCAAAACAAATCATAAAAAGAGTCTCCATAAGCGTTCGATGTCTTCAACGTCACGCTTTGCGAACTCATAATTTATATCTTATAATTCATAACTATTTTACATGAAAATAAAACTAGAAACAGCAGTAGAATCACTAGATGGAGCATTGATCGCCCAACAAAACGGCGCCGATCGTCTGGAGTTATGTTCAGCCCTTGAGCTTGGCGGTTTCACCCCTTCAGTTGGATTGATACGTGCGATAAAAAAACACATTTCGATTCCCGTCTTTGCGCTCATCCGTCCCCGAAGCGGAGATTTCTTATATTCGGAAACAGAGTTTGAAACCATTGTTAACGATGTCTTGGAGGCGAAAAAACAAGGACTTGATGGCGTTGTAATAGGGTTTCTCCATTCAGATGGGACCATCGATGTTGAAAAAACCAAAACCATTTGCCAACTTGCATACCCGATGTCAGTGACCTTTCACCGAGCGTTTGATGTATGCATCAACCCACTGGAAGCGTTGGAGCAGATCATAGATGCCGGATGCTATCGGATATTGACTTCGGGTCAGCAACAAGTTGCTATAGAAGGTGCTTCGCTAATCCGAGATTTGGTGGAGAAAGCACAAGGTAGAATTATCCTTATGGCCGGTTCTGGAGTCAGAGCCAACAACGTGAAAGAGATTCTCGAAAAGACTGGTGTAGTGGAAGTTCACACTTCCGCAAAAACCTACAAACAGAGCAATATGAGCTATCGTAAACAAGGCGTGAACATGGGGAGCAAGTATTGCAACGAGTTTGCTGTTACCAGCGTTGAAGGGGAGATGGTTAGAGAAATCAGGGAGATAATTGATGGGGGTTTTTGAAAAGGAATAGTTTAAGATAGTATTTCTCCAAGCCAAAGAGGGAAAAAAATGAACAAAAATCAAATGAGAGAAAAGGAAAACAAACTTCAGGCCACCCTAACCCCTCCAAAGGAGGGGCTTTCTGAAGAAAAATCTCAGAAAGTATTGGGCTTTGGATATATAACAGCCAACTCACAAAGGTACAATTCATTAAAAGATTATCGCAATACACTTAAAAAGAATCCCACGGAAGCCGAAAAAGTAATTTGGGAATATTTAAGAAATAAAAAAACTGGATTTAGAGTTAGACGTCAACATATTATTGATATCTATATTCCTGACTTTGTCTGTTTATCAAAAAAAGTGGTGATTGAGATTGATGGAAAAATTCATTTGAAAAATAAAGAGAAGGATGAGTTTCGTTCATGTAGGTTAATTGAGTTGGGTTATGATATATTGCGTTTTACAAATGAAGAGGTCCTTGAAAATCCTAGGTTGGTGTTCTTTAAAATTAAAAACTACCTGGAAAATAAAGAGGAAATTATAAAAGATCAAATAAGAGAAAAAGAACTTTGGGCCACCCCAACCCCTCCAAAGAAGGGGCTTTCTGAAGAAAAAATAAAAATCAATTAATCTTCAATGGGTGGTAGCTATCCTCCTTTGGAGGGGCTATAGAAGGTCGCACCCATTGATAATTAAAAACAAAACTGTAATTATGAAACAAAAACTACTGATCCTCTTTTTTTTGGGATTTTATGCAAGAACTCTTTCCGCTCAAAACTTTATTTCTGAACCAAAGATACTTGAAGCCGTAGAGCAGAAGTTGGAAAAACGGAAATTGCAGTTTCCTCACATGAATTTTAATTTCCAAGTACGATTTAACCAGAAATTGGAGTTGCGCGAATTGGAAGCGTTGAAATTCTTATATGCTTACATGTCGCTCAACGACCTAGTGGATAAGAATACGGAGTATTATCTAAAGCAGATTCGCGTGGCATTTGAAGCACAGCAGACTTTTTCGTGGGGGAAAACGGTTCCAGAGGATCTGTTTAGGCATTTTGTGTTGCCTCCAAGAGTCAACAACGAAGATTTGGATACTGCCAGAATTTTGTTTTTCAACGAATTGAAACCACGGATCATGAATTTGTCTATGTACGATGCCGCCCTAGAGGTGAACCATTGGTGTCACGAAAAATTGGCTTATCGTGGGGCAGATGAACGTACCTCATCTCCTCTGGCGTCGATGCTTACAGCGCTGGGACGTTGCGGGGAAGAATCCACCTTTGCCGTTACTGCTCTCCGTGCCGTCGGAATTCCCGCCCGCCAGTGTTACACTCCGCGCTGGGCGCATACCGACGATAATCACGCGTGGGTAGAAGTGTGGATCGACGGAAAATGGTACTTTCTGGGCGCTTGCGAACCCGACCCAGAACTGAATATGGGCTGGTTTGCACAACCTGCCAAGCGAACAATGATGGTGCACACGAATGTCTTCGGCCCATACAAAGGAAAAGAAGAGACTTTGCTTTACGACCCAAATTACACAAAAATTAACCTCATCGAGAATTATGCAACTACTAAAACGATCTATGTCAAAGTATTGAATTCGCTTGGGAAAACAGTCCCTCAAAGCACGGTAAAGTTTCAGCTATACAACTATGCCGAGTTTTACACCATCGCCGAACAAAAAACCGACGCCAAAGGTGTGGCAAAAATCACCACCGGTCTCGGAGATTTGATGATTTGGGCTACTTCCGGAAAACAGTTTGGATACAAAAAAATCAGCGTTTCCGAGGTGGATACCGTGGTGATTACCGTGATCAATACAACGCCAAAGCTTGATATCGAGCAGTTTGTAAACATCCCTCCCGTTAGCAAACAACTAACACCAGTTTCTACGGATAAGGCAAAAGCAAACAGTCTCCGTTTGCAATACGAAGATTCGGTGCGAACGGCCTATACAAGCACGTTCGTACGTCGTGAAAAGTTGGATGATCTGTTTCGAGGAGTTGCGATTTCGTTAGATTCCATTTGGACTTATATACAAAAAAGCGAAGGCAACTGGCGTGAAATCAGCCAATTCATCATTGCTAATGCCACTAATCCGTTGCTTTTCGACTTTTTGGATGGCATCTCCGATAAGGACTTGAGAGATACAAAATCAAAAACTCTTATGTCACATTTGACTAATTTGGAACTTAAAACTCTTCAAAACAAGGCAATTCCACACGCAATTTTCAAAGAAGGAGTAATGGCCACTCGTATTGGCAACGAATTGATTACAGATTGGAGAAGATATTTTTTGTTTCTTTTTATCGAAAAAGAAAGAGAGAAGTTCAGAAACAATCCTTTGCTGATTAAAGATTATTTTGTAAAAAACATCCATATTTTGGACGAAAATTATTCCCGATGTCCAATTTCTCCCGAAGGCGTTTTTCGATTGCATTATACCGACTTACATTCGCTAAATATTGCTTTTGTAGCACTTTGTCGAACATGTGGAATCCCTTCAAGATTGAATTCCGCCACCCGCATTCCGCAATTTTATTCCATGGGAAGATGGGTGGATGTACTGTTTGATCAACCGCTTGCCGAAACACAGGAATATTGCACCCTGATTCTTGAAAACGATACCAACAACCTTGCAAAACCAGAGTATTATAGTCACTATACCATTGCCCGTTTTCAAAATGGGGAATTTGCCACCCTCGATTACGAAAGTAGTCCGTTGGTGAAAACCCTACCCGCAACCCTCTCATTGAAGCCGGGATTCTATCGATTGACCACCGGAAATCGACAAAACGATGGCTCCGTTTTGATCAGAACGGAAAATTTTGAAATCAAACCCAACGAAACCATCCGCAAAACAGTCACCATACGAAATATTGATCTATCGAAGGCGGAAAAACCAAAAGTGGACTTTAAAAACAGGGTCAGCACTACCGACAACCGTTTCATCAACCTGAACGAGCACTGCGTGAAAAAAGGGATGGTGTTGTTGTTTATCGATCCTGCTAAAGAACCCACTCGCCACGTGATGAGCGACTTGAAACTACTCAAAGAAGACTTCAATTACTGGGACGGGGAAATAGTATTTGTGGTACCGCAAAGTGTGATGACTCCGGCTTTCGTTGCCGACACCACCGGATTGCCCAAAAAGGTCACCTATGTGATCGACTATAACAATGAACTACTCAACTCCATGAAGTCGACCCTGAAAATTGAAGCGGATTTTCCAGTCACCATGCTGATTAATAGCAAATTAGAGTTACTGTTTCATGCCATGGGATATCGGATCGGCATCGGGGAAACCTTGCTGAAAAACATTCAAATGGACGCAAATAGTTGCAAAAAGTGATTTTTTAGGATCCCATTTGACAGAAGAATAGCTAAAAATTGCTATTATCTGCCTGTGTCAGAAGCAAAACACGATTTTACTCTTGGCAAGGGTCTGTTTGTGCCAATCCGTTTTTGTTAAAAGAGAAGGATTGTTTCTCTTGATTAACAATACGTTAATCCTTTAATTCATTCTTCATTCCTACAATTCAATTGTTAAAACCCATAAAAAATTTCATTGTTAAAATTAAAAGGTTTAACTTTACAACACTTAAAATGACTTTTATAATTGAAGATGACAAAAAAATGGACACTACTAAGTACTCAAGATGATCTAATAGTTGCCGAACTTGCCAAATCACTTAATATTTCCATGGTTTTGGCTAGGTTATTAGTACAGAGACAAATAAATACGTTTGAAAAAGCGAGAGACTTTTTTCGTCCCTCATTAGATAAATTGCACGATCCATTTTTGATGAAAGATATGGATAAAGCAGTCGAACGTATTAAAAAAGCCATTGACAAGCAAGAGAAAATAATGATTTTTGGGGATTACGACGTAGATGGCACCTCGGCAGTAGCTCTTATGTACTCCTTCATTAAACAATTCAACACCAACATAGAATATTATATTCCAGATAGATACGCCGAAGGCTATGGAATTTCCGAAGCTAGCATCGATTATGTTGCAGAAAATGGATTCTCGCTCATGATTGCATTGGATTGCGGTATAAAAGCTTTTGAACAAATTGAACGCGGCGTAGAGAAAAAAATCGATATCATTGTTTGCGACCACCACCGACCTGGGGATACCTTGCCAAATGCATACGCAATATTAAACCCAAAACGATCGGACTGCGACTATCCCTTTAAAGAACTTTCAGGATGTGGCGTTGGCTTTAAGTTAATACAAGGATATACTCAAAAATATAATCTAGAATCCTCTAAGTTAACAGAATACCTTGATCTTGTTGCCATTAGCATTGCTTCCGATTTAGTGCCTATTGTGGGAGAAAATAGAATATTGGCTTTTTTTGGATTAAAAGTAATTAACACAAATCCTCGATTGGGACTAAAAACTATCTTGCGCCAGAGTAAAGTTGACATCAAAAGGAACGTAAACGATTACCCAATCGGCTCCATCTTTACTAGAGAAATTACCATCAGCGATGTGGTTTTTTTAATTGGTCCCAGAATTAATGCTGCTGGAAGAATTGATACCGGAAGAAACTCTGTCAATCTGCTGATTTGTAATACGGAAGAGAAATCGGAGTCCATTGCAAAGATGATTGACGAATATAACAAAGAGCGTCAAATTAAAGATAAATCTACTACAGAAGAGGCTATTTTCATGCTCGAAAATGATGAAGAGTTTGTAAACCAAAAAGCTACCATCGTCTATCATCCCGATTGGAACAAAGGGGTAGTTGGAATTGTTGCTTCCCGATTGGTGGAAAAATATTATAAACCTACCATTGTTTTTACAGAGTCTAACGGGTTAATTACAGGATCAGCAAGGTCGGTAAAAGAGTTTGATATTTACGAAGCTATCGATAAATGTAGCGATTTGTTGGAACATTTTGGAGGCCACAAATATGCAGCAGGGTTATCTATTCTTCCCGAGAATTTCCCCTTATTTAAGGATAAATTTCAAAAAATTGTTGCTGAATCCATTACAGAAGATGCCTTAATTCCTGAAATTGTGATTGATGTGGAATTGCAAATGTCTGAAATCAATGCAAAATTTTTAAATGTCCTCAAACAATTTGCACCATACGGACCCGATAATATGACTCCCGTTTTCGTTACCCACAAAGTAGTAAGTGACGACTTTAAAGTGGTGGGAGAAAAACATATTAAAATGAAAATTTCCCATTCCAAATGTAGAGATATTTATGATTCTATTGGTTTTAACCTCGCCGAGGCCTATGCAGAAAATATTCAAAATGGAAATCATCGAAAATTTGATATTGCATACTCTATCGAAGAAAATGAGTACATGTCGAGAGTTACCACTCAATTCAATATCAAAGATATTTTATTGCCTCTAGAGCCAATTTCAGAGACAGAAGAATAAAAGTTTGTTTATTAGAATAATGTAGGTGTCTAATTTGCTTTTTAACCCAGATTAATCCATAGGAGATTTGAAAAAATCGAACGAATTGATTTAGAAATATTTAATCGTTTCAGCGATTGTATCGCTGATTCTGGGTTTAATGCATTTTTGAAAGCAGAGAAGTATATTGATTGATATTGTCATGCTGTCCTGGTGGTAATCGACATTATCGAAGCATGGTGGTAAGGTCTTGTGAAAACATTCATATGTAATCCTTCGATAATGTCGATAGCTATCGACACAGGATGGCAATTATAAACTCAGGATGACATTTCGTTTTTTTTCATTTTACCACTGTCATGCTGAGTTAATCGAAGCATGGTGATGAGGTCTTGTTAATGCCCTTCGATAATCCCGATATAAATCGGGACAGGGTGACAATTGGATTTTTTCATCTTACCACTGTCATGCTGAGTTAATCGAAGCATTATTGGTGTAATGTTGTAAAATTCAGACAAGTCTATAATAATGTGTTTGTATTTGATGTTTGTTATTAATTATTTTCTTCATTGATTTTTTTGAGTGAGTTTTTCAAGTTTGACAAATAAACTAATGTCTCGAAATCCCCATTAATCAGAGCTTCCTTTTTCTTTCTAGACCATTTTTTAATTCTTTTTTCAATTTCAATAGCATTATTTGGGTCTGTAAATTCGGAATAGAAGACTAACTCAAGAGGCCTTCTGGAATAGGTATATGAATCAACATAATATCCCTCTTGATGTTCAGAGAATCTTTTGTTAAGATTATTTGTTATGCCCGTGTAATATGATTGGTCTGAACACTTTAAAATATATACATAATACAACATATTAAAAAGAAAGTGAATTAATAATTAAAGCTCAAATATTGATTTGTGCAAATGTAGCAAAAATTAGCTTGATGAGTTAGAAAACTAACTAATCACCTCCTCACCTTGATGCTTTCCCGATGACAATGGGGATTATCGAAGCATGGTGGTAAGGTCTTGTGAAAACATTCATATGTAATCCTTCGATAATGTCGATAGCTATCGACACAGGATGGCAATTATAAACTCAGGATGACATTTGTTGTATTGTGCAATAAATTGTAAATTTATTTGGAATTAACATTTCGTTTAACTATCTTTGAGAATATTAACTTAAAAAATAATCGCATGAAACCAAAATATGTGTGTCCAATTTGTCAAGGACAGCTGGATGTAAATGAAAGTATTGTGTTGATTGCCAGGACATCGGATGGCAACCGAGGGTTGGTGTTTTTGCATACAGAAATAGGCAATTACGAAAAGCATATCTCTTCTTCTATTGAAATCAAAGAGGGTGATAATGTCGATTTTTTATGCCCATATTGTCACTCTAGCATCGATTATTACAAGAAAAAAACTGAATTTGCAATATTGTTTCAAGTAGATAGTAGGGGAAGAACATCGAAAGTGATTTTTTCAAAAATCTATGGTGAAGAGTGCACGCATCACATCGACGAAGATGAAGTGAAATCGTATGGAGAGTGTGCAAAAAAATACATGGATCCAGAATGGTATTTGAAGTAGTCTCTTCACTACTTATATCCACCTCTTAAGATAAAGAATATCAACTAAAAGAAGATCTATGTTTACATTCCAAGCTACAATTTATATCGTGGGAATAAATCCTTGTGTGGATGTTCCAAAAGAGATCACCGACCAGATGGATCCAAAAAAAGGATATATCCCTGTTGTTGGTGAGATACAGTCCTGTGATTTCAAACAGACATTGATTGCCGTGAAAGATGGCGATTACCGCTTGTTTGTAAACGGGGTGATGCTTAAACGAGCAAAAGCCAAAGTGGGAGACACCGTGCAATTTACCATCAAACAGGACTATGAACCAAGAGAGGTTTTGATGCCCAAACAATTGGAAAAGAAACTTCTCGACCAAAATCTTTTGGATGATTATTACAACCTTATTCCTTCCCGACAAAAGGACATCCTTAACTATTTGAATTACCTGAAAAGCGAAGAGGCGCTGCTTCGTAACATCGACAGGATCATCGATCTGCTGAAAAAGAAAAAAAACACAGTGGCTGAACATAAAACCAATGACAAAAAACAACATAACGGGTAGATATGGTGGAACAGGTAGAACGGGTGAACAGGGAGAACAGGTGAACAGGTGGAACAGGTGAACAGGTAGAACGGGTGAACAGGGAGAACAGGTGAACAGGTGGAACAGGTGAACAGGTAGAACGGGTGAACGGGTGAACAAGTAGAACAGGTGAACAAAGTGAACAGGTAAATCAAGTAGAACGAG
>CAZZHH010000015.1:0-56124 GCA_964653595.1 uncultured Lentimicrobiaceae bacterium
TATTTTATAAATTTGTAAATAAAAAAGTTGCATTTGCTGGTTGAATCTACCTTTCTAAAAATGGAGGTGAATATTTGCATAATTGGATAAATTCATGTAGGTTTGTCGAAAATTAAATTAAACGAGTTGATGAAAAAGAAAGATCTTTTTGTATTTGTAGGATTTGCCCTGTTTTTAGCCCCATTTTTCATTTTTCCAGACTTATTGGCAGGATATGAAAAGCTCAACAAGGAGCATGGTATGTGGATGAGCTTTGTTAAGTTTGCAATATTGGCCACCTTTGGAGAAACATTGGGCTCTCGAATTCGCACTGGCGATTATCTACCTATCGGATTTGGTTTAATACCTCGAGCTATTATTTGGGGATTTTTAGGGTTGACCATCAAGTTGTCGTTTGATATTTTTACTGCAGGCACCTTGAACTTTCTTGATAAAATGGACTGGAAAGGGGCAAAAGAAATTTTTGTCTCTCCTGGCTTCTCTGTTGGTAAATTGCTGATTGCATTTTGTATAAGCACATTTATGAATACCATTTATGCACCCGTAATGATGACCTTACACAAGATTACTGATATGCATATCGCTCAAAATCAGGGTCGACTTTCCTCTTTGTATACTCCTATAAAAGTAAGGGAGAATATCTCAAAGATGAATTGGGAAGTACAATGGGGTTTTGTTTTTAAGCGCACGATCCCTCTTTTTTGGATACCAGCTCATACCATTACGTTTGTCTTACCCGAGGAGTATCGTGTATTATTTGCAGCTGCATTGGGTATAGCACTGGGAGTGATTTTAGCAGTTGCGGCCAGCAAAGGAAATCAAAAATAAAGGATGCATTGATTTTCGATTCTTATTATAAAAAAAAATAAAAATATGCATATGAACAACACACCGATTGATTTTGATATTGTAAATCAAAAAAAAGCAGAAAGTAAGCTTTCAAACATTGGAAAATCTTCCATTAGGGAGATAAAAAAATTAATCAACCAAATTGAAGATGCTTCTGGAAAAAAGTTTATTCGAATGGAAATGGGTATTCCAGGAATCCCTGCATCTAAATTTGGCGTTGAAGCACAAATTGAAGCGTTAAACAGCGGAGTTGCGTCTCTTTATCCCGATATAGAAGGTATTCCCGAGCTTAAAGAGGAAGCATCTAAATTTTGCAAAAATTTCATCAACATTGATGTTAAACCTACCTCCATCATTCCTACGGTAGGATCTATGATGGGAGGTTTTGCTGCCTTTATGTTGCTATCAAAGGCAAACAAACAAAAAGATACTACCCTTTTTATCGATCCTGGTTTCCCAGTCCAAAAATCACAACACAAAGCGTTGGATATAAAATTTGAAACGTTTGATGTGTATGATTACCGAGGCGAAAAACTACGAGAAAAATTAGAAAGTTATTTGTCGCAAGGTCATATTCATTCTATTCTCTATTCTAATCCAAACAATCCCTCATGGATCTGTTTTACGGAAGAAGAGCTTCGAATTATTGGTGAATTGGCTACAAAATATGATGTAGTTGTAATCGAAGATTTGGCATATTTTGGTATGGATTTCCGTCAAAACATCTCTACACCAGGTATTGCTCCATTTCAACCATCAGTTGCAAACTATACGGATAAATTTATTTTGTTTATCTCTAGCTCCAAAGCGTTTAGTTATGCAGGGGAACGTATAGGGTTGATGGTGATTTCCGATGCTCTTTTTGAGACAGAATACCCAGATTTGAAAAATCAGTTTGGCAATAGCAATTTTGGAAAAGCAATGGTTTTTGGGTGCGTCTATTGTTTAAGCTCTGGTACTTCTCATTCTGCCCAATATGCTTTGGCAGCAATTTTAAAAGCTTGTAACAACGGCCTTTATAATTACATCGACGAAGTAAAAGTGTATGGCGTCAAAGCTGCCAAAATGAAAAAAATGTTTATCGACAACGGATTTCAAATTGTGTATGATTTTGATGGAAATAAGCCTATTGCGGATGGTTTTTATTTTACCGTTTCCTATCCTGGATTTACAGGCGAACAGCTTATTGAAGAATTCTTGTATTATGGAATAAGTGCTATTTCATTGTCCATCACTGGTAGTTCACGTGTGGAAGGAATTAGAGCCTGTGTTTCATTGGTCCACGATAACCAGCTAGCTGATTTAGAGTATCGATTGAAGATGTTTAAACAGAATCATTGATATAAAAAATAATTGATTTTAGTCCCATTTTTCATCCGAAGAATGGGACTGATTTTTAATCATAAGATGCATTTAGAAAATTATTAAAAGATAAAATAACAGATCAATCCAATGAAAGCACTTGTCTTTGCTGCTGGGCATGGCACACGATTATCTCCTTTAACCGATTCCAAACCAAAGGCATTGGTAGAATTGAACCGAGTTACACTCTTGGAGTTGGCAATAAAAAAGTTGGTTTTACATGGATTTACTCAGATTGTAATCAATGTGCATGCATTTGGCGATCAGATAATCGATTTTATAAAAAAACACTCTTTTGATGCTCAGATTTTTATCAGTGATGAACGCGAAATGCTTTTAGATACAGGGGGAGGATTAATGAAATCACTTCCTTTTTTTGATGATTCAAGCCCATTTTTAGTATATAATGTGGATATTATCACTACTGCAAATCTAAAAATGTTCTACGAAGAACATATGAAAAATAGACCTTTAGTAAGTCTGCTGGTTAGAAAAAGAGAGACATCTCGTATGTTAATATTTGATTCATCCATGAAACTAGAAGGGTGGGAAAACAGTGCTACGAATGAGAAGATTTGGGTAAATAAGCCAATTGAAAATGGAATTAATTTCGCATTTAGTGGCATACATATCGTAGATCCTTGCATTGAAAAATTCAAGCTTCCCGAAGATGCCTCTTTCCCTATTATTCCTTTCTATTTAAAAATTGCGAAAGAGGAAAATATTATGGGAGTGGAAGATGCAGACTCTGTGTGGTTTGATGTGGGCAAAATAGACCAGCTAAATGAAGCGGAGGCATTTTTAAGTACAGAAAAATATCCTTCTTAATTGTCCTCCACTATAGATTTGATTAAATTATATGCTCCATCATATATGTCTAAAATGTTTGAGTCAAGCATATAACAAGGGGTAGTAAAGATTTTGTTTTTTCTGTCGGCAATTACTTCGCCATAAGATGTGTTAATGTGTGTTGCTCCCATTTCTGTGATTGCTTTTACGGTGTCCTCATCGTTTCCAATGGTAAGAGTTACATTGGATAGTACTTTGGCGATAATAACTGGGGATATACACATGGCACCAATGGGTTTGTTCTGAGCATGCATCTCAAGAATTATCGTCCGTATTTGAGGTATAACTTCACAATTTTCGGCTTTTATAGCGTAATCACTTAGGTTTTTTGCCACACCATAACCTCCTGGAAATATAACCGCATCAAACAATGTAGCATCAAATTCATCTATCGGTTTTATCTCTCCACGAGCAATTCGAGCAGATTCTACCAATACATTTCGAGTCTCGTCGGTAGATTCACCAGTTAAATGGTTTATCACATGATATTGATTTATATCTGGAGCAAAGCAGGTGTAAGTGCAATCCTGCTGAATAATCGACAACATGGTCATAGTAGCTTCATGAATCTCGGATCCATCATATACCCCAGAGCCGGAAAGAATAATTGCAAAATGCTTCATCTCTGTTTTTTTGTCAAATATATGAATTTTTTCAGACTTAACCGGATAAATTTATAAATTTATCTATTGCGATGATCAATTACCTACTTCTTTTAAGCATCCTCGAAATTTTTACTTTGAAAATAGCTCGCTATTCCCTTCAATAAAAACTTCTTCGAGTACTTGAAATAATTGGCACTAGAACATCTCATGACGAAAACTTATGAACTACGAAGTGCTCTGCGTAGCAAATTAACCAGGTTAAAAAACTAAATTTAAAATTCATGAGATCTGACCCTGTATTTATACGATTGATTATATCTCCTTTTTTATTGATTATCTCCAACTCTTATTTTAAATTAATTGAGAAAACCAATTAGAATTGACTAAGATATAAAGGCGTATAGTATTTCTAAAACCCAAATAAATCAATTTCACAAATAAATAGATAAAACAGCAACAGGAATTGATCCCTGGTCTTGAGATATATGTTGCTTCCATCGTATTAACTTAATAATATTAGAAATTGTGTTATATTTGCATGAATGAATTATCAACAACAGATACCGTTACCGTTAATAGAAATTATAATAGAAATTAAATAGATGAATAACAAAAAGGTAGATATTGCAATTTGCTTAGGAAGTTCCTGTTTTTCGAGAGGAAATAAAGATGTTTTGGCTCGAATTAACCAATATATAAAACTAAACAAACTAGAAGATCGAGTTAATTTTCATGGTAGACATTGTGTGGGCATTTGTGCAGAGGGCCCAATCCTTGAAATTGATGGAATAATGCACAAACATGTTACTCCCGAAGATGTGACATTTATTTTATCTACTTTTTTTGATAAAGATTAAGATTTAGCAAATTATGGAAAAACCTCTTTTTTATGTTGAAACAGATAAGTGTACGCTCTGTTTTGCTTGTATTAGATTATGTCCCGTTAAAGCAATTGATGTAAAAGATTTAACCGAATGGGCAGATATTTCTGCAGACAGATGCATCGGCTGTGGCATTTGTTATCACAATTGTCCAGTGAATGCAATTCAGTATAGAAACAACGAAGATGAGGTTACCTCTCTGTTAAATTCAAGTCAAAACGTAATAGCAATTTGTGATCCTGCTATATCCTCTGAATTCACAGATATAAGCGATTATCGAAAATTTGTTGCAATGTTACGATTGCTCGGTTTTAATCGAGTGCACGAAGCTGCATTTGCCGTGGATATCTTATCGGCTCATTACAAAAAAATGTTTTTAGATTTTAAGGGTAAGTATTATATTACAGGTAATTGTCCTTCGGTGGTAGAGTTGGTTGAGAAATATTTTCCTGAGATTATTCATAATTTATCTCCCATTCCATCTCCCATGATTGTAGCTACTGAAATTATACGCACTTTATATGGTAACGACTCTAAAGTTGTATATATAGGTCCATGTATTGCCAATAAAAATGAGCTAAAAAAATATTCAGACACATTGCGCCCCGATGTGGCTATTACCTTTTATGAGTTACGTAATCTGTTTGAAAAATTTCAAATTTCGGAAGGGAAAGTTGAATTTTCCGACTTCGACCTTCCCATAGGCGAAAAAGGTGCGTTATATCCTATCAGTGAAGGAATTTTGGAGTCTTGCTCTCCTGACAAATCGTTGTTGTCTCGGCCAATTCAAACTGCCGATGGCGCTCAAGATGTAAAAGATGCAGTAGAAACTTTTTCGAAAAATATTGAGTTGTTGCATAAACATTTAAATCTTTTTATGTGTCAAGGATGTTTGATGGGACCTGGATGTACAACTTCCAACAACAAACATACAAGAAGTGCACATACTATTGATTACGCCAAGAAAAGGATATCGGGATTAAACTATACCAAATGGGAAAAGGAGATGGTTAAATACGAAAAATTTAATCCTACTGCTCAATATGTTGCCAACGATCAACGAAGGCCAGAGCCATTGGTTAAAGATGTGAATGATATTTTATCGAATTTGGGCAGCAATGGGCAGCATCTCGAACAAGGGTGTGGTGCCTGTGGCTTTAAAAATTGCACCGAACTTGCCAAAGGAATAGCACAGGGCAATGGACATCCTGATATGTGCCTCCGACGTTCGATAAACAGTCAAAAGGCACTTGCTCGATTTATGAAACAAAACGACGAACGAATCCGTCTTTTAAAAGTAGAAATTGAACACTATAAAGAGGATAACTCCAAAAAAGATCAATTATTTACCAATGCATCCAAATCACTTACCGCTGTCATTGAAAAACTCTCTGCAGGTGTTGTCTTGGTTGATAATCGATTGAAAATTGTGGAAACAAATCCTCAATTTATTGATATTGTAGGCGAAGAGGCTCAGTTTATCAACGAAGTAGTGCCTGGGTTAAAAGGGGCAGATTTAAAATCTTTAGTTCCTTCCACGATTAGCAGTATGTTTGAGTTTGCTATACAAAACAACGAATCGATTGTAGATAAAGATATAAGTATCGACAACAAAAAGTTTATATTGAATGTGTTTACAATCGAAGAAGATAAAATGGCTGGTGCAATTATCCGAAACTTTCATGCGAAAGATGTAAAGTACGATGAATTTGAAAGAAGAATTACCGAAGTAATCGATGAAAATTTACGAATGGTTCAACAAATAGGATTTCTCTTGGGAGAAGGAGCTTCTACCACCGAGAGAATGTTAAATTCTGTGATAGAGTCGTTTAAAAAAGAAAAAAAATAGAGGCCATGGAGAATGATTTTTATATCGAAGTTAGTTATGCTCAGCGATATTATCATGATCAACGAATTTGTGGTGATGTCTTTTTGTCGGAACGATTAAAGGAAGAAAACCGTGTGATTGCTGTTCTTTCTGATGGTATGGGGCATGGGGTTAAGGCCAATGTGTTGGCAACATTAACCGCTAAAATGGCCATGAATTTCACCAAAGAACATCGTAATCCAGCTCGTATTGCTGAAATTATTATTAAAACGCTTCCTATTTGTAGCGAACGCAGAATTGCATATTCCACCTTTGGAGTTGTAGATATTGATTCCGACGGAAAAGTTAGTATTATTGAATATGAAACACCTCAATGTATTATAACCAGAGGTGGTATAAAATATGAACCCGAATGGCAATGTTTGATTTTGGACACCCCCGATCAAAGCAAACGAGAACTTCTATATTGCTCCTTTTATGCTAAAAAAGAGGATCGCATTACTTTTTTCTCCGATGGTATTGAGCAATCGGGGATGGGTAGCGAAAAAAATCCATTCGGATGGCCAAGAGAACAAATTATTGATTATATTCTTAATTTAATAAACCAAACTCCCGATATCTCTGGACAAAATATTTCCAACAAGCTGGTAAATAGAGCCAATATGCATGATAATTATGCTCCATTAGACGATACCACGTGCGCTTCAATTTACTTCAGAGAACCCCGAAAACTCTTACTGTGTACCGGCCCTCCGTACGAAATGGAACGCGACGAAGAGTATGGGGATATTGTGAAGACATTTAATGGGATCAAAGTCCTTTGTGGCGGCACCACGGCTGACATCATGGCCAAAGTGCTCAATCGAAAAGTGGTAGATGTGTTTGAATTTGAAGATCCTGAATTACCTCCAATTTCAAAAATGGAAGGGGTCAATCTAGTCACAGAAGGTATTCTGACATTGAGTAAAGTAAACAGAATATTAGACGATTATAGCAAAAAAACCACCCTCGGCAGAGGCCCTGCCGACTTAATTGTAAAACATTTTCTGGATAGCGACGAAATCCGTTTTGTGATTGGCACCCGGATCAACACGGCGCACCAGGATCCAAACTTGCCCGTAGAACTGGAAATTCGCCGTACGGTGATCAAAAAGATGGCCAGTCTGCTGGAAAACAAGTTTTTGAAACAGGTGTCGTTGGAGTATATTTAAAAAATTAGCACTTTAGTTGCAGAAATTTTAAAATCTAATAGATTGTTTATCAATATTTAATATCAAATTTGCGTACCTGCAGAAAGAATAAAAAAAAATAATTTTTTATAAAAGTGGCAAATTGTGATATTGTAAATAAAAAAGATGTACCTTTACGGCGTTATTAATTATCAATCAAAAGAAAATGAACATTTACGTAGGAAATGTTGCTTTCACAGCAACAGAAAATCAATTATCAGATTTATTCGCTGAATACGGTGCAGTAAACTCTGTGAAAATTATTACTGATAAATTTACTGGTAGAAGCAAAGGATTTGCATTTGTTGAAATGCCTAACGATAGCGAAGCTAACGAAGCCTTGAATGCACTTAACGGTCTTGAAGTTAATGGTCGTAATTTAAATGTTACTGAAGCTCGTCCAAAAGAAGAGAGACCACGTAGCGATTACCGTGGTGGTAACGACCGTAACGGTGGTGGAAATCGTAGATACTAATCGATTTCAAACCAAAAAAAAGCTGCTCATACATTTGAGCAGCTTTTTTTTTGTAAAATCGGGATAAATTGACAAAATGACAGATGTTTTTTGTATTTTTGTCATCTTAATAGAAAAAATGAAATGGAAATACAATCTGTAAAGTTGAGATTTGGGATTATTGGAAATTCACCTAAGTTGGAGCGAGCTATAAACATAGCATTACAGGTAGCACCTACCGATTTGTCGGTGTTGATTACGGGTGAAAGTGGTGTTGGAAAAGAGCGGTTTCCGCAAATCATCCATCAATTCAGCACCCGCAAACATGGATCTTATATTGCGGTAAACTGTGGCGCAATACCCGAAGGCACCATCGACTCTGAGCTTTTTGGACACGAGAAAGGGTCTTTTACGGGAGCAAATGAAGCACGAAAAGGATATTTTGAAGTGGTAAATGGCGGAACTATTTTTTTGGACGAGGTCGCTGAAATGCCATTATCTACTCAAGCTCGACTATTAAGAGTATTGGAGACAGGGGAGTTTATTCGGGTTGGCTCTTCAAAACCACAAAAAACAAACGTCCGCGTAGTTGCCGCTACCAATGTTAATCTAGCCGATGCCATTACTCAAGGAAAATTTCGCGAAGATCTCTTTTATCGATTGAATACCGTTCCAATTGAAGTACCATCGCTGCGCGATCGAAAAGAGGATATTTTGCTGCTATTTAGGAAATTTGCAACAGATTTTGCAGAAAAATTTAAAATACCATCGATTCACCTTACTCCCCAAGCCGAGAATATTTTAAAGTCATATAAATGGCCTGGGAATGTTCGACAGTTGAAAAATATTACCGAACAAATATCTATCATTGAGTCTGAAAGATTAATTGATGAGGCTACCTTAATGCGTTTTTTGCCCATAGATGCTACTAAATCGGAACTTCCAATATTATATCAAGGTCGAAAAGGATCTAATACTGGCGAGAGCTTCGAGAGAGAACTTATTTATAATTTTCTTTCAGATTTGAAACACGATGTGTCTGAATTAAAACTCTTAATTGCCGATATAATCACTTCCGGTGGTGTGGTAAATATTGATAATCAGCATAAAGGTGCTATGTTAAACAAATTGATTAACCTTGGGAGCGATAGCATGCCATCTTCGTCTAAATACAGTCCATCTACCACTCATTTTCAAGAAGATTATGAGGAGACGATCGACGAGTATCCAATTGAAGAGAGTGGTACAATTTTGCACGACGATTCTCTCTCTATAGAAAAAAAGGAGCGAGATTTAATTATGAAAGCTCTTAATAAACATGCCGGAAAAAGAAAAAATGCAGCGATAGATTTAGGAATATCGGAGAGGACTTTATATCGAAAAATCAAAGAATATAACATCGAATAATCTATGAAAAAATGTTCAGTGATTTCAAGTATTTTTGTCAATTTAAGGATCGGATTCGTTGCGATTATCCTAAGTTCTACTATTCTACAATCTTGTGTATCTTACTCATTTTCTGGAGCATCCATTCCAAAAGAGGCTAAAACTGTATATGTTAAAACTTTTCCAAATAACGCTTCACTGGTAAATCCAACTTTAAGTAACTTTTTCACAGAAGAGTTAAGGACAAAAATTCAATCACAGAGCAATTTAGCCATGGTTGGATTGGGTGCTGATTTGCTGTTCGAAGGAGAAATTACTCAATATTTTACGCAACCTATTGCAATTCAAGGAAATCAAACGGCAGCTCTCAATAGACTAACCATAACCATTAATGTAAGATATGCCAATCGTTTTGATGAAAAACAGAATTTTGAACAAGCTTTTAGCCGTTATCTTGATTACGATAGCTCCAAAAATTTATCGGAAGTAGAATCTGAACTAGTTCGTCAAATTTGTGAATTGTTGATTGAAGACATTTATAACAAAGCATTTGTGAATTGGTAATAAAAAATAGTGATTATGAAAAAAGAACATTTTATAAGAATTCTTAAAAATCCATCAACCATTTCACAAGAGGATGTGTCTGAAATGGGATCCTTGTTCTATCAATATCCTTATTTTTCATTGCCTCGACTTTTTGTGGCTGGATATTGGCTGAATAGCAATCCAACCATTGGAAAAAAAATGATCGATAATCATGTTATCTATAGCCAGAATAGGGCTCGATTTTACCAGCTTTTACAAGATATAGCAAATCCTAAAGAAATAGAAACAAAAGAACAAGATTTGCCAATAGCAACTGAAATTTTCTCCTCAAACAATGAGAAAGAATTGTTGCAAGAAAAAAATATTGTGATTTGTAATTCCAATGAGGATGAAAAAGATGTTAAAACTGAAAATTGTAAGATATCTTTGGATGATTTGGTAGATAAATTATCAGAACAACCATTAAAAGTCTCAAAACCAACAGATCAAGCTCAAAAACAAGCGTTGGAAGCTAGTAAGAGTTTGAATGAACATGATGATATTGCAAGCGAAACTTTAGCAAAAATTTATCTCAAACAAAAACATTTCGATAAAGCAATTAAAATTTATCGCACTTTAAGTTTGAAAAATCCAGAAAAAAATTGTTACTTTGCAAACTTAATTGAAGAAGCAGAAAAAAATAAAGTTAATAATCAAAAAAGATAAGTTATGTTAATGTTTTTAATGGTTTTAGTAATAATTGCGTCCATCCTATTAATCCTAATAGTTTTAGTGCAAAATCCAAAAGGGGGCGGTTTGTCTTCAAATTTTTCATCTCAAAATCAAGTGATGGGAGTTCGACGTACGGCAGATGTGCTTGAAAAAGCAACTTGGATTCTAGCTATCGCGATCGTTCTTTTTAGTTTTTTAGCTGCATTTGCAGCCCCAAAATCAGAAAGAGAAGTGATGATGGAGCAACAACAACAAACCGAACAAAATGCTGAAAAACAGGCAGCTCAGCAACCAGCAGCTCAACAACCAGCAGCTCAACAACCAGCAGCTGAAAAACCTGCACAATAAGCAATTCAATAATTATTTGAAAAAGCTACTAGTTTTTAGTAGCTTTTTTTTTGTTTCTTTTTCTGTCAATCTGTCATCTAATAAGCAACTTTGGCATATTAGAAATTCTGTAATTGTTTTTCTTGTAATTTGGGTAAATTGCTATTTTTCAGTGTTTTAATTTTTTGAATTGAACAGTTTCCTGTTGTTTTAGCAAACATGGCATGGAATTAGACTATTTTGGGCTCGAAAAAAAATAAAATAAAAACAAATAAAAATATGGCAACATTAAACATCAAACCATTAGCAGACAGAGTAGTTTTAGAAGCAGCTCCTGCAGAAGAAAAAACCAGTGGCGGAATCATCATTCCTGACACAGCTAAAGAGAAACCTCAAAGAGGAATCGTTGTAGCTGTAGGTGCCGGAAAAAAAGATGAGCCAATGACGGTAAAAGTTAATGACCAGGTGCTTTATGGCAAATATGCAGGTACTGAAATCACCATCGAAGGGAAAAACTACCTTATCATGAAAGAATCTGACATATTAGCAATCATTTAATTAACAAAAAAACTTACATAAATCATGGCAAAAGAGATATTATATAGCTGGGAAGCACGCGAACAACTTAAAGCTGGTGTAAATGCTTTGGCAGACGCGGTAAAAGTAACATTAGGTCCTAAAGGTCGCAATGTAATCATTGATAAAAAATATGGTGCTCCTCATATTACCAAAGACGGTGTTACCGTTGCTAAAGAAATTGAATTACAAGACGTGGTCGCCAACATGGGCGCTCAAATGGTGAAAGAAGTGGCTTCCAAAACCAACGATCAAGCTGGTGACGGAACAACCACTGCCACCCTTTTGGCTCAAATCATCTTTAACACCGGTCTGAAAAACGTAACCGCTGGTGCAAATCCAATGGATCTTAAACGTGGCATCGATAAAGCGGTTGAAATCGTGATCGCTGACTTAAAAAAACGCTCAAAAGTAATCGGTGACAACATCGAACAAATTGAACAAGTGGCTACCATCTCGGCTAACAACGACAATTACATCGGCAAAATGATTGCTGAAGCAATGTCAAAAGTTAAAAAAGAGGGTGTAATCACCATTGAAGAAGCAAAAGGAACCGACACTACTGTAAAAGTGGTAGAAGGAATGCAATTCGACCGTGGATATATCTCTCCATACTTTGTCACCGATGCTGAAAAAATGGAAGCGGTTTACGAAAACCCATTCATCTTGCTTTACGACAAGAAAATCAGCAACATGAAAGAGTTCTTGCCTATTTTGGAAAAATCACTCCAAACAGGTCGTCCTCTTTTGGTTATCTCTGAAGACATCGACAGCGAAGCATTAGCTACATTGGTAGTTAACCGTCTACGCGGTTCATTGAAAATCATCGCAGTGAAAGCTCCTGGCTTCGGCGATCGCAGAAAAGAGATGTTGGAAGACATCGCAATCTTGACCGGTGCAACAGTCATCAGTGAAGAAAAAGGATACAAACTGGAAGATGCTGAATTGGAATATTTGGGAACTGCCGAAAAAATCACGGTTGATAAAGAAAACACCACCATCGTTAGCGGTAAAGGTGAAAAATCAGCCATCGATGCAAGAATCAGCGCCATCAAAGGACAAATTGAAAAATCGACTTCAGACTACGACAAAGAAAAACTACAGGAACGTTTGGCTAAATTAGCTGGTGGTGTTGCTGTAATTTATGTTGGTGCTGCTTCTGAAGTGGAAATGAAAGAGAAAAAAGACCGTTTCGACGACGCATTGCATGCAACTCGTGCAGCGATTGAAGAAGGAATCATTCCTGGTGGCGGTGTAGCATACATCCGTGCAATTGCAGCCCTTGACAGTGCCGTTTGTCTTAACGAAGACGAAAAAATCGGTGTTGAGATCGTTCGCAGAGCGTTGGAAGAACCACTTCGTCAAATAGTAACCAATGCTGGACAAGAAGGTTCCGTAGTAGTAAACAAAGTAAAAGAAGGCAAAGACGATTTCGGATTCAATGCTCGTACCGAAGTTTATGAAAACCTATACCAAGCAGGCGTAATCGATCCAACGAAAGTTTCACGTATCGCTATTGAAAATGCAGCATCCATCGCAGGCATGTTGCTAACTACTGAATGTGTTCTTGCAGAGATCAAAGAAGAATCTCCAGCAATGCCAATGGGTGGCGGTATGCCAGGTGGCATGGGTGGCATGATGTAATACGAAACTCTAAAAAGTCATTTTTCATCGTTTGACTTCAAAATTAAAATCCTCATTTACGGAGGTAAACTGCGGTTTTAATTTTTTGTCTGCCTCAAAAAATTGACTTTTTAGAATTCCTTTGAATTCGTAAACCCAATATATACTAAAAAGACGTCCGAGGAAACTTGGGCGTTTTTTTTATTTGTAATAATAGATACATAAGGTTTTCACAAAAGATTATTTGTATTCTAATGTGATTTTTATGTGCCTTATGTGGCTCAATATCTCTTCTCATTGTTAAGATTTCTCATGCACCTATGTGGTACAATTTTTTTTTTATAATTTTGATTAATTTATAATATTTTATATTATATTTGTTCCCAACATTGTTCTTATACCCTAATGAATAAAAATATGAAACCGCCACTTCGTGTACAACTTGTTTATCGGAACTCAGAATATGGCTAATTATCAAACAATTATATGATATTTATTTAAACTAAAATTATGAACTAAATCAAATAAATTATGAAAAAACTATTATTAATCACATATATGTTGGCCTTTCTGGCGAACATCAAAGGGCAGAATTACATTCCTTTCCCAACTTTAAATACAGTTTGGAGTGAGCATTTCAGGGCTCCAGTTTCCACAAGTTTAACCTCATATTATTACCGAAATATACTTGCAGATAAAGACACGATAATTGGTGCTAAAACCTATCATCAACTATTTTATAGCCATTCGGATACAGTGTATAGCGAAAATTCATCTGCAGTTTATAATGGGGGATTAAGAGAGAGTAATCGTCAAGTGTTTTATTTGCCTAAAGATTCTGTAAGTGAATATCTTCTTTATGATTTTTCTTTACAGGTTGGAGATATGATAAAATATGATTACTCTGTTTATTCACATCAAATGGGATTGGGTCAATTGGATTCTTTATTTGTTTCAAGTATAGATTCAGTTTTAATTCTTGATGGTTCATATCGGAAAAGAATTAACTTCTCATCACAAAGCACATCCTTCACATTAACTTGGACATATTGGATTGAAGGAGTTGGAAATAACATGGGGCTACTTTGTCCTATCGCTGCATTGCCAACAAATGGTCTAAATTATTTATTAGGTTGTTTAAAGCAAAATAACGAGATTATTTATTATGACAATTTATTTGACAATTGTTATCCTGTTAACCAAAGCGTTTTTGAATTTTCCAAGCAAAATGAGATTACAATAAGTCCCAACCCGGTGCAGGATTATTGCAAAATCCAATGGGATGATAACAATATCCAATTTGATAGAATACTAATTTACGATGTTTATGGACGAATCGTTTTCTCTGAAAAAATTGACCAAAATAATGAAATCATTATTGATTGCAGAAATTTCGGACAAGGAATGTACTTAGTTAATATTGTTGATCGAATTGGGAGCCAATCGACTTCTAAATTATTGATTTTATAACCATTAAAATTTAAAAATTATGAAAAAACTGTTATTAATCACATATATGTTGGCTTTTCTAGCGAATATCAAAGGGCAGGATTATATTCCTTTCCCAACTTCAAATACAGTTTGGAGTGAACATTTTAAAGCTCCCGTTTCCACAAGTTTAACTTCATATTATTACCGAAATATACTTGCAGATAAAGACACGATAATTGGTGCTAAAACCTATCATCAACTATTTTATAGCCATTCGGATACAGTGTATAGCGAAAATTCATCTGCAGTTTATAATGGGGGAATAAGAGAGAGTAATCGTCAAGTGTTTTATCTACCTAAAGATTCTGTAAATGAATATCTTCTTTATGATTTTTCTTTACAGGTTGGAGATGCTTTAGCCTATAATTACTCGAAATTTGCTTCAGGATATCATTTATACCCGTATGACACATTGTTTGTGACAAGTATTGATTCTATTTTAATTGAAAATGGATCGTATCGTAAAAGAATAAGATTTTCAGCACGTTTTGGAAACAATATAGAGCCAGTGTCATGGGCAAGTTGGATTGAAGGTATTGGATATGAGATGGGATTATTAATACCAATTGGCGATATTCCAACAAATGGTCAAAAATACACATTGGGTTGTTTAAAACAAAATAATGAAATCTTATATTATAACGACTTATTTATTAATTGCTATCCGGTTAATGAAAGCGTTTTTGAATTTTCCAAGCAAAATGAGATTATAATAAGTCCCAACCCGGTGCAGGATTATTGCAAAATCCAATGGGATGATAACAATATCCAATTTGATAGAATACTAATTTACGATGTTTATGGACGAATCGTTTTCTCTGAAAAAATTGACCAAAATAATGAAATCATTATTGATTGCAGAAATTTCGGACAAGGAATGTACTTAGTTAATATTGTTGATCGAATTGGGAGCCAATCGACTTCTAAATTATTGATTTTATAACCATTAAAATTTAAAAATTATGAAAAAACTGTTATTCTTTATCTTTATGTTAGCCTTTTTGGCTAATATCAAAGGGCAGGATTATATCCCGTTCCCTATGGACAGCACAATATGGTCTGTAAATACAACCAAATATTTTGTACATGGGGATACTGTCATAGCAAATAAGCATTATTCAAAAGTATGGATGCAAACCGATTCCGTAGATTTTGAATTCGATATGGATAAAGCATTCTATTACGCAGCTATCCGAAATGATACTGCCAATCAAAAAGTGTATGGCGTATATAATAAGTCAGACTCCGTTTACTCTTATGATAATTGGAATCAGAGTTATACTGATCTAGAACCCATTTATTATAATTGTGATACCTGCGAACTATTGCTTTATAATTTTGACACAAGAACTTCTGCCGACACTTTTTTTGTCTATTCTTTCCCATTCATATCTAATCAACAAAACTTAAATTTCTTAAACCCGGCGAAAGCTAAAAGATATCAACATCTAATGCAGTATAAAATAACATCTAGGTATGCTGTACAAGATACTGTGCAAGGGGTTATTAGAACAAAAATCATCCCTTATATAAAAGATTGTAATGGAACTGATTGGTGGCTTGAAGGTATTGGCGGGAGCGCTGGCCTTTTTTCAACTGGAAACTATTGTACATTGTATGGTGGAGCAACTGAATTATTGTGCGTATCAGAAAGAAACATGTTATTGTATCAGTTGGATACTTCATGCTATCGGATTTTATATAAATATCTGGGGGGTATTAATGAAAATCTAATTTCTGATAATTTCTCAATCTATCCAAATCCGATTACAGATAACCAATTTTGGATTAAGAACAATTCCATGACGAACGCTTCTGATCTTGTTGTTGAGCTTTTTGATATTTATGGTAAAAAAGTATTGAGTTCAATTATTGACAATTCAAATACTTCAATAATTACAAATAACCTTTCAAAAGGTGTTTTTATATATAGAATTTCTGATAAAACTAAAAATGTATCATATGGTAAAATTATTATATTGTAAAATAAGTATTGTGATAATTCTTGTTTTATTAAAATTTTGTGCTTATTCTCAAAATTCTTGTGGCTTAGATTATACAAACACTAATTTGTTGCTTTCAAAATATATTCCAAACAGTAATACGCCAGTTAAAACGATACATCTTTCTTTTCATGTATGGAGAAACGATAATGGAACGGGTAATTATTGGTTGAATCAACAAGAATATAGGGATACTTTACGATTTGCAATAAACCTAGTAAATAGGTATTATTCAGAAAATCAACCATTTAGCGATCCGATACCTAATGCTCTCTTCATTCCAGATACAAAAGTTAGATTTGTCGTGGACTCTGTATATTATTACAATAATACTATTTTAGCTACGGGAACATGGGTTGATTCTTTTACTCTTACCGATACAGTAAAAAAGTATTTTCCTGAAAGGTTGCGAAGTTTTCCATATCACTTAACAATAAATCCTGATACCACATATCAAGGTTCGTCTACATGTAATTGCAGTTCAACTCAGAGTATAATAACCTTACGACAAACACCATTAGCATACACAGGAAATGAAGAATGGCGTTTTTGGAAGTTAGCTTCCCACATTTCGCATGAATTTGGCCACAACTTTAATTTAGGTCATACATATAATTCTGAAATAACGTATATTTATGATCCCGAATTTTTATGGGATTTGTTTGGTCCTCAAAAACAATCATGGTGTACAACTGGGGATCAAGAACATGTGTGTTATCATGATGCAGGTCATACATGCGACCCATATTCAAGTGAAAACACGTGTACCAATAACTTAATGGGGGGAATAGTACTTAGCAGACATATTACAGCTCTTCAATGCGGTCGTATAAATAGGGCATTGACAATCAATCCGATCAGAGATTATGCTTGGGGCTATCTTACGGTTCCTTATGAAATTACGACAACCGAACTTTGGGACCATAGTCCAAAAATGTATCAGGATATTGTAGTAAAATCTGGCGCTACTTTAACCGTAACAGGTGAAATATTAATGCCATATCAAGGGAAAATCATTATAGAACAAGGTGGCAAACTCATCATCGACGGTGGTATAATTAAATGTTCTAGTCCAGATAAATTATGGAAAGGTATCGAGGTATGGGGCACCGAAAACAAATCGCAACTTTCCACCGATCTCCAATATCAAGGGCAGGTGGAAATTAAGAACGGGGGTACGATAGAAAATGCGGAAGTGGGTGTTTATCTTGGCAAAAGAGATGCTTCGGGGAATGAGATATCTGGTTTTGGCGGGGGTCTGCTAAAAGCCAAGACGGCTGTGTTTAGAAACAATAAGGTTGCCGTTGAATTCCGTCAATACTTTGGTTATTTAATCACGAATCCGGCTACCCACAAGCCTAATTTCTCGTATATCACATATTGCACCTTTGAAACAAATTCTTCTTGGAATTTTGCAAATACCTACCCGGATGCATTTGTCAAGCTTAATGCGGTGGATGGAATTGCTTTTTCAGGTTGCACTTTCCAAAACACGGCACCTGCGAACTTTGCCGTGTATAACAGGGGCAAAGGAATTGTATCGGAAGATGGCTATTTTTCATTGCAACAATATTGTGCCAGTCTTGTGTTGCCTTGTACCAATCTGGTAAGCAATACTTTTTCCAACTTGTATTATGCCATAGATGCCAAGAAAACCTATTATGACTATTCGCTAACCATTCAAAATTCCGTTTTCAATTCAAATTATCGTGGCGTTTATGTAAACGCTATGCTAACCCCGATAATAACATATAATACGTTCAGCATCCCCGATTATGATCCCAATATCACCACGGTATTGCCTACGGATAACCAACCGTATGGATTATACCTGAATGCATCCACGGGTTATACTGTTGAAAACAATGCCTTTAACAGTGCCACAGCAAATAAATCCACCAAATACGGAGCGATTATCAACGGTTCGGGAGCAGCTAATAACCGAATTTACAGAAACACATTTACGAATCTGTATGTAGGGAGTGCGGCCCAAGGAAATAACAGAGGTACAGGTACTGGTTTAGTGTTCAAATGTAACGAATACACCAATTGTAGCAGAGATATCAGCATGTCTCCTTATAGTCGTTTTTATGGAGCAGCCTCATTATACCAAGGCAGTACTACCGAACCGGCGGCCAACTTGTTTTCACATGCAGGCACTCCACAATCGGATATTTATAATGAATCATGGACGGTGAATTATTATCATAATACTACTGCCACACCTGTTCCCAGTTGGGTTCCTGTAAATTATTCAACGTCCGTAGCATTGTTTAATACCAATATTGCATATAACAAAACAACGCAATGTCCGATTACCAGTGGTGGCGGAGGTAGTGGTGGCAGCGCCAAGGGTATTAACGGTTCGTATCTGGCCATTCAAGACCTTTCTGCTGAAATCGCAACAATCGAAAGCCAGTTAAGCAATCTTGTGGATGGTGGAAACACGACTGTACTTTTAAATACCGTTGAAACATCACCTACATGGGAAGCGCTTTACTTAAGGAATGATTTGTTGAACAAATCTCCCTATTTGTCGGATACGGTTTTGATGACAACAGTCCAAAACGAATCGGCAATGCCACCTCTGATGCTTTCGGATGTATTAAAGGCAAACCCACATGCCATAAAATCGGAAAGTGTCAAGGAGAGCATAGAAAACAGACAGAATTCTATACCCGAGTATTTAATGAATGAAATTGAGAATAGCGGAAAATCCATATCGGCAAAAGAACATCTCGAAGCAAAAGCATTGATGCTCAGAAACAGAAGGGCTGCGGATGTTTATTCGTTAATCTCCGAATTCAGGGCCGATACATTAAACAAATATGCTGTTGACAGTATTTGTAGTTTATTGAATATTGAAACAACTTGTAATGCATTGTTTAACAAATATATACTCATGTTGCAGGCAAATAGGATTTCGACGGCGAATGAGTATTTAAGTCAGATTGGGGATGCAGATTTGATCTTTTTGGCAACCTTGGCTAGCGATATAAAATCGAATTTTAAACGGCTGGATAGCTTGTCAGTAGCAGATATCAATCAATTATCTCAGATCGCCAACAACGAAGAGTCGTGTGGTAATTCCATCGCCCGTAATCTTTTACTGAAGTTGCACAAAATAAAATACACAGAACCAATTTACGATATCTCTCATAGTGAAAGTAAGAAAATGGTGGGTAAAACACAAAAGGAAACGCAAGACAACCTGTTGTTTAGAATATACCCGAACCCCGCAAAAGATTGGGTTATCGTATATTATAAAATTAAATCTTTTCCTTCTACCATTGAAGTATGTGATTTGTTGGGAAAAGTGATTTATTCAAAAGTTGTGGAGCAACAAGAAGGTGAGTTGATGATTGAAACGGCTTCATTCCCATCGGGAAACTATTTTGTAAAACTTTTATCGAAAGGGGCTGTTTTAAAAGTTGAAAAAATGACTATAAGTAATAAATAGTTCATTCACATTTCCTATTTATATTCAATCATGCCTATTCGGTGCTTTAAAGCACGGTGCTACGCACCTTGTTCCCGATGCACCAAAACCACATTGATTGGATAAGCCACTTTGAGGTAATCGGCGATGCGTTGGGCAAAATAGACCGAACGGTGCTGACCGCCGGTGCAACCGAAGTTGATTTGAAGCGAAGTGAACCCACGTTCAATATAGTTCTCCACCGATAGATCCACCAGCGATTTTACATGGGTGTAATAGATGGTCACTTCTGGATAACTTTCCAGGTATGCTTTCACATCGGCCTCCATGCCGGTTTTTGTTTTGTATTCCTCCAGTCGGCCTGGATTTGGCAACACCCGGCAATCAAAGATGAATCCGCCGCCGTTGCCTGAATCGTCCTTGGGCAATCCCTTTTTGAAGGAGAAACTGCTTACAAACACCGTCAGCACTTTTGGAGAATCGGCAAATGCTCGGAGCCGCTCCGACATGGTCAGATTGGTCAGCAATTGCATCAGGGTCGGAATCTTGATTGGCAACTGTTTGTTCTTCAGAATCCACTCCAAATTGGCCAAGGCAAACGGAATGCTTTGCAAAAAATGTGTTTTCTTTTCGTAGTACCCTCTGAATCCATAAGCTCCGAGCGCCTGCATGATACGAATCAGCACAAATCCATAGTAATATTTCTCGAAAGCGGCTTTGTCTATCGGAATCAGTTTCTCTACTTCGCTGACATAGAGTTCGTACATCCTGTTGCGGAAATCCTGAGGCAGATCGGCTTTGGCATCGTATAGCAAGGAAGCGATGTCGTATTGCAACGCGCCCTTTCTCCCACCCTGATAGTCGATGAAATAGGGCTCTTCGTTGAGCAACATGATGTTCCTCGACTGAAAATCACGATATAGGAAATAATTGTTGTCGGTCTGAAGCAAAAAGTCGCAGAAGGTATGAAAATCCTCTTCCAGACTCTGCTCGTCGAAAGGGATCTGAGCCAGTTTGAGGAAATAGTATTTAAAGTAATTCAAATCCCACATCATCGACTGACGATCGAACTCCTTGCGGGGATAACAATGGTTGTAATCGAATCCTTGATCCCCTTTGATCTGAAACTCCGGCAATGCTTTGACCACTTTTGTGTACATTGCTTCAACCTCATCAGCAATGGTTTGATCCACGCGATGATCCATCAAAAAGGAGTATAACGTTTCATCTCCCAAATCGTTTTGAAGATAGACGTTTTTGCTCAAATCAGCAGCAAACACCTCCACCACCGGCAGATTCTTATCCTTAAAATGGTTGGTGAACGCGATAAAAGCGGCATTCTCCTTTTCATCGGCATTGTACGTTCCAATCACCTGATGCGATTTCGAGATGATCCGATAATATTTTCTGTTCGACCCCGATTGAGGCAATAAATCACAAGAGATGGCTTCTTCGTGCGCCCATTCTTGGAAAAGTTCGATTAAGTCGGCTGGTATCTGTTTCAATGTTCTCTAATTTTAGGTCAAAAATAAGGAAAATAAATGTACCAACCTGCGTAATTATTCTGATTTAAAATTAGGTTTATTATTTGGAGGCAATAAAAATATGTAACTTTGCAAAAAATAAAAATCACAAGAATGAAAGTACAAACATTTGCCACCCACCGATTGGTAAAAAGTGAAGATTTAAACCACCACGGAACATTATTTGCAGGTCGCACGGCAGAATGGTTTGTTGAATCCGGTTTTATCGGAATTTCAAGTTACCTGAACCCAAAAAACATCGTTTGTCTCAAAATCCATGGCATGGAATTCAAATATCCGGTCAAAGGAGGTGAAACCATATTATTCAACAGCAAACTGGCATACACGGGAAAAAGCAGTTTGATCGTCAATGTAAGCGTTCTTCATGCCAAAGACCACCGTGTTTTGGTTGACGGGTTCATCAGTTTTGTTCATGTAGATGATACGACAAAACCATTGCCTCATGGCATCGAGTTAGATTTAGAGAGCGAAGCGGACAAACTCCTGTATGCAAAAGCAGCCATGCTGAAGAAATAAAGAAGATATTCAATATTCAAAAAAAGCCTGTCAAATCTAAAAAAGTTGACAGGCTTATTATATTAAATCGGTATTAGCACCAATTCAGTGGAAAAACCAAACAATAAAAATAAAATACATTTCACTGTGTTGAGGAACGTAAAATTCCGAATATTAAGAACATGATTTTTCTTTCAATTAAATCTGATGAGATTTCTCTCCACCTAAAAACGGATCGAAATGACGATTCGTTAACTAAAACCCTATGAGAGAAGGAAGTGAATTGTATTTTGACCGACGGAGCGTAGTTTGAAGAATTATTAAGGATTTCAAAATATTAGCAATACAGCAGGGGCGTTTACGTCCAAATTTGAAGCATTCAAGAAAGCTTTCAAACTATAAAATCATTATGCTTTAAATTTGCCTACCCTGCTATTGTATTGCTTTTATTTTGAAATCTTTATGTATACAAATACATTCGCTCCGTCTTGACTTTTTGCTTACTTTTGCGTCAAGGCAAAAGTAAGAATGTGATCAATTTTTTGAAGAGCTCAATTGATAATAAGTCTTTGTGAAGATGTCAACTTTTGAATTGATGATTGTTTTTGTGTTTCAAGTTTACTGACTTATTTTCACAACTGCAATTTATTAACTATCTGCATTTTGCGCGATTCTATCACTGATAATGCAACGTAGTGATGCAAAATATCTATTTCCAATCAAAGCGATAAGACACTCCAGCCTTAAACCATCTTCCTGGTTGTGGCACATTGGCTACGTCCACAATTTTCTGATCTAATGCATTTGATATTTCCGCATAAATATTTAGATTATTGGATTTCCAATACAATCGGCTATCCACTATCCAGTAAGGTTTAAATTCAACCATTGTGGTGGGTAACCCATTTTCATATGCCTGATAAGAGCCATATCGATCAAAATAACTACCTTGAACCGACCAGCCAATCTTTTTCCAGATAGCAAAATCAATCACCCCTACAAACTTCCCTTTCAACTGATCCAAGACGTAGAAAGACAAGAAATCTTGATTTGTTTTAGAGGATTCCAAGAAAGCATAAGATCCGGAAATTGAGTTGATAAATGAGAGTTTTTTACACCATTTAGCTGGATTCGCCGTCATGTTTATCTCCACTCCCTGAAAATCAATATTGGTTAAATTCTCACTTCTCCACTTTGTATCTGTTGGGTATTTAATCCAATCGATCAAATTTTTTCCTTCCCGTTTGAACGCCGTGATATTGCCATGTAAAGATTCATAGAAAAACTTGAATCCCGCTTCATACGAAATCGCCTCTTCAGGTTTTAATGCTGTATTTCCGATAAGTGTAGCCGAAGCATAATACAAATCGGTATAGGTAGGCATCCGCATGGAAGAATTAGCCGAGCCATACAATCTCCAATTTTTGATAAACGAATATGAAAAATCTACTCCTGGAAAGTAATTCATCTTCTTTAAATCGGTATTGTAGTTGGCCATAACCCCAATCGAATAGGAAATTTTCTTGTAATTTTGGGAATGGTCGAAAAAAAGGCTGTACACTTCACGAACATGTCCCTTGATGTATTTAGCCACGTTGCCATCTTTCGTATGCTCACCATCAATTTCAACAGGCGTTGAAAGCGTTTCTCCCAGAACAGAGCTCACAATTCCCTCTTTCCGATATTCTCCACCCAAAGAGGTTTTTCCCAAAGCCCAATCATACCAAGAATTCAGCGAAGCCCCCAATGTAGACGTTTTATGATAATTATGCTGAGAATACCACGATGATGCATTTTCATATCCTCTGAAAAGTTCGAACCGGTCGCTGTTTTGTCTGAAATAGATGGTTGGAGAGACTTTTATTTTTGTATTGCTCACAAATTTCAAACTTCCCAAATAAGTCTTGTTTGACTCAAACTGGTTGGGATATTTGGGCGAGTAAAAGCTATTTGCGCCAAAATCCCTGAAATTCACCCCGGCCTGATAGGAGAGTTTCCCGAATTTCGGCTGCCAAACTCCTGTATAATAAGCATTGTTGCTCCAAAAATCGGTGTTTTTGATATACCCTTGGGAAGCACTTCTATTTAAGGATAGATAATTCAGCGTTTTTCCCAACTTCAAGTTTACAACAGCACTACTGTTATAAAAGCCATAATCGCCCGCAGTGGCAGAAAGTTTGGCATAATTGCCCTTTTCGGGAAAAATAATCATATTGACCACGCCACTCATTGCATTTGGACCAAAAGTGCGCGCTGCAGAGCCGTGTAAAATTTCGATGCGTTGGATGGAGGTGAAGTCGATGGGGAGGTTTAAATTGAAGTGACCGGTTTGGGGATCGTTGAAATTGACGCCGTTGAGCAGGACTAGGGTTTGCTCATAATTGCCTCCTCGGATGCTGATATCGGATTGCACTCCGAGTCCGCCACGTTGCCGTACATCGGCGGATCCGCTCGCACGCAATGCCTGATCAATCGAGGCAAACGGTCGCCGCCCCAAGTCATCCGCCGAAAGTACAGTAACCAGTTTGGCCGTTTGGGTTAACAACGCTGGAGTCCGCTCTGCAGTAATCACCACCTCCTTTAAATCTACTCGATCTTCAATCGAAGTAGAGTCTTTTTGCTGAGCTTTAGTTTTTGCTGGAATTGCTACTAAGGTACAACTCAACCCTAGCCCACATACTTTAATGGTTTTTCCAAGACTACCAAAAACAGCAAAGTTTTTTCGTGACCAACGGCTAAAATAGACCGTTGGATTTTGAACATTCTTCTTTTTATTCATTATTTTATTTTTTAATGCTCGGCAAAATTAGGAAAAAGAGTTAGTTTTATCTTTATATTTAGATGTTAATTTCAGCATATTTGTATGAAATTTGAGAGAGTTTGTTTTTTAACATTTTATTTTACAAAACATTATCGTATTTTTGCACTTTAAATTTTTTAATGGTGTGATAATTGTTTGATGTAGATTTTCACATATAAAAGCTAGGAAAATGAAATTAAAAAAAGGGATTTTACCATTTTTATTTACCTTGTTGTTTTTTGTTTTTATACAAGAACCACAGGGTGCCAAGCCAATTGAACCGAAAAAAGGCGAGGTGAAATATTCTGAATATGCCATTATTCAGATGTTGATTCAATCCAATCCAAATATACTTAATGAAGAGATTTATGTTAATGAAAATCCAAAGGTTGAAAATTTTGGGATTAATAATGCAATTAAAAGAGCGAATGCAAATGAGTTAGCAGATTTTTTCAACAATTCGGTAGAGGTTTTACTTCCAAACAATAATGGAACCTATAGTAAAGCTCAAGCACAGATCATTTTTGTCTCTTTTTTTGGAAAGAATCCGGTAAAATCTTTCGTAGTTAATCAAGAAGGAAGTTCTTCTAATAGCAGTAATTTCACCATTGGGACCTATTTAACTTCCAATAATGTAAGTTATAGAGTGTACTATGTTACTAAAAAAAATGGGAATAAAGAGTTGATACATCATATAGAATTTGAAGAAAAATAGATGATTGCACAAATAGAATCCTTAATCAGACAGTCCATTCAAGAAGATATAGGGGATGGAGATCATACTTCGTTGGCATGTATCCCATCCAACGCACATGGTAAAGCGAAGTTGCTTGTAAAAGAACCAGGCATTATTGCTGGAATTGAAATAGCAAAAAGTGTTTTTGATTTTATCGACAATCAACTAAAGATTGAACAAATACTTGTCGACGGAGCAGAAGTGAATATTGGAGATATCGCTTTTTATGTTACAGGATCCTCTCAGTCGATTCTGGCAGCCGAACGTACCGTATTGAATTTTATGCAGCGCATGAGTGGTATTGCCACTTCTACTCATAAAATGATACAGGCAATGGATTGTTCTACTTGTACATTGCTAGATACCAGAAAAACTACCCCAGGGTTAAGAGTGGTTGAGAAATGGGCAGTTCGAATTGGTGGTGGTGAAAACCATAGAATGGGACTTTATGATATGATCATGATAAAAGACAACCATATTGACTTTGCTGGAGGAATTGAAAAAGCAATAAAACGCACCCACGATTATTTGCAAAAAAATGAAAAATCGTTAAGAATTGAGATTGAAGCTCGCTCTCTTAAGGACGTGGAAGAAATTATTCGCATCGGTGGAGTTGATAGAATTATGTTAGACAATTTTACTCCAGAACAGATGGTAGAAGCGGTGAATCTAATTGCTGGGAGATTTGAAACAGAAGCATCGGGGATGATTAATAGTTCTAACATTAAGTTGTATGCACATACGGGAGTCGATTTCATTTCCTCAGGCTCCTTGACGCATCAGATTAAAAGTCTAGATTTGAGCCTTAAATCTGTTTTATAAGAAATTGATGAAACCTAAAGTCCCTTTTTCTGAAAAAATTTTATTGTTTGTCAAAAATTTGCCAATCATTCGACATTTGATAATGATCTCTAAGGAGATATCGTTGCCTGGTTTTAGTAAAATTCCAATATACTATGTCCTAGTCTTTTTTTTTAACGGGCTTTTTAAAGGAGATCTTTCGCAACGTTCTGCTGCATTGTCTTTTACTTTTTTCTTAGCACTATTTCCTGCGATAATAAGTCTATTTACGTTTATCCCTTATATCCCCATTTCAAACTTTCAAAACACATTACTTACTACGATTACAGAAGTTGTTCCCGAAGCTACATGGGATGTTTTAGGACCATTGATTACGGATATCATTAGCCGTCAAAGAGGAAGTTTGCTTTCAATTTCGTTTTTATCGGCACTTTTTTTTGCTTCTAATGGAGTAATGGGAATTTCAAAAGCGTTTAATAATTCGTATCACGCCATAGATACTCGAAAAGCGTTTACACAAAGATTGATATCCTTATGGTTAGTAGCCATTTTGGCATTATTGGTAGTCCTTGCTGTAGGATTGGTAATAGGTGGTAAAATTAGCATTGAGTATTTGATATCGAATGAAATTTTAAGAGGTAGTTTTGGGATAAACATGTTGATACTCGGAAAATGGCTGATTGTAATGGCTTTGATGTTTATCTCAATTTCTTTTATCTACTACATTGCTCCAGCAAATAAAAAATATTATAAATTTATTTCACCTGGCTCGAGTTTGGCTACTTTTATGTCGTTGTTGCTGCTGGTAGGTTTTGATGCCTATGTTAGCAATTTCACTCAATATAATGCGCTATATGGCTCTATCGGTACGTTAATAGCACTGATGATTTTCCTTTATTTTAATGGCATGGTACTGCTCATTGGTTTCGAACTCAATGTTAGTATATATCAAGCTAAAAAAAGCTTTTCGAAAGAGGGTTAGTTTTTTTGAAAATTTTAAAATAGTTTTAAAAAAAGAGATTTTTGAAGTACTTTCAATAAACAATTCGGATGTAATTGTGTTATTGTTTGAGTTGATTTGATTACTTTTTAGTTGTATCCGCTAACGAATCTGATTCAAGGAGTGCATTCGCTCTATTTAACGCTTCGTTACTTTGGATGTCAGCCAACGAGTCTTCTTTTCTTATTTCTCGTTCTTCTTCTTCCTTCGATGGGCCACAAGATGTAAGTATTAAACAGAAAAACAACATTAGGAGGAGGCTTTTTGAATATATTTTTTTCATTCTTTTTTAGATTAATTTGAAATGCAATATTAAGAAAAAATAATTTTATACACTAATAAAAAAACAAGAATTATGGAATTTAAATTACCTGCTCTGCCTTATGCAATGAATGCTTTGGAGCCACACATTTCGCAAAAAACATTAGAGTTTCATTATGGAAAACACCATCAGACTTATGTCAATAATTTGAATAACTTGATTGTAGGTACTAAGTTTGAAAATGAAACCTCTTTGGTTAACATTGTTAAAAATAGCGAAGGCGGAATTTTTAACAATGCTGCACAAGTTTACAATCATACCTTTTATTGGGAGTCTTTATCGCCAGATGGTGGGGGAGAACCTACGGGTTTTGTTTTAAGTGAAATTATAAAGAACTTTGGATCTTTTGAGGAGTTTAAAGCTAAATTTTCTCAGGCTTCGATCACCCTTTTTGGCTCAGGATGGGCTTGGTTGGTAAAAACATCCGATGGAAAGCTAGAAATAACTCAAGAAAGCAATGCTGGCACTCCTCTTACTAAAAATTTAATTCCACTGTTAACGTGTGATGTTTGGGAACATGCTTATTACTTAGATGTTCAAAATCGCAGACCAGATTATTTAAATGCTTTCTGGGCTCTAGTTAACTGGAAAGAAGTCGAAAAAAGAATGAAATAGAAAAAAGATTTTTTGTTTTTAAGCCACATCTATCATGTGGCTTTTTTTATAAGTTTGATAAAAATCCTTAAACCTGAAAATATTGTTTCAAAAAAATACATTTTTGATAGTGAAATTTACGAGTACAAGAGGTTTATTTTTTATCAATAAAATATTGACATTTTGTCATATTTTGTCAAATTGAACATGTTAAGTAAAATTGTTTGCCTTACGTAAAAAAAGATTACGTTTAGTTGAGGCTATTATTTGTTAATAAAATATTTGCAATACAGTATAATATTCTGTGTATTAATATTTTATGCATTTTATTTTTATTTTTTTATTGCCAATTAATGAAGATTTAATTGTCTGGTAATTTTCGGCATACGATTTGACTAAACACTTGCACTTACAATTACAATTAAAAATAATAACTTAAAACCTATAAAGATATGAAATCAATAAAAGAAACATTACTTTGGGGTATTTATGTTGTAGTTATGGGAACAATTCTTGCTATAATTTCAGTTTTATAACGGTTTTTTCTAAACACACACAATACCTTCTAAGGGGAAAAGCGGTAATCAAGTTTGATTACCGCTTTTTATATTTCTAAATCTCAAATAATTCGCCTAATTTTGGAATAGATATGTTCTCAAGACCTTTCTCGTTCAAAAACTCTTTGAATATTTCTTGAGTTTTGTATTCGCCATGAACAATGAATGTTTTTTTGATTTTGTGAAAGTCTTGGCAATCTAAAAATCGTTTCATTTCCAAATAGTCGGCATGACCAGAGAATGATTCGATGGATCTAATGTCAGCTTTTACTAGTAATTTCTGTCCAAAAATGGATACTACCGGATCTCCTTGTTTTATTCTTGCGCCGAGAGTAGTAGGAGCGCAATATCCAACAAAAAGGATTGTGTTTTTTGCATTTTCAATGTTGTTTGCCAGGTGGTGTTTTATTCTACCTGCTTCTGCCATTCCTGATGCAGAGATGATTACACATGGGCGGTTAAAGCTATTTAAATGTTTTGAATCATCTACCGATTGGACGTAATGAAGCTTGTTGAATCCAAATGGGTCTGGATCTTTCTGAATATATTCTAGAATTTCGTTGTTAAAACATTCAACGTGTTTGCGGAATATTCCTGTAGCTGAAATGGCCAATGGGCTGTCTACAAAAATATCTACATCGGGTAATAATTTTTTATTTTGAAGTCTGTCAAGTGCATAAATTATTTCTTGAGCTCTCCCAATGGCAAAAGATGGAATGATTAATTTTCCCTTTTTCTTCGCACACGTGTCGATAACCACTCTAAGTAATTCGAAATCAGCGTCTGTTATCGAAGAGTGAACACGGTCTCCATAGGTTGATTCGATTATTAAATAGTCTGTTTGAGGAAATGGTTGTGGGTCTTTTAAAATACGTTTGTCGTATCTTCCTATGTCGCCAGTGTAAGTGAGATTTTTTGTCACCCCATTTTCTATAATCGATAAATTTACAATGGCTCCTCCCAGAATATGGCCACTATCGGTAAATTTAACAGAGACACCGTCGCAAATTGTGTAGTTTTTGTCATAAGGGACTTCTTCAAATAAATTCATGGAATCTTTAGCATCTTGCATGGTATATATTGGATCTACTTGAGAAAGTCCTTTCTCAGCTCTTCTTTTGTTGAAGTTAATTACATCGGACTCTTGAATTTTACCAGAATCGGGGAGCATAATGCTGCATAAATCCATGGTTGCTGGGGTGCAAATCACTTTTCCTCGAAATCCCAATTTGGCAATGTATGGAATCAATCCGGAGTGGTCGATATGTGCATGCGATAGGATTAAAAAATCTAATTCAGAAGGTTCAAACCCTAATTTTTTATTCAACTGATCGGTCTCAAGACCTTTCCCTTGATACATTCCGCAATCTAGTAATATCTTCTTTCCGTTTGTGGTAATTAGATGTTTACTTCCAGTCACCTCGCCGCCAGCAGCGCCTAAAAATTGAATTTTCATCTTGTCGTATGTTTAGTTCTTTAAATAAGTTCTTTAGTTAAAGCAAATTTAGCATTTTATTCGGTTTATTATTATCAAATTTCGAAATATATTTTGGGGGAGTGTAGCTTTATGGATGGTTTTTCGAGATTGGAGGGAAATTAATTGATTTGATGATTAATTGATTTATTCGCTATCGCTCATGAGACCGCTTCGCTTAGTTGAAGATTTGAAAATGGAGATAGCCGATTAGATAGCCAATTTAATCGCTATCGCTCATGAGGACGCTTCACTTAGTTGAAGATGAATTGATTTAATGAGGAACTGGAGAAGAGTGAAAAGATTGAACCATTAAGCGATGCAGTGCGATGTAGTGAGCCTGCCGAACTAAGTTACGCCGAACTGAAATTAAGAAAAATCAAGGAAGACCGAAAGCAGTTGAAGGGATAGAAGGATTATTCTTCAAAAAACAGCTCCCGAGTGATGTAGTCGCTCATCAACTTACCTTCTCGGGACAATACAAACCCATCTGGAATCTCTACGATAAATATTGGATCTATTTTTTGCAGTTGGCGTGTCAGCCAATTAACATACTTTTGATCGAAATTCGATTTCACAAAATCAATATTGCAACCGATGGAGGTTCTGATTGAAGTCATGATATACTCGTTGTACCGATCTTCTTCGGAGAGAAACTCCTCCTCAAAATAACAGCCATTGTTCGTCAGTCCATCCATATACTGTTTGACATTGGACAAATTCCACCGACGCATCGGGGTTGCAAACGAATGGGCGCCGGGACCGAATCCAAGATAAGGAACGCCATTCCAATAAGCGCTGTTGTGTTTTGAGACTAATCCATCACGGCAAAAATTCGAAATCTCATATTGCTGATAGCCATTCTCTTCGGCGAAATCCATCATCAGGTTGAACTGGCGGATAGCATCCTCTTCAGCTGGTGCCGGAACTTTTCCTTTTTCTATCTGTTTATGAAGCATCGTTTTATCTTCCACCGTCAGCGCATAACATGAAAGGTGAGCGATATGATATTTTTGTGCAATACTCAGATTCTCGATCCATTGCTCATCGGTTTGATTGGGAATCCCATAGATCAAATCAATGGAAAGATTATCGAAACCCAAAATCATCGCACTTTCGATCACGGAAACAGCATCGGCGGCAGTGTGTCTGCGGTTTATTTGCTTCAACGTGTGATCGTCAAATGACTGTATACCGATGCTTAGCCGGTTGATCCCTGCTATCTTCAACCCAATCAAATATTCATCCGACAAATCATCGGGATTGGCTTCAAAAGTCACTTCCAAGGTTTCGTGAAGGGAGTAAAACCCTCTAATCTGCTTGAGAATTGATTTCACCTCAACAATGGTCAATATTGAAGGGGTGCCGCCTCCAAAATAGATGGTCTCCACGGTCTGGGATTCAACTTCCTTTGCACGAGATGCAATTTCGAGAAGCAATGCCTCTAGAAACTGGGCTTTCAATGTAATGTTGGCAACAGAGTAAAAATTGCAATAGCTGCATTTTTGCGTACAAAAGGGAATGTGAATGTAGATGCCTGCCATCGGATTTTTTTTCAAAAATACGGATTTTTTTTGTGGATAATGGTGAAAATATATTGTAGCAGAAATTAAGTAGAGATTTTTGATTGAGAGTGGATTTTGGTGAAGGGAGAGTGCGAAGATACAATCTTCGCACAACTGAGCTGGATTTAGGGAAGATGAGAGTGCGAAGACACAATCTTCGCACAACTAAGGACGAGCCAATCTTCGCACAACTGTTTGTACAATTGAGAAATTTATCCAACTAAATCAATTTCAATTCACTTTTTTTCTAACTTTGGGGCTTGAGGGAATTAATATTTTAGGAAATAATATAAAAGTAAAACCAATGAACAACATCAAAAAGGCATCATTACTTCTAGCAGTTGTACTTCTGTTTTTAACCGGTTATGCGCAACAGGAGCGCTATGTGAAAATCAAAATCGATCTTTCTAAAAAAACAATCCAAGAACTTATGTCACTGGGTATTGCCGATGAAGGGGAATTCAAAAAAGGATGTTGTTACACCACTGAAATGGAAGCATCTTCGTTGCAAAAGCTACAGGAAAAAGGGTTTTTATACGAGATATTAATTGAGGATATGACCAAATTTTATCAGGAACGTAATAAAAAATCCAATGAGAAAGTCCCTACTTATTGTCCTTCCTCTATCCCAAATTATGGTATGCCTTCTCATTTCAGACATGGCTCCATGGGCGGATATCTCACCCACGACCAAGCACTGGCGGAACTCGACAGTATGCGTCATTACTATCCCAACCTGATTTCAATGAAAGCACCCATCGACACCTTCCACTCCGTGGAGGGCCGACCACTCTATTTTGTTCGCCTTTCCGACAATGCGTCTACTGATGAGAACGAACCGGAAGTCCTTTACCTTGGTCTCACCCATGCCCGTGAGCCAATGGGAATGCAACAACTAATCTGGTTTATGTGGTATCTGTTGGAAAATTACGACAACAACCCCGAAATCGCCTATCTGCTCAATAACAGCGAGCTTTATTTCGTTCCCATTGTAAACCCCGATGGATATGTTTATAATCAAACTTCCAGCCCTGAGGGTGGCGGAATGTGGCGCAAAAACCGCCGTCAAAATGGAGGTTCCATGGGTGTGGATTTAAATCGAAATTATGGTTTTGAATGGGGTTACGATGATGTTGGTTCTTCCATCGATCCAACTGCCGAAACCTATCGTGGTCTCGCCGGTTTTTCAGAACCCGAAACACAAGCCGTCAAATGGTTCTGTGAACATCGAAACTTTTCGCTCTCTATCGATTATCACACCTACAGTAATATTCTACTTTACCCATGGGGATATATCGATCAAGTAACCCCCGATCAAGCGGTTTTTGAAGCCTATGCCCAACTGCTTACCAGCGACAACCACTTTGCCTACGGCACACCTGGTCAGTTGCTTTATACCACCAACGGAGGTTCATTCGACTGGTTTTATGGCGAACAAAGCACCAAAGGAAAAATCTTGGCGCTTTCTCCCGAGGCTGGAAATGCCACCGACGGTTTTTGGCCAGCAGAAGATAGGATTAACGAGCTTTGTAACACCTTTGCCACCATGAACCTGATGATGGCCCGATTGACCAACAAATATGCTTCCCTCGAAATATTGTCGTCCAATGTGACTGAAACCGCCACTGCAAAAATCAAGTTCTCCACCAAAATCTTGGGACTCGACACCGCCGGCACTTTCACCGCTTCCATTGTAGACATCGACAATGTATGTAGCAACATTGGAACTCCGAAAAACTTTGTCAGTCCCAACCTGTTGCAACAATTCACTGATTCCATCGAGTATACCTTGAACACTATGAATGTAGGTACAACTTATCGCTTATTACTGAAAATAGAAAATGGTCCATTTGCCCGTGTCGACACATTATCGTTTATTTATGGTGCTGGCTCAGTTACCTACCACGATGCTTGTAATACAACCGATGGATGGGTTAGCGCAGGAGGTACTTGGTCAACAACTACGACCACTTTTGTTTCAGCTCCTAGTTCCATTTCGGATGGCATTGGAACCTATTCAAATAACAGTAACAAGTCCATAACCACTGTTGCTGCAGTAGACTTAACTCAAGCGACTATGGCACATCTGTCTTATTTTGCGAAATGGGGCATTGAACAAGGTTATGATTATGTACAGATACTTGTAAGTGAGAATAATGGAACAAGTTGGTTGCCACTTTGTGGAAGATATACCACCGAAGGAGGAGCAGATCAGATGGGTGTTGAGGGGCAACCGGTGTATCAAGGATCCCAGTCCACCTGGGTCTCTGAGCAAATTGACCTCAGTGATTATATAGGCAAACAGGTGAAATTCAGATTTACTTTGGTCACTGACGGGGGTGTAACCGATGATGGGTTTTATTTTGATGATTTCAAAGTTTCTTCTTACAATCTAGCTTCACAGTCGATAGATGATCATAAATTTGAATCGACATTCATCCTTTATCCAAACCCAACTTGTGGTGAAATAACGATAATAAACAAGAAAAATGAATCTATTGTTAGCATAGAGCTATTCGATATGGTTGGCAATAAAGTGTATGAAAAGAATGAAAGTACATCCAATGTGAAAATAAGTCTTCCTAAGTTGCCTAAGGGGTATTATTATATGAAAATTGAAACATCTGGTTTACAATATTCATATTCAAAACTTGTGATTTATTAGTTTTTTTCGGAAAGGGTAAGTATTAGAGAATCAATCTGTATAAAAAAAAAAGGCGTTTATGAGTTAAACGCCTTTTTTTTTAAGAGTAGAATGTTAATTTTTTACCTCTTCTACTTTTTTAGTTGTGTCAGCTGCAACGGCTTGAGTTGTGTCAGTTACAGGAGTTTCTACTTTTGTAGAATCTGTTGTTTCAACTTTAGCTTCTTCTTTTTTTCCACCACAAGATGCTAAGGTAATTAAACCAGCAACTGTAAAAACGAATAATACTTTTTTCATTTTTGTTTTTTTAATTGTTAAACATTATTTTTTCCTCGGGTACAAAAATAGGGTATAGCTTTGGTAGTTTCCCAATTTTAAAAAAATATTTCTCACAATCCTTTGTTAAAAACTATTTGTTAAAATAAAACACCGTAGACACTCCTATAATTAGGTTGTCTACAGTGTTTTAAGGTTAAAAACCATTCTATCCAGAATCAATAAAAAACCACTTTAAATAAGCGAAAGCGATAGATCTGGAATTCCTAGTGTCTCAAATGGTTTTTGATATTAACCAATTTAGATTATTCTACAATGGTGCACCAGTTAAATTTATCAACCTCTTCCCCATATTGGATACCTTGTAATCTTTTAAAAAGTTTGGTACTCCAAGGACCAGCTTCGCCGTTTCCATAGGTGTAAACTTTTTTAGTTTCTCTATCTTGAATTTCACCGATAGGAGAAATAACTGCAGCAGTACCACAAGCACCACACTCTTCGAAGCTTCCAATTTCGTCCACATGAATATGTCTGCGTTCTACTTTTAAGCCCATATCTTGAGCTAAATCGCGAAGGCACATATTGGTGATTGAAGGTAAAATGGAGCTAGAGTCGGGAGTGATATAGGTGTCGTTTTTGATGCCGAAGAAGTTAGCTGGGCCAGCTTCATCGATATATTCTTTGTTTTTTGCTTCTAGGAAGATGGTTGCTGCATAGCCTTCTTTGTGAGCCCGTTCGCCGGCTCTGAGGCTAGCTGCATAGTTGCCACCCACTTTAAAACATCCGGTACCAAGAGGAGCTGCTCTGTCAAAATCGCGAGCAATTTGCATTTTAACAGGTTTGAACCCAGTCTTAAAATATGGACCAACAGGAGTTACAAATACGAGTAAAAGGTACTCATCAGCAGGACTTACGCCAACTTTAGCACCAGATCCCAATAACACTGGACGGATGTATAAAGAGCCACCAGTTCCATAAGGAGGGATAAAACGTTCGTTAAGTTTTATTGCTTTAGTGATTGCATCTTTAAATACTTGTTCGGTAGGTTCCGCCATGAGTATACCTTGAGCAGATCGAACCATTCTTTTCCAGTTTTCTTCCCAACGAAAGATACGTACTTTGTTGTCGACACCTCTAAAGGCTTTTAACCCTTCGAAAGCTTCTTGTCCGTAATGCAAACAGGTTGCGGCCATGTGAATTTCCACATATTCGGAGGATGAAACTTCAATTTCTCCCCATTTCCCATTTCTGTAATAACATCTTGCATTGTAATCCGTTTTCATATAAGAAAACGAAAGGTTTTTCCAATCAATGTTGTTCATCTTTTTGTATTTTTTATGTTCTATTTTTTTGCTAATATAGGAATATTATTTGTATCAAAATTTTATTTTACAAGAATTTAACGGAAAACATGAATTTTGAAAATGAACGATTGTATAAATCATAACTTTATGATTTTATTAGATATTTGATGCATTTTTCTGAATTTATGAGTTGTTATTGACTTATCCCATTGTTGAAAATTTCTACTTAAAAAAGCCAATTGGAGTAGTTTTTAACATAATGGATAGAAGCATGGATAAATTTTGTATCTTTGAAAAAAAAAATAAATGAAACGTAAAGCCTTTTTTCTAACCATAATTGGGTTTCTGTTGTTTACAATGCTTGTTGTTTCTTGTAATACCCATAAAAGAGGGAAACGTCGTTCTTCCAGGGGATGTGATTGCCCTAAATTTAGTCAATTAAAATTGGAGATAAAAGATCATGCAACGACTAGTTTTGGATAAACATGTTCTTTTACCTTATACTACTTTGCCAGGAGCTGAGTTGATTTGTAAAATGGTCGAAAAATATGGCATCTCGTTGATAATTAAAAAAGATCGATCATCCAAGTTGGGAGACTATTCACATCCTATACCTATTCGTCCTTACCATCAAATCACAATAAATGGGACCTTGAACAAATATGCTTTTATCATTACTTTTTTACATGAATTGGCTCATTTGATAATTTGGGTAAGGCATAAAAGAGGTGTATCGCCCCATGGGAAGGAATGGAAAGAAGAATTTTCGAGAATAATAATAGACGTGATGACATTAGGTATTTTCCCTGCTGATGTATCTGAAGCACTTCAGAATCATGCCAGAAACGTAAAATCATCCTCCATGAGTGATTTGAATTTAATGAGGATTTTAAAGCAGTACGATGCTGTTTCCGATGAGAAGTTAACCGTAAGTGATATTGTAGCTGGGGATATTTTTGAGTATAAGAAAAAAGTCTTTATACGAGGGGAGAAAGTGAGAACAAGAATTCAATGCAAGTGTTTAACGGATAAAAAGACGTATGTTTTTCATCAACTTGCTCCCATTGAGGTTTGTAATGTAGAAAATTAATAAAATAAAAATATAAAAACATGGATCAAAATTATTTTTGTGTAATTATGGCCGGAGGTGTAGGATCACGTTTCTGGCCAATGAGTCGCTTAGCGAAACCCAAACAATTTATCGATATTTTAGGAACAGGGGAGACGCTAATTCAACAAACATTTGATAGATTTTCAAAAATTTGTCCAAAAGAAAATATTTATATTGTGACAAATGAAATTTATCGCGACCTTGTAAATGAACAGATACCTGGTCTGGAAAGAGATCAAGTGATATGTGAGCCATCTCGCAGAAATACAGCACCCTGTATTTTGTATGCCAATTATAAAATATTAGCTCGCAATCCGAATGCTACTATTGTGGTAGCTCCATCCGATCATATTGTATTAAAAGAACAAGAATTTGTAAGGGTTATCAATTTAACATTGGAAGCATCTAAAACTACGGATGCGCTATTTACTTTAGGGATTATTCCAAGTAGACCCGAGACAGGCTATGGCTACATTCAATTTGATGAATCGGAGACTCATTCTATCAGTTCCGAAATATCTAAGGTGAGGACTTTTACCGAAAAGCCAAATTTTGAAATGGCTAAACAATTGGTGGATAGTGGTGAATTTTTGTGGAATTCAGGGATTTTCATTTGGAAGTTGTCTGCAATTATGAATGAGTTTGAGAAAAACTTATCTTCTATGAATCAACTTTTTCAAGAAGGCATTGGTAAATACAATACCCCTCTAGAAGAGGAGGCAATTAAAAATATTTATCAACAGTGTAAAAGCATTTCGATAGATTATGGGATAATGGAAAAGGCCGAAAATGTATATGTTTTTTCTGCAGATATTGGATGGTCTGATTTAGGAACTTGGGGATCGTTGTATGATATTCGATCGAAAGATAAAGACGGTAATAGCGTAGTGGGAAGAAATGTGATGATGTATGGTTCGAAAAATTGTATTGTAAACATGCCTAAGGAAAAACTAGTCGTAATTGAAGGATTAGAAGACTTTATTGTGGTGGAAAACGATAATTGTCTTTTAATTTGTAAAAAGCAGGACGAACAAGAGATCCGTCAATTTGTTACAGATGTAGAAGCCGAAAAAGGAGATCGTTACGTGTAGGTTTAAGGAGTTATGAGTTATGAATTATAAGATATGAATTATAAGTTATGAATTATAAGTTATGAATTATGAGTTATAAGTTATGAGTTATAAGTTATGAGTTATAAGTTATGAGTTGTGAGTTATGAGTTGTGAGTGCTACAGTATAATCTGCCTAAAGTCGGAGTGATTTTTCTTATTTATCGAGGATTATTAGTGTAGTTACCTGAGTTTTTAACAAGCATTTATTTATAAAAACAAATAAACAATGAAAAAAGTAGGATTTTTAGTATTGCTAATGGTTTTCTCATTTTTTGGGAAAGTTGTTAGAGCTGATGAAGGAATGTGGATCTTGATGTTTTTAAATAAAAACATAGAAGAGATGCAGAAAAAAGGATTGAAACTAACTGCTGAAGATATTTATAGCATTAATCATAGTAGTATGAAAGATGCGATTATTCAGTTTGGTGGTGGTTGTACAGGCGAAATCATTTCGTCAGAAGGGTTGATCTTAACAAACCATCACTGTGGATATGGCAATATTCAATCGCATAGTACCGTGGAGCATGATTATTTAACTCAAGGTTTTTGGGCTATGAATAGGAGCGAAGAGTTGCCTTGTCCAGGACTCACTGCTCGTTTTTTTGTCAGGATGGAGGATGTAACTTCTAAAGCATTAAATGGCGTTACCTCTTCAATGACTGAATCTGCAAGAGCCGACAAAATTCAAGAGAATTTGAAAGCGATAAAAAAGGAGGCTCAAACCGATGCAGATTACGAAATTGTGATTAGACCTTTTTATAATGGGAACAATTATTATATGTTCATTAATACGGTATACAAAGATGTTCGATTGGTAGGAGCTCCACCATCTAGTATTGGAAAATTTGGTGCCGACACCGATAACTGGATGTGGCCACGCCATACTGCGGACTTTTCGATGTTTAGAGTATATAGCTCTAAGGATGGAAAACCAGTTGAATTTAATAAAGAGAACATAGCTTATAAACCAAAACATCATTTGCCAGTATCTATAAAAGGGGTAAAAGAAAATGATTACGTGATGATAATGGGTTACCCAGGAACTACCGATCGTTATTTGACTTCTTACGGTATTAAGACAGCTCTTCAATATAAAAATCCAACCATTGTTAGTATTCGGGATAAAAAACTAGAGGTGATGCGTGAATTTATGTTTGCAGATCCTGCAGTTCGGATTCAATATGCTTCTAAATATGCCTCTACGGCAAACTATTGGAAATATTATATTGGTCAAACTAAACAACTAACCGGCAATAAGGTAGGAGATAAGAAGAAAGAGTTGGAAGATCAATTTGCTCTTTGGATTAATCAAAACGCGGATAGAAAGGCTGTTTATGGAAATGTTCTGGCCGACATTGATCAATCATTTTCTACGTTAGCATCGTATGAAGTATGGAAAAATTACTTTAACGAAGCCGTTGCTCGTGGACCTGAACTTTTTTCAATGGCATGGCGATTCAATGGACTAAATCAGTTGTTGAAAAACAACAAAGAGACAAAAGAAATGACCACCCGTTTAAAAGGGATGTTGGATGATTTCTTTAAAAACTACAATCAGAAATTAGATCAAAAGATGATGGCTTCGGTGCTCGAAATGTACTCGAAAAACGTGAATGATAGTCTGCAACCTGCTGAATTTAAAAAATTGGTGAAGAAAAATAAGGGTAATTTCTCTAAACTAACAGCGGCCATTTTCGAAAAGACAATTTTTTCGGATAAGGCAAAAATTGAAGCGTTGTTAAATGCTCCTACTCAAAAAGTGATTGAGTCAGACCCTGCTTTTGCTTTAGCTTTCGCTTTTTACAGTCATTACTTTGATAAAATGGATCAGCTTGAAGCAGTAAATGAAAAACTTGCAAAAGCGAATCGATTGTTTATGGCTGGACTTAAGGAGATGATGCCACAGAAGAACTTTCCTGCTAACGCAAATTCAACCATTCGTTTAACGTATGGTCAAGTGTTGCCATATTCTCCTGCAGATGGCATAAGCTATAAGTTTTATACTACGTTGGATGGGGTAATGCAAAAAGAAGATCCAAACAACTGGGAATTTGTTGTTCCTGCTAAATTAAAAGAGCTATGGAAGAACAAGGATTATGGTCAGTATGCTGAAAATGGGGAACTAAAAACGTGTTTTTTAAGCAATACCGATATTACCGGGGGTAATTCTGGAAGTCCTGTTATTAACGGGGAAGGACACTTAGTAGGATTGGCTTTTGATGGGAACTGGGAAGCGATGAGTGGAGATATCTCCTTCGAACCAAAATTACAACGCACCATCAGTGTGGATATTCGATATGTGTTGTTTATTATCGACAAATATGCCGGTGCATCGCATTTAATCAAAGAGATGACTGTTGTAAAATAAGTTTTCAAATGATACAAAATGAGGATTTCTAATAAATAAAGGAATCCTCATTTTTTTTTCATTTATGTGGTTAAGATTATATGGAATTTGACGTAATCTGTTTGTAATCCAGAAAAATATTATATCAAAATTAATATGCCCATCCTCGAAAAAATGCATCCCGAAAATCTTTTAATACTTCATCAAGGATAAAAATGTGTAATTTTGTCCATTAATACTAAATTTATGGAACAACAATTTTCGTCATCTCAGGGATCTTCAAAGACTCCTCGATACATTTATAATCCGATTATTTACTCTTTATTAATAGGGGTTGGTATTTTAGTTGGCATCTTTTTATTTCCCAACCAACAGCGCTCTAATGGTGATTCTGGAAAAATCAACTCCATTATTTCACTCGTGAGAGAAAACTATGTTGACACTGTGAATAAAGATCAGTTGTTGGCTAATGCCATCAATGGAATGTTGCAAAATTTAGATCCACATTCTGTTTATATTTCTCCCGAAGAGCTAACCGCTACCAACGATCAGTTGGATGGAGATTTTGAAGGGATTGGCATTCAGTTTAACATTCAAAACGATACCATCATGGTTGTCAACACAATTCCTAAGGGGCCTTCTGAAAAGGCTGGCATCATGGCTGGAGACAGAATTGTAATGGTGGATAATAAAAATGTAGCCGGAATAAAGGTAACGAATCAAGATGTGATGAAACTTTTGAAAGGCAAGCAAGGAACTGTTGTTAAAGTTGGAGTCAAAAGAAGGAGTGTTCCAAAAATCACCAATTTTTTAATAAAACGAGATGTGATACCCACATATAGCATTGATATTTCATACATGGCTACTCCTGTAAAAGGATATATTAAAATTGCACAGTTTTCTGCTACCACTGGGGAGGAGTTTTCTAAAGCAAGTAAAAAATTACTTTCACAAGGGATGAAAGAGATGATTCTAGATCTACGTGGAAATCCTGGCGGGTATCTAGATGCTGCTGTTCAAATAGCGGATGAGTTTTTGTCGGAAGGTAAAATGATTGTTTATACCAAAGGTAGAAAGTTTAGAAATCAAGAATATAAGTCTACAACTGATGGTAGTTTGGAGAAAATTAAAATTATAGTGCTAATTGACGAATGGTCGGCTTCTGCTAGCGAAATTGTTGCTGGAGCTATTCAAGATAATGATAGAGGTTTGGTGGTAGGAAGAAGATCTTTCGGCAAAGGGTTGGTGCAAAATCAATTTGCTGTTAGCGATGGATCGGCGGTACGTCTTACCGTTGCAAGATACTACACTCCATCGGGCAGATGTATCCAACGTTCTTATCAAGGTACTTTGGAGGATTATTATACTGAGTTGCTCTCTCGAATCGAACATGGAGAACTGGAACATCCCGATAGTATACATTTTGTTGATTCATTGAAATATAAAACTTCTCTTGGAAGAGTTGTTTATGGGGGGGGAGGAATCATGCCCGATGTATTTATCCCTCTTGGAAAAAATGATAACAATACTTGGTTTAACGCCCTTTTTAATATGGGACTAATCAATCAGTTTGCATTTAAATTTGTGGATGAAAACCGTAAATTTTTAAAAGCAAATTATTCCGCTAATTCTTTTGTAGAAACTTTTGTAGTCTCAGAACAGCTATTTAATGAATTGATAGATTTTTCGGTAACTTCGGGACTTAAAAGGGATGATGCAAAAATCACATTTAGTAAAATAAAAGCTAAGGCTTGGCTGAAAGCATTTATTGGACGATCCGTATTTGGAGATCAAGCGTTTTATCCTGTGTGGTTGAAATACGACGATGCGTTTCTAAAAGCAATTTCTTTATAGGGAGAACGTGAAAAGAGGTGAACAAGTGAACGGGTTACCAAGTAACAAAGAACGCGAAGCGAAAACGTGAAAAGAGGTGAACAAGTGAACGGGTGACCAAGTAACAAAGAACGCGAAGCGAGACTAGTTTTACCTGTCTCGCTTCGCGTTCTTCTCACGTTTCACGCTGCTATCTCTCGCTTCGCGTTCTTTTCACGTTTCACGAGATGTCTTTTCACACTTCTGCTATCTCTTCAACACTTTCGTCACTTTATCAGATCCATCACTTGTAATTTTTAAAATGTATAATCCCGGTGCTAACGATTCAGTATTTAGAACAAATTTAGAGGCTTTTTCTGATGTGCCACCGAAAACTATTCGTCCTATTGCATCCTGAATGAGATAACTTTGATTTGTGTGTTTCAAAAACTCAATTGTTAGTATTTCGCTGAATGGATTTGGAAATACATTTACCCGATTTTCTGAAATTTGTTCTTCTACAGATACATCCACTGCGACATTTCCGCTACACATAACATTCACGGTGGTTGCTCCGCCACCCGCATTGGTGATGATTTCGGAGTTGTATGTTCCAACGGCTAATCCTGCTTTTAAACGGACATAAATGGTGGTAGAAGTTCCGTTGAATGAGGTCAAAACGATGGGCGCACTTCCAAAACCAGTTCCCGAAGTTTGAGAAATCTCATAATTTGTGGAAGGAGTGATGGTAACGTTGCTTCCGTTGAGGTTCGTTCCACTCACGGTGTACGATTGTTGTGCCGATGGACCAGCGCCAGCCACGTATGTGAATCCAGTTAACGTGGTTGGATTTACGGTGATGATTGGCGTAGTTGCTGCGGTTACATTTCCACTGCACGAAACATTCACAGTGGTAGCTCCGCCACCTGCATTGGTGATGACTTCGGAGTTGTATGTTCCAACGGCTAATCCTGCTATCAAACGGACATAAATGGTGGTTGAAATTCCGTTGAATGAAGTTAAAATAATTGGAGTGCTTCCAAAACCAGTTCCCGAAGTTTGAGAAATCTCATAATTTGTGGAAGGAGTGATGGTAACGTTGCTTCCGTTGAGGTTCGTTCCACTCACGGTGTACGATTGTTGTGCCGATGGACCAGCGCCAGCCACATATGTGAATCCAGTTAATGAAGTTGGGTTTACCGTGATTATAGGTGTTGGGGTTGTGCCTCCACAATTTACCCGGATGCTGTCTAAATATACTCGTTTTTGGGTGGTGCCAATTTTGATTTTCGAGAGCGTGGTTCCTCCTGTAATTGGAATTGTTTGTGTGGTGTAATCTGCCGGAGGAGTGATGTCACTTCCTAGTTGTGTAAAAGTGACACCGTCTGGAGCGTGAAATACTTGAACTAAGCCAGCATCTGTACCATAAACTTGAATGTCGAAAGAGACCGAACCCCCAGAACTTAAATCAATGGTTGGTGTGGTTACTGAACCAGAAGCAGAACTTGAACCAAGTTTTATTTCTCCATTTGCAGAAAAGACTTTAATGCCCGACCAACCTGTTGTTTGTGTGTATGTATTTATTGTTGATGAAAGATCTACGGTGCCTGGTACCGCATGAGTTCCTGTAGTAAATCCACTGAAGTTTTCGGAGAAACATGGTCCAGTAGGAATTTCTGTTACACTTCCACTACATGTAATATTTACGGTTGTAGCCCCGCCACCTGAATAAGTAATATTTTCGATGTATGTGGCCGCGGTCAAACCTGATTTCAGACGGACATACACCGTTTTGGGCTGTCCAGTAATAACTCCACCAGCAAAAGGATATAAAGCCGTTGCCCCAAAGGTGGTTCCGTCTGTGGATACTTCATAATTGGTGGAGCCATTTACGGTAATATTGCCGGAGCCAGTTAGATTTGCCCCGCTGATGGTAAACATTTGACGTGCAGAAGGCCCAGAACCTTGGGTGTACGAAAACCCGGATAATGATGCAACCGATGGAGTGATGGTAGGGGTGGTTGATACGGGTTCATATGTAATTGTATAACTTGTAATATATAAACTATTTGTAGAGCAAGTGATAGTGAAAACCACATCTTGACCTGTTATTATATCATAAGCAGATGGTGTTTTGGTTAAATTTACATAGGTTGAACTCCAAGCTCCATACCAAGAAGCATTATTAAATGCCGTCGCTGAAGGAATACTAAAAATTGTTGTAGAACCAGCTACAACAGTCATTCCACCTGCTCCTGTAGATGTATTTGATTTCATATTTAATACAATGCTAGTTATTTTATAACCTGCATACCCGCTTAAAGTTAAAGTTGCAACCTTTCCTGCTGTTAATTGCTCCTTTGTAGTATAGGTGTTTGAAAAAGTCGCGCTAGATCCAGAAGGCGCTGTGCCTGAAGTTGTTACAGACGAAGTTGATGCAATTGTGTAAGTTGCAGTCTGTCCCAAACCAATCTTCCCCATCATCAGGAGCAATAGCGTTAACACAAAGGTGATTTGCTTGAAATTGTTTTTAGTCTCGTCCCCTTTTTTTCTGGAATTCTTGAAAATACTTGTCTTCATATTATCTCATTTATATCTTAAACTCTTTAATAAATCAATTTTTTATCGAAATTTTTTACAGAAAAAAGTTTGCTAAAATTTCAATCTTTATTTTTCTACAAAATACACTCATCCGAATCTAAAAAATGCATTTTACAAAAAAACGTTCATTTTTATCACATAAGAGTTGAAAAAATGTTATTAATATATAATTTTTAAATTTGATATTCAAATTGAGATTTTTTATGAGCAATATTGTCAAAAATAGATAAATGCATAAATATAATTAAATTATTTTCTTCTTATTTCTATTCTGATAAAGGGGGCTTCTATTCGTTTGTTATTAATTCAATTAGCCACTAAGGCACGAAGACACTAAGTTATTTTGCTTGTAGGAATACGATGAAGAGGTGAAAGGGTCGCGCGAAGCGGGTATAAAAGAATGGAACGCTGAGGACGCTGATAGTTATGATGTTCGCTGATTTCTTGAATAGCCAAGTTGAGAAGGGGCGAGAAACTAAGTCACTCAATCACCCCGTCACTAAGGCACGAAGACACTAAGTTATTTTGCTTGTAGGAATTCGATGAAGAGGTGGAAGGGTAGTGCGAAGCGGGTATGAAGGAATGGAACGCAGAGAACGCAGAGGAATGAATTAGTTCGTTGCTACTAAAGGCGAATTCCGCAAAGAATCGCAGATGCTACGCGTGCTTTTTTTGGGAGTGGGAAAAGAGCGAAGTGGTAATGTAGCTCGAAGCGGGTATAAAAGAATGGAACGCTGAGGACGCTGATAGTTATGATGTTCGCGGATTTTTTTAGAATGGCCAAGTTGAGAAATGACGAGTAGCTATCCACTCAGCTACTTCGCCACCCAGTTTCTTCGCCACTTTGTCCATCCCAATTTGCGAAACTTTGCTCTTTTGCGCTCTCTGCATCCTTCCTCCTCTGCGAAACTCTGCTCTTTTGCGCTCTCTGCGTCTATCTTACCTTGCGTAACTCAACTCTTCCACACTCTCTGCGTCCCTTCAGCCTCGCTTCGCGTTCTTCTCACGTTTCACGCTGCTATCTCCCGTCTCGCTTCGCGTTCTTTTCACGTTTCACGTTTCACGCGCTATCTCCCGTCTCGCTTCGCGCAACTCATAGTTCATAACTCATAATTCATAACTCATAGTTCATAACTCATAGTTCATAACTGATAACTCTCTTCTATCTCTTCACCACTTTAAATACCTGATTGGTTTCGTTACCCAAAACTTTCAATGCATAAATACCTGGGGCAAGTGTGGATGTATTCAAATCAAAGGTACCTGTGATCACCACTTGATTTTCCATCACCAGTTTTCCGGTCGCATCCATAAGTGAAACCGTTAATTGCTGCTCTTCACCCGAAATACGAATCGTTAATACCTCGTTGAACGGGTTAGGATTAACTGAAATTTGAACTTCATTTGAGTTTTGGCAATTCACCACAATAGGACCATAGACTTCCGATTTGCCGTCGAAATCTACTTGTTTCAAACGATAGTAGTAATTATTACCGTTTACCTTGTCCGAATATTTATAATTTATCACCGATGAGCTGTTTCCGGCACCCGTTACTGTTCCGATATAATACCACAAAATACCGTCATCGCTTTTCTGTACTTCGAAATTGTAGTTATTTATTTCGCTCGCAGTTGACCACATTAATTCAACTTCGTTGGTATTACATTTTGCAGAGAATGAGATAAGTTCTACAGGTAGAGGTTTTAATTTTGGGGCAACAGTCCACCTCGAAAATCCAGACAAAGAGGAAATGGAAACAGTATTTGATGCAGTATTGCCTATTCCTGTTTGTTCGCTCCATGGATTATCCCCCCCAAAAGGTAAATTAGCTTTAAAGAACAATAAATCCACTTCGGAAACGCCATCTAACTCGTGCTCAAAGTAGGAGAATTCCATACTTGCATTTAAACCAGAATTGCTTGTTGGTACAATGTCGAAGTAACGTTCTATGCTCCAATTTGATGCACAACAGTTTAAATTTCCTTGTAGTTTTGTTCCTGTAACACGAGTAACGACCGTTGAATTTACTCCACTGTTTTCAGTGATGTTTAATCCTATTCCACCAAATGTTTGTGAGCCTGTACCAATTTCGCGTGTTGCTTTTACATTTCCGGTAATGAATCCTGTTGGATTAATAGGTGTTTCAATTAGAGTGCCTATAGTTGTTAGGTCTATCCTGTTTGATAATCCAGTTACTAATTCACCATTTGACATGGTAGCTGTTCCATCTATCTGAAGGTTACAACCCATGTTAATCAATCCAGCATTTCTATTAATATTTAAGTTGCGTAGAATTTGATTTCCTGATGAGAACTGCACATTTCCAGTCAAGGTACCTGAACCATTTATAGTTAGCTCCGATAGATTTGTACCAGCAAAGTACCCATTACTACTTACAAGATTTCCATTGATAAGCAAATGATGGTTGCTTAGTTGTAAATCTCCATTAGTTAAAGTTACCAAATTGCCAACAGTGAGGTTGTTTGTTAAAGTGGCTGAACCCGAAGAGGTGCGATTAAGAGTGAAATCATACAAGTTAGCTGCTCCTCCTGTAAAATAGAGTCCACCTATTGCACCTGTACCACCAATAATCAATGAAGAACTTCCATTTGTAGTCAAAGTCCCTGTAGTTCTGTTCATTGCACCATTTAAAGTTAGGATGTAATTTCTAAAATCGAATATGTCATCAGTTAAATCAATATCTCCATTTACAGTTACATTACAATTTGCAACAAGACTTTCTGCTGATTTATTTAGTGTAAGATTGTTGAATATTTCACCACCAGCAGTAGTAATCGTTTGTTGTATGCTTCCATTAAATGTTACAGTTCCAGTTGATTCTGTAAATGCAGCTTGGTTGTAATTTATCCACTTTCCGGTAAGACTAATACCTTTAGCGTTTGAATTTAGTAATCCAGAGTTTGCAATATTTATATCATTGGCACTAATTGGATCGTTTAGTATTGTTGCGCCATTGATAAAATTAATATTATAGAATGACTCCGAGGCACTGTTTGTTTCGATAAACTGTGACGTGCCATTAAATGTAACATTTGAAGTGCCTTCATCAAAACTTCCATTATTGGTCCAGTTTCCAGCTATGAAAATTTGACCACCTGTGGTTCCATTAGCATCCAGGGTTCCATCATTTAATAAGTTCCCATATATTTTTAAGGTATCCACATTGTCGTCCACTGTTAACGAACCACTAGTATTGATGGTCAGCGAGTTACAAGCCGCAACAAAGTCATATTTCTGTGCATCCACATTACTAGCATTACCATCAACGACAGGAGCATTGGTTACATTTGGCACAATAACATCTGTTTCATGGTCAGGAACAGTAAGACCTTCCCAGTTCCCACAATAGAACCAATCAGTTGTGTTGCCCGAAGCTCCACCAACCCAAGTGCCATCGGAATTTGTTGATGCTGAAATTGTGAATCGTTTACCTATTTTGTCAGATGCTGTTGGTGTGGCTGTCGATGCAATCCATTCTTCTGAAAAGTTTATATCATCTGTTCCACCTCCAGAAATCCAATTTGAGGCATTTTGAATTGACATTATCAAATCTCTTCTTGTTCCTGTATGAATTGGCGCCCCCGGATTGCCACCAGTCCCGTTTTTATAATATGAATACCCATTTGTGCCTGGTAATGTGAGATTGAAACATTCGATATCGGGGTGTAGTCTAGATTCTCGAGTTGTAGCTGATGTACTTACTACGTCCTCAATTAATACCCATGGTTCGCGACTTGTAAGGCCAAATAGAACGTTCCCAGTCAAAATACTATACCTATCAACACCAACTGTACCATAAGGAGTAAAATAGCCCTGAATTATCCACATTTGATCTCCATTTGATGCAGATACATTAGCTCCACCAGAGTATCCTGTCGAGATTAAATCTGTGTTTGAAACTCCATTAATCCTTGGATTTTGTAAAACAGTATTCGTAGTGCCGTATGTTTCAAACGAAATTATTGAACCTGCCGGTATGCTTGAAGCCCCATTCCAAGCAAGCTCAATATAAGCAGGATTGTCATACGCTTCATCCCCTGAGCCCCCCCAATGCATAGTTCTGTCATTTGCCGCGGCTCCTGCTTCAAATCTAGAATTTACCCATTTAAATCTGGTGCCTGGTTTAACATCAACCAATGTCAATAAATAAATGGCATCATCAGAACCTGAATTAACAGAAGCATCAAAACCTACAACCAATAATTCGCCAGGTTTAAATGTTGTAACATCTAAAATGTCAAAGACTGCGCTATTAACCGATGTTGCTCCTGTTGCCGAGGCAGTAAGTTTTCTATCTGTTGCAATAGCTGTATGAATAATATTTCCAAAGGTAGCTAGTCCATTGGTGATACTTGCTGTTTTTGGTGTTACATCCAAGGTGCCGTCGGATGTAATACTTACCACTAAAGGACCGTTATCGATATTCCCATTGGCATCTTTACCACGAATAGTTACGTATGGATTCATAATGGCATTTACCCCTACATCCGAAGGTTGTTGAACAAATTCTAAAACTGTTGCGGTTACATCTAAAACATTCTTTCCGTTGGCCGAGCTAATGGATGTAAATGTTCCAAATTGAGAGCCTGAAGCATTAGCAGTAATATTTGTATTAGATAGATTAAAAACAAAGTCGTCTCCATCGTTATTTGTTCCATTATTATTTGGGTTTGTTTGAACGGTTAAACGAACCGAAAATGTGCGTTGCTGATTATCTGGGACAGTAAATGAGAATCCACTAAAAACTATTTGTGTGGCTGATAGGGTGGCTTGATCAAGGTGATTGCCATTTGCATCAAATAAGTCGCAAGATTCAATTGCATCTGCCCAATCATTTACAGAATTGCCCGAGTTTTGTGTAAGAGTTAAGCCTGTTACAATTGTTGATTTTGAATCAACGTCGCCTGCCGCTCCACCATCTCGAACAGTAAACTCCCAAACTTTGGTGCCTTGCGCATTTGTTAATGGACCTGCAGTATTTATTACCGACGAAACTATGTTTGACTCGGATCCTATTACTGCAATTACATCTGATGGTGAATCCATAATTTCGTGTGTGTTTGCTGTAGCATAATTCTCAGAGGATGTAGCAGAACCAGTAGTTGTAAATACTACATCAGGAGTGCTAACCTGAATTTCTTCTCCTATAACAGCATTTGTCAAAATATCAGTGGTGATGAAAAAATAACCTGTTGTTCCTGCTGAAATAGTTTGCGTAAATCCTGTAAATGTAACATTCTGAAAATCTGCAGCAGAAATTAAAGCCTCAGATTCTATTAAAATATCTCCGGCATCAAGTAGATTATTTGTAGAAAAATACAACTTATAATTTGAAACCAATGCATTTAAATTACTAGCTACGGCATCAATTCTGAAACTAATTTCTGTTATATCCTGACTTTGTCCTCCGCCAGTTGTTGCGCTAATTCTATATATTGTATTGTTGATTGAGCCTGCAATAAAATCATCGTTCGAAGGATCGGAACCACTGATGGCAATGGATGGGGTTGACTGACACTGAACAACAATATTGTCAAGATATCTTTCAGCTGTCCCAGATGCTCTAGTATCAATGAATTTTAAGTACAATCCAGATTGAGAATTGTAACTGCTCAGGTTTATATTTGCAGATGTGCAAGTTGTTGTAAGAGTATTAATTGTTTCAATATCTGTCCATGGTCCAGTAGAACTTGATCCTATTTGAACTTTCAGTTCCCAAGTATCTGAATTTGTGCTTCGTTTGTAATCAAATGTTAAGGTCTGAGGGTTGTTAAAAGATGGACTTACTATAAAATCGCCACTACCATTAAAAGCTATATGTTTTGTTCCTTCACAACCACCAGATGTTTTCTCAATTGTTCCACTATTTGTCCAATCGGTTGGAGGAAAAGTTCCTTCAAAGCTTTCTTCGATACAAGGACCATCTATAGTTGAACAGCTTGTCGAAAGAACAGTTCCATCAGTTTTATAATCAATAAAACTACCTGAGTTGGTGTAAGAAAAAATCTTAAAATAATAGGTTGTATTTGCAAGTAATCCATTAATATCGACAGTTTCCAAACCATAAGCTATGTTTATTACATCTGCGCCATTTGCTTCTGGTGTTCCATCAGCTGGTGCTATAATACTTCCATAACCAATAGAACTCCATTTTACTAAATATCCATGTGGAGTTGTAGTACCTGTTGCATCCGACCATGTTAAAGGGATGGATGAAGCAGTGGTTGTGCCACAAGTAAATGCAGTAGCATGATTTGTTGGTTCAGGTTCAATAACACTTGATTTTAATTGAAAATCATCGTAACCAATGTACCACGGAGTTAAATTTGCATTTACTCTGATTGCAAAATAATATGTCCCTGTTGAGGATGGTGTAAAAGTGGACACAACTTCACCATAAGTATCTACGCTAGTTGTTGATGAAGTTATAAATGCTGAGCCAAGTTGTGTTGCGCCTGTTGATTGTTGATTGGTATTGTAAAAAACTTCCCCAGTCCAACCTGCATTGCCATCACCCACATACCAAAACGAAAAATCATACGAAATTCCTGCAGTTAAAGTAAATCCAGGTGTCCAAATGTACTCATTTGTTGCAGAATAAGTATTTGTTATGTATTTTGATCCAGTTCTTGGGTCATTATACGAGTTTGTTGATGCATCTGCAGATTGCCAATCTCCATTTTCTTTGTACCAACAGGGAGGAAATACATTTGTGCCAACAGATGCAAGGCTTTCAAAACCTTCATTCCAAGGTAAACTTGTAATTGCAGTACATGCTGTGGAAAATGTACCCTGACTTGTATATACTCTTCCTATGCTGTTTTCTGTAAACGCCTTAAAATAATAAACCGTAGATGCTGAAAGTCCAGAAACATTTACAGTGAAAGCCCCAGTAGAATAAGGCGCACCTGCGGTTGTTGACACTTCCGTTCCCGTACCATCGGCAAAGCCGCTTGTAGTACTCCAAAAAATACCGCGTTTTGTTACGTTTGAACAACCCAAATCGGTAATGTTTCCACCTAGTAAAGCGGTTGTTGTTGTTACCGAAGCACTGGTTGGACTTGTAATTGTTGGTGCATAGTTTACGCCACTTCCTGAAGCTGCACAGTTTTTTGAAGTTGCGCCACCACCACTTACAACGATATTGCCATCGTAAGATTGAACTAGTGTTGGGCTAAATTTAACAAACACTTGCTGCGATAGATTACCTCCCGATGGAGTTAGTGTAAGCGTACTTGTATATGTCCCTCCCGATGTGGTTGAGTATGTAAATCCACTAAGCGCTGCAACAGTAACATTAGCAGTCGTTAAATTAGTCCCAGTTATAGTGAAACTCTCTGGACCTGCAGTTGTGTTTATGCAAACATTTTCGAAAGTGGGGAGGGAGGATAATGTGATTTCTGGATCTGTACTTGCATAACATGTCCAAGAAATATTATCTATTTTTACTTGATTATCAAGAGTTGAACGTATTTCAACTACTACATTTCCTGATATATTTATAGCATTACTATAATTTTGGACAACATCACTATTCGGGTTTACAGTTATATCAGACCCAACTTGAGCCCCATTAACCCATACTTGTAATGTTCTAGCTTTAGTTCCAGTAAAAGCTCTAACATAGTCAAAAGATAATGTCCCAATTCCATTTAGATATGTTGGAGATGTCACTCGTCCAACATTCCAGCAAATAGCTTTTCCTGTTATTGTTTGATCAGTTCTCGCTGCAATTGCAGTCCAAGTAACTCCATTAGTTCCAGTCCAAGATCTATCTAAATATGAAGACGGAGATGATGTAGGTATATTTGCAAAATCCTCTGTGCCACAATTACTGCTTGCCGCCGTTATAGTTTGAACCGTCGGGTTTGAAATAGTTCCAGTAGGCGAACCACTTGCAAAAGTTAAAGATAAACCGGTGCCTAATGCACTAATAGTTCTTGTTGGTGTTGCCGAAGCAGCAATATCGGCAGTAATCCAAAAATAGCCAGCGTTTCCGCTATTGATTGTTTGTGTCAAAGACCCAAAAGTAACAGTATTGCCTGTTAAAGGAATGGTTGTAGTTGAAGCCAAAGCAGTACCAGGCATTGTAGTAGTTGAGCTATAATAAAGTTCAAACTTGGCAATATCTGTGGTTCCACCTCCTACATATGTTCCGGCAGTTGTAAATGCTACTGAATTTAATATTGCATTGGCAACAGTTACGTCCGCTCTGAATTTACATAATACCACTTTTGTGGCACTTGCAACCGGTGTAGCATCGGTACTTACTTGAGCAAAACTTGTATTGCTTAATGCTATTGAAGGGACAGCGACAGCCGTAATATTAAAAGCACTACTTGTTGCATTGGATAATGAGCCTGACAAAGCCGTAAGCGTTAAGCCTGTCCCCGTTGCAGTATGCGTTAATGTTCCTGCTGTGTTTACATTACTTGCCCATGTCCCTGCAACTGGTGTTCCAGTAAGAGTACCTGATGAAGTAAAACTTACAGCCGTTGAATAATCTAAATCTGTATTATTGTTGGCATCGTATGCTTTTACTGTTGGCGAAGTAGCCATGGCAACATTTATTGTAGTATTGGCAGGTTGTTGTATAAATGCTAGTTTGGTTGCCGTTACTTCTATTCTATTGGCATCGCCTGTGGATGAACTAACCGCACCACCAGCATTAGCAGCAGCAAATGCAGAACCAGCAGCATCCGCAGTGGTTGAATTGACCGTAAAACTAAATTGTTGATTATCGGTAACCGATGAATTAAAACTCGCTCGTAATGTAAAGGTTTTAGAACCCCCATCAGCGGCGGTTAAACCTGTTAAACCGCTAAATGATACTGTGCCAGAACTTACCGCAACTTCCGAAATTTCGGTTGTACCATCATAAATAGCTAGTCTTCTAATATTTGCCCAATTATTAACCGTAAAGTTTATTGCGGTTAAACTTGTTCCCAAAGCATCTGCATCGGTAGTGGCACCCCCATCACGAATATCAAATTTTGCAACTTCTATACTATTCGCATCATTAACAATATCTGTAGATTGATAGCTCTCATAAGCGATATTGGTTGGTTCAGTAAATGTTGTATTACGGATAATGTCGGAAGCAATGGAGTTTGTAGAACTTGCAGGTGTGACACTTGCCTATGTTGTGCCAACACGAATACCATCAAATCGAGCAAGAGTACTAGCATTCCATTGTCTTATTGAAATAGCTGATAAACTTGTTGCATCTGTTTGAGTAGGTGCTATAGAAATATCAGCTGTTGGCTCTGAACCGCCTAAAGCAGGATTTACCCACATTTCAACACCATCATCATTTGTCGATCCAGAGTTAAATGTATATTTAATAACTACAAAATATGTTGTATTTGTGGCGTAATTCGTTGCAACATAGGTAGCGGCTTCGCCGCTTTTAGACAGTCCGAAATTTACATTGCCTGATACTAATCTTAGCCAAAATCTACCAAAAAAAGTGGTATTATTTTGATTTAAGTGCAAACTATATCCTTCTGTGGTAGTTGTAATAGCAGTATTAATCATAAACGAGTAGTAAACACTACCTGAACTAGTTGATGTGAAAGATTTATTTACATCCTCCCCATTTCCAGAGGCAGATGTTGCATTACCAACACCAGAAGACAAGTAGTTTGTATATGATAATCCAGGACTTGCAATAGTCATTGGAGTTGTTCCAGAACCACTATGAGCCACCCAACCATTTGCTGTTAAATTTGTTCCAACAGTTCCTGAAAAATCATCGACTAATAATGATTGTCCCCAGCTCAAGTTACTCCAGCCCAACGTCATCAGAAACAGTGGCAAAATCAATAGCCATTTCCGGGTGGTGGCATTTTTTGTAAGTGAATTACTTTTTTGGTTTCCGATTCCGCGGTAGTTTTGCGAAAGTTGGTTAATAATGGTTGTATTCATAATCTTTTTTTATATCTTAATCTCTTTTTTAATCAATTTTTAACTTCTCATTTTTTATCCCATTTTTTATAGAAAAAAAGTTTGCTAAAATTTAATGCTTAATTTCTCTACAAAATACACTCATCCAAATCTAAAAATCGAAGTATACAAAGATAAGTACATTATTATTATACAAAGGTTAAGTCATTGTTATCATTTTTTGTTCTTTTTGGTGGAAGCATTCTGATTTGTTTTTTAATAGAAATGAATTATAAATAATAGAAAATTGTAAAAAATAACTTAATTTGTTTGATTTTTATGTATTAATTTGAGAGTGGTTTTCTGCTTTCATTCTCCATAATTTATATTAGCCACTAAGGCACTAAGACACTAAGTTATTTTGCTTGTAGGAATTCGATGAAGAGGTGGAAAAGTAGCGCGGCGGGTATAAAAGAATGGAACGCTGAGGACGCAGAGGAATGAATTAGTTCGTTGCTACTGAAGACGAATTCCGCAAAGAATCGCAGAGGCTACGCGTGCTTTTTTGGGAGTGGTAAAGGAGCGAAGTGGGAATGTAGCGCGAAGCGGGTATGAAGGAATGGAACGCAGAGGACGCAGATAGTTATGATGTTCGCGGATTTTTTTAGAATGGCCAAGTAAATAAATGACGGGTAGCTAACCACTCAGCTACTTTGCCACCCAGCCACTCTGTTCCTACTCCTTTGCGTAACTCTGCTCTTTTGCGACCTCTGCGTCCATCTTACCTTGCGTAACTCAACTCTTCCACGCTCTCTGCGTCCATCCACCTTTGCGTAACTCTGCTCTTTTGCGACCTCTGCGTCCATCTTACCTTGCGTAACTCAACTCTTCCACGTTCTCTGCGTCCATCCACCTTTGCGTAACTCTGCTCTTTTGCGACCTCTGCGTCCCTCCACCTTTGCG
>CAZZHH010000015.1:56224-69155 GCA_964653595.1 uncultured Lentimicrobiaceae bacterium
CTCTGCGTCCCTCCACCTTTGCGTAACTCTGCTCTTTTGCGACCTCTGCGTCCATCTTCCCATGCGTAACTCAACTCTTCCACGTTCTCTGCGTCCCTCCACCTTTGCGAAACTCTGCTCTTTCACGCTCTCTGCGTCCCTTCAGCCTCGCATCGCGCTCTTGGTCACTCGGTCACTTGTTCACCTCTTTTCACTTTTCACGTACCCCTTTTCACGCTCTCTACGTCCCTTCGATCAACCTCATAATTCAAAAAATCCTAAAAAAACAAAAGCACTCATCTTGTTAACATAAAAAGTTGTAATTTTGACGAATTGAAATCATTATCTGACCAGGATATGAATTTCAAACTCAATTTATAAAGGTTAATAATCCGAATGAAAACACCTACAATTTTAATTGTCAACGACGATGGTATTTCGGCAAAGGGAATACGCAGTTTAATAGAGGTAGCAAAATCCTATGGCAACATAGTGGTTGTTGCTCCCGATGGTCCTAGAAGTGGAATGAGTCATGCCATTACCATGCATACACCTCTTCGAATAAAAAAAGTAACGGAATACGAAAATGTAGTCGAGTATATCACCAATGGGACCCCTGTCGACTGTGTAAAACTAGCCCACAAGGTGGTGTTAAAACAATATCCTGATTTAGTTCTTTCGGGAATAAATCATGGTGCAAATACAGCCATCAGTTTGTTGTATTCTGGCACGATGGCGGCTGCCTTAGAAGCTGCTTTTGAAGGAGTTCCATCGGTTGGTTTTTCGTTGTTGAGTTTTGATGCAAATGCCGATTTTACGACATCAAAAGAGGTGGTAAAAGAAATATTAGAGGCCATTCTTAAAAATAAAATGCCCGTAAAGGGTTGCTTAAATGTCAATATTCCAGATGTACCTGTCGACAAAATAAAGGGGTTGAAAATTACTCGTCAAGCAAAAGGGTATTGGAAAGAGGATTTAGTGCCTCATCTCGATCCCCAAGGTCATCCCTATTATTGGCTTACGGGTGAATTTCACAACCAAGATTCTGGCACCGATACCGATGTGTGGGCTGTTGAAAACAATTATGTATCCATTCAACCAGTTCACTTCGATCTTACCGATTATTCCCGTTGCAATCAATACGATTTTCTTGTCGATCTTCAATTATCAACCAATCTTATAAACAATTAAAAATGAATAAATTAAGAACCGATACTATTTGGATGGGGATTCTTTTGGGAACTCTTTTACCCTGTATCGTATTTGGAATTTTTTACCTTGTTGGTATTGGATTAGATGCTAGTAGCGGCAAACAACAGGTACTTCAACCCAAAACAATAGCGCTGATTAGCATCTTTACCAATCTTTTTACCCTTCGATTTTACCTCATGAAATTAAAATTCGACCGCACGGGTAGAGGAATATTGTTGATGACGTTTATCATGACTTTACTTTATTTCGGATTATATCTTTAATGGATGAAATATTATATCATTTCAGGTGAAGCTTCGGGAGATATGCATGCAGCAAATCTAATGCATGAACTCAATAAATTGGATACATCTGCCCAATATCGCTGTTGGGGTGGCGATTTAATGCACGCACAAGGTGGCGAAGTAGTGAAACATTATCGCGATTTAGCATTTATGGGGTTTGCCGAAGTGGTGATGAACATTCGAACCATTTCTCAAAATCTCTCTTTTTGCAAAAAGGATATTCTGACTTTTAAACCCGATGCCATTGTGTTGGTCGACTATCCCGGATTTAACCTGCGTATTGCTAAGTTTGCTAAGCAAAACGGGTTTTTGGTCTATTACTATATTTCCCCTCAGATTTGGGCATGGAAAAAGTCAAGAGTCCATCAAATAAAAAAGAATATCGATAAAGTGTTTTGTATCCTGCCTTTTGAAGCCGACTTTTATGCAAAATATAAGTATACTGCGGATTACGTCGGTCACCCATTATTAGACGAAATTCGAAAACACAACCTGGTTTCTATCTCTTCCACCCTTGAGGAGTTGAAACAGAAAGACAGTCGCCCAATTATAGCACTGCTTCCCGGAAGTAGAAAGCAGGAGATTTCAAAAATATTACCCTCTATGGTTGCTATTGTGGACTCTTTTCCACAATTTCAGTTTATCGTTTCTGGCGTAAAATGGCAACCCGAACAATTGTATCACACTGCCATGGGGGGCCGAACCTTACCCATTTTATGGGGCGATACATACTACCTCTTGCAGAATAGCTATGCTGCCATTGTTACTTCGGGGACAGCAACCTTAGAGACAGCTCTCTTCAACGTCCCTCAAGTGGTGCTTTACAAAGCAAACAGTGTGTCGTATAGAATAGCCAAACAGATTGTAAAAGGAATAGATTATATCTCGCTTCCCAACTTAATAATGAGTAAAAGGGTGGTGACAGAGTTGATTCAACACGATTGTAATTCCGAAAAAATACAACATGAGTTGAAACAAATCACCGAAAATCCGATTGCAAGAAACAAAATGTTGGAAGATTATCATCAGTTGCACCAAAAATTAGGAGATGGAAATGCTTCGTTAAAAACTGCTAAATTATTATACGATCATTTGTTGTTTGATAAATAAGTGCTATTTTAGCATTTCAAATTAACAATATGCTCAAAAAAATTAACCAGTTTCTTCTCGTCATCGTTTTTCTCTGTTTTGTAAATCACGGATTCTCACTCAATTTAGATATACGCATATTTGCATCAAGTAAAATTACCCAACTCACTTTTACACCTATTTCCGGTAAATATTCCCTTAGCGCCGATAACCTTATTTTGAATTTCGACTTATACAAGACTAACTCTATTGAATTAAAAGTGGTGAATGGCAAAATTCAAATTTCCAAAAACAATACGATACTTGGGCAATGTCTGGAACTAAATATGGAGCACTCAGGCTTGGTAAATGCTTTTAATATTAAAACCAATGCCACCAAACATCCCGAACGCGTATACGACGATGAGTTAAGAGTGAAAGTGGAAAACAACGAATTGGTGATTATCAACAGAGTCAATTTAGAACGATATGTTGCCGGAGTAGTGCAGTCGGAAGTGTTGGGAAGTAGCATGGATGTCGAATTTTTTAAAATTCAAGCCATCATCGCACGTACCTATACGCTCACCAACATTATGAAGCACATGAAAGATGGATATAATTTATGCGACGAAACTCACTGTCAGGCTTACTATCGTAGGTGTAATAATTCTGATATCATGATGGCTGTTTCGCAAACATTTTGTGATGTTATTGTCGATGAAAATGGCAAACTTATCTCTGCCGCTTTTCATTCCAACAGTGGAGGTCAAACTCAAAATTCGGAAGATGTATGGACAATTTCTACATCTTACCTTCGGTCGGTTGTCGACACCTTTAGTATGGGTGGAAGAAATTATCAGTGGGAGACCAAAATTCCGAAACAAAAGTGGTTAGATTATTTTAAAAGCTATTACCCATACATCGCCGAAAATAGTGAAAAACAGAAACAACTCTGTAATTTTGCCCAAGAGAAACGCCAACGTTTTATTTTAGATTCCATCCCCTCACGGAATGTTCGCACCTATTTCAAACTCAAATCTTCTTTCTTTAGTGTGTCCGAAGAGAAAGATCAAATAACTGTGAAAGGTCGTGGATACGGTCATGGAGTTGGCTTATCTCAAGAGGGTGCGATTAAAATGGTGAAACTTGGAAAAAATTATGATCAGGTGATTAAGTTTTACTACCAAGGGGTAAGAATTGTGAAGTATACCGATATTTTAAAATTTTAATCCAAATTGCCCATAAAAAATGGTGTAATCAATTAACAAACTGTTCATTATTCCATGATAACATAACGTTCATGCTGAGTGACTTGCTTTTTTTCATTGATTATCTTTTTTAAACACAAAAGAATCCATAGAAGATTTAAGAAAAGCGTATTATCCACCATACAAGGGTTCATCTGCCAAATTAAACTACCTAATCAACACTTAGTTGTCGAAATTTGGTTTTGTAAAATAGGAGCGAATGTCGTAAAAACACCTTGACATAATTTTGAAATTTTCTTTACTTTTAGGATAGAAGGCATCCATCAGATAAATAGATACTACCATTGAAATAATAGAGCCCCAGATAGCTCCAATAGAACCATAATGTGGTACTAATAGATAGATAAAGAAAATATCGATAACTACTCCAACTATACTTGTAAGCATAAAGTATTTGTAGAGATTGTTGTTTACGATAAAGAGGGTTTTTGCTACTCCAAAATTTATAAAAATCAACCGAATAGACATGATTCCCAAATAAATTCCAGCTGCCTCAAATTCGGGTTTAAACAATAAATGGATAACAAATGGGCCAAATAAGAGACATCCAACCATTATTGCTACAGAAACAAGAAACATGATTTGATAAACCCGAAGCAATTTAAACTGAAAAAGTTTTTCGTTGCTGGCTTTGGCTTTCGTAATTTCTGGGGCTACTGTTGAAAAAATAATCATCGGGATAAACCCAAAGAGTAAAATGATTCTAGATGCAATTGTGTACACTCCTAATTCGCTGTCTCCCAGCCAGTCACTGATAAATAATTGTTCTACATACTGCTGAATAATCATAAAAAAGGAGGTGATAATCATAGGCCAGCTTTGGCGAAGGAGGTTGGTAGCTGTGGACTTTTCTATCTTCCATTGCATTACCCTTTGACCACTTTTCATGTACCAAAAAATCATCAAGCCAGCTCCTATTGCAAATTCGATAAATTGTGTCCACACAAAAAACATAATTCCAAGTCCCTCCACGATAAACACTACCTTTAACACCGAGGTGAATAGATATCCTATGCTTTTGGAAAGCACCGTGTTTTTCGAAATTAAATGAGATTGGTTGAATAAATCGATCGAATCAAATGCTAAAAATATGTTGGACGAAGCCGTAATTAATACAAAATAAAATAGGTCTGTTTCGTTGGGTCGCCTCCATATTATGAATACAGAAGCAATAATTGTCAACACCACGCCACCCATCAATTTTAAGGCAAAGGAAGTTCCCATCAATGAGTTTGTCTTCTCGGGATACAATACCATGTCTCTTACCACAATAGAGTCTAAACCTAAAGCAGCCAATGGTGAAAGAATAGAAACGATGGCAATGGCATAATCCCAAGCCCCTTTTTCTAATGGTCCAAGATAGTTCCACATCCAGATGTTTACACCCATTACCACCACTATCTTCAGAAGCTTATCGGCAAGTAGCCACGCAAAATTATTGGCCATCTTGCGCATGCCATCTCTGCTATTTAGCTTGTTTAGAACGATACTGGGTGATAATTTTTTAAACATGAAATAATTTTAAATTCAGATTCTAGAAAAATTAAAATTTTACCTTTTTTATTCGATTCATATTCCTTAAGATCAAACTCTGCTTGTGGAGCACCGTTGCAGAAGGTTTGTTGGGAAAATAAATTCTAGGATTGGGATAACATGCTGTAATCATTGCCGCTTCGGTTTTTGTTAACTTCTTTGCTGGCTTTTTGTAATACCACTGTGCTGCTTCTTCTGCTCCATATATTCCATCTCCCATCTCTATCACATTGAGGTAGACTTCCATAATTCGCTCTTTCGACCAAAATATCTCAATCAGCATGGTGAAATATACCTCTAACCCTTTCCTTACCCACGATCGTTTGGGCCACAAAAAAACGTTTTTTGCCACCTGCTGTGAGATGGTACTGCCACCCCTTACCGATTTGCCAGACATGTTCTTTTGCATCGCATTCTCAATGGCATCAAAGTCAAAACCACTGTGATTCATGAAATTAGCATCTTCTCCACCCACCGCAGCAGTAACCATATACGGCGAAATTTGATCCAAAGGTTTCCACGTTTTTTTAATCGAACTACCATCTTCTATCTTCCGAATTACCATCAGCGGAGTGATAGGCGGGTTTACCCATCGGTAAAGAATGGTAGAGAGAATCGATAAAATAAACATCCCCAAAACCACATAACCGAAAATCTTAAAAACTTTTTTTAACCCACTATTTTTAGACGTTTTTTTAGTAGGTTTCTTCTTTTTTAATGCCATTTATTGAAATTATTAACGTACAAAATTAATAAATTTTCTGGGATAATGTAATTATTCTTTAATAGCCATACTTCTAACATATATTCGTTTCAGCGATAGTATCGCGATTCTGGGCTAATCGTTATTTATTCCTTTTTGAGTGACTTTGAATTTAAAAAAAAGTTCTGAAAAATATACTTAAATTGTTCGAAAATCGTTACAATTTTAATTTCTATCAAAAAAAATCGTAATTTTGCATCATGCAACACAAAAAACTACTAACAATCATTATCTTACTTGCTTTTTCATTTGTTGGCTGCAACAAATACCAAAAGGTGTTAAAAAAAGCAGATAAAGAGACTAAACTAGCTACAGCAATAGAGTTGTACGAAAAAGCAGACTATGTTACTTGCCTTCAATTTTTAGATCAAATTATCCCTTTATATAGAGGTACAGATCAATCCGAAAAATTGTATTATATGTATCCCAATTGCTATTACAAAAATGGCGATTACATTATGGCTGCTTATCACTTTAAAAATTTTATAAAACTATACCCAAACTCATCCAATACCGAAGAAGCATCCTTCTTAGCCGCATATTGTGCTTACCTCGATTCCCCCGAATCTAGTATCGAACAATCCAGTACTGCAATAGCCATCGAAGAACTTCAAACTTTTGTAAACAAATACCCTCAAAGTCCCAAAATAGAACAATGTAATCTCTTGTTAGATGAGCTTAGACAAAAAATGGCTAAAAAAGAGTTCGATATTGCGCTTACCTATTATTATATCGAAAGCTACCAAGCTGCTCATATCTCTTTCGAAAATATGCTGAAAGAGTATCCCGATTCAAGATATAGAGAAAATGCCATGAATATTATGGTGAAAAATATGTATCTTTACGCTCAAAATAGTGTGGAAACCAAAAAGGAAGAAAGATACAAACAATGCATCGACCTAGCAACTAAATATATCGCCTCTTTTCCGAAATCCTCTGGAGTGAAAGAAGTTGAAAATTATATAAAATTATCGAATAATAAATTGTTAACATACCAAAAATAATATTTTTTGACAAATGGATAGTAAAAAAACAAAAATCGAAACTACTGCTGTAACCAGAAATCTTAACGATTTAGATTCACATACAGGTAATATCTATGAATCTATTGTAGTGTTATCCAAAAGAGCGGATCAAATTTCTACCGAAATGCGCGACGAACTTCATGATAAAATTAAAGAGTTTGCCGGTGCAAATGATACACTAGAAGAGATTTTTGAAAATCGCGAACAAATCGAAATTACTCGTAGCTATGAAAATATGCCAAAACCAACGCTTATCAGTATCAACGAGTTTACCAAAAACAAAGTCTATTATAGAAATCCGAACAAAATTATCGGAAAATTCTAAAAAAATTAAAAACAATGGCCAGCAAAGGGAACATCCTGATAGGCATAAGTGGAGGGATAGCAGCTTATAAGTCGCTATCTCTCATTCGTTTATTCGTGAAGCATGGGTATAACGTAAAAGTAGTAACTACTCCAAATGCTCTACAATTTGTAACCCCACTCTCCATTGAAACGCTCTCCAAAAATAAACTCTATGCCGATGTGTTCCATTCCCCAGAAGAATATAGCACACAACATATCTCTATTGCAGAATTTGCCGATGTTTTTGTAGTTGCCCCTGCTACCGCTAATGTGATTGGAAAGTTTGCTTCCGGAATTGCGGATGATGCCCTCTCTACTACCTTTTTAGCTACCAAAAAACCTGTTTTTATTGCTCCTGCAATGAACGATAAAATGTACCACCATGCCGTGGTGCAAAATAATATTCAATCGCTCAAAAACCTCGGGGTGCACTTTATTAATCCTGGTTCTGGCGATTTAGCCTGTGGATACCACGCAGAGGGTAGGATGGAAGAGCCAGAAGCGATTTTTAATCATGTGGTTGACTTCTTAAATCAACCCCTCTCTTTTAAAAATAAAAAAGTTCTGGTAACTGCCGGCCCTACTGTCGAACCTATCGATCCGGTTAGATATATCAGCAACCACTCTTCCGGAAAAATGGGTGTCGAAATTGCCCATCAGTTCGCACAAAAAGGAGCTGAGGTTACTCTCGTTTGTGGACCTTCTTCCATCCAATCTTCCAGCGCTATTCATCGAATCAACGTTACTACCGCTTCCGATATGCTCAAAGCGTGTAACGAGATACACCCTCAGGTAGATATTCTTGTGATGGCTGCCGCAGTAGCCGATTATACCCCAGCAGTGGTTGAAAAAAACAAGATAAAAAAAGAGTCCCAATCTCTTTCCATCGAGTTGTCCAAAACAACAGATATTCTCCTTGCGTTGGCTGAAAAAAAACAATCTCATCAACTCCATGTTGGCTTTGCTCTCGAAACCGATAATGAAGTGGAAAACGCACTAGATAAATTATCCAGAAAAAAACTGGATATGATTGTACTTAACTCGCTAAAAGACCAAGGTGCCGGATTTGGTGGAGATACCAACAAAATTACAGTCATCGATAAACACCTAAACTCTACTACTTTCGATCTTAAATCTAAAAAAGATGTTGCCAGTGATATTGTAAATTGTATCGAAAAATATTTAAAATTATCCTTATGACAAAGAGAATATTCCTCGTTTTTATTGCCCTATTATTTGTGACAAACATCGCATTCTCTCAAGAATTTTTATGTCAAGTTACGGTGAATACCCAAAAAATTCAAAGTTCGGATAAACATAAATACGAAAGCCTTCAAAAAGCATTGTATGAATTTGTCAACAACCGTAAATGGACTAATTATCAATACAAAAACGAAGAGCGAATTGAGTGTAGCATCATGTTTACCCTCGACGATCCTGGTGCTTCGGATGAGTTGAAAGGTACCCTGAATGTGCAAATTCGAAGACCTATCTATAAAACTTCGTATAATACCGTTTTGTTAAACTACATCGATAAGGAAATTCAATTTACCTATACCGAAAACGAACCTCTTGATTTCGTTGATAATACATTTGTTAGTAGTTTGACTTCGCTGGTAGCTTATTATCTTAATGTTTTTCTCGCCCTCGATGCCGACTCATACTCCCTTAAAGGCGGTAGTGAATATTTAACTAAAGCAAATACCATTGTCAACCTTTGTCAAAATAGAGCAGAAAAGGGATGGAAAGCATTCGAAAGTCAACGAAATAGATTTTGGATTGTAGAAAATATCCAAAATGGCGCTTACTCTAAAATTAGAGAGTTTTGGTACAAGTACCATCGCCTTGGATTAGACGTAATGGCTGATAACGTAGAAGGTGGTCGCCAAGCTATCACAGAAAGTCTCGAACTTTTACAAATGCTTAATCGTGAAAAACCGGGTCTGTTTTTCGTTTCATTGATAGTTCAAGCAAAAGCAGATGAAATTATTAACATCTATTCAAAAGCTTCCCCTCAGGATAAATCTAAAGTGACTGGGATTATGCGCGAACTAGACCCTGCCAACGCTTCTAAATATCAAGTGATTATGACTAGCAAATAAGTCGTTATGCTGTCAAAACTTACGATCGAAAATTATGCACTTATAGATCGATTAGAAATTGATTTTTTTAATGGGTTTAATGTCATAACGGGCGAAACTGGTGCCGGAAAATCTATCATCGTCGGCGCTATGTCGATGCTATTAGGACAACGTGCGGATGCAAACGTGTTAAAAGTGAATTCAAAAAAATGCATCATCGAAGGAGTGTTTCAAATTCAAGATATTCCCATGAAACACCTTTTTATAACTCATGATCTGGATTACGACCCTATTTTGATTATTCGAAGAGAAATTTCACCCTTAGGAAAATCCCGAGCTTTTATCAATGATACTCCAGTGCTACTCTCCGTTCTTAAAGAATTTGCCGAAATCTTAATCGATATCCATTCGCAACATCATGGGCTACTCCTTCAAGAAAGTACTTTTCAACTCAATTTGATAGATCAGTTTGCGTCAAATCAGAAACTTTTCAGTGCATATACCAATCAATATTCGAAGTATTCTGAATTAACAAATAGACTCAATCATCTCGTCGAACAAGAGTCAAAAGCAACTTCCGATCGCGATTATTTTTCGTTTCTGTATGATGAAATTACAGAAATAAATCCGCTATCGAAGGAAGAGTTGTCCCTTCAAAACGAAATTAACTTGCTTACCCATATCGAAAGTATAAAGAATGCAATGTATAAAATAAATTCACTATTATCGGATTACGATTATGCAATGCTAAATCAACTTTCTGAGGTAAAATCAATCTTGCAACCACTTTCATCGATACACCCTCCTTCTGCCGAAATAAAAGCCCGAATAGATAGTTGTTACATCGAACTTAAAGATATTGCGAATGAAACTATTTCCATTGCAGACGATCTTACTTTCGACGAAAATAGACTGTACGAAGCTACCCTCAGATTCGACACCTTGAATAAGTTGTTTCTTAAACATAGGGTCGCTTCTGCGGATGAAATTTTAAACATTGCCGCTGAGTTAAGCTCTAAGTTGTTAGAAATTTCAACCCTAGATAAAGAGATTGAAAAACTAAAGGAATCACTCGCTTTTACAAAAAATGAGCTGGATAATCAAGCTATACTTTTGAGCGACTCTCGAAAAAAGTGCATCCCTTTGATGGAGAAGCAATTGGTAGAGGTGTTGTCGCAACTTGGAATGAAAAATTGTGAAATTCAAATCCAGCTAACAACCAAACCTGCCTTTTCAGCTAATGGAATAGATACTGTGGAGATCTTGTTTTCGGCTAACAAAGGGCAAGAACCTCGACCAATAGAAAAAGTAGCTTCTGGTGGCGAAATGTCCAGATTGATGCTTGCCATTAAATCCCTTATCCATACTCGAAACTTTATTCCTATTGCCATTTTTGATGAAATTGATACAGGCGTTTCGGGAGATGTTGCTGCTAAAGTAGCCAATATCCTATCGGAATTGTCCAAAAGTATGCAGATTATCGCAATAACCCATCTTCCGCAAATTGCAGCAAAAGCAGATACTCATTTTTGGGTTTATAAAGAGGTGTTTCATGATAAAACTACCTCTAACATCAAAGCCCTAAACAAAACAGAACGCATCCATGAAATTGCACAAATGATTAGCGGTGAAAAAATTACCGACGCTGCCATCGAAACAGCAAAGAACTTATTGCAGGTGAACTAAAAAGGTTGGTTAAAACTCAAATACTTAATACTTTATCATTTTTAAGATGACTGATTTATGCAAGCTATTTACCTTGACCAAAATCAGTTGAGGTGCAATGGATGAGATATCAATGGTGTTATTAACGATCATCGAAGCAGTATAATACTTTATCGGATGTCCCATTAGATCATACAATTCAATGCTCTCTATGGCATTCGTTCCATGAATGGCGACACAATCGGTAGCAGGATTTGGATAACAACGAATGTTAGAGGACGGTATGTAGGTTTCAATGTTGACTTCTTGAGTAGGAGTGTTGTTACAAAGGAACGAGCGATTAACTTTCAAAACTAGGATGCTGGTGTTTGAAATTCCACCCATATAGGTGGTTCCGCAAATGACAGCTCCCGAATCGGATGGAACGTACCGAATCTGTGCTGGATATTCATCGCGGTCACTTCCCATCGTATTCCCGGTTATGTATGTTCCATTTTCCTCAAATTCCAAAAACCAAAAGTCCTTTCCACCTCCACCGTATGTTTTTGTATATCCAGCAGTAATCATATTCCCGTTAGCATTGATGGCAATAGAAGTCATCTCCTCATCGTTGTTATGTATTTGTATGAGTCTTCTAATACTGTCTCCTTTGGAGTCTAGTACATAGATAAATGCATCTTTTTTGGATGTAGTACTAAATAATTCGGTGGTTCCACAAAGATAAATATGGTCTAACTTGCCTGCTGTCAGGTCGTTGCCAACACTTTTGCCTAAATCCATAGACAGATTTTTGTTCCAATTCATCGTTCCTGTTATGGAATAGGATGCTACAAAAGCCGACGAAACAAGAGAATCCGTAGCTTGATGCCAGCCAGTGACCACTAATTCAGAATCTCCTCGAGTGATTAAACTGTTGATCGAGGCCTCTCCATCCATGCCATAATAATAGGTGTCTAGACTGTCTCCATCTAAGTTAAATTTCGATATCGTTCCCCAAGAAAATCCGTTGGAAGTTGAATAGCTCTGTCCTACAATAAAGAGTAAGGTGTCGATATTTGCAATTTTATTGGCTAAATCCCACGATGTTCCTCCAAATGTGACGGTTTTAAGAAATGTAAGCGAAGTGTCGTAAATGCTTAAAAAACAATCGTAATCGTTTGTAAATGGATTGTTTTTTGTCCCACAAAGATATATTTTGTCTGCATATTTAATGAATTTGCTGGCAGATAAAATGTCATTGGAGTTTTGATAGACAAATTTCGTGATTTTGCCGGCTGTGTCTGTCTTTATCAACATCGGCGTAGAATTCCCATTGTTTAAACCTGTATTCCCTAATATCAAAAAACCATCTGGCTCCACAAGGATATCTTTCCCGTAATTGTAATCAAAATGACCATAAATTTTAGAGAATATTTGCTGACTGTGCAAAGGTGATTGTAAGCTTGTCAGAATCAAAACAATGGGTAGCAATCTTTTTAATATCATGGAAAATTAGTTTTTTTATTTTGTTCATAAACTTGTTCAACGACAAATGTATCTGCTGTTTTAATGCAAATATACTTTTTTATATAATTCGATAAGAAATCTTGAGATAATTTTTTCCGTAAATACGTATTAATTTCTCAATAAAATTACGCATAAGCTATATTTCTAAACATTGTTGTCCGATAAAAAATTAAGAGAAGGAGATTGAGTCTCCTATCTCTTA
>CAZZHH010000016.1:0-66802 GCA_964653595.1 uncultured Lentimicrobiaceae bacterium
ATCAACAAGTTGAATATGTACAACACAAGTTAAACAACCGACCAAGAAAAAGATTGGGTTTTTTAACCCCAAACGAATTTTTATCATTAAATTTGCAAAATCAACAAGTTGCATTTAACACTTGAATTCAGCTATGTTATAAAACACCCATCATATAGATAAATAATTGATTTTTTACCCTTCGATAAAAGTACTATATAATGTGAAATTAAGAAGTGTATTAATAATTCGAGCACACCTAATTAAGTTCAGGATTATGCTTAAAAAAAAGCAATAATTAACATATAAAAGCGTTAACCCAAGGTTACGTTTTTTTAAAATGGTTAAATGGTACAGTAAGCATTACCTGTATCAAATAAACAAATGAAATAAATATTATGACGATATGCACTACTTTTCTGGTTATTCAAAAAATTACTACTTAATAATTGTCATCCATTCATTAAATATCTCTATATTTGTAATACGATTATTCAAATTTTAGCAATGAAAAAATTTTTTTATAAAAGTATCAGTTCCTTTTTGGCAATAATTGGCCTAGTGGTTGGTTTTTCGTCAAAAGTAATTGCTCAATATGGTGCTCCACCAGCTGCTTTTCGAATAAATGGGAAAATCACTTCTCGAGAGTGTAATATGCCCATACAAAACCTTCAAGTTGTGATTAAATCGAACCTTAACGAAAAAGCAGATACTTTATACACAAACTCTATTGGAGAGTATCGTGCTCGAATATCGTATTGGGATTTTGACGAGTCGAAACACAATTTTACGGTAACCGTGAAAGATAAGGATGGAAAAGCAAATGGGGGATCTTTTTCCAGTGAAAAAAAATCAATCGAAGTGAAGAGTTATGTACCTTATGAGTTAAACCTAAAACTAAAACACACCGATACACCCCCTTGTAAAACCAGTATAACCAAAGATACTACGGACGAAAGCAAACCGAATGAAATTCTTCCATCTGACACAAATGGAGTAACTGCAAATTTAACCCTCCCGATGAAGGTAAATAAAACAATTCAAACCGATGAGTTTTTGCTCTACCCAAATCCTGTTACTACCCAATTTACGATTGAGTTTACCTCTAACACTTCAAATAGAACTGTAATATCTATCTCGGACGAAATTGGAAAGGTTGTCTTTCTTGAAAACTTTAATGCACTCATTGGACAGCAAAAAGTGACGATTCATTCTCTTAAATTACCTCCAGGCAATTATGTAGTAAGCATTATTCAGGAAGCAAACATATTATCAAAAAAGATAATTGTAATCTAAAACATCACAGAAAATGAAAACCAAAAAAACACTAAGTCTCTTTCTTCTTTTTTTTACTATTGCTTTGTTTATTTTTGGATGTCGCACCAAGCAACCTCAAACAAAATATGGAGTACGGCCAAATTTTACAGAAAAAAACACTCAAAATTAGCCATAAAGAAAGATGCATAAAAAAAACATATCTCCCTCTATACGTCAAAAAATAGCTCTCAATTTATCAGCTAAATACATCGATATTCAATCTAAATTACACGATTTAACCTATTTTTTTTGGGAGTGCACTGTTCGTTGTAACATTTCCTGCAGACACTGCGGAAGCGATTGCAAGAGCGACAAAGGCATTGAAGACATGCCTGGAGAAGATTTTATTAAAGTAGCTAGAGAGGTTGCCACACAATATAATCCAAACAAGGTAATGATTGTAATTACAGGAGGCGAACCACTCGTTAGAAAAGATTTAGCAGAGGTTTGTTCCCAGCTCAGTGAAATTGGCTATCCATGGGGTATGGTTACCAATGGATTGTTGTTAACCAAAGAAAAATTTGACGAATTACTAGCTGCAGGATTACACTCCATCACCATCAGCTTAGATGGATTAGAAGAGAGTCATAATTGGTTACGAGGAAATCCAAAATCATTTGTTGCAGCCTCCAAAGCAATACAATTGGTGGTTGACACGCCTAATATCGCTTATGATGTGGTAACTTGCATTACTCAAAAAAATATAAATGAATTAGAAAAAATCAAATCTTATTTAATCGAATTAGGGGTTACCCATTGGAGGATATTTGCAATAGACCCAATAGGGAGAGCCAAAGAAGATCCCATGTTGCAAATAACTGATGCGCAACTATTAAATATTTTGATGTTTATAGAGAAAACACGAAAAGAAAACACCATTCATGTGAGTTTTGGATGTGAAGGATACTTAGGTGCTTTTGAAGATAATGTAAGAGATGGATATTTTTTCTGTCGTGCAGGCATCAACATAGCTTCTGTATTAAACAACGGCTCCATTTCAGCATGTCCAAACAACAGCCATCATGTTGTTCAAGGCAATATCTACACCGATTCGTTTATAGATGTGTGGAACAATCGTTTTCAAATTATGCGCAACCGAAAGTGGGCAAAAGAGGGAACCTGTAGCAATTGCAAAGAGTTTAAATGGTGCAAAGGAAACGGTTTACATTTAAGAGATTTTGAAAACCACGATGTATTAAGGTGTCATTATAAAATGTTAGAAAACGCAATTAAGGAAGAAAAAAATGAAAACAATTAAGCAAAAAGTATGGCGTATATCGCTAAAAATGATGTGGTTAGCAATTGTGTTTTTAATTGCATGTAAATCAAATCAAGACAAAAAAACGGATGATAACATAGATGTTACTCCAAAAAAGGACTCGATAAAAGAGATCACAAAAACGGATACCATAGTTGGGGATACTCAAAAAAAGGATACGGTTGCTCAGATTAAAATGACTCCCAAAAAGAAGCCTTTACCTAAAAAAGACACCATGCGAATAAAGCCACGTCCTACAGACCCAGGTCCCGTGTGTAAATATGGAGTGATTCGATACGAAAAACCTACTCAGGAATAATTCTGATTTTTTTCAAGTCGTCTCAAGGTATTAAAACAACCTATAAATCGATATTAAACCCAATTAATACCAATTTGGGCCTACAGGTTATTCCATTAACATAAGTTGTTCCTGCAGTATTTCCCATTCTGCCATACGGTGCTCGATATTTCTTTTAGTTTGCTCGTATGTCTTATATAGCTCTCCAGATAAAATTTTATCTTGATATTTGTCGGGTTGTGCCAACATCTCATCCAGTTCTTTCAAACGTTCCTCTTCGGCGTTAATTTGGGCCTCAATTTGAGTAATCTGATTCTTAATTTTTCGAATCTGACTTTCGAGTTCTTTTTTCTTTTCCCACTGTAATTTACTTTCCGAAACTTCCACCTCCGCTGTTACTTTTTTTACAGCAATCTCCTTATCAAGGTCTTTTAAGCTCTCAATTTTTCTATTTTCAATAAAGTCGTATACATCCCCGATGTGTTCTTTTATCTGTTTTTGTTTAAATTCAAAAACTTTATCGGTAAGTCCTTGTAAAAAGTCGCGATCATGAGATACAAGAATTAGTGCCCCATCATATTGCAAAAGAGCAGATTTCAGAACATCTTTAGATTGCATGTCCAGGTGATTCGTAGGCTCATCTAATATTAATAAATTGTATGGAGTAAGCAGCAATTTGGCTAAAGCAAGTCGGGCTTTTTCTCCCCCCGAAAGTACTTTTACTTTTTTGTCGATATCCTCTCCAGAAAACAAAAAGCTACCCAAGATTGCCCTAATTCGAGTACGAATGTCGCCAACTGCAATTTCATCAATCGTTTCGAATACAGTTTTATTAGGGTCCAGCATAGCAGCCTGGTTTTGTGCATAGTACCCTACGACGACTTGGTGACCCAATGTTACAAACCCTTTGGTGGCGACTAAATCACCAACTATAATTCGCGAGAATGTGGTTTTTCCTTCTCCGTTTTTACCCACAAATGCAACCTTTTCTCCTTTCAGTAAAGTGAAGTCTAGTTCCGAAAGGACCAATTTGTTATCAAATGACTTTCCAATATTTTGGGCTTCTACCACTACTTTTCCAGAGTGTGGAGCAGGTTGAAAACGAAAATGGATAGAAGAGTTATCAAGTCCATCAATTTCTATTCTATCTATTTTGTCTAAAAGTTTAATCTTGGATTGTACTTGCTTCGATTTTGATGCTTTGTAACGAAATCGTTCGATAAACTTTTCCATCTCCAAAATGTCTCGTTGCTGATTTGTATGAGCTGCCATTTGGTGTTCAATTCTATCCATCCGTTGAACCACATATTCGGAATATGAGCAGCGGTAATCAAAAATACTTCCCAAACTAATTTCAATTGTCCGATTGGTTACAGCATCTAAAAATGCTCTATCGTGAGAGACTAAGATGACAGATCCTTGATAATTCGATAAAAAATCTTCCAACCATTGAATAGATTCGATGTCTAAGTGGTTGGTTGGCTCATCCAAAAGCATCACTTCTGGCTTTTGAAGTAAGATTTTTGCTAATTCTACTCTCATTTGCCATCCACTGCTAAACTCAGTCATCAATCGGGTGAAATCTGTGGGGTCAAATCCCAATCCCAAAAGAATTTTTTCGGTTTCAGAGTTTATATTTGAGGCCCCAATCATATGCAATCGTTCAGTATTTTCACTCAATTGGGCGGATAATTTATAGTATCCATCAGATTCATAATCATTTCTATCGGAAAGCTCTTGACTAAGATTTACAATCGAAGCCTCTAAACGATGAACTTCATCAAAAGCAGAAAGTGTCTCTTCCCAGACGGATCGTTTGCTCGATGGGGCAAGATCTTGAGGCAAATACCCCAATCGATGCCCGGTAGTGATAATTATTGAGCCCTTTTCTGGTTCTTGTAATCCAGACAATATTTTTAAAAGAGTAGATTTTCCAGCTCCATTTTTACCTGTTAATCCAATTCTATCGTTGTCGCCAACCACAAAAGAGACGTCACTAAATAAATCGTTGCCAGTAAAATGAATTGAGAGTGAACTTACGGTAATCATTGTTTGTATGGTCAAAAGATAATAACTGCAAATTTACGGCTTTTTTGACAAATTGTGGAGAAATGAGTAGTGAAATAAATTCCACCAACAAGGATTAATTGTATCTTTGCAAGATAACCGATTCACAAAAATTGAAAACGATGATAACTTTTGAAGAGATTATGAAATCTCAATTTTACAATAAAACTGCTTGGTATGTAGATATGTTTGGAAAAATCAAATCGAACAAAACAACCCTTTTTGCTGATCGAAACAACTGTGTATCTCAAAAACAAATAGACAAATGGCTTTGCATCAACGACTTGTTAAATATTGCAACATTTTTCAACGAAGATTGGATTCCAGATTGGGATAATTTCGAAGAGCCAAAATTTGTAATCATAGTTGATAACATTAAGAATAAATCTTTTGCTGTGGAGAAAGTAGTTGATAAAATATCTGGATTTGTGGTCTTTAAATCCCAAAAAGAGGCACAACAAGCGATTGAAGTACTAGGGAATGAAAAGCTACAATTTATCTTTTATAAATAGAGTTTGCTGAAAAATCTTCAAACAACACATTATCAGCACCATATATGTCATCTATTCAAAATCAAGTGCAAGTTTTTTTTAGAAGTTTATTAAATAAACCTTGCACCTAGTTTTCTAAAATCATTTATTTGTCGCCTTACTTTTTGTCATTGCCGCCCTGTCAGGTCCCGAAAAAATATGGAATAGCAATTTTTTGTTTTTATCGGAACACCGCCGCTTCGCCAATGGCATCCCTCGATTTTAGAAGAAAAAGAGAAGTTTTGGTTACTTTAATGCTTCGTTGAAACTAGTTTGTGATTTTTGAGTTTTTTGCTGCGCAGAGCACTTCGTGGTTCAGCAGACCCTAGTTAGTAATTGACCATTTTTAAAACTCAAATCCAAATAATAAACTATATTTGCATAAAAAAGAATGATACACTAAAATTAATCAATGATGAATAGGTGTTTTCTGTTACTCTTGTTATTTGTAAATGGGTATTACACTAATGCCCAAATCAACGGTTGTACAGACCCACTGGCCACAAATTATGATTCCCTTGCAACGTCCAACGATGGCAGTTGTCTTTACAATGTAACATCTGTTTCACCTATTACTACATGGTCTTTGCCTGACATTATGGTGGAGACTTCGGGGTTGATTTTCTGGAATCAAAAATTCTGGACACACAATGATAATTCAGATACAAACATCTACTCTTTTGACACTATAAATATTTCAAATTATCAATCATTTCCACTAAATAGCACTTCAAATATTGATTGGGAGGAGATTTCGCAAGATTCTAGTTATATCTATGTGGGGGATTTCGGAAACAATGCCAATGGAAACCGAACCAATCTGAAAATATTACGAATAGAAAAAAATTCCTTGTTGACGAATGTTCCAATTATTGACACAATTAATTTCAATTATTCGCTACAAACAGATTATACAGCAATTGGGAGCAACAACACCAATTTTGATTGCGAATCGTTTATTGTCACTCAGGACAGCATTTATTTGTTCACAAAGGAGTGGGTGAGCAAAGCCACAACCATATATTCATTGCCCAAATTGTCAGGAAGTTACGTTGCTCAAGCCCGTCAAAGTTATTATGTAGATGGGTTAATTACGGGTGCCACTTTTTTGGAAGATAAAAAATTGATTGTCTTGTGTGGTTATAGTCAAGTACTTCAACCATTTTTGTTTATGTTGTATGATTTTGAAAGTCAGAATTTTTTCAATGGCAACAAACGAAAAATTTTGCTCAATATGTCCATGCATCAGGTAGAAGGAATTGCTACGGAAGATGGCATAACTTATTATGTCACGAATGAAAAAGTGGGGCAAACTGTTCCACAGCAAATCCATAAAATAGACCTTGCAGAATATTTTTATTCTCCAGTTAATGTCACAGAAAACCAGTCGGAAGTTTTTGAAATTGCACCAAATCCAGTAATAGACTTTGTAGAGATAACCATTACTCCGAATCAAATTGGAAAAGAGTACCTTATTCTGGATTTTACTGGGCAGGTTGTTCAACAAGGAGTATTAAACGAAAAACAATCTCGTTTAAATCTTAAAAACCTCTCACCAGGGACATATGTGATTGCAATAAACAAACCCGGCTCTATAAATAGGAAAATCATTAAACTAGAAAATTAACATCAACAAATCAAAATCGTATGATAAACAAATTTTTCTTTCATACTTATTATTGTTAACTATTTCTAGGTCTGTTCAATTTTATAGGGGAGAGTAATCCTGTATGAATGATGAAAAAATATTCTCACTTTTTTTTGTCGCCTTACTTTTTATCTTGAAACAAAAATCCCGATAGCTATCGGGACAAGACTTCGCCAAAAAAGCTAAAAAAGCGACAATTTCACGGCTCAGTTGACACAAATTGAATAATTATAAGATTTTATCTCTTTATAAATTTTGAAACAGCTACTCCTTGTTTAGAATTAAGATGCAATAGATAAATTCCAGGAACAAGATTCAAAACCCCTTCGGAGTAATTATCTTCGAGAGATGAAGGGTAGATTGTTTTTCTCATCATCGTTTGTCCATTAATATTTATAATAGAAAACGTAAGTGGTTCAATTGTTTTTAAGCGATAGTTAAATACTAAGTTTTCGTTTATAGGATTTACTACTGTAAAATCGATGTCACTTTTAACTACTTCTTTTACTCCAGTAATGCACGAAGGATAGAATATTTCGAAATCCATCATCACAGGTAAGTGATCCGAAAGGTTGTATAACGAGGTGGAGATAGAAGAAGGAATTGTACTATTTGAAGGACTAATCATTGATCCGTTAAAGCGATTGCCATCTTGACCTACTGCTCTATAAGAAGAAGTGATTGCCTTTACATTGTCATATCCATTAAGCACATTAGAGGAAGTTAATATAAAGTCAAATCGGTCGTCCATTCCACCTGTCGAAAAGCAATCACCACTAGTGTGAGTAGATTGTGTATGAATATTTGCAAAATTGTAATTGTTATTCCAATTTCCAGGTTTATTTATGGGGTCGTAGAAACGAACCAAAGGATTTGAATAGGTTAAAAGCTGTTTGTAACAAGGTTCGTTACTGGTATAAATATTAAAATCACCACATAAAATATAGTTATCCGCTACATTTAAATTATTTAATCTACTCATTAATGCTGCCACCTGAGTGTTACGAGCAGTAGAATCGGCCGTACCTGCTTTTAGGTGACCAATAATTGGAATGATAAAAGAGGTGTCCCCATTTACAAGATCGGGGGTATTGTAATAAAGTCGGTATATGTTGAAATCACGAACAGCAGTTTGAACAAAGCTACTTTGCTTAAGAGTAAATTTTCTAGAATCATAAAAAATCATATTGGCAATAGAGCCTCCAGATGCATTAGTAAGGTCGCCATTTTTCCAGTAAGCAACTCCGTCTACATTGAGCGCATTATTAAGTAGATGGTTCACATAAGTCATGTTTGATCCCATTTCTTCTACGGTAATAATGTCGGGTTTTGAATAATTGACAATATTTTTAAGATTTGCCGCTTTTGCATCAAGTCCATTATTAGCGGCCGTGCAAGTTCCATAATAATCACAATACTGCATCAGATTATATTGCATTACTTTAATAGTATCCTGAGCAAATATAGCGTTACAAAAAAATGTTAAAAAAAAGAAAAGGCTAATTTTAAATTTCATATCTTTTTTGATTTTCATACAAAGATACTTCATTTTAGTGGTTTTTCGCATGGTAAAATCAGAGATTGTTTGAAATAATTGATTTTTGTAAATTTATGGGCAAACAAAACCACCATAAATAAATCAAAAAATCAAAAAAAGGATAGAAAAATTTGATTTTACAGTCTCGAAAACTTTGATTTTTCTTTCGGATTGTTTGGATGAAAAAATATAGCGAAAAAAGTTAATTTTTTTTGTTAAAAATGAGTTCTAAGAAAATTAAAAGGCCTACCTTTGTCGCGAAATTTTGGAAATATAAAAATAGCATTAAAGAAGAAAACAAATTAAAAAATAACCAATAATATGGCTACCAAAAAGAAAGAAAACGTTGAAAGAGAAAGCGTTGTTGTAAAGTTTGCCGGCGACTCTGGTGATGGAATGCAATTGGTGGGAACCTTTTTTGCTGAAACATCGGCATTGTCGGGAAATGAAGTGGCAACATTTCCTTATTATCCAGCAGAAATTCGTCCTCCTCACAACACCGTAGCAGGGGTGTCCGGATTTCAAGTAAATGCTGGATCTAAAGTAAAAACATCTGGCGACTTATGCGACATTTTAGTTTGCATGAATCCAGCCTCATTAGTTGCAAACTTGCCTAACACAAAAAAAGGCGCTACCTTGATTATAGATCAAGGACTGTTTGAAGAAAAGATTTTAGAAAAAGCTGGTTACGCTTCAAATCCTCTTTTAGATGGCAGTTTGAGCAGTTACAAATTAATTGCTGCAGACTTTGCTTCTATTGTAAAAGAGTCATGCAAAGACCTCCGATTAGATGTAAAAACCATAGAGCGCACTCGTAATATTTTTGGATTAGGAATTGTGCTTTACCTTTGTGATTACGATATTGCAATTGGGTTAAAGCTGTTGGAAAAGAAATTTAAATCTAAACCACAAATTTTAGAAGCCAACCAACTTGTGTTAAAAACTGGATTCTTTTACGCAGAAGCCCAAGAGTATCAGATTGCAAAAATGAACATTGCAACTCCTAAAATTGAAAAAGGAAGATACAGAAGTATTACAGGGAATCAGGCAACGGCTTGGGGATTGTTGGCAGCATCTGAACGTTCGGGCCGTGAACTGTTTTTAGGATCCTATCCTATTACACCAGCCACCGAAATATTAATGGAACTTACCAAGCAAAAGTCATTAGGCGCTAAAGTATTTCAGGCGGAAGACGAAATTGCTGGAATCTGTTCGGCAATAGGGGCTTCTTTTGCTGGATCTATGGCATGTACTTCCACTTCTGGTCCTGGTTTATCTTTAAAAACGGAGGCAATAGGATTGGCTGTCATCACCGAGTTACCTTTAGTAATTGTGAATGTACAAAGAGGTGGTCCTTCTACTGGAATGCCAACCAAAACGGAACAATCTGATTTGTACATTTCCCTATTTGGTCGTAATGGAGAAGCTCCATGTATTGTAACTGCAGCTTCTTCTCCTTCTGATTGCTTTTACAAAGCTTATGAAGCAGCTAAGTTATCTATGGAACACATGACACCTACTATTTTACTTACAGATGGACAGATGGGACAAAGTTCTGAGCTTTTCAAAATACCAAAAGTAGCTGACCTTGTTTCTATTACTCCTCCTGTTGCAAAAGCAAACGATAAAAACTATTTACCCTATCTTCGCGACCCAGAAACATTGGTTCGTCAGTGGGCTATCCCTGGCACAGAAGGGTTGAGACATAGAATTGGTGGACTTGAAAAAACAGATGGAAAAGGAGTTGTATCTACCGATCCTTTAAACCATGAAAAAATGACTAAATATCGTAATGAAAAAGTCCAAAGAGTAGCCAATTTTATCCCCGAGCAAGAGATTATGGGAGATGCTGAGGGAGATTTACTTGTAGTTAGCTGGGGAGGAACCAAAGGTTCTATATATTCAGCAGTAAAAGAGTTACAAGCACAAGGCAAAAAAGTAAGCCATGCTCATTTTAGTTATATTATGCCACTACCTAAAAACACAGATAAAGTATTTGCGGGTTTCAAAAAAATTATTGTTGCCGAATTAAATGCTGGTCAGTTTGCAAACTATTTGCGCATGACACATCCAGGCTATCAATATTTGCAATATAACAAAATGCAAGGATTGCCATTTACCATTACAGAATTAGTAGAACATTTTAACAAAACGATATAAGGAGGATTTAACAATGGGTTTTGAAGATAATTTTACCGTAGAACGCTCTAGAGTTCCATTATCAAAAGAAGACTTTATAAGCGACCAAATGGTTAAATGGTGCTCCGGATGCGGTGGCCATGCCATTCTTTCCTCTGTTGGAAATGTTTTCCCAAAAATTGGGTATAGAAAAGAGAATTTTTGTATGGTCTCTGGAATTGGATGTTCTTCTCGTTTTCCATATTATGTTAACACATACGGATTTCATGGGATACATGGACGTGCTTATCCAATTGCGTCAGGCGTAAAAATGGCGAATCCTCACTTAAGTGTTTGGATTACTTCTGGAGATGGTGATTCCATGGCTATTGGAGGAAACCACTTTATTCATATCATTCGAAGAAATTTAGATGTGAATGTTTTGTTGTTTAACAATCAAATTTATGGATTAACAAAAGGACAATATTCTCCTACAACCCCTATGGGCACTGTTACAAAAACATCTCCTTATGGAACGATAGAACACCCTTTTAATCCTGGAGAATTAGTACTTGGGGCTCAAGGTACTTTTTTTGCCAGAGTTGTTGATACCAAACCTAAATTAATGACTGAAGTTTTCTTTGAGGCCGCAAAACATGATGGCACTTCTGTTGTTGAAATATTGGAAAATTGTGTGATTTTTGCAGATGGAACCCATAAAAATGTTACCGGAAAAGATGTAAAAGACGACAATCAACTGATTCTTAAGAATGGTGAACCTATGATTTTTGGAGCTGAAAAAAACAAGGGAATTATTCTTGGAAAAAACGGATTAGAAGTTGTTACCATTGGAGAGGAATATCAAAAAAGCGATTTACTTGTTCATGATATGTATGCTCAGGATCCTGGTATTCACTTAATGTTGGCAAAAATGCAACCTCCATATTTTCCAATTGCATTGGGTGTAATTCGCGCTGCAATGTTCCCAACGTATGATGATTTGATGGACGAACAAATCGCCTATGCTAAATCAAACTCAAAAATCTCTTGTGTAGATGACTTACTAAATAGCGGTGATACATGGGAGGTCTAATTCTCTGACAAAGTTTGTCGACTATAGATTTTTAATCATAAAAAGAGAGAGATTCAACATTGAATCTCTCTCTTTTTTTATCATCTTAGCAACGACAGGTTTTTCTTTTTTTTCCTACATTTCCAGTATCCATTACTTTTTGGATATACTCTTTTGCAAGAGGGACTTTGCAAGCAGTACTAGCTAGGGTAACTTCCACTTTTCCAATTTTTTCTGATGCTTGTAGTGCTTTGGGTGTTAACTCCTGAATGTATGAACCAACAGAAATGACAAAGCTATTCATCGCATATTTCACTCTGTTTTGTGCTTTACTTATGGTTGCAACTACTAAATCAATCAATTCACTATACTTGTTAATATCCAACTCTTCATCGGGATGCATGCCTGCATGATACGCCAATGTTCCCCAACCAGCAGCGGCAATCCCTTCTTTATCGGAGGTAATCCATTTTTGACCTAACTTAAATCCATACGGCGACTCCCCAGCAACCCATGGAACTGCAAATTCACTTAAATAATACCAATAAGCATTTTCAACCCAATCATTAAGTTGCTCTTCTGTTATGCGTTTTTCATCGGCCATCAGTGCAGCCAAATACATAGCATCGGAGTTGCCTGTTGCGTATAATTCAAGAGAGAGCTCATGATTTTTCTTGGTCTTTTTTAGAATTTTCTTCAGGTCAGCTACCTTTACTCCAAAGAATGGTTCTTTTGCCCCATGTTTCATCAAAGTCTTTTTAGTTTGAGCATCTCCCATTTTTTCGAGCTCTGCCATTATCTCTTTTGCATTCATATTTAAACGTCTTTAAATTGGCAAATTGGCCACGTTGATATTCAATTCTTTCAACTGCTCATCGCTCACTTCCGATGGAGCTTCACTCATTAAGTCCCTGCCTGAATTATTTTTTGGAAATGCAATAAAATCACGGATAGAATCGACACCAGAGAAAACAGCACACAACCTATCGAACCCAAAAGCGATGCCACCATGAGGAGGGGCACCATATTCAAATGCATTCATTAAAAACCCAAATTGAGATTGAGCGCTTTCTGGAGAAAAGCCAAGAATGGAGAACATTCTATTTTGCAACTCTTTGTTATAAATACGAATTGAGCCACCACCAATTTCAACTCCATTAATAACCAAATCGTAAGCGTTTGCTCTAACTGCTTTTGCGTTTGTATCGAGTAGGGCAATATCTTCTGGTTTTGGAGATGTAAATGGATGGTGCTTTGCATAAAAACGAGCGGTATCGTCGTCCCACTCAAGCAAAGGAAAATCGATTACCCACAGGGGTGCGAAAGTTCCTGGAGTACGTAATCCCTTGCGAGAGGCAACCTCTAAACGCAATTCACAAAGTGCTTTTTGAGCTTTTTCCTCATTTCCTGGAATAATCAACATCAAATCTCCGCGACTTGCTTGCATTTTTTCTGCTATTTTTAACAAATCAGATTCTGTAAAAAATTTATCCACAGATGATTTCAGGGTACCATCTTCATTATATCGGATATATATTAAGCCATTAGCACCTACCTGAGGGCGTTTTACAAAGTCGGTAAGTTCATCTATCTGTTTACGTGTATAAGAAGCACACCCCTCGGCATTTATCCCGATTATCAACTCAGCATCATCAAACACCTTGAAATCTTTTCCTTTAACCAGTGAATTTAATTCCACAAACTTCATCTCAAATCGTATATCTGGCTTATCAGAACCATAATATTTCATAGCATCAGCATAGGTAATACGAGGAAAATCACCAAAATCGAGTCCTTTGATGGTTTTAAATAGACTTTTTACAAGTCCTTCAAACGTGTTTAGAATATCTTCTTGTTCTACAAAAGACATCTCACAATCAATTTGGGTAAACTCTGGTTGCCGATCGGCACGTAAATCCTCATCGCGGAAACAACGTACAATTTGAAAATACCTATCGAAACCAGATACCATTAACAGTTGTTTATACTGTTGAGGAGATTGCGGAAGAGCATAAAACTGGCCTGGATTCATACGTGAAGGCACAATAAAATCTCGAGCTCCTTCTGGTGTAGATTTTATTAAAAAAGGAGTCTCTATTTCTAAAAAGCCAATGTTGTTCAAATAATTTCTAACTTCGATTCCAATTTGGTGACGAAGTATTAAATTGTTTTTGTTTACATTTCGCCTTAAATCTAAATATCTATATTTCATTCTTAGCTCGTCACCCCCATCGCTATGGTCATCGATCGTAAAAGGTGGAACTTTTGATTCATTTAAAACGATAATTGTTTCTACAACAATTTCAATATCCCCTGTATGAATATTTGGATTTTTATTCGATCTTTCGGTAACATTGCCTGTAACTTGAATCACCCATTCTCTTCCAAGTTTCCGAGCCTGTTGACAAAGCTCAGAGTTGGTTTCCATATTAAAAGCAAGTTGAGTTATACCATATCTATCTCGAAGATCCACAAAGGTCATCCCGCCTAAATCGCGAGAACGTTGTACCCATCCGGTAAGAATAACTTTTTGATGGAGGTCTTTTAATGTGAGTTGGCCACAAGTATGAGTTCTTAGCATGATAAAAAAGTATTAATTACAATAAATTTTAAATGCAAAGTTAAAACAATTTTGTGAGTTATTGAAAATTGAGAGATAGAGAGCTGATAGCAAAAAAAGTAATCATCCTTTTTTGTACTTTTGCAAAAACTTATAATCCAGAGATGGCTATACTTGATATTTCAGATTCTACTAGTGTGCCCAACAACGCAGCAAAAGAAAAGCTAAGCTATAAGGACTCTGTGCTTCATTTATATACCCCTAAACACTGGATTACCTGGTTCGACTCCACTTCTTATTATCAAACGGATTCCATTTCATATATACCTTCTGTTTTTAATAATCACTCCCTTAAAACTTCTTACCACAAACCATTAATAAATGGGGTTGAAAACAGAAATTGGCTTTTTGGGTTACTTCTGATAATCACTATATTATATGTATACATTCATACAAACTTCCACAACAGATATTCACAAGTAAAAAGAGCATTTATAGCTAAAAGGTATTATTCGCTTCTTATTCGTGATGGTAATATTTTTAAAGAAAGAATTGTCATCCCAATAATGATTATTTTTTTAATAAGTTTTTCGTTGGTAATCTATTGTACCTTTGAATATTTGTTTACTGTTTCGCAAATTTTTTCATCCAAGACAACTCTTTTTGTCTATGTTTTGATAGGAGTTATATTGTATCAACTAGGAAAGTCTTTTTTTATTCAAGTGCTTGGAGAAATTTTTTATGCTCGAAATGAAACAGAAGCATATATTCTTGACAACTTGCTATTTAAATCTTTTGTTAGTCTTTTTTTGCTCCCATTGCTATGGCTTTTCATCTACTCTCAATTTGGATTAGTATTAATTCTGATATGGGTAATTATTGGAGTCTTGACAACCATTCGACTCATAAAAGCGGTAAATAATTGGCTTGGAGTTTTCTCCTTTTTCAAATTAATTTTGTACCTTTGCACTCTGGAACTATTACCAATCGTTATTCTTGCGAAAGCAATGCAAATAATTATTGAACGATATACAATTTAATAATGTTTAAAATCAGTTAGCGGTGAAAATACAAAACATTCTTATTTCACAACCAAAACCTGTTGATTTTGAAAAATCTCCATATGCAGAAATAGTAAAAAAACACAATGTTAAAATAGATTTCTTAAAGTTTTTTTCCATAGAAGAAATTCCTGCTACCGAATTTAGAAAATATCGAATTAATATTTTGGATTATTCTGCGGTAATCCTGATGAGCAAAAATGCAATTGACCATTTTTTTCGAATGGCAAAAGAATTACGGATTGAGATTCCTGACTCCATGAAGTATTTTTGTGTTAATGAAGCCACTGCTCTCTATTTACAACGCTACATTACTTATCGAAAAAGAAAAATATTCTTCAGTAAATCTTCTATGCCAGAGCTTGTGGATATTATTTTAAAACACAAAAACGAAAAATACATAATACCTACAGCAGACGCCAATGGTGGATTGATTGCAACCAATCTTATCGAAAACGGCATCTCTTTTACTCCTGCACTTATGTTTGCCAGTAAATCGGTAGATTTAAAAAGCTTAATTAACATTGAGAACTATCAGATGGTAGTAATTTTTAGCCCTTCCGGAATGCAATCTCTATTTGAAAACTATCCAGATTTTAAAGAAAAAAACATAGAAATAGCGGCATTAGGGAAAAACACCTGCAATGTAATTGAAACCCATGGACTCACCCCCTCTTTTATGGCACCCACTCCCGATTGTCCATCGATTACTATTGCCTTAAATCAATATTTAAAAAAAGCCAATAAAGGTCAAAAGAAATAATAATGTACACTTTTAAAAAAGAGGAGCGTTTGTGTTCTCACAACCAAATTCAAGAGTTGTTGAAACATGGAAGTTCCTTTTTTGAATTTCCATTTCGTTGTATTTGGTTCGTAGCCGACAAAACTGAACATCCTGTTCAAATTGCATTTTCTGTTCCTAAAAGGAAAATAAAACATGCGAATAAACGAAATTACATAAAACGACAAATACGTAATGCCTATAGAATTGAGAAACACACTCTCACAGAAAGGGCATTTACAAATCAAAAATCAATTCTTTGCATTCTCGTTTACAACAGTTCGGAAATTTTTCCCTATAAAGTGATAGAACAAAAAATAAAAACGATTGTAAGCCGTTTAGAAGAGCAACTTTTTGTATCTTTGGAAAACAATAAACCTAAAACTTAATTTCAAGCATAAGCAACTTGGCTGTTAAATTAAAAAAAATGAGTAGAATAATTGAGTGGTTTTTATATCCCATCAAGATAATCTTTTTGTTTATAATTAAGTTTTACCAATTGGTAATTTCTCCACTTACACCCCCCTCGTGTAGGTACACTCCTTCTTGTTCGGCATACAGTGCTCAGGCAATCAAAAAACATGGACCGATAAAAGGGGGATGGTTTGCCATAAAAAGAATATTATCGTGCAACCCATGGGGTGGAAGTGGTTATGATCCCGTTCCATAAAATCAAATTCAAAACGACAAAAAAACATCAAATGAAAATATTAAAATCATTATCTTCTACTAAAAAAAGAGTACTTCTTTTCATTTCCATTGTAATTATTGGGTGGGGCGGAACTTCGTTTATTGATCAGGATTTCGAAATTGCCAAACAGATCGATATTTTTGCATCCGTATTGCGCGAGTTAAATGCTAATTATGTAGATGATATTAACCCCGGAGACCTAGTAAAAACTGCTATCGATGAAATGTTAAAATCTCTCGATCCATATACTGTTTACTATCCCGAAAGCGATTTAGAAGAATTTAAACTACTTACAACAGGTCAATACGGAGGAATAGGATCCATGATTCAAATACAAGGGGATTATGTAGTGGTTAGCGACCCTTATGAGAACTCACCTGCACAAAAAGCGGGACTCAAAGCAGGCGATAAAATTATTGAAATTAACGGGAAAAGTGCTAAAGGAAAAACCACGAGTGAGGTGAGCGCAGCTCTAAAAGGGCAACCAGGCACAACTGTAAAAATTCTAATTCAATCGTATGGCGAAACTGCCACTGTAGAAAAAACAATCACTCGTGAAGAGATTAAACTTCCCAACATCCCATACGCAGAAAAAGTCGCCGACGACATTGCTTATATCAATTTATCCCAATTTACCGAAAATGCATCTAAAGAAGTCAAAGAAGCGTTTTTAAGACAAAAAAAAGAGGGTGCTAAATCGCTAATTTTAGATTTAAGAGGAAATGGTGGTGGACTTTTACAAGAGGCCGTGTTAATAATGAACATCTTTGTTGACAAAAACAACACCATTGTGAGCACCAAAGGGAAGTTAAAAGAAAAAAACTTTGATCATAAAACCATTTTCCCTGCTATTGACACTGAAATTCCAATAGTAGTCCTAGTTGATGAGTCTAGTGCTTCTGCATCAGAAATTGTGGCTGGTTCGTTTCAAGATTTAGACCGTGGCGTTATCATTGGAAAAAGAACATTTGGCAAAGGCTTAGTCCAAAACATAGTTCCTCTCTCCTACAACACACGAATGAAAGTAACCATCTCGAAATATTTTATTCCTAGTGGCAGATGTATTCAAGCCATTGACTATGGAGATAAATCGGAGGGTAAAAACCACAAGAAAGTATCTGATTCTACCTATGTAGCATATAAAACAAAAAACGGACGATTAGTATATGATAAAGGAGGAATTGAGCCAGATATAACCACTCCCAATCCCAAAAGTATCCCTGTAGTTGGAAGTTTGTATGTTAACAACTTGTTTTTCGATTTTGCTAATCATTTTGCTAAAAACAACAAAACAATTCCTACCCCTAAAAAATTTATAATCACAGAAGATATTTATCAACAGTTTGTGTCGTTCGTAAAACAGAAAAAAGAGATTCAATATACTACCCAAACTGAAAAAACACTTGCTTCTTTAAAAACGTTAGCAGAAGATGAACAATATTATAACGCTATAAGTGAAGAATTTACTAGATTGCAAAAAAAATTATCCTTGGAGAAAGAACAAGATTTGACAAAATATAAAAAAGAGATTTGCACCATTCTTAGATCCGAAATAGTAAGTCGTTACTATTATCAAAAAGGACAAATAGAAGTGATGCTTTCAGATGATCCAGAATTACAAAAAGCAGTTGAAATTCTTCATGAGTCCCGTAAATACAAGGAAATTCTAAAAATAAAATAAGAATGACCCTTTTTGTATTGAACTTCCATTTTGTACAATAATTACTTGAAACTCTCGTTTGAAAAAACAGGGTTAAATTAAACTTTTTATTTTGAAAATAGACATACTCAGGCATCGAATTTTTCTCTTTGGGGTAATATTATTGGCTATCTCTTTACCTACATCGAAATTTGGCATGAGCATCTCCCAAATGATACTTGCGGCCAATTGGCTAATTGACAAAGATTTAATACAAAAACTAAACGCATTTATTCGCAATAAAGTAGCTTTAAGTTTTTCACTCCTGTTTTTTGTACATACTGTTTGGCTTGCGAATACAATCAATTTCGAATATGCAATGCTTGATTTGAGAATCAAATCTCCAATTTTAATATTGGCAATCATCTTTTCAACCACTCCTTCCCTTACAATTAAAGAGTTTAAAACCGTTTTAGTATTACATGTATTATCGGTATTGTTAATGAGTATGATTGGGTTTTACATTTATTATTTCGAAAACCCTACCGATTTTAGAGACATTTCGCCGTTTATTTCACATATCCGGTTATCGTTAAATGTCTGTATTGCCATCTTTACCTTAGTTTATTTTATTTTTCACACACAAGATATCTTTTTTAAAACAAAATATATTTTATTTGCCAGCAAGTTTGTTATCCTATCTCTTATATTCTGGTTTTTAAACTTCCTCTCTCTCTTACAATCCGCAACGGGGATTTTTTTATTTATATTTGTCGGGTTAGTTTTAATCTTAAAATATATCATTCAAAAAGAGATCTCTAAAAAATCTAAAATCACCTTATTATCCTTAATTCTACTCATCCCATTGTTTCTCGTTGGATTTATTTACATCTCGTTTAAAACGTACATGTATCGCCCACCTGTAAACATAGAATCGCTTGAAAAGACAACTCCCTATGGCGAAACATACCGCCATGACACTATTTTTTTCACCACTGAGAATCAACAATGGATTGGATTATATTTATGCGAATCGGAACTTGAAAAAGCATGGAACCAGAGAAGCAATATGAAGTATAACTCCAAAGATGAAAGAGGAAATATTATCAATTATACCCTAATACGTTACCTCACATCTATGAATCTTAGAAAAGATAGAGATGGGGTAAACGCATTATCCAAAGAGGATATTTCAAACATCGAAAAAGGAATAGCGAATAAAAACTACACCAGAGGTATTGGAATAAAGCATAGGCTTCATAAGCTTTATTGGGAATATTTAATGAATAAAACGAATGGAGACATAAAAGGACACAGCATGTTTCAACGCTTAGAACTTTGGAAAACTTCTGTTGAAATTTTGAAAAAAAACTGGCTATTTGGTGCTGGAACTGGAGATGTGCCAGATGTTTTTAAGCAAGAATTAATGGAGAAAAACTCTCCTTTAAAAGAGACGAGAATGCGAAGCCACAATCAATATTTATCCCTTTTTATTGCTTTTGGTATTTTCGGTTTTTTACTTTGCTTATTCTCTTTTATATATCCATTTTTTAAAACAAAACAGTTTTTTGACTATTTTTGTATGGTTTTTCTAATTGTATTTTTTGTGTCCATGATTACAGAAGATACAATTGAGTCTCAAGATGGAGTTACTTTTTATGCGTTTTTCTCATCACTTTATCTTTTTTTAAAACCACTTAATAGAGAACAATTTAACAACAAAACGAATGATTAGGACAAAAAATATTGAATATAAAGAATTCAAAACCAGAGAAGAGTTAGATGAATTAGATCGAAATCTTCTACAAAAAGCAACCGAGGCTTCTCAAAGTGCATACGCTCCATATTCCGAATTCAGAGTGGGAGCAGCTTTGTTGTTAGAAAATGGGGAGATTGTAACAGGAAACAACCAAGAAAACGCTGCATATCCTTCGGGTTTATGCGCCGAAAGAGTTGCTATGTTTTATGCATCCGCAAAATATCCAAATGTTTCTTTTAAAGCCATAGCAATTACCGCTAACAGTGATAAAATTATGATCAGCGATCCAGTTTCGCCATGTGGAGCTTGTCGTCAGGTGATGAAAGAATACGAAGTCCTTTCTAAAAATCCAATAAAAGTAATATTAGCAGGTCAAACTGGTGCCGTATACATCATAGAGAGCGTGAACGATCTACTTCCTTTTGGTTTTGGACCAAACAATATAAAATAACCGGTTCTGCTTTTTGTAATGCTTCTTTATAAATAAAATGTAACAGCATGGGTTTTAGTATTTCGGTTGTCATTCCAAATTATAATGGTAGATCTCTTTTAGAACAGAATATACCACTTGTCATAAATGCACTAGAAACATCTAATATCCATGACTATGAAATTATCATTCCCGATGATAATTCTGTCGACGATTCAGTATCCTTTCTCAAAAACAGTTATCCTCAAATTGAGGTAATTGAAAGTACAAAAAATTGTGGATTTTCGGGAAATACAAACAAAGGCATTTATGCTGCCAGTAAAGATTTGATATTCATTTTAAACTCTGATGTACAACTTACTCCTTTCTATTTTACAACCCTATTGCCTTATTTCAATTCTCCAGACACGTTTGGAGTGTGTGGAAGAATTACATCTATGGATGGTGACAAAATTCAAGATGGTGCAAAATATCCAGAATATAGCTTTTCCAATATCATTTCGACCAAAAATTATATTTCCAAGACACAGTATTCGCTACCAACGCTCTTTATGTCGGGCGCAAATGCACTTATAGACAGAGAAAAGTTGCTGAAAATGGGTGGTTTTAATGAACTATTTAATCCATATTATTCTGAAGACGTAGATCTGGGACTTAGAGCGTGGAGATTGGGTTATAAAATTTACTATGATCATAGAGCAATATGCAAACATCCAAATTCGGAAACGATAAAAAAAGAACCATCAAAAAAAGTAAAAATAATCTCAAAAAGAAATAAACTGTATGTCCATTTTCTTCATCTCTATGGAGTAGAATTATTCTTTTTCATATTAAAAACCACCCTAAAATATTTGTTTAGGTTATTGGTTTTTGATTTTAAATTTGCAAAATCTTATCATCTTTTTATAAAAAATATTGCTCCATTAATCCGTATCAAAAAAGAGTTTGAAAAATCAAAAAAAGGATTACAACTTCAAACAATCCTAGAAGTAGTGCACTATATAAAATCAGAAATTAAGGATAAAGACATAATTAAGTTTTAAAAATACACTTCTTTTATCGTTAAAAACAAATTGAATTTTTTAATATCTATCGTAAAACCCGTCAAGAAATCATTCACTTCTTCTTTAAACTGTTGGCATTATCTTTGTAAAAGCCTAAATCTTTTTTGATATTCAAAAAATATTTGTAATTTTAAAACCTTTTAATTCTCAAAATTCAAAACTTAATATAAAGATTATGAAGAACAAATACACAATTTTTACAAATCAATTATTATCCATCATCCTCGTGATTGGATTGATTTGCTCGATGTCGACAGTTAATGCTCAAAAAACCAAAACAACAGTTTCGGAAAAGAGCAAACCCACAAAAGTTAAAGTAGAAAAAAAGCCAATCAGCGAAACCTCTACCAAACCCATACAAATGGGCAAAGACAAAAAACCAAAAACTCCCGTAAAATTTGAAAAAGATTCTATTACAATAGGGAAAGGAGAATCGGCAATAACTATTCCTGTAGAACCCGTTGTAGATAATTTACCAAAAGGAAAAGTAGACTGGACCAACCAATTTATTGAAGCAAAAGGAGAATCGGTAATCGACACAGAGCGTTTTAAAAACCCTGCGCAAGCCAAATTGATGGCAAAAAGAGGAGCAATTGTGGATGCTCAACGCAATTTATTAGAGATAACAAAGGGAGTTCAGGTTACTTCTGAAACTAAGGTACAAGATTTAATTACCACTTCCGATTATATCTATTCAAGAGTGGATGGTGTAATAAAAAATGCACAACAAGTGGGTGAAGCAATAGAAAAAGATGGAGTAATTCAAGTAACTATGCGCATCCCTATTTATGATCAAAAAGGGCTAGCACCTGTTCTTCACGAACAAGCGGTTAAAAAAATGAGCTCGATGGGTTCAATTAAGCCGATAACGAATGAAACTTCTGAAGAAACCCAACCAGCCAATAGCATAAACGAAATTACGGATATGAGCAATCTTGTTTTCAACCTTAATGGGAAAAAATATGACCCATCCATGTTCCCTGTGGTAATGGATGAAAACAACAACATTTTACTTGACTACAGCAAAATCTATGATCCCAAAAAAGGAAAGTTCCCAAAAATTGTATCTGCCGGTAAATCAATTTTAGAAGCATTTGGTGTGAAAAAAGGAGTTGAAGTTCTCAACGTAATTGAGTCTGCAGATGGAAAAATTAAAATTGACACATCCAAAGTTAAAAACAAAATTAATTGGGCAAAAATTGGCAACGTAGCTGCAACTATAGGTAAATTTGCTTTAGCACTAGTCTTATAATATTGTAAATTGTTCGAATAATTAGAGTAAATAATATGCAATTAGAGTCTCCTTGTGACATAAAATTGCTCAAACACTAAAATTTAAATACGTATGAAAAAAATATCTGTATTCCTATTTTTAATTTTCTCAACATTCGCTATTTGGGCTCAAGAAACAACAACTGTTGAGGTAAAAGGCGAAGGATTAAAGCGAGAAGATGCTATTCAAGACGCATTAAGAGCAGCAGTTGGTCAAGCTGTGGGAGTTGCAGTTTCCTCCGAAACAAAAGTAGAGAATTTCATGGTTCTATCAGATGCAATATCTACCAAAACGGAAGGATACATTGCTAGTTATAAGGTAATCAAAGAGACTCCATTTCCCGATCGTTTTGAAGTGGTTGTAAGCGCTGTTGTTAGCCTTAATCCTCTAAAAGCGGACATAAATCTTCTTTCCAAATCCATAGGAGGAGTTCGTTTCCTTGTTATGTATGATCCTCGCAATATTGCGAAAGAAGAAATTGAAAACTATGATTACGTAACAGAAAGGATAAACGAAGCTCTTTCTAAACGAAAATATAGATACATCGAAAAATCACGTTTTGATATTTTAAAAAAAGAGTCTCAAGGCATAGCGCAAGAATCTGGCGATATGAAAGAGGAGACCTATGTTCAAAACATTGGATTTAAAGCTGACGCGCAATTTATCATTAAAATAAGCAAAATAAGCATTGTTACCAAAAGTGAGGCATTCGATACTCGCAACTCTTCTAAAGTGATTATCGAAGCAAAAGCATACGACAATTGTACTGCAGAAGGATTGGGAACAATTATCATGGAAAGCAATTGGAATAGTTCACGAGAAGCAAAAGGTGCTTTAATTTCTTCCATTACGCAAGGGGTAAACGACAACATCGATAAATTGCTAGGTGTTTTTAATACATACATTGGAGATTGGGTAAACAACGGAACTCCTTTTGAACTAAGATTTTATGCTTCAGGTTCGTTCCGCGACTTTCGTGATTTAAGAAATAAACTGAAAGGTGATTCAAATTTTGGGGGTCAACTAGAAATAGTCTCTTTTGATAATTTTTCGAAACTGAATTGTACTTTTAAGAAAAAACCTGATGAATTGGCGGATGCCGTGTTAGATTATGCGGATCAAGTGCCATATTTTAAAGACAAAAGAATGGACGTTAGACTAATTTATGGTCGTCAAATTTCGTTTGCACCTCAAAATCAAAAGGTACCCGAATTAGACAATGCTTCTATGGCTCAACCCGAAAAAAACACGACTACCACAAAAGATGTCCCCAATGGAGAGAAGGTGGTTAAAACCCCAGTAAATAAAGCTCCTGTTAAAACTCCGACAAAAACCACTACAAAAAAACCAGCAGTTAAAAAAGGCAAATAATCAATAAAATATGAATGTATGAAAAAGATAATAATCAGTAGTTTAGTTTTGTTTTTGGCTATAAATACCTTTGCTCAAGTTAAAGGAAGTTTGACCATATACTCAAAAGAGGGTGAAAAAATATGGGTTGTAAAAAATGGAATCAAACAAAATAAAGAAGCAAATACGAGTGTAACCATAAAAGACATCACCGATAAATATTTTAAAATTAAAATTATAATAGACGACGAAGCAATGTCTACGGTTGACAAATCGGTTCAAATGGTAGATGTAGATGATAAAATGTGTAATATTACCTATGAGTTACGGAAGAAAAAAAATGTATATGGATTGAACTTAATTAGTTGGGAACCAGCAGTTGCACATACTAATTCGAATCCTACTTCTACCACTTCAACACCTGTGAATCAAACGACGAAAATAGATGATTTTCAGCAAAATACTACCATGGGCGAAACGGGTGTAACCCAAACAACTACTACAGGGGAAGTGCAAACAAACGTAAATATGGGACAAAATGGTGCAAACGTTTCTATTAATGATCCAGAGTTAGGTGTTAATTTCAACATGGGTGTTAATATCCCTGGTGGGCAAGGAGTAGTTACTTCAACCACCACAACTACTACCACCTCAAGTAGCACCAATACAAATGTTACAAATAAGCCCTCAACTTCAACAGGGCCAATGAAACCAAAACCTCAACCAAAACCAACCACAGATGAGCGTCCAATTACCGAATTAAAACGTGGGTGCTACAAGGCAATGCCTCTTGCTGATTTTACAGAAGCAAAAGCCCAAGTACAAAAAGCAAGTTTTGCAGACGACAAATTACGTATTGCTAAACAGATCACTCAAGCCAACTGCATGTCGGTAGCTCAAATTAAGGAGATTGCAAAATTGTTTAGTTTTGAAGACAATAAATTGGAATATGTCAAATTCGCTTACGATTTTACCTTTGAACAAAACAAATATTATATGCTTAATGATATTTTTAGTTTTTCGAGTTCAAAAGAAGAGATGGACAACTTTTTAAACTCAAAGAGATAAACCTTTGAATGTTTTTTTTGAAAAAAAGAGTATGTTCTCTCATCGGATAGAATAATACATTCCTCCTACAAACAAGGGTGAAAATTAAAATTTTCACCCTTTTTTGTATCCTTAAATCCAAAATCAGCGATACAATCGCTGAAACGATTAAATGTATATATATCCAATAGTTATGCACAAGCGTAGAAAGACAGAACCACAGTGAAAAATTTGCTGCATAAAGAAAAAGAGGAAATGGAAACCCCGTCCACATTCAGGCACATTTGGCTGCCCTTACGCACAGGCGACCGCTTCGCAGCCAAAAGAGCCTTCATTTTGCCATTCCACATCTGACTGTTGATAATTCAGACACTTTTTATAATGAAATTTGATATAAAAAATCTATTTTAGCTGACTGACTATTTTACGACATGAACAGAATAAAAGAAATTCTTGAAAAAAAAGGAATTAAGCAGACTTGGTTGGCTGAAAGACTTGGTAAAAGTTATAATGTTGTAAATGGATATGTGCAAAACAGACAACAACCAAGATTAGAAGTGCTTTTCGAAATTGCAAAAATCCTTGATGTTGACCCGAAGGAATTAATTAAAACAGAAGACTGTAAAAAATGATTTTAGATAACGAAAACGAAAATAAAAAAGTCCACGAGTGGTTTTCTCAATATACAGAAGCGGGAAAACTGGATATTGTAACAGGATATTTTACAATTGGTGCATTAGCTTATTTATCCAAACAGGTTAATGATAAAATAAGTGATTTCCGTTTAGTATTAGGCGATATTGTAAATGTTGACATTGAGGATAACCGACCTTTGGACTTATTGAATGAAAACATAAGCATTGAAGCATCTTTAAAATTAAGTAGTGTTGCACTGGAAGTCGTTAATTTTCTAAAACAAAATAAAGTAATTGCAAAAACACTTGAACCTAATTTTTGCCATGCTAAAAATTATCTATTTAATCCATCTGAAAACGATGATAGAAAGAAATACTTTATTTCGGGAAGTTCTAATTTGACAGAAGCTGGAATTGGATTAAAGACAACAAATAATGTTGAATTAAACATTGCTGAAACAGGAAATAACAACCAATACAAAGAACTTGTAAGTTGGTTTGAAAACCTTTGGGTAAGACCGCAAGCCCACAAGGATAAGACAATTATTCATAATGATGGAACTAAAACAAAGGTTGATTTCAAGGAATATCTAATTCACGAAATAGAGAAAATATTTATCAAGTACACGCCAAGAGAAATATATTTCAAAATTCTATTCGAACTGTTCGGCTCGCAGCTTATAGAGCAAGAAAACGACCCTGATTTTAGCAGACAAGTTGGACGTCTGGAAAACAGTGTAATTTATAATGCACTTTATGATTTTCAAAAGAAGGGTGTTTTAAGTTTAATCCGAATGCTTCAAAAATACAATGGAGCAATATTGGCTGACGCTGTTGGTTTGGGAAAAACATGGAGCGCATTGGCTGTAATGAAGTTCTTTCAATTGCAAGGGCGTGAAGTTCTGTTACTTTGTCCAAAGAAACTTGAAAACAACTGGAAAAGGCATAGAAAGAATCAGGAATCAAAATTCGAAAAAGACCAGTTTGATTTTTTTGTTCGTTTCCATACAGATATGAGCGAAGAAAGACTTGAAAAATATGACGACCGTGCTGATAAGTTCTTCACCAACGACAAGCCCAAACTTATAGTAATTGATGAGAGCCATAATTTAAGAAATGATAAATCGAATCGTTATACGTTTTTATTAGAACAAGTTCTAAAACCAAACGAAGATATTAAAGTACTTTTACTTTCAGCAACACCAATAAACAACTCGTTAAATGATATTCGCAACCAGTTTAAATTAATGGTGCAGGGCGATGTTCAGGGATACAATGAGAAATTAGGTGTTAGAAATATTGAATATACTTTCCGCACTGCTCAAAAAGCATTTAATGAATGGAGAGAGGACGATAAGCCAAAAATAAGTGAGTTCATAAAAAAACTACCTGCCAATTTCTTTACGCTTACCGATTCATTAACCGTTGCCCGTACACGAAAAATGATTGACGGACATCAAAAAGAATTGATTTTTCCACATAAAGCGAAACCAATAAATCTTTTTGTTACTCCTCATGAACTTGGAAATTTCGAAACATTTGAAGAATTATTTGACCATTTTCCGCCTATGCTGTCTGGCTATCAACCTTCGTTTTATGTTGATATTAACGAAAAGGAAAAGAATGTTTTGCACGATGAAAGGCAGCGTGACCGCTTCCTCGTTAAAATGATGTACATTTTAATGGTTAAACGCTTAGAGTCGTCTTGGTTTTCATTTTATTCAACAGTTGAGAAAATCAAAAATCATCATCAAAACGCTTTGGATAAAATCAAAAATTACCTTGAGAACAAGAAAAATCAAACTATGGATGATATAGATGCCAATCAATTTGACGATGATGATTTAGAAGAACAATACGAAGAATTTACCCTTGGCAAAAAACGTAAAATCAGCCTCTCTGAAATTGATGAAGCAGGTAATATTGAAAATTTTAAAAAGGATTTAAAGAAAGATTTGGATGCTTTAGATAACCTCTTTATTAATCTTCAAAAATTTGAGTCACGGATTAACAAAGAAATTGACAAACCAAACAATTTAAATTCAATTGATAATAAGCTTGAAGAACTTATAAAACAAATTCAATCCAAACGTTTAAAAGGTGCAAACGCAAACAATCAGAAGGTTGTAATTTTTACGGTTTATAGGGATACGGCTAAATACCTGTTTGACCAATTAAAGGCAAGGGGATTTAATAATTTGGCAATGGTTTCAGGCTCTGGTTCATTAACTTCCGATTCGGATGAAGAAACAAAAAACTTTGAACCAATACTTGAACGTTTTGCTCCTTACACGAAACTTTACAAGGAAAAAGAGTGGGATTTTGATTCCGAAAAACATAAATCAAATGCTTATCAGGAATGGATAAAATGGATTGCAGACAACCACCCAAAAACCTATCAAAAGTTACAAAACCCGATTGATATTTTAATTGCAACCGATGCTTTAAGTGAAGGACAAAACTTGCAGGATGCTGATATGGTAATTAATTACGATATACACTGGAACCCTGTAAGGATTATTCAACGAATGGGGCGTATTGACCGTTTGGGCTCACCAAACCAAAAGATTTACGGTATTAATTTCTGGCCATCGAACAACATAAACAACTACTTAGATTTGCAAGGTCGTATTGAGCAGCGAATGGCTGCTATGAAATTGGCAGGTGCAGAAGTAAACCTTGAATTTTCCGATACCTTCAAAGAAATGGCAGAAGACGAAAATCTTGAAAATCGTCTAAAATCCCGAATGATGGAACAAATGCAAACATCTTGGGATGATATTGAAGTGAGCGACCAAGGACTTGGATTTGACAATTTGTCGCTCGAAAAGTACCGACAAGATTTATTTGAAGAATTTAATAAAGACAAGTCAAAATACCAGCGAATGCCTAAAGGTGTGTATTCGGGGTTCAAATCGGATAAAAATATATGTTCAAAAGACGGCATCATTGCGCTTTTAGGTTATCCGTCGAAACCTGAAAAACAGCGTGACCACATGTACAGAGTATTTGATATTATTTACATTGATTATAGAGGAGAAATGGTTTTGCTCAACCAAAAAGAGGTTTTGGATGCAATTACTTATCACAAAGACAGGGAGCGTTTTGTGCCTGATGCCATTGATAAAGGAAATGAATCTGCAATACAGGAATTAGTAAACGCACTGAAAAACTATTTAGATAGTCAGGCAACCGAAACAGAAGTACAAGCCGATGGCACAATAAAAAAATCAATGGGCAGAGAGGCAAAAGACGTTTTAGACAAACTCCGAAAAGGCGACAAAGGTGCTTTGGCAAGAGTGAAGCAAAACGTAAAAGTTGATGAAAAATATCAACTCGACAATTTTGATTTAATAGCATGGTTTATAATATCATAGTTTTTCAAACCCGTCGAATTCGACGGGTTTGGAAAATAAAACAATTGAGCAATGGCAAAAAATAAAAAAATTAATGTCGAAGGAATTGAAATCACTGTTATTCAGCAAAATAATAATGATTTTATTAGTCTTACCGATATGACTTCTAATTTTAAAGAAGGTGCCGGATTAATAGGTAAGTGGGTTACCAATAAAAATACTTTAGAATATCTTGGTATTTGGGAGAAAATAAACAATCAAGGTTTTAATTACCCCGAATTCGGGGTAATTGAAAAGGAAGCCGGCACAAATCGGTTTATTATGTCGGTTGGACAGTGGATTCAAAGAACCGACGCTGTAGGTGTAATAGTAAAAGCTGGCAGGTACGGTGGAACTTATGCACACAAAGACATAGCCTTTCATTTTGCAATGTGGTTGAGTCCTGAATTTCAAATTTATTTGATAAATGAATTTCAACGCCTCAAGGAAATTGAAAATAAAGAGTTAGGTTGGAATGTAAGCCGGATTTTATCAAAAATCAACTACCGCATTCACACCGATGCCATTAAGGAAAACTTAATCCCCGAAAAACTTTCGCCAGCTAAAATTCAACAAGTATATGCCTCTGAGGCTGATGTGCTGAATGTTGCACTATTCAACTGTACAGCCATGGAATGGCGAAGCGAAAATCCCGAAAAAGAAGGCAATATGCGTGATTATGCAACACTTGAACAGTTGGTTGTTTTGGCAAATTTAGAAAGCATGAATGCTTTGTTTATCCGGCAGCAAATTCCACAATCACAACGGCTTGTTTTACTTAATGAGCAGGCAATCCAACAAATGAAAAGTATTTTATCCGTTCCGGGATTTAAAAAATTGCAATAATTATGAAACACCCATGTTTTACAATCGCAAACACAATAATAATAAAATCAACAACATGGGTGTTCCATCATACTTCTAAAAAATAATTTTATTATGATGAAACTAACTTACTTCAAAGATATTTCCTTCCTTCAAGCAATCAAAGCTTTATTTAACGAACTTAACGTTCCTGTTAATTATGTTGCCGATGAACCAACTTCAGCACAAGAAATTTTAAAAGATACCTACAAAGAAAACAGCACGTTTCAACTCGTAAACGAAGTGTATTTTGTGGGGATGGTTGACGATGCTGCTTTTGAAGGCAACAAAAGTCTTGCTGTCGAAAAAATCAAATCCGATTACGATGGTATTTTGATTTTTGGCGTATCTCTCAATCAGCGTGAAAACAACCTTTTGCCTACACGTTCGCAATTGGCTGAAATTTCAAGGGCATTTAATCGTGAGTTTTATTACACACCTGTTGTATTGGTTTTTAAATATGCCGATGACAAAGGACAATATATTGCATTTGCCAACACCGAACGACTGCAATACAAACAGGCGTGGCGTGAAGGTGAAAAAGCAGGAAAAGTGTCTTTGCTACGTGATATTGACATACAACGCCCACACCGTGGGCACGAAGATATAATTAACCAACTTCGTATTCAAACATCTGGTACAAAAGCCGTTGATACTTTCGCCAAACTTTATGCTTATTGGCAAGAGGTTTTTAGTGTTAGTGTTCTTAACAAGCGATTCTATCTGGAACTTTCAAACTGGTATTTTTGGGCAGTTAAGCAGGTTACTTTCCCTGATAAACCAACCGAAGCCGATGCAATTAAGAAAAATGCCAAGTTGGAGGATTTAATTCAGGAACATAATGCTACCAATGTCATTCGTTTGCTTACTCGTTTGTTATTTACTTGGTTTATTAAAGAAAAAAAACTGATTCCCGAGGAACTGTTTGACCTCGAAGCATTGCAAAAAGATATTTTGAACGATATTGCACCGTATCATGAAAATGGCTTGTTTAATCAGGCAAATAAAGACAGTGTTTATTACAGGGCAATCCTGCAAAACTTGTTTTTTGCTTCGCTTAACTGTCCAATAAAACCCGATGGCACTGATTCCCGCGAACGTGGTTTCCGTGGCGATGGGTATGGTACACACCGTGGCATTGATTATTTGATGCGGTACAAACGATACTTTAAAAATCCCGATACGTTTCTGGAACTGATGAACAAAACCGTTCCATTTTTGAATGGCGGTTTGTTTGAATGTTTGGACGATAAATACAGCAATACATACATTGATGGCTTTTCTGACCAAATGACAAAAGGCGAACAATTAATTGTTCCCGACTATTTGTTTTTTGGCACACCCGAAGAGGTGGATTTAAGCACAGAATACGGCGTCAATAATAATACTACCAAGAAAGCAGCAGTTAAGGGATTGATAAATATTCTGAAATCGTACAAATTTACTATTACGGAAAATACCCCGATTGAAGAAGACGTTGCCCTTGACCCCGAATTGTTGGGTAAAGTATTTGAAAACCTTTTGGCAAGTTACAATCCCGAAACCAAAACAACAGCACGTAAACAAACAGGCTCGTTCTATACTCCTCGTGAGATTGTTAACTACATGGTTGATGAAAGCCTGATTGCTTACCTGAAAAATGCAGTTACCGATTGGCAAATGGACGAAAAACAGGTGGACGAACAGTTGCACCAACTGGCTTCGTTTGATGCAAAAAACCCATTCGTTGAAAATCAAAAACTTACCCGTGATATAGTTTCAGCCCTCGACCGTTGTAAAATACTCGACCCTGCTTGCGGTTCGGGTGCTTTCCCTATGGGAGTACTTCAAAAAATGGTGCACATGCTGCAAAAGCTCGACCCTAATAACCTTATTTGGAAAGAGGTGCAAATACAAAAAGTGCAGGAAGAAACCAGCGAAGTGTTTAAAACTATTGACGACAAAGCCGAACGGGAAGAAAAACTGAAAGAAATAAACAATGCTTTCGACCAACGGGTAAACGACCCCGATTATGCCCGTAAACTTTACCTGATTGAGAATTGTATTTATGGTGTGGATATACAGCCTATTGCCACACAAATTTCAAAACTACGTTTCTTTATTTCATTGGTGGTTGACCAAAAAAGCAATGCTAAAGCTGATGAAAATTTTGGCATACGCCCATTACCTAACCTTGAAACTCGTTTTGTTTCAGCAAATTCATTAGTTGAGATTAATAAAGAAACCAATTTATTTACTACTGACAAGGTAAAAACATTAGAAACAAAACTTAAAAAAATTAGACATCGTTTATTTAGTGCTAGAACTAAAGAAACAAAACTTAAATATCGCAACCTTGATTCTGAGTTAAGAATAGAAATTGCAGAAGAATTAAAAAATCAAGGTTTACCTGTTGATTCTGCCGAAAAATTAGCAAAATGGGACCCTTATGACCAAAATTTAACGTCTTCTTTCTTTGATAATGAATGGATGTTTGATATTCCAGATGGGTTCAATATTATCATAGGAAATCCACCATACATTAAAGAATATACTGATAGAAAAGCATTTGAGCCAATAAAAGGTAAAAAATATTATCAAGGCAAAATGGATATATGGTATTATTTTGCTTGTGTTGGAATTGATTTATTAAGTGAAAATGGAATTTTGTGTTTTATAGCAACAAACAATTGGACTACCAATGCCGGTGCATCAATATTAAGAAATAAAATTCTTGACGAGACAAAGCTTGAAAAGTTTATTGATTTTGGTAGTTACATGATTTTTGAAAGTGCCGCTATTCAAACAATGATATTTGTAATAAGAAAAGGCATAGCAGATAATTACTTATTAGATTATAGAAAAATAGAAAAATCCGCAGCAAATTTAACTGATGTTAATAAGATTCTAAACAAAGAAAAAGGCAATTATCTATATGAGACTATTGATTTTAAGAAAGATAAATGGTTAAACAAAAACTTTAATTTTGAAAATACAGATATTGAGTCTATTCTTGATAAAATAAAAAACGTTTCAAATTTCAAATTTGATTCAAAGGAAGTAGGTACTGGTATTGATGTACATCAAGACTTTTTAAATAAAAAAGGTAAAGAGGTTTTAGGCTCATCTTACGAAGTTGGTGAAGGTATATTTAATATTACTAATGATGAATTGGAAGAATTATCCTTAGAAAAAAATGAACTAGAATTAATAAAACCCTTTTACACAACAAATGAACTTGGAAGATACTTTGGTAATTCTAAAAATAGCATTTGGGTAATTTATACTGGTTCCGATTTTAAAGATGTACGGAGAATAAAACCTTACCCGAATATAAAGAAACATCTTGATAGGTTTAAATCTGTAATAACCTCTGATAATAAACCATATGGCTTGCATCGGGCTCGAAATGAAAACTTTTTTATAGGAGAGAAAATTATATCTTTAAGAAAGTGTGCCACTCCAACCTTTACATATACTGATTTTGATTGTTATGTTTCTCAAACCTTCTTTGTAATTAAATCTCATAGAATTAACCTTAAATATCTAACAGGCCTTTTAAATTCAAAATTAGTTGCGTTTTGGTTGTGGCATAGAGGTAAACTTCAAGGAGACTTTTATCAGGTAGATAAAGAACCACTTTTAGAAATACCTTTGATAAAAGATGAAAGCAAAACCAAATTAATTGCCAGTTTGGTTGATTTTATTATTTATTTTACAAAAAAACAGATTGATACCTCAATTATGGAACAGGTATTAGATGCCCTTGTCTTTAATCTTTATTTCCCCGACCACATGAAAGAACGTGAAATAGATGTGTTGCCATTTGTAGAGCGTGATATTGAAAAAGTGATGCAAAACAAAGAGTTTGAAAAATTAAGTGATACTGAGAAAGAACAGGTAATTGAGCAATTGCATCAAACCTGGAGCCACCCCGATAGTGAAGTTCGCAACCGTATTAAGTTGTTTGCAGTGCGTAGCCCCGAGATTCTTAAACCTATTTTAGAGAGTTAAGCCATGAAAGATGCGATAGAAAAGATTAAGAACTCAAAAGACTATTTGAAAGAGTAAGCCCACCCTTCGCATCCATATACAACTTGTACCGAACTTGTTTCGGTATTGGCAAGTCGCACAAAGCTACCCTGCAAACCAATTTTTGCGTTGAGTGAGAGCAGAACCAAACTTGTTTGAGTTATGCCGAATGGAGCAAAAATCAGCAGAGCTAAAACTGGCCAAAGAGTATAGCTGCCCCAAACGCACGGCAGACAAGAAAGTGCAGCAAAAATGAAAGACAGAATGACGAAAGACAAGAACGGCCAACTTGTAACAGGCGGTATCATTTATTGTCGAGATAGTGCTGAAATCATCGGCTGTGGCTCGCTTCAAACTACATCGTGGCTTGACAGTGACGTGCTTCGAAATCGGCTACAAAAACATACCGCCAATCCGTTCTGTTTTTTGAAATCTCCGATTAATTAATTTGGGTAAAATTGTTTTATGATTTGAACAGAGGAATCTTCTAAAATAAATTTTGGAATCTCCCTTTGTTGACTATCATACACAACAAACTTTGTCTTTTGGTTTTTAAGTTCCCTGTATTGATCTTCGTTTGGACAAAAATCGTACGCTGCATGCACATTTTTATGAAACATAAACGGCACATTAGATAAATAAGGAAGATTAAAAAAAGTATAAGACGTATCTGGTTGTTCATTAATCAAATAATCAAATACAAGCAACTCATAATCTTTCACCTTTTTGTAGCCATTATTCATTTTTGAACCATGGGTATGAATTTGGCTTATGGAATTAAAATTAATTAATCCCCAACATGAGATTAACAGAAGAATGCCCATAAATATTTTTAAAAAAATAGCTTGGCGTATAATGGTACTTAATTTTTGGTATGCATAATAAAATAAAGCTGCAAAGGATAAAAAGGCAATTGGGGCAAGGATAACAGTAAAAGAGATCATCTTAGTTGCCGCAATAGTATAAAAACCATATACGCCAACAACGGATACAATCGTAAAAGCTCTAAATTGTCGATTTTTTTGATAAAACAACAAAACACATAACCCCAACAATAATATCCAAGGGACAAGATCTCCCTCGCCATAAATTGTATTTATCTGTTTGAAATGAAAAGTCCAATCGCCAACATGATCTTCAACCGGTTTACTAAAATGCAATACATTATATTGATATTCAATATTTGCCTCTATCGGGAAACGACTAAAAGTATATATTTGCCAGGGTAAAAAGGTAGCTAAAGAAACACAAAAAGCCAACAAGGCATCTTGATAATATTTCCATTTTAATCGTTGCTCTTTATCTGTTATTATTGCAATTCCCCAACCCCCATAAACTAGCAGCCCAGCTAACCATTTATTAAGAACAGCAAAACCAGCAAATACGCCAATAAGTATAATCCATTTTCCCTTTCGGTGAGTTACATATTCTGTCCACGCCCACATGGAGGCGGCAATATAAAAGAGAAAAGCCATGTCGTTATGATCTGTGCTTCTATATCCGGATAGAAATTCTAGGACATAACTACAACACATAAATAACAAAGCTGCTATATACCCAACCTGTTCGTGCACCATGTTTTTACCAATTTTGAAAATAATGGGTATTAATAAAGCAAACATAATAATACTCGGAAGACGACCAGCGAGAGGTGAGACCCCAAAAATTTTCATACTAATTGCCATTTGCCATAAGAAAAGGGGCTGTTTGTGCAACCAAATGTGGTTTGATGTCCAACTTTCGGGGTTATAACCCAGCACTGGATTTTTGTATAGCATAGGTTCAAAGGGACTCCCTATCATATTTTTAGCAACAAGCATATGATACTGCTCATCCCAATAATTTACGTATGAGTCGAGCAGCCCCATAAAAAGGCCAAGTGCCAACGAAGCCAAAAAAAGAAAAAGTAAAGCACCCTTTATCTTACTTGTATAGAACAAAAACAAAGAGCCAACTGTTAAAAAAAGTGCTACTCCGAATAGAGAATACTGCAAATTGTTATACATTTAATTCATTTTTTTTCAAAGATACAAAACCAAACCGATACAAACATAATACCTATTCAAAATTTGAAAAAATCGTAAAGATAGTAGTTTTTCACTTTTAAAGTAATCTCTAAAAAAACAAAGTTCCTATTTTGTTCTTAAATTTTGTTTAATTTAGCATTATTAAATGTTTTTAATTTTAATCATTCAACAAAAGGGGACCAAACAAAAATCTTTTATACCATAAAAAGTAACTTAGCCATTAAACCATACTATTTTCATGAGAAAAGTTCAATATAAAATATTAATCATTCTTCTAGGGATTTCGATCATTATTATCGTGGCCTTGCTTTATATTCGTTATTCCATCGACAAGAATGTATCTACATTGGCCAATCCATTTTTTAATGAAAAGCAAAAACAAATTGAAGAGATATTAAAAATAAAAGAAAAGTCTCAGAAAAACGCCACACTAAACATTTACAACCAATTAGATCGTTTAGCCAGCAACATTCTCTTGAGAGACACCATAGAATTAAAGAAGCGTATTTTTCCCATGATTTTAGATTTGGATTATTATGGATATGCCATATTGGATTCCAATTTTACGTCAGTAATCAGTCAAACCAGTGATAATATAGCGCCCAACATTAGTGGAATAGACCATGCAGTATTTGAAAATGGCATCCCTACTTTTTATTTACGACATCAAGGCAAACTGGTTATCGTTTCTGGCACAAGTGTGACTGCGACAAACAAGACAGTGGGTTATTTTTTAACCTACCGGCTTTTATCCAATGCAGATCTTCTTGAAATTAATAATATAACAAAATCTACCTCAAGCATAGATTTTTCAAAAAAGGGCGAGCCTCATGAAGATGAATATTTGGGCAATGGGGTTTTGGTTGTTTATAATCCTTTTTTCGACTTCAACGACAACCCGATAGCTTGGCTCAAGCTAGAACATAAAAACAACATTGTAAAAACATACGAAACGTATGCAAAAAACAATATGTTATATGCATCTCTTTTCTCTTTTATTGTCCTTATTATTCTAGCATTTTTACTTTTGAAATGGGTAGTTTCGCCAATTAGAATTATTGCGAACGCTTTGGTTACCGAAGATTTAAGACAATTAAAAAAAGGAAAAATGGGATCAGATGAGTTTGCAAACTTATCGTTACTAATTCTAGATTTTTTTACGCAAAAAAAGGAGTTGGAAGAGAATAAGATTTTACTCGACCATACAAGAAAAGAAGTTTTTTTAGAACGCGAGAACTTAGAACGAGCTGAACAAATTGCCAATATTGGAACGTGGAAAAAAGATTTAAAAACTGGTGAAATATACTGGTCTAAACAGGTTTTCAACCAATTCGACAGAGATTTATCGTTGGGTATGCCCACAGAAGAAGAGATTAATAATCACATGTTGCCTTTTGATAAAACTATTTTGCAACTTCATTATCAAAAATGCATTAAAGAAGGATTTTCAAAATATCAGGTCACTATTAAAGCGACCAATGGAAAGATAAAAATTATTGAAAACACCTTAATTGCCGAATATGAAAACGGAGAAGCAGTAGCAATTTTTGGTTCTTCCTTTGATATTACCGAAAAACAAGAAGCGGAACAAAAAATCAGAATGCTTGCACACACTGTAGAGAGTGTAAATTTATGTGTGTCGATTTCCGATTTAAACGACGATATTTTATATGTAAACAAAGCATTTAAAGATATTTATGGATATACCGACGAAGAAATAATTGGTCAAAACTCAGCCATTTTAGTTTCCGATTTATACAAAGACAATGTAGATATTCTTCAAAAAACCATTGAAGGTGGATGGCATGGAGAGAGATGGAACAAGAAAAAAAATGGGCATCATTTTCAAATATCGATCGACACATCCCCTATATATGATGAAGAAGGAAAAATATTTGCAGTAGTTGGTTTTGCGCATGATATTACAGAGCGCGTAAGAATTTACGAGGAAATTTCGTTGAAGAACACCTATTTAGAATCTCTGATATCCAATATGCAAGCTGGTGTAATAGTAGAAGACGAAAACAGAAAAATTTCTGTAGTAAATGAACACTTAATAAAGATGTTCATTCAATCAGAGATATCACCAGAAGCTAAAAATGTGAAGGGTCTATCCTGTGAAGTGTTCCTCAAAGGGATGAAAGCTGTAATTATCAATATAGATGATTTTTATAAAAGAATAAATGATCTATTATTAGAGCAAAAAATTTGTATCAACGAAGAGATTATATTAAAAGATGGAAGAGTTTTGGAGCGTGATTTTGTGCCTTTAAACATCAACCATGAAGCAAAAGGAGTATTGTGGGTATATCGAGATGTAACAGAACGAAAATTAGTAGAAAAATTATTCTTGCGCCAAAATTCTATCTTCAAAGGAGTTGCTAATGCGTCCAAACATTTGTTAAGTATTCAAAATATTGATATAGCTATTAATAAAGCCATCACTGTTTTTGGAAAAGAGATCGATATAGATAGGGTATATGTGTTTGAATATCACAGAGTTAAAAAAGTTGATTGCATTTCTCAAACACATGAATGGTGTAATGTAAATACTAAATCGCAATTTGACGATAGCAACCAACAATTAATCCCTTTTGATAATTTTCCTCGATGGAAAAGCATTTTAATGAATGGTGGTATCGTATCTGGCTTGGTGAGCGAGTTTCCAGATGAGGAAAGAATGTTTTTAGAATCTCGAGACATTAAATCCATTATCATAGCACCTCTGATGATAAACAACGAATTTCTTGGATACATAGGGATAGATGATTGCACAAAAAACCATATTTGGACCGACACAGACATCTCTATTATTCATTTGCTTGCCACCAACATATCGGGAGCCATTGAAATAAATATCAAGAAAAAAGAGTTGTTAGAATCGGCCAAAAATGCGGACCTAGCAAACCAATCCAAGTCTGAATTTTTAGCAAATATGAGCCACGAAATTAGAACACCGATGAATGGAATAATCGGAATGACAGGGCTACTTTCGAACACATTGCTTTCAAAAGAACAATTAGACTATGTACAAACAATTCGAATCAGTAGTGAATCATTGTTAACAATCATAAATGATATCTTAGATTTTTCAAAAATTGAATCTGGCAAAATGGAACTCGAAAACATAGATTTTAAAGTTTCAGACGTTATCGAAGAGGTTCTCGATTTGCTCATCCATAAGATTGAATCAAGAAAAATTGAAATCATGTACGATATCGATCCCAATGTGCCGATTTATATAAAAGCTGATGTAACTCGTTTTAGGCAAATTTTGGTGAATTTAATTGGCAACTCCATCAAATTTACACAAGAAGGTTTCATCCTAACAAAGGTGTCGATAGATCCAGAAAATGATTCCAAATTGTTGATTGTTGTTTCCGACTCTGGGATAGGCATTTCTGAAGACAAAATGCCTCTATTGTTTAATTCTTTTACCCAAGGGGATTCAACTATTACACGTAAGCATGGTGGTACTGGATTAGGGTTGGCAATTTGTAAGAAGCTCACACAACTTATGGGTGGAGATATTTGGGTGGAAAGTGAAGAGAACAAAGGCTCCTCGTTTACCTTTACCATATTGTTTCAACCAGCCAACGATAAAGGTTCAGAAATAGAAATTAGCTCATCCCAATTTGAAAACATATCGGTTCTAATTGTAGATGACAACCCCATCAATTGTTCCATTTTGATCAAGCAATGTGAATTAAAGAAAATGATTCCATATTCCACTACGAACCCCGAAAAAGCGATTGAAATATTGAGAAATCATCCCGAAATAAAATTTTGCCTTCTAGATGTTTCGATGCCAATGATAGATGGTTTTAGTTTAGCAAAAGAGATAAGACAAACTTATGGTCCTACTCCATTTATTATCTTACTCTCTTCTATTCAAAAACATGATCAGAAACACAATGTATATTTTGATAAGTTTATATCTAAACCAATAAAACAACAAGTTCTATTTGACTCGATTTCCTCACTATTAATAAATAGCAAAAGTTTAAAAAAGGAAAGCTCTCCTTTGATAAATACAGAGCAGAAACTCATGGGAGAAACACACCCAATGTCTATTCTTATAGCAGAAGACAATCCTATCAACCAAAAATTGCTTACACACATACTTCACAAAAACGGTTATCAACCCGATATTGCCTCTAATGGGCTAGAAGTACTACAATCGTTGAGAAGACAAAAGTATGATTTGATTTTTATGGATGTACAAATGCCAGAGATGGATGGTTTTGAGGCCACACGTCAAATACTCAAGCGATATTCGAAAGAAGAGCGGCCAATAATTGTTGCCGTAACAGCTAATGCAATGAAAGGAGATAAAGAATTATGTAAAAATGTGGGGATGGACGACTATATATCTAAACCTATACGAATAGAAGAGCTTAAAAGGGTAATCCTTAAATATTCTAGAAAAGAGGACACCAATTAAGGGTAGAAACAATTGAGTTATATAAATATTAAATTTGAACATTTATAAATTTCTTCTAATAAAAAGAGTTCTAAATGGCTGAATAATCTTATTTTTGCAAAAGCAAACAATGGTATTTTTTAAACACAACTATTAAAACACATAAGAATGGAAACACCAAATTTATCTTCGCCCTCTGAAGTCATTCAAATAGATGTGGAAGGATTAATAAACTCAAAAAAACCAAAATTACTTAAAATTCTTCCTCGTTTTGTGATTAGTTATTTAAAAAAAATCATTCATCAAAAGGAGATAAATCAGTTTTTAAAAGAGAATAACGAAGTATACAACCTTGATTTTGCGAATAATGTTTTAAAATTATTCAACACCAATGTGGTAGTAATCGGAGCAGATAATATTCCAAAAGATGGTAATCCCATTTTTGTCTCCAACCATCCACTCGGTGGATTAGACGGGATAGCGCTTATAAGCACGATTGGCAAATATCGCAACGACATGGTGTTTCCAGTAAACGATCTTTTATTATATCTTCGAAATCTAAATGGTATTTTTCTTCCCATCAATAAACATGGAAGAAACACCTCTGATGCCGTAAGAGAATTTGACCAAGCTTTTGCATCCAAAGAAAATTCTGTAATATATTTCCCAGCAGGGATGTGTTCTCGAAAAAAAAATGGGGTTATTAAAGATTTAGAATGGAAAAAAACCGTAATTACAAAGGCCAAAAAATACCAACGACAGATAGTTCCAATCTATTTTGAAGGGAAAAATAGAAACTTTTTTTACAATCTTTCTAAAATTCGCATTCTTTTGGGCATTAAAACAAATATTGAAATGCTCTATTTAGCAGATGAAATGTTTCATCAACAAAACAAAACTTTTACCATATATTTTGGAAAACCTATCTCAGCAGAGACGTTTAACAAAGAGAAAACAGATGCTCAATGGGCCTCATGGCTTAAAGAGAGTGTGTATAAAATTAAGCAAGAAAAATTATAATATTCAAGCATTAAATTGACAAAAATCATGATACCAATTATTGATCCTATACCTAGAGAAGTAATAGAAAAAGAGTTGTCTTCTGAACGTTTTGTTCGTACTACCAACAAAAGCAACAATCAAATATACATTGTAAATGCCCACAATGCACCCAATGTTATGCTGGAGTTAGGCCGAGTTCGAGAACTTACTTTTAGAAATGCTGGAGGAGGCACTGGAAAAGAGGTAGATATTGACGAATATGATACCGCTGAAGTACCTTTTGAGCAGCTATTAGTTTGGAATCCTGAAGATAGGGAAATTGTAAGTGCATATAGGTATATTCTTGGGGCAAATCTTCCTATTGGACCAGATGGACAACCAATTAGCCCCACGGCTCATCTTTTTAAATATTCTCAAAAGTTCATCTCCGATTATCTTCCATACACCATTGAATTGGGAAGATCGTTTGTTCAAACCCAATATCAGCCATCTGTAAACATGCGTAAAGGAATGTTTGCATTGGATAATATTTGGGATGGATTGGGTGCTTTGCTAGTATTAAACCCACAAATCAAATATTTTTTTGGCAAAATGACCATGTATGATGATTTTCCAAGAGAGGCTAGAGATATGATTCTTTATGTCCTTAATAAACACTTTGGCGACAAAGAGAATTTGGTTTATCCTAACAAACCGAAAGCTATCGAAACTCCATCTGAAAAATTAGAAACCCTCTTTTTAGGCTCTTCCCTTGAAGAAGACTTTAAAACATTGAACATTAATGTACGATTACACAAAGTAAATATTCCGCCTTTAATAAACATTTACATGGGACTTACTCCTACCATGAAATGTTTTGGCACTTCTGCAAATGAAGATTTTGGTTCCGTGGAAGAAACTGGAATCATGATTACAGTTGAGGATATATATGCAGCTAAAAAAGACAGACACATTAATTCATTTATCAACACCACAAATTCATGATTATAAACGAAGCTGTGTTTTTACAAAGTAATTCTGATTACAAAAAATGCCCAGACCCAATATTACCAGAATATGCTTTTATAGGAAGATCAAATGTGGGAAAGTCTTCTCTTATCAACATGCTTGTAGATAAGAAAAACCTAGCCCTTACTTCTTCCAGACCTGGAAAAACACAGCTCATCAACCACTTTCAGGTGAACAAAAAATGGTACCTGGTTGATTTACCAGGTTATGGATTTGCAAAAGTATCTAAAACTAGTCGTGCTAAATGGGCCAAAATGATTTATTCCTATTTAGAAAAACGAGAGAATTTGATGTTGATTTTTCTATTAATCGACTCACGTATTCCTGCACAAAAAATCGATCTTGAGTTTATAGACAAACTAGCAAATATGGGGCTTCCCTTTGCCTTGGTATTTACAAAAACCGACAAGGTATCCAAAAACACAACAAATACAACCATTGCAGAATATAAAAAAATCCTTTCCGAGTCGTGGGAAACTCTGCCTTTCATGTTTATCACTTCGGCCGAAAAAAAAATTGGTCGAGATCAAGTGTTAGATTATATTGATAGTTGTAACCAATTATTTAGGAAACCCGAAAAAGAGAACATGTAATCGATGGAAGTAAAACGTATTTTAGTTGAAAAAGCAGCCACTCTCATCAGTAAGAACCCAACACTTATACTTACTGAAAAATTGTTGCTCGAAAACGATCAAGAAAGAGTACATTTCGACCTTTTTTTTGCCGATTTTAACGGGTTGCTGTTAGAACTAAAAGAACACATACATCCATTCATATTAGAAAACATACAACGATTTTTATTCGATTTTAAAACCAAACCCATTCATAGAATTATAAATCTATATCAATTTTATATAGATGGATATGTAAATGAAACTCCAAATATATTTAACTCTTCCCATATTAATCTAATTGGATATTCTGGCAATGAGGCGGTTAAAATTGCTGCCAATAAACTCCTTGATTCCTATAAAAACGCTCTTATAAATTGCATTAATGATGCTCGTAGGCAGAATCTGATAGATGTCAACGAGAGTGAAACCTTAGTAGAATACATGATGATGGCATGGGAAGGTGCAATTTATCAGCAAAAAAATTCAGGATCGAGTAAACCTCTATTTTTATACATGAACATGCTTCGCTTGCTTTTGAATACTTAATATGGAAAAAATTTGAATAATAGAGTCCATTTATGTAATATGATTGTCTCACTAAAGAAGCAAAAAAGTGCTATTTGTGCTATCTCTTCGGGCTTTTTATTCGCTTTATCTTGGCCCTCATCGGGATTTCCATTTCTGATTTTTTTTGCATTTATTCCCCTTTTATCCTATATAGAAAGTAACCCTAGTCCAAAGTTATTCGACATTTTTAGAGTGAGTTTTTTTGCCTTTCTTTTATGGAATGCATCTGCAGCATGGTGGATGATAAAATATCATTTTGTTGGCGGAAGCATGGTAATTCTGATTAACTCTTTTTTGATGGCTATTGTAATAGCAACTTTTGGTTTTTTAAAACAAAAAAAAATCGCTGGAAATAAAAAATACATTGCCTTTGTGGCTCTTTGGCTTACCATGGAATGGATGCACATGCATTGGGATTTATCTTGGCCTTGGCTTACCCTGGGTAACGCCTTTGCTACCCATCCTAAATTGATTCAATGGTATTCGTATACTGGCGTTTTTGGGGGTTCGCTTTGGATACTTGTTTCAAACATACTTCTCTTTAATTTTTTTGAAAAAGCAAAAACAAAAAAAATTTCTTTTTCCCTAATAATACTTCTAATATTAACCCTATCTATCATTTTTATCCCTATTTTGCTCTCTTTCAAGTTGCTAAATAAAGAGAATTCAAATAAATTAGAAGAGCTAAACTGTTTGCTTATTCAGCAAAACACAAATCCTTACAATGAAAAAGAGAGCTTTACTGTCATCAATAATCGGTTAATTTCGATGGTAAAAGATAATATTGATACTACGACCCAATTGGTTATTCTGCCAGAAACTGCAATTGCAAATGAAATTAACGTAGAGAAAATAGAAAAAAATCAAGAAATTTCAGAGTTCATCGCGCTTCAAAATCAATATCCAAAAGCTTCGTTTCTTGTCGGTGCTACCACATATTCTAACGATAGTAGGGATAAAAAAACATACAACTCTGCAATCTATATAGGAAAAAATGGAAAAATTGAAACCTATCATAAATCAAAATTAGTCCCTGGCGTAGAAGAATATCCATTTAAATGGATTACCATTCCTATAATAAAGTGGATTACGGGAAATGTATATGATAAAAAATACTCCTCTGGAGACAAACAAAGCTGTTTCTCGACAAATGATTCAACATCAAAAATAGCAGTTGCTATTTGCTACGAATCCTTATATGGATCCTATATTTCCAAATTTTTCAACAAGGGTGCTAATGCAATCGTATTAATAACCAACGACGGATGGTGGGACAACACAGACGGCTATCGTCAACATTTAGCTATATCTCAAATTAGAGCAATTGAAAACAGTAGCACTATGGTAAGAGTAGCAAATACTGGAATTTCGGCTATTATCAATGCCAATGGTTTGATTGATTCACAAACAGAATGGGATAAACAAACCACTTTGAAAAAAACCATAAAAATGAAAACAAAATTGACTTTTTATGAGATTTATGGTGATTTTATTCTTACTATTGCAAATCTAATCACATTGTTTTATGGATTGTTGGTTTTTTCAGCTTCCATTCAAAAACTGGGTAAATTAAGACAATTATGACGAACACTAGAAAAGACACAAGTAATCAGACAAATCTAGAAGCTTCTCCCATTTTATTTGACACCCCAAATGCTTGGTTTGAAAAATTATATGAAGATATTGAAAATGCAAAATTTTTAATCTACATTGAAATATACCGGTTAAACAACGACGAGATAGGTAAAAAAGTAGTAAAACTTCTTTCCGAAAAATGCAAACAAGGACTAGAAGTAAAGCTGCTCTTAGATTCATGGGGCACAAAACAAGACGACGCCTTTTTCTCTCCTATCACCCAAAACAATGGAGAGGTTCGGTTTTTTAACAAACTTAAACTGAGTCTTCAGTTAATTTCAAAAAACCACCAACGAAATCATCGAAAAATAATCATTATTGACAATAAAATTCTACATTTTGGTTCAGCAAATATCACCGCATATTCTAAAAACTGGAGGGAATCTATTTTAAGGCTCGAAGACTCTATTACACTGACTTTTAAAAAAATATTACTTGAGAACTGGCACATAGCATCTCTTGAATTTTATAAAAAGAGAAAATACCTTAAAACCATAAAAGTGGATGGATATGAGATCATCAGAGACATCCCATCCATTTACAGTCAAAAAATTAAAAAACATTTTGAAGCCGAAATAAAGAAAGCAAAAAAGTCTATTCAAATTATCACACCCTATTTTTTGCCTGGTTATAAATTGCGCAGATTATTGGTAATGGCAGCTAAAAAAGGGGTAGATGTATCGATTTTTATCCCAATACATTCCGATGTTCAGCTTGTGGATTATCTTCGAGATAAATATCTTGGATTTTACCACGAAAGGAATGTAAAGCTTTTTTTATTTCAGAAAACAAATTTACATGCTAAAATCATGTTAGTAGATGGAAAAATCTTTTCGTTGGGATCCTCCAATTTTGATTATCGTTCGTTTAGATATATGCACGAAATCAACCTAAGTGGGGTAAATTCCAACATTGTATCCCTGCTTGAAAATTTTATAGAAGAGTTGAAAAAAGATTCTATTCCTTTTAACTACGAAAAATGGAAAAATAGGTCTACTCTTCATAAAATTTTCGGTTGGTTGATTACCCCATTTCGCCACTATCTTTAAATTAAGCTCCTTTACCGACGCTTTAAAAACATACTTCTCTCAACGTAAAAAGCAAAAAATAACATCCTGCCCAAGTTTTTAAGTTAAAAGCTCGTTCAATTTCTTTATTTTTGCAAAAAAAACATACAATGTTACAAATACAATTTATTCGCGAAAACAAAGAGTTCGTAATTGAACGATTAAAAGTTAAAAATTTTGATGCTACCGAAATCGTAGCCAATATTATATCCATCGATACAAAACGAAGAGAAGCTCAATTAAAAGCTGATGAATTATTAGCTAAGCTTAATCAATTATCTAAAGAGATTGGCGATCTTTTTAAAACTGGAAACCAATCAGAGGCGAACGTGTTAAAAGAGCAGGTGGCAAAATTAAAGTTAGACGCAAAAATATATAGCGAAGAACAAGAACAATTCGAACAACAACAACAACAACTGTTGGTTCAACTTCCAAACCTACCGCACGAATCGGTACCTTTTGGAAAAAGTGAAAACGACAATGTTGTTGAATACTCCGAAGGAGATGACTCTCATTTATTTGAAGAAGCCCTACCCCATTGGGAGCTAGCTACAAAATACAATCTCATCGATTTTGAATTGGGAAGTAAAATTGCTGGTGCTGGGTTTCCCGTGTACATTGGCAAAGGTGCTAGATTACAACGAGCTTTAATCAACTTTTTTCTAGATGAAGCCACCAAAAATGGGTACATAGAAGTGCAACCTCCTTACGTTGTAAACGAAGCATCTGCATACGCAACTGGGCAACTCCCTGATAAAGAGGGACAAATGTACCATGCCACTGCAGATAATTTATACCTAATACCCACAGCAGAGGTTCCAGTAACAAACATTTATCGTGATGTAATTTTAAAAGAGGATGAGTTGCCTCTTAAAAATTGTGCATATTCTGCATGTTTCCGACGCGAAGCCGGTTCATATGGAAAAGATGTAAGAGGATTAAATCGTTTGCACCAATTTGACAAAGTAGAAATTGTGCAAATAAACAAACCAGAAGATTCATATGCAACTCTTCAGGAGATGAAAGAGTATGTTGCTTCTATCCTTCGCAAACTAGAACTTCCATTCCATATTCTTCGTTTATGTGGCGGAGATATTAGCTTCACCTCTGCACTTACTTACGACTTAGAAGTATATTCCAAAGCTCAAAAAAGATGGTTAGAAGTAAGTTCGGTCTCAAATTTTGAGGCTTTTCAAGCGAATAGATTAAAATTAAGATATAAAGACGGTAACGGAAAAACCAAACTTGCCCATACTCTAAACGGTAGTGCTCTTGCTCTGCCAAGAATTATGGCTGCATTACTCGAAAATAATCAAACTCCAGAAGGTATTAGAATTCCAAAAGTATTGATACCATATACTGGTTTTGAATCGATTACTCTCTAACTTAAAAAACTCTTTTTCTCTTCTTACTAGCGAATTTCCTATTAGAAATAATTAAAATGAGCCCTTTAAAAAAAAATCAATTTTATTTTTTAAAACAGATAATTATTGCTAGTGCTTTAATTGTAATGCTCATTTACCCTGTTGAATCATTTTCGCAACCCAGAACTAATGATGAACAGCTGGCAATTCAATATTTTTCGAATCGTGAATTTGAAAAAGCAGCACTCATTTTTTCAAATTTATACGACAGTCGTCCAGATTCTTATTATTATGCATATTATCTTCAAAGCTTAATAGAGACACAAAAGTACGAAGAGGCAGAAGAGTTGGTGAAAAAACATAAGAAAAAAAATAATTTAGCTCGTTTTACAGTCGATCTTGGTTATATTTATGAACTTTTAAATCAACCCGATAAAGCCAAAAAAGAGTATGAAAAGGCAATTAAAAACGTGGTCGCAGAGCAATTTCAAATTGTAGATCTTGCAAATGCATTTTTATCCAGACGACATGCAGATTATGCAATAGAAACCTATAAACAGGGACGAAAAATCATGAATAATCCCACCCTTTTTAGCATTGAAATAGCACAAATGTATCAATCATTGGGTAATATTAGTGAAATGATGGAAGAATATCTTGGAATTCTCGAATATTCACCCAACAACATCGAGGACATTGAATATCGACTACAAGGTTTATTTGCCGACGATGATCAGGGTGAAAAATATGATATAGTTAGAAAAGCAATTTTAAAAAGGGCACAAAAGCAACCTGAAAACATGGGATTTGCAGCCCTTTTATATTGGTTATCCCTGCAAAAACACGATTTCAACATGGCGTTTATTCAAGCCAAAGCAATAGATAAACGATTTACAAAAACCAATCAAGTGGTAGTTGAGTTTGCGCAAGTAGTTACCAATTTAAAACACTGGGAATATGCGATAAATGCTTATCAATATGTGATAGATCAGGGAGAAAACGCAGATCATTATTTACCTAGTAAGCTATCTATTTTGGAAGTTAAATACCAAGAGCTAAGCAACAAATATCCGCCGAATATAGAAAAATTTAAAGAACTGGATAAGCAGTATGGTCTTTTGATAAAAGAGTATGAGTTTAATCCTCAAATGGCTACTTATATTAGAATTCAAGCAAATATAAGAGCTTATTACTTAAATCAATCCGACCAGGCTGCTCAACTGCTAGATAGTGCAATCAAGATAAACGGAATTGATGCAAAAGAAAAAGCAATGTGTAAAATTGATTTAGCAAACATTCTTTTATATAGTAACAATGTCTGGGACGCTACATTGCTCTATTCTCAAGTAGAAAAAGATTTTCCGAATGACACCTTAGGTCAAAATGCAAAATTTAAAAATGCAAAGTTATCGTTTTATATAGGCGAGTTTGAATGGTCTAAAGCACAGTTAGATGTTCTTCGTTCGGCTACCTCAAAACTAATTGCCAACGATGCTATGCAACTCTATTTATTAATTGCAGATAATGAAGATGAAGATAGCACAAATATTGCGCTAAAACACTATGCAAATGCAGATTTGTATTTCTTTCGAAAAATGTATAAACAATCCATCCTTTGTTTAGATTCCATTGGGATGTTGGCTTTAGATCACCCATTGGCAGATGAAGTGCTTTTTAAAAAAGCAGAAATTGCAATAGGTCAGGGCGACTACTTAAATGCAGATACTTTGCTTACAAAAATATATAGTTATTACTCTGAAGATATATTAGCTGATGATGCCCTTTTTTTAAGTGCTGAAATTAACCAGACCCAACTTCAAAACAACAAGCAAGCTGCCCTGCTTTATGAAAAGATTATCCTAAATTTTCCGGGTAGCGTATATGTAAACGAAGCTAGAAAACGATTTCGGGCTCTCAGAGGAGACAAACTAACTCAATAAAAAATGGACAATATTCGCGCTAAAAAACATTTAGGACAACATTTTCTTCACGACGACAATACTGCTCAAAAAATTGTGGATGCACTTCACAATCAGTGCTCTACTGTGGTAGAAGTAGGTCCAGGAATGGGTGTGTTAACTAAAAAACTAATTACTCAAAATATTCAAAATTTCTATGTAGTAGAAATAGATGCAGAATCTGTTGAATATCTAAAACAAGCTCTTCCTAGTCTAACTCCCAATATATTAGAAAATGACTTTTTGAAACTAGATTTATCAGAAATTGCAACATCAAACATGGCTATTATTGGCAACTTTCCCTATAATATTTCCTCTCAAATAATGTTTAAAATACTCGAACATCGAAATGTTGTAGATGAAGCTGTGGGCATGTTTCAAAAGGAAGTTGCTCAACGCATAGCATGTAAGCCAGGATCAAAAGAATATGGTATTTTAAGTGTTTTAATTCAAGCATGGTACGATGTTGAATATCTTTTTTCTGTTAGTAGAGGTGTGTTTGCCCCACCTCCAAAAGTGGAATCAGGGGTTATTAGACTTACTAGAAATACAGTTAAAACTTTGCCTTGTAACGAATCATTATTTCAAAAAGTGGTAAAAACTACCTTTAATCAAAGACGCAAAACAATTCACAATTCAATAAAAGGACTTGGGCTTGGAAGTGTGATTTTACCCGAAAAATTCTCAAAAGAGAGACCAGAACAACTATCCGTAAATCAATTTATTGAACTAACATTATCAATTCAGTCGCAATTATCTAGGACAGAATTTTAAAAAGGTCTTCTAATACTCTGGATTAATTCTATAGGATATACATTTCTATATAAGACTATTCTTTTTTGCGCTTTGGGAGGATAAAACTAAACGTAGTTCCCTCTTCTTGTGAAGACTTAAACCAAATAGTTCCCCCAAAATCGACAATTATATTTTTTACCATTGCTAATCCTAACCCCATTCCACTTGTTTTAGTAGTAAAATTGGGTGAAAATATTCGATCCTTTACTCCCTCCGAAATTCCGCTGCCATTATCGGAAACTTCAATCAACCATTTTTGTACATCATATTCTGAAATACGTATTAAAACTTTTCCTTTTTGATTTGCTTTAATTGCTTGTACTGAATTTTTAATCAAATTATTAAAAACTCTAATTAGTTGATTTTTATCTATATACACATCATACCTCTCTTTTTTATCGGACTCCACGGTTATATCCACGTTTGGGTAATTGTATAACAAAATGGTTGAATTAACTACAGCCAAAAGGTCTTCTTCGGAGTATTCTGCTTGGGGCATTTTTGCAAAATTTGTAAAAGAAGATGCAATATCAGAAAGGGCATCAATTTGTTCAATTAAAGTAGTTGAAAATTGTTTTAATCGTAGTTCCCATTCTGGATCATTGCCATTCCATGTTCGTTCTAACATTTGCACACTTAATTTCATTGGCGTAAGTGGATTTTTAATCTCATGTGCCACTTGTTGGGCCATCTCGCGCCATGCTTGTTCTCGCTGCGAGCTCGCCAACAATTCGGCACTATATCGTAATTCATCTACCATTTTATTGTAAACTTCAACCAACGATCCAATTTCATCTGCCGATTTCCACTCAATTTTTTCATTTTTATCCTCTAACTGTATTTGACTCATTTTTTCTTTAATAAGCAACAGAGGGCGAGAAATGTATCGGGCTAATAGTAAAGCAATGATTATGGTAATAAAAATTACAAACAAATAAACACTAGAAAAAGTAATAATAAATGTAGATATCTCGCTATTTAACTCCTTTTGTTTGGCAAAATAGGGCATGTTTATATACAATCCTACTTCGCCATTTTTGGTTAATAAAGGCATATAAATCGACCAATATTTTTGTTTCCCAATATACTCATTGTGAAAATAGATTGTTTTTTTGGATCTTCTAAATTCATAATAAGCTTCGCTATTCATTTTATCCAATATTAAACCTTGTTGATACATTTGTGGACGAGAAGTAGCCACCAAATGACCTTTTGGACTATATACATTAATATCCACAAAATAACGCTCTGATAAACTAAAAACTAGTTGATTGATGTTTGAAATATTCTTTAATGAATCTTGGTGGATGGTATTTAACTGATTTTCAAACTCTATTAGTATGGAGTGCATTTTTTCATTTACGTACTCGATATTCTTCTTGTTGTTTAACGTTAAAAAATATCGGATTGTAACCGTACCAATTAATACAAAAGATATTAAAATTATAATAATCATGTAAAGTTGCATTCTTAATCGAAATGATATTTTTTGCTGAACATCTACCCATGGATTACTTAATACCAATGTAAGTATCAGAATAACAACACCATACATAATGAAAAAAAACGAAATATTTACTGTTTTCTCTGTGTATGTAAGATTTTTCTTACTTAATAATACTTTTTCAATATTATTAAATGTATAATATAGATGATTGTATCCTTCGTAATTGAAAAATTTTGAATTTTGAAAACTGGAAGCATAATTGTCCAGATTTACACTATACGAGTATTTTCCAAATTGACTTACCAAGTTATTATTTACATATCGAGCATAGGAATATTTAGAAAAATCTCTGTTTACTCCTTTTTGTTTTTTATCTATTAACAAATCGGGATAACCAACATCGGTAACATACATTTTTGAATCTAACTCAATATATAAATGGGATATCGAACCAGATGGCGTTTCAAAATCAATCACATATAAATAGCTGATTTGTCCTGGGGTATAATTCATAAACCAAATATTGTCAAATTTGGTAGGAGAACCTAAAGTTGCCACCTTTTGATTAAAAAACAACGAACACTCTATCTTGAAATTATCGGGTTGTAAACGCAAATATTGGTTTTCTTTACATAAAGTGGTCGATATTTTATATTTCGAGGCAAAAGAGTTAAAATAAGTCTTTTCAAGATAATCTAAAAACCTAGTTTCACTCTTAGGTAGTTTTAGGATAAATTCTTGAACAATTACATCATTTTTAATCAATTGGGTTAGTTCGTCTAACCGATACTCCGTAATTGGATCATGCTGTGTTCCAAGCTTTTCTGCTAATAATAGTCTTTCGTTTCTTTCTTTTATATCAAAATAGTTTCCAATGGTATGATTAATAAATATGGAGAAAAACAGCAAAAGTACAACTTTTGAAAAACCTTTTAATAGAGATATTTGTTTATAAAGGAAAAGGGATATTATGACATAGTAAATCAAAAAATATACTACTATAAATGTATAGTTTTCAAAATATTTAAAATTTACAAATGTAAACACTGCAATTTGAAGTAATAATAGTATCCAGTAAACTCTTTTAAATTCAAGTAATCGATAAGATAATCTTAAAAAATAGTAGGAAATATATACAAACGTAAACATCCACACTCCAATGATAGAAAAAGCTACAAAATGAAGCAAACTATAATTAAATATACTATCATTGTTAAAAGATATCGTTGAATTAAACACAATACTTTTAAGCAATATTACCAGCGTTAGAAACAAAAAAGATTGAATTCCGATTAGAAAAAAAGAAATTACTAATTTTATCCACGGTTTTCGTTTTGATAGTTGAACATGATCGCTTACCAATTTTTGGATAATTAAAACGAACATTCCGAATAAAAGGGTATTGAAAAATAGATCTCCAAAAGATGGTAACCAGATCGATGATGCATAGTAAATGGGGGAAAATAATTTTGATTGATAAACAAATGCGGGCCATTTGCATAAAAAAGAAAAAGATCTGCCCCCAAAGATAAAAAGAAGAATTACAGCCCAAAAGACTAAAAACATCCATCTTTTGTTCGTATAATTTCTTAAATACAAGTACAATGCGCTAACAATAAAAAAAACAGAGATTAAAAAACCAGTTAATAGTAACACTATAAATAGGTCGTTATTCACATTGTCTTCATCGATATATAAATTAAATAAAAATCGCTTACTAGAATTAAAAATGGGGAAATCACCAGGTTTAGTAACAAATTGGACAGATGAATTTTCAGAAACATCCATAGCAAAACTATTCTCCAAATAAGCGTTTTCATATTCATAATGAAATTTAACCAGAGCCAAACCCACAAGCGTATAATTATGAAATTTAGAATATTTACTTATAAACCATCCATTTCTGAGAGACAACAAATCCTTTTGAAGCATGTTAGTATCCAATGAAGATGGTATCCAAAACTGGTTGGTAGACCATAGAAAAAGCTGGTTATCTTTATATAAAAAGAATGCATTATCTAGTTCCGTTTGACTGGGACTAAAAGAAAAATTTATGATAGAAACCGTATCTTTAAGTACGGTTGATATAGAATCTACACTTTTAGATAGCGTTGCCTCTTTGCGCAAAATATTGGTTTGAATTTTTTTTTGTTCTTTTGCCAAAAGCAGGGAAATATTTTGATGGGTTTGATAATAGTAAATTGAGGTTATCAATCCTAAAATGCCAATTATTAACAGCCAAAATTTTTTCGTTTTCATATCAAGTCGTATAACATGGATTTTATAATATCTCGGTAATGTGAAACAGAAAAAACAAGTTATTCGGTTAGTTGTGAACAACTTATAAAAAGGTTTCACGTGAAACATAGAATTAAATAATTACCTACCAAAAAAAACCAAAAGGACAGAAATGTCAGACGGAGAGACTCCGCTAATTCTTGAGGCTTGGCCTATGGTTGCAGGCTTAATTTTAGTCAATTTCTCTCTTGCTTCCCACGATAAGGAAGAAAATGAAAAATAATCAGTGTCTTCGGGAATACGGATAGTGTCAAATTTGGATAATTTTTTTGCATTTTCAGACTCTTTTTGAATATAACTATGATACTTAATACTAATTTCAACTGCTTCCACTTCGTCGGCTAATAAATTATTTTTCTCAGCATATTCGCTCACTTGAGGATGAGCTTCAATTAATTGCTGCAAGGTTATTTGTGGTCGCAATACAAGTTGAAATGCTTTTACTCTTTGTGTTAATAATGAAGATCCAATTTTGTTTAAAAAATCATTTATTGAATCCGGATCTATGGGACATTCTTTTAAAAAATGCACGAAATTCTCCACTTTAAGATACTTCGCAATCACTGTTTCATTGCGCTCAGGCGATATTAATCCAAGTTTATAACCAATTGGTGTAAGTCGCAAATCAGCGTTATCTTGTCTTAGCAAAATTCTATATTCAGCTCTAGAGGTAAACATACGATACGGTTCGTCTACCCCTTTCGTTACCAAATCATCTATTAAAACTCCGATATACGACTCGGTTCTTTTTAACACCAATGGTTCCAACTCGTTAATTGTTTGATGGGCATTAATTCCAGCAATTAAACCTTGGGCTGCTGCCTCCTCATACCCAGTAGTACCATTTATTTGTCCTGCAAAAAAGAGATTTGAAATCAACTTAGTTTGCAAAGTGTGTATTAATTGTGTAGGAGGAAAATAGTCATATTCAATGGCATATCCAGGTTTTAGAATTTTTGCATTTTCGAAGCCTTTTATTTTCTTTAAAGCCTCATATTGGACATGCAATGGCAACGAAGATGAAAACCCATTTAAGTAATACTCTGTAGAATCTCTGCCTTCTGGCTCTAAAAAAAGTTGATGTTTTTCTTTATCCGAAAATCGATCAATTTTATCTTCAATAGATGGACAATATCGTGGTCCAACTCCCTGAATACGCCCAGTAAACATAGGGGATTGATTAAATCCTTCTCTTAACGTATTGTGGACATCGGAAGATGTATATGCTAAAAAACAACTTAGCTGATTGCCAACTGGAGTGGTATTGGTATATGAAAATTTGGAAGGTACTGCATCTCCAAATTGCTCTTCTAAAGCCGAAAAATCAATCGTTTTGCCATCAATTCTAACCGGGGTGCCCGTTTTTAACCTAGCGGTTTCGAATCCTAATTTTTGTAGAGATTCGGTAAGACCCTCTACTGATAATTCACCCAAACGACCGCCTTTGGTGTTAAATTCACCGATGTGAATTTTGCCATTTAAAAAAGTTCCATTTGTCAACACCACACTTTTAGCTGAGAATTGTAATCCCATTTGAGTAACAACTCCTACTACTTTTTGGTCTTTCACTATTAAATCTACTACAACATCTTGCCACAATTGTAAATTTTGGAGACTCTCTAAATAAAATTTCCATTTTTTAGCAAACGCAAACTTGTCGATTTGAGCCCTGGGACTCCACATTGCAGGACCTTTAGAGCGGTTTAACATTCTAAACTGAATCGTAGTTTGATCTGCAATTACACCACACATCCCTCCTATTGCATCCACTTCCCTAACCAACTGACCTTTTGCTATACCACCCATTGCCGGATTGCATGACATCTGACCAATGGTATCAAGATTCATCGTAATAAGTAGTGTTTTTGAACCTAAATTTGCAGCACTAGCAGCCGCTTCGCATCCTGCATGACCAGCTCCAACCACTATCACATCAAACGTACCAATCATTTTATCTATTTTTATATTATCTCATTAAACAAAAAAAATGTTTCACGTGAAACATTTTTATAACTTATTGAATTGCAATATTTATAATCTTTTTAGCAAATAATAATCTTCTTTCTGTCTCATCTCCGCCGCTTCCGCTTTGGTTTTATCTTTATAACCAAACAGGTGGAGTACACCATGAATCATCACTCGATTTAACTCATCAATAAATGAGACTTTTTGAACAGTCGCATTTTCTTTTACTCTATCAATACTAATTAACAAATCGCCGGAAATAACATCGGCTTCACAATAATCAAAAGTAATGATATCGGTATAATAATCATGTTTTAAAAAATCCTTGTTTACAGACAATAAGTAGTTATCCGAACAAAAAACAATGGTCAATTCCCCTACCCGTTTACGCTCCTCTAAAATAGCATCTTTGAGCCATTGTTTCAACTTTCTTTTTTGCAAAAGATCGAAATCAACGTCTTGTTCAACGAAAGAGATATTACCCATTTTTACAATTTTGTGTTAGAGGTTGAAGATTGTTTTGCTTTGATTCTTGCATTACTTAACACTGCAGTTCTTTGGTTGTGAATTTTATTCTGCATGGTATCTAGTTCAAACCTAAATTGAATGGTAGAGTTGCAAAAACTAACATCATCCGCTAGTTTTACTATTAAAGCCAAATCATCATTTGAAGAGTTCGAAAAATTAATGTCTAAATTGGATATATCTTGTTGTTGTATCAGACAATTTGAAATTGAAAATTCAACAAAATGATCTTGAATAGCATACTCTAGGGTTACATTAGAATCACCGGTATGTTCAACAGCAGTGCTCAAAGTCATCAATATGGATCCGAACTGTTTCTCATTGATTATTGCATCACTATACATTTGTTGAATAATGGATTCAATTTGAATAAGGGATTGAGTTTGATTGTTTGATAATTCAATTTTCATACAATAATAGTTGTTAAATTTAACTTCTTTCGCTTCAATGAGAACTCTTCTAAACAAAATTTTGGATAACTACTTTTTTGTTATCCTCCAAAGTTAATAAAATATTTTGAGACTTTATCTTTGTAATATAATTTTAAAGGTAATGGAGCTTTTTTTAACATCTCATTTTGTTTTAATTTGTTGTTTTTTAATTGCTCTATGTATTTTGCTGTAGGTGAAATTAATGGATTGCCTTCTTTAGATTCGCGTATCTCCTCCTTTTCTCTTTCTGTTTCAGCTTTTTCAGATTCGAGCATACGAGTAACTATGTCTTGTTGACGTTTCAACGTGGAAGGAGTAATGTTTTTATTGACAATCTCCTTTTCCGAGTGTTCCATCTCTTTTAAAAGTCTATCCAGCTTACCATCATATCCTTTTCCCTCTTTTTTAAGATCGTCTATATATTGCTGAAGCATTCTTCTAATAGCCTCTTGCTCAGCTGCCAATCGTGCCATCTCTTCGCTTTGCATTTGTCCCATCTGACCACCTGGTTTAACACCTGGTTTTTGCATTTTCTTGTTTACGCCCTCTTGCATCTTGCGAATTTTCTCCATATTTGGTCCTTTTTTATCCTTTTTGGATTTCGAATTTCCTGGATTATCGCAACTATTATTTCCCTTTTTTTTGCAGCTTGAATTTGATTTCATCTTGTTTTGCTTACTTTTCATGTTTTTAAGGGATTCAGCCAAAAAAAGTGCTAAATTATTGGTTGATGTCATAACATAGCGTTGATATACAAGTACTTCTGATATTTTTTTATCAAACAATGCATTGGATATTTTATCAAAATTGGTATTTATAGAATGTAGTTCTTTAAAAACCATCGATTGAACTTCGGGTTGTCTTTTAGCAATTGCAGTAAGCGAATCTTTGATAATATCAAAATTTCCTTTCATCGATGTTTGCTCTCTGACTAGGTCGGCCAAATTTGGATCGTACGACTTGATAGTTGAAAATTTTAAAGCAATATTTTCCTGATCGATACTTACTTTAACCAAGTTTTCTAATATTTCTCTAACCTGATCGATATCTTCAGCCAAATTTTCCTCGTCTATTTGTTCTTTATTTTTTTCTAATTTTTCTTTGAGTTGCTGCATCTCTTGTTCGGCTTGATTTTGACTTGCCTTTGCCTTTTTTTCCTTGTTGTTTTTAAGCTGATCACTGCTATTTTGCAACTGTGATTTAATCGATTGTTCTTCTGGTTGGGTATTTTCTAGTTTATTGGGTTGTTCTAAAGAGTTGTTTAATTTTCGTATCTCCTCTTGCTCTTTTTTAAATTCATCAAATTTTTGATTGATTTCTTCTTGTTCTTTTGTCAAAGCCTCTTTATTTACAGGAGTTATGGCTTTTTCATTTAACTTATTTTGTTTATCAATAATCTCCTGAAGTTTAGAGATATTTTGTTCAAAACGTTTTTCAAATTCTAAATTTTTGTATTGTTCTACATTTTTATTTAAATCTTCCTTAAGCGTTTCATTCTGTTTTTTTATTTCATCTAGTTTAGTTTGAATAGCATTTGGATTGGTTTGTTTCATCAGCTCTTCCATCGTCTTCATCATCTCATCTAGTTGCTTTTTGAGAATATCGTTTATCTCTTTTTCTAGATTTTTTTTATTCTCTTTTTGCTCTTCTGATAATTTTTCTAGCTCATTGATTCTATTAAGCTCTTTGGATAACTCATTCATCTTCTGTTTAAGTTCTTCCATCCTGTTTTTAAGTTCTTCCATCTTTTTTTGCAGCGACCAATCTTTTTTATTCGTTTCTTGCACAGATTTCTTTAAATTTTCTAGCTCTTTTTCAATTTTATTCGTTTCTTTAAGCATGGAGCCCAAGCTAGAAACATTTGCCTCATTTTTAGAATTTAACTCTTTTGTTTTTTCTTCTTCGGTTTTAAAAACAATTACTTTTGTAGCTGAAATAGTTTTTTTTCCTTTTTTAATTGCATCATTATCAATTACTTCAATGTTAAGTTCTACTTTTCGAGGCATTTCAGAATAAAAATTTTCTAAATTGATAATTTCATCTATTGCTACCCTATTCAAATTATTAAGTAGGGGCAATTTCGTTTTTGTAATTTTACTGTTTCCATTTAAATCATAAATCGTAGTATTTAAAAAAAGAGCCGAAATTCCGTAATCATCCGAGGTTTCTCCTTTAAAAAAAAGGATGTTGTCGTATAAAGAATCTTGTGTTATTTCCAGTTTAATTTGAGGATATTCATCGTCTATAACATTGCATTGAATAACCAATGTATCTATGGAATTTACTTTTTGGTGAGTTGCATAAATATTTATATTTTCTTGATTTACAATATTATATACAAATTGTGACTGATTATTATTAGGGTAACCAACCGAATTAAAGGAAGCATACGAAGTCAGTAATTTATCGGTACCTTCGGTAACCACCTTCACAGTGGCTCTTGTACCTCTTGGTAATAGCAAATTACTTTGATTTTCAACGGTTTCATCTTGTTTACCGACGTATGTTGGATAATATAAAGCGATGGAATAATTCAAAATTCTTGGTTTTTCAACCATTTTCAATAGATATTTCTGAGAAAAAAATTCATCATTAAACAGTTGAAATTCAATATCTTTCTTTATATTTAAAAACTCAAATTCATAATTAGTATTACTTTTTTTTATCAATTTTTCCGAAAAATTGTCTCCTTTAATCGACAAATCGGTAGGTAACTCCTCCCCTTTTACCTGAATGTGAATAGTAAAATTTTCATTTTTAAATGCTGATAGATTATTGTCAACAATGTTTATAGTGTATGGTAAAGGTTTTGAAAATTGGGTTGTAGGTTGTAATACACGATTTAAGGCCAAATTATAGGTAGGAATAACAAAAGGAATTGAAAATAATAAACCAATCAATAATAGGTATAAAAAAAGATAAATATGGTTTTTTCTTTTCTTCTTTTTAAAATCATCCGATTTAATAAAGAGTTCTATTTTTTCTGTTCGTTCTTCGATTGCTTTTTTAGTAAGTGATTCCGAATAATAACCAAATTTAAGCGTTTTAATAAGCTCAAAAGTGTTTTTAAACAACTCAGTTATGTTTGTTCCAAAAATTCGTTTAAAAGCTTTGTTTTGTTTAAAAACAGGTGTGTTTTGTTTATAGATAAAGAATAAAATACCGAATAACAACAAAAAAAGAATGGAAAATAATCCTATTTTTATGGATGGAGATAAATATAAAAAAATCTCGAGGGTTAAAAAAAGGAAGAAAAACAAGAATAACCCCACTAAAAAAAGAACAGTCTTTGAAAAAAGAATAGAAAATCGTTCTTTTTTTTCTAATTTATAAAATGAATGTATTTTATTTTGTTTCAAATCTATAAATTGTTACTTAATAAAATTAAAGACATATTTATATAAACTATTAATATTCATCATTTTATGAAGTATATTTTCATTCCATTTTTTAGGTTTATTGTAAAACAAAAAATAATCGGATAATGGAATACCAACAGGACATTTAGTGTCACATTTACCACACCCCATGCATAGCTTTTCTTCTACATACCCTTTTTCAATAATTTGGTTTTTAATGTGTAGTATAGGAGTAAAGTTAGCTTCAACGAGAGTTATAGGACATTCTTGCTGACAAATTTTGCAATCAATACAATAATTTAATTTTCTTAGCTTTAAATCAGATAAAAATTGAATATCTACATTATTCACTTCAACCAATAATTTGTATTCATAACTGATTTTATCTAAGGAAATTATTACAAAATTAGACTTATTACCAAGAGGAATAATTTTAAAAAAGTCGTTTAAAGATTTAATAATTTTGTCAATCTTAAGTATGAAAACTGTCTTATTCGAATGAATTGCGGTTTTAGGAATTACTATCTGATGATTATCTGTAATATAATAACAATTTTCTTCAATCAACCAATCATTTGATGTAAGATATTGTTCTTTAATTGTAGAATCGTTGAAGGTCCATTCTACGACATTTTTAAGATGTTTTGTATTTCTTTCAAACTCTAATAAATTATCTATCAAGTAATTAATGTTTTTTCTTTTCGAAATATAAGCTTGATTATTCATTTTCTATTTTATTTATTCTATTTTGATGACGACCACCTTCAAAGGTAGCATTTAAAAATGAATTTACAATATTTTCTGCCTCTAAAACGGTAAGATATCTTCCTGGTAATGCAATAATATTTGCATTGTTATGTTGTTTGGCTAACTCAGATATTTCTGGTTTCCAACATAATGCACTTCTAATCCCTTTATGTTTGTTTGCAGAAATATTAATACCATTTCCACTTCCGCATACTAATATTCCAAAACTATTTTCGATATCTTTACTCACCGAATTAGCAACTAAATGAGCATAATCTGGATAATCTACACTATTTATAGAATTTGTACCGTAATCTACAACTTCAAACCCTTTAGAAAGTAAGAAAAACTTTATATGTTCTTTTATCAAGTAACCTCCATGATCGCTTCCAATAAATATCATAATAGTTAAAATTTTAAGTTTTTATAGTGCAAAACTAACAAAAAAGAGAATAAAATGGTTGATAATTTATCAATTACCTGTTAATAACTCGTAATAAGTTTAAACGTAAAAAAATTCATTTATTTTTCAGCAAGTTTTCAACAAGCTATTCAATAAAAAAAATAAACAAAAATATCAACATATAGTGTAAATTTGCAAAAAGTATTTGGTGAATTATATTACTTAAATGATTGATTATTAAAAATTTGTATTAAAATAAACAGTTGAAAAAATGTGAACAAAAATTAAGTTATCAAAAATGGAAAAAAAATGGCTTAATTTTATTCACAAATTAACCGCATTATTATTATTATTATATATATTTTTAAATTTAAAAGAAAAATTATAATGAATATAGAGTTGTTGAAAAAGAAAAAGAGAGCAATTATACTTGCACATTACTATACAAATCCTGAAATACAACAAATAGCTGACTTTACAGGTGATAGTTTAGCACTTGCCCAGCAAGCAAAAAATACAAATGCTGATATTATTGTTTTTGCCGGTGTACATTTTATGGCCGAAACAGCAAAAATTTTAAATCCTTCCAAAAAAGTGTTAATACCCGATTTTAATGCTGGTTGTTCGCTCTCTGATTCCTGTAATGCAACCGATTTACTCGAATTTAAAAAAAAGTATCCTGATCATAAAGTCATAACATATATTAATAGTTCATTAGAAGTAAAAATGATTTCTGATGTAATCTGTACTTCCAGTAATGCAGTAAAAATAGTCAATTCTTTTCCAAAAAATGAAAAATTAATTTTTGCTCCGGATAAAAATTTAGGTGGATATATCAATAAACTTACGGGTAGAGAGATGGTTTTATGGAATGGCTCTTGTCATGTTCATAATCAACTACATACCGAAAACGTGTTGCGTTTAAAAATGGAACATCCAGATGCGATTGTAATAGCACATCCTGAATGTCAAGATGTTATACTTCAATTGGCAGATTTTGTAGGTTCAACCCTACAAATGCTAAATTTTACGAAAACTACTAAAAGTGAAAAAATTATCGTTGCAACAGAAACTGGAATTTTATATCAAATGCAGCAAGCTTCTCCAGATAAACATTTTTATATTGTACCTTCCGACGAGAATTGTAATTGCAACGATTGTCCATTCATGAAAATGAATACACTTGATAATATTTATCATTGTTTAGAAAACGAAACGAATGAATTATTATTAGAAGATTTTCAAATAAAACAAGCATATATTCCTTTGCAAAGAATGTTAGATTTATCATAAACATACTTAATATATTTTTCTATGAATAAATATCTTTTATTTTTTCTTTTTTTCCTTCTTTCTTTTTTTCCTTCTTTTTCTCAAGATACGTTAATGAATGGTTACGTTACATTAAAATTTGACAATGGGCTTGTCTCTAGTGAAGGATATATGAGAGATGGTCTTCCTGATGGTTATTGGAAATCTTATAACAAAAAAGGTATTCTTATTTCAGAAGGTAATAGAAAAGAATTTCTTTTAGACAGTTTATGGAAATTTTATAAAGATGATGGTACAATTTCCATGTCTATTTATTATTCTAAAGGAAAAAAAAATGGAATCAAAACTACCTTTCTAATGGAAGAAACTATGGAAGAGGAATTTAAAGATAATATTAAAATAGGTGTTGAAAAAATATATGACAAAAATAAAAAGCTAAAAAAATTAACTCCTTTTGAGAATGGGTTAGAAGAAGGTTTTTCTAAAGAATTTAATGAAAATGGCCTTATTGTAGTCCTTACCGAATATAGTAAAGGTTATATAAAAAAACGAGAATTTATTAATAGAATGGATGCTTCAGGTTTGAAGCAAGGATTATGGAAATATTTTTATGATAATGATAACCTTCATATGGAGGTAAATTATCTGAACAATAAAAAGCATGGAATATACAAGGAATATGCAAAAGATGGTAATTTATTGAAAATAGAAAAATATGAAAATGATCAAATTATCCAAAATGCATTGGAAACACGAAAATTAGAAATGCGAATAGATTATCATAAAAATGGAGCACCAAAAATTATGGGAACCTATTTTAATGGTATTGCTGAAGGAATAAGGAGAGAATTTAACGAAAAAGGAGAGATCATTCAATCATATGTTATGAAATCGGGGAGGATTTTGGGAAAAGGAGTATTAGATGCTAATGGTCTGAAACAGGGTATTTGGGAAGAGTATTACGATGATACTTATGCTAAACCAAATGAAATTATCATCAGATCAAAAGGGCAATATAAAAATTCTAAACCTATTGGTGAATGGAAATATTTTATGATGAATGGGAATACTGAAATTGAGGGTTCTTATGATATTAATGGAAAAAAAGAGGGAACATGGACCTGGTATTATCCGAATGGAAAAATTTTGATTCAAGAAAATTATACAGAAGGATATAAAGAGGGATTATTCACAGAATTTGACGAAAATAAAAATGTGATTTTAAAAGGAAATTTTGCTGAGGACAAAGAGGTAGGTTTTTGGATTAGACATAATAAAGATTTTATAGAAGAGGGTAATTATGTCGATGGTAGGAGAGAGGGTAAGTGGAAAGGTTATTATAAAAATGGAAATACTACCTATGAAACATCTTTTGCAGATAATAATTATAATGGCTCATTTGTTTCTTATTGGGAAAATGGAAAAATTAAAGAACAGGGTAATTATCTGTTCGGTTTGAAAAATGGTACTTGGAGACAGTTTGATTCTTTTGGAAATCTTTTTTTAATAGTTACGTATAAAAAAGGAATTGAAATTAGATACGAAGGAGTTAAAATAGAACCTACATTAGAAGATGGGGAATAATTATAAATAGATTTTCTCCAAAAGAAAGGAAATTAAATTGTTGAAAACTCCAAAATATTTGTCAACATCAATGAATTTTCTCATTTTCCTTTAATTGATTAGTATTTAACAAGTTACATCATTGTTTCACGTGAAACAATCGTTATTATCCAATCCAAGTTTTCTTTTTAAAAAATATCAATAATAATACGATTACGATCAAGGATAAAATCATGATTATCCAAAACCCGAAAGGGTTATTTTGAAATGGAAGATTTACATTCATTCCAAAAAGTCCTGTAATAAAGGTTAAAGGAAGTAATGTAGTGGAAATAATCGTTAACACCTTCATGGTTTCATTGGTTTTGTTCGCTTGAAGAGAGTCAAATGTTTTTGAAAGACCTTCGATTAATTCTTCGTAGTCTTCCACCATATCCCACATTTTTTGATAATAATCCAATATATTTCCCCAATAATCTTCCATATTTTTTGCGTAGCCGGCAATTTCACCAGATTCAAATTTGTGGAAAAGTCTTAATTGAGGTTTGAATATAGTGTTTAATATTATGATATTTTTCCTAACAATAGATATATGTTCGATGGTAGCTTCCGATTTTTTTTGAAATAATTGTCTATTGATTATTTCTATTTCATGTCCTAATCTATTGAGTAACAGATATGTTTCATCCATTAGTCGATGTAAAATTTTATATAATACCGCATCAGAAGAGCCTTTGATTTTTTCATCGTCGATGGCAGGATCTTGTTTTGCAAGGTTAAATAAATCTTTTACTACCCAGTGGGTTTTCCCGATTGTAATGATATAATCTTTACCCCAAAAAATCTTTACCTCTTTTGTTTTTAGGAATTTGTTTACTTTGTCAAAATAAGGAAAATGTAGAATTAGGAAAAAGTAATCGTTATAAATATCGATTTTTGGTCTCTGAGTAAAACTTTTACAATCTTCCAAATCTAACGGGTGAAAATTGAAGTTGTTTTTCAGAAAATCAATATTTTCATCTGATGGATTTACAATATGATACCATTTTACGTTTTCAAAAGCTACAGTTTCTACCATATGTTATTAATTATCAGTGTTTTTACTTTAAATATTGGGCTGAATTTATCTAACTTTATTGTTCCATTTTATGGTGTTAATTAAATGCAACATGTCGTTTTTAATGTAATTTATTACCGGAGAGAGGGAATCGTTGTTTGGTTTGGTGTTAAAATAGAGCGCTCCTCTTAAAAATTTAGAGGAGCTATCAGAAACCCAAAATTGGTATGAGCTGGCTACATTTATTCCTTTTATCTCGAAAATTTTTCCTGTTACAGGAGTGATTGTGTCGTAAATATCTGATTCCACAATATCATCAGCTAATTGAATATGTTTATTGGCAAATTCTATTGCATCTTTTTTATACTGCGCAAAATTGTTGTTTATTTTTTTATAACTCAAATATACTACTGCGCCAAATTGAGGATATTCGATATTAATCCAATAAGGTTCGCTATTCTTGCTTTTATCAGGGGAAATTATTGAATGAGAGGAATATTCAAAGGAATATGGAAATAAGGAATCAAATTTTTTGTAGGAAGGGGTTGGTAATTCTATTCTTAAATATGCTTTAGGTTTTGGATTAAATATTTCATCTTCTGCTGGTTCACAGGATGTTATATGTATGAGGAAGTATCCAATAATTCCAAAAATCAGGAGCTTTTTCGCCTTAAATTCCATATTACTTCCTTTCTTTTTTTATTTTAATTCATCCCTAAGAACTCTTCTTTACAGATTATCATTCAACCATCAAATCACCTCACAAAAGTACGCAAATTATCTTAATTATAAATCTAACTAATTATAATAACCTTTTTTAATACCTTTGACTATAATTTTTCACTATTGTCCGATAAAAATTCAAATTGGGTGTTTAGATTTTGTAAAACA
>CAZZHH010000017.1:0-64549 GCA_964653595.1 uncultured Lentimicrobiaceae bacterium
ATGAATTAAACCCAATTTTCCACAGTGCCATCGTTTTTCCAAATCCAGGAAAAGAAGTCATCAACCTTACTTCGGGGATTCAATTAAACAATGGTGTTTTTACTATTTTCGATATTCAAGGCAGACCTATAATTACCAAAAAAATCAATTCTACCGAAATGCAATTTGATGCTTCACAACTGACTCCGGGTACGTACGTTTGGAAAATTGAGCTCAACAATAAGGTTGTGGAAAAAGGGAAATGGGTGAAAGAGTAATATTTTATTTTTATTTATGAATTAATTTGTTAAATTTGCTGTTGAATATTTTTGCACATTGTAAAACGTGCCAAAAAACTGAATTATGAGAAAACTTTTATTTGCCATAACTTTTCTTTCGGTCATGGTGATTTCATGTAAAAAGGAGGAGGTGATAAATGGTTCCATAACACAACAATATGATACTATTTTTCCGCAAAGCTATTATCCGGTAAATCCCGGCTCATGGTGGAACTATCAAATAAACGATACAGGAACAGTGACCTCTTCCGTATCTACAGGATATCAGCTTCACTCATATCTAAATGGAAATTCTCAGAACTCTACGTCTGTTTATTTGCCTTTTCTCGATGGACGACCAATTTATGGGTATGATAAGATTGAATGGTACATGCCACCTTTTGGTAACTATTATGCAAAGTGGCCTATCTTGTCTGAAACGGTTGGATTTACTTTTGATCGTGATTGGACAGATAAACGGTATGGCGATTTTGCGGAGAAAGTAGTAGTCAAAAATAAAATATTCAATGGCACAGACTCTTTGTTGATTCTCGAAGGTCATTGGGTTGAAGGCCCGAATGTTGCAAGGAAAAGTTTTCAAGAATTTGTCAAAGGAATTGGCCTAACCAAACACATCATAGTCGACACCTTGACTACAGATACCGTATTTCGAAAAATACTAAATTCTCATTTTGTCAACCATTAATCATTTATTGTGTGTTTTTTTAGTCTTGATTGATAGATTATTTTTTATATGATCTTCAATAATAAATGTGAATTTGCTTCAACTAAATATGATTATTAGTGACATTTAATATAGTTTCATCGGTTTGTTAATCAAATTTTTGACATGCAAAAACTTGCATAACGCAAATTTTAGGCATTATCAAATTTGTTTGATTTTATTTGCTATTTTTGCTAAAAATATTTAATTTGTAATTACAAATAAACAAAAATAGATATGGACATTGCAGCATTAAAAAGCAAACAAGCCCTGTTAAAAGAGTGGGAATACCAGCACACACCTCTGTTCCGAGGTTATACCGACAAGGTGTTGTACATCAACGTTGGAACGAAAGAAGTAAAATCGAAGGATGTTCCTGCACCGATGAAAGAAAAATTTATCGGCGGAAAAGGATATGGTTTACGTTTACTCTGGGATGCAACCACCCCAACAACCAAATGGAATGATGCTGAAAACGAAATTATCATCGCATCTGGTCCTATTGGTGGAATTACGCAGTATTCAGGTGCTGGAAAATCTCTTTTGGTATCCATCTCTCCACAAACAGATTCTATTATGGATTCTAATGTGGGTGGATATTTTGGCCCGTTCCTCAAATTTGCCGGATTTGATGCGCTCGAACTTCAAGGCAAAGCAGATAAAGATGTAATTATTTTCATCGATGCTGTGAATCATAAGGTGGAAATCATGGAAGATCCTGGATTTTCAACGGATTCACACATCATGGGAGAAGAACTAACCGAGTATTATGCTGAGAATGAGAAAGATTGCAAAAATATTGGAATCGTTTCTGCAGGTGCAGGTGCTGAAAACTCATTGATCGGTATGATCAACTTTACGTTTTGGGATAACAAACGTAAACAAGTCCGTTTGAAACAAGCTGGCCGTGGTGGCATTGGTACCGTAATGCGCGACAAGAAAATTAAGGCTATTGTTTGTAAAATTGATGGAGTTAAGGGTAATGCAAACAATGTTGCCGACATGGAGATCATCCAAGAAAGAGGCCGTCGATATACCAAAGAGATGGTTGAATTGGACGACAAACAAAACCAAATGAGAAAAAAAGGAACGGCGAATATCGTTAACGTGATGAGCGATTACGATTTGTTGCCTACCCACAACTTTAAATATGGAACACATAAAGATGCATATAAAATCCATAGCGATTTGTTGAGAGACAAACACTTTACCTTGGGAATCAACGACGGTTGCTGGATTGGATGCGCCATGCAGTGTGCAAAAGGAGTTGATAATTTTGAACTGAAAACCGGTCCATACAAAGGCCATAAGGTGATTGTTGACGGACCTGAATATGAAACAGCCGCAGGTTTGGGTTCCAACATCGGTATTTTCGACTATGAAGCGATCATCGAAGGTAATTTCTACTGCGACACATATGGAATTTGTACCATCACTTGGGGAACCATTGTTGCTTTCATCATGGAGTGTTACGAAAAAGGCATCCTGAATAAGGAGATTACTGGAGGATTAGATCTTCATTTTGGAAATGTCGAAGATTCTCTTGAATTGATGCACCAATTGGCCCGTGGCGAAGGATTTGGAAAAATAGCCGGTTTGGGTATCCGTAAGATGAAAGAGATTTTTGTGAAAGAATATGGCGCTGATCCTAATTTCTTACAAGATATAGGTATGGAAAACAAAGGGTTGGAATATTCGCAATATGTCTCTAAAGAATCGTTGGCTCAACAAGGTGGTTATGCTATGACCAATAAAGGGCCACAACACGATGAAGCTTGGTTGATTTTTATGGATATGGTGAACAACCAAATCCCAACATTTGAAGACAAAGCCGAAGCATTACACTATTTTCCTATGTTCAGAACTTGGTTCGGATTAATGGGATTGTGTAAAATTGTATGGAATGATGTTTCTCCTGCAGATAACAAATTGACCGACGAGCCTGCAAAAATTCCAGAACATGTCGACAATTACGTAAATGTATATCGTGGAGTAACTGGAGACATGACTTTTGACAAACATGCATTGGTGCGCATGTCCGAAAGAGTATATAACTTCCAACGTATTTTCAACATCCGTCGTGGGTTTGGTCTGCGTAAACATGATGCACAACCATATCGTGCCGCCGGCCCTGTTACCGTGGAAGAGTACGAATCAAGAGCAGAACGCTACGATAAACAGATGAAAGAGCTCATCGGCGTGAATCCGGAAGGATTATCAACCGAAGAGAAGATGAAAATCACCCGTAAATATCGTGAAAATCGTTACGAACAATTGTTGGATGCCGTATATCAACGTCGTGGATGGAACAAAAATGGAGTTCCAACCATCGAACACTTGAAAAATATCGGAATGGATCTACCTGAGCTGATCGAAGTGGTAACACCGCTGCAATAGTTCGACGATATATAAAAAATAACAACCCCAAAGGTTTCCAAAACCTTCGGGGTTGTTATTTTTTATATCCTGTATCCCTACTTCATAAACGGATATTTATAATCCGTAGGCGTCTCCAATGTTTCCTTGATGGTTCTCGGGCTGACCCAGCGCAATAGGTTCAGATAACTTCCCGATTTGTCATTGGTTCCAGAGGAACGGGCACCGCCGAATGGTTGCTGTCCGACCACCGCTCCGGTTGGTTTGTCGTTGTAATAGAGATTGCCGGCTGCATACCTCAAAATGTCCGATGCCTTGATCAGTGCTGAACGGTCACGAGAGAAGATGGCTCCGGTCAAAGCATAGGGCGAGGTTTCGTCGCAAATGCGCAAAGTCTCTTCGAATTGGCTGTCTTCGTAAACAAAAATACTCAGCACCGGTCCGAAGATTTCCTCCTCCATTGATTTGTAATGAGGATTGCAGGCCACAATCACGGTTGGTTGGATAAAATACCCCACCGATTTATCTCCGATACCACCAAACACCACTTCCGCTTCTGTTGAAGATTTTGCATGATTGATATATCCCATGATGTTGTCAAACGATTTTTCGTCAATCACCGCATTCACGAAGTTGGAGAAATCTCGGACGTCACCCATTTTGATTTCTGCCAGCATGTCACCCATGTAGCTTTTAACCTGATTCCAGAGCGATTTGGGGATATACGCCCTGGAAGCGGCGGAGCATTTTTGCCCTTGATATTCAAAAGCGCCGCGCACCAATGCCGTTGCTACTTCAAGCGCATCGGATGAAGGGTGTACAAAAACAAAGTCTTTTCCTCCGGTTTCACCCACAATTTTGGGATAGGAGCGATAATTCGCCAAGTTGTTGGCAATAGTTTTCCACATGTTGTTGAATGTTTGTGTGGAACCAGTGAAATGAATTCCGGCAAAATTGCGGTGGCTGAATATTTCGTTGCCGATAATTGGTCCGCTACCCGGAATGAAATTGATGACACCGTCGGGCAATCCCGCTTCCTGATAAACTTTCATCAGGTAATAGTTGGATAGGATCGAGGTGGTGGCTGGTTTCCAAACTACTGAATTCCCCATTAAAATCGGGGTCATCGATAAATTGGAGGCGATGGCGGTGAAATTGAACGGAGATACCGCAAACACGAATCCTTCCAACGGACGGTAATCCAGTTTGTTCACAATGCCAGGAACCGAAAGCGGTTGCTCGTGGTAAATGTTGGAGATAAAATGGGTGTTGAATCTCAAAAAGTCAATGGTTTCACATGCCGAATCGATTTCCGCCTGATATGCGTTTTTGCTTTGACCCAACATGGTGGAAGCGTTCATCAAGAAACGGTATTTCGTGGCCACCAATTCCGCTATCCGTAAATTGATGGATGCCCGTTCATCCCAAGTGAACGAAGCCCAGATCTTTTCCGCTTCCATCGCCGCTGCGATGGCCATTTTTACATCCTCAGGACGGGCCAAGTGAAACCGTCCAAGCACTTTGCGATGATCGTGAGGCATTCTGATCTCCTCTGTAATTCCAGTGTAAATTTCTTTCCCTCCAATGATCAGGGGAATGTCGTAAACTTCCGATTCAATCTGATTTAATGCACTCACAAGTTTGATTCGCTCGTTGCTGGTTGGTCCGTATTGAAGAACAGGTTCGTTCTTAGGCTCCGAATATTTGTAAATCGCGTTTTTCATTGTTCTGGTTTTATTAAGTTGTTGTTTTTTGCAAAAGTAATAATTAGTTTCGATATGCAAAATAATACATATCGCTTTTTTGAATATTTTTTTTAAATTTGTAGATAAATCGTTGAACAGATGGGAAACTATAGCAAATATTCGAATATTAAAGTCGATTATAGGATTTGGATTAAGGCCGAAGATGGAACCAGTATTTTGGGTGATGACAAGTTTTTGATGTTGAAAACCATCAAAGAGGAGGGCTCCTTGAAGACTGCCGCCGAAAAGCTCCGGATCAGTTACCGCAAAGCATGGGGCGATCTGAAAACCTGTGAGGAGTTGTTGGGTTTCCCATTACTCGAAAAACACCGTGGAGGTGCCGATGGAGGCCGCACAAACCTTACGGAGGAAGGCATCCGATTTATCACCCTATACGAAGAGATGCACAACGAATTTCAAGTTGCGGTGAATGACATTATCCGGAAGTTCAAGAAATCGTTGAAAGGGTAGCATGTTGATATCGCCCTTTCAGGGCTAGTTGATTCCGCCCTTTCAGGGCTGAGACGAAGAAATAATGAAATTCGCTTAATGAGAGGGATGCTGGAGTTTCATAGCTGATTTTTAAGCCGAAGCCCAACGGGCAATATCTGAAAATCTCCAGAAGATTTCTATCGCACTTTCAGCGCTCTTAAAACTAATGAACTTATAGCCGAGAGATTCCTTTATTTCGACTTTCGTCGAATCAAAGGAACTTCTCGGCTAGCTGATATTGCCCTTTCAGGGCTGAGACAAAGATGTTTATATGCCGAAGCCCAACGGGCTGACAGCATAAACCAAGTTCGCAGAACTTGGTTTATGCTAATCAATGAACTTAGCCCTGAAAGGGCGACACCTTTTGGTTAATCCCAAATATATTTCTCATCATATTCCATCTGATACTCTTCCAAAAAATTCAGATACTCTTCCTCGAAACCCTTCCTCTGATGATGTTGTTTCTGATTTGATATATAATTAGATACAATATCGACTCCTTTATAATTTACAGAAAAGCATCCGTATCCATTTTGCCAGTAAAAATCTTGAAATTTATCCCCTTTGGTTTTAATCCAATTGGAAGAATTTGCTTTTGCTTTCTCCAAGAGGGTCATCAATGCGATCTTTTTAGAAAGAGTACATAAAATATGGATGTGGTTTTGATAACCACCTACGATGATTGGATTGCATTCCAAATTTTTGCAAATACCTCCAATGTATGCGAATAAATCCTCTGCAATATCTTCGCTAATTGTTTTTCGTCTGTGTTTTGTGCTGAAAACTATGTGCACATAGTTTTTTACTAATGATTGTCCCATGGTGATTTGTTTTAATAATTAATAGTGGTTGACATTTTGGTGTAAATGTGAATATAAAATTACACATATTTTTTCAATCAATGTAATATTTGATAATAATTCTTTAAAAAATATTTTTTATGTGGGAATATAATCATATCTAATTTTAAGCTATGGTCTTTAATCCGAAGCCCAATGTGCAATATCTGATAACCTCCTGAGGATTTCTATCGCACTTTCAGCGCTCTTAAACTCATGAACTTATAGCCGAGAGATTCCTTTATTTCGACTGTCGTCGAACCAAAGGAACTTCTCGGCTAGCTGATATTGCCCTTTCAGGGCTGAGACGAAGATGTTTTTTAAGCCGAAGCCCAACGGGCAATATCTGAGAATCATCTGAAGATTTCTATCGCACTTTCAGCGCTCATAAAATGAATGATTTTTTAGCCGAGAGATTCCATTATTTCGACTGTCGTCGAATCAAAGGAACTTCTCGGCTAGTTGATTCCGCCCTTTCAGGGCTGAGACAAAGATGTTTTTAAGTCGAAGCCCAAAGGGCTGACAGCTTAAACCAAGTTCGCCAGAACTTGGTTTAAGCTGATCAATGAACCAAGCCCTGAAAGGGCGACACCATAGTTAATCCAAAATAATAATCTTATTTTTATCTGACAAGAGTGAAATAGAAACAAAAAATAGTTTTACTTTTGCCAAATAAGCAGTGATATGTTTTATAATGCATGTCGAAAATTCTAATTTATGAAAAAAAATTATAAGAACATCATCAAAGGATTTGCAATTATTCAAGTTGCAATATTAATCACCTTAATGTCCATGGGCTGTAAACAGGCGAAAAAGAAAGATTTATCCGGTGACTTGGTCATCTTTCATGCAGGCAGTCTGTCGATGCCGATGAAGGAGATTGTAGCGGATTTCAAAAAAGAGTATCCCAAAGCGAATGTCTTGCTGGAAGCGGCCGGTAGTGTTGAGTGCGCCAGAAAAATCACCGAGTTGAACAAACCGTGTGATGTGATGCTCTCTGCCGATTATACCGTGATTGACAAACTCCTGGTCCCGAAATTTTCCGACTGGAACATCAAGTTCGCCTCCAATGAAATGGCCATCGTTTTTACCGATAAATCAAAACGGAGTGCGGAAATCGATTCTACCAACTGGATGGAGATATTAATGGATAAATCGGTGAAAATCGGTCGTTCCGACCCAAATTCCGACCCATGCGGTTATCGTACGGTGTTGGTCTCCAAATTGGCGGAACTCTATTACAAAAAAGCCGGTATTTCTGCTTTGCTGATGACAAAGGACAAAGAGAATGTGCGTCCGAAAGAGACGGATTTGTTGGCACTGCTTGAAACAAATACCGTAGATTATATCTTTTTGTATCGATCGGTGGCCGTGCAACATCATTTGAAATACATCACCCTACCGGATCAAATCAATTTGAAGAATCCTGCTTTTACTGATCTATACAAAAGTGTCTCCACGGAGATCAACGGAAAGAAACCGGGTGAAACCATCACGCAAGTAGGTGAACCGATGGTGTATGGAGTTACGATTCCAAACAACGCTCCCAACAAGAAGTTGGCGCTTACTTTCGTTAAATTCCTGCTTTCATCCGACAAGGGAATGGCTATTCTGAGCAAGTTGGGACAACCGTCGGTAGTGCCTTCATCAACGACTACTTTCGATAAAATTCCAGAGGAGTTGAAAGGGTTTGCGAAGAAATAGTTTTTTGATTCACTCATAGCAATGCTTGTTTCGTTTTGGTTTGATTGAATTTTTATTGTTTACTCCTAAATTAATGCTTCGATAAACTCAGCATGACATTGAAAAGATGAGTTAGTTTAAACATAATACCGCATAACAACGATGATTAAAAAAATAGATAAACTGAGTCTGCTGTTCACCTTTTTGGGTGGGCTCTTGCTGCTGTTTATCATTGCGCCGCTTGTCGGGATGTTCTTTTCTACCGCTCCAGTGGAGATTTTTGATGCGGCGAAGGATCAAGAGGTGCAATCCAGTATCGGGCTTACGTTGTGGACTTCCATGGCGGCCACGCTTTTGTTCTCCATCGGTGCCATTCCATTGGCGTATCTGTTGGCCCGCAAAACGTTTCCCTTCCGCAAGCTGTTGATCGGCATCATCAATATTCCATTGATCATTCCCCATTCCGCTGCCGGTATTGCCTTGTTGGGAATCGTTTCCCGCGATACGATGCTCGGCCGTTTTGCCGAATCCATCGGCATAAGCTTTGTCAACCATCCCGCCGGAATCGTGGTCGCGATGGCATTTATCAGCATCCCGTATCTGATCAACGCGGCCATCGACGGGTTCAGGAATGTGCCCGAGCGACTCGAAAAGGTGGCGCAAAATCTTGGCGCATCTAAATCCAGGGCGTTTTTCACTATTGCCCTTCCGTTGGCGTGGCGTAATATCCTTACCGGGTTGATGATGATGTGGGGACGCGGTTTGAGCGAATTTGGCGCCGTAGTCATCATTGCGTACCACCCGATGATCACTCCGGTGATGATCTTTGAACGGTTCAACGCCTACGGACTCAGTTATGCCCGTCCTGTGACGGTGCTGTTTATCGTGATCTGCCTGATTGTTTTCGTGGCTCTGAATTACATCTCTAAAAAACGTCGCAATGCTTAGATTGGAAAATATAGAAAAATCATTCAAGGGTTTTTCCCTCAGGAATATTTCCCTCTCGGTACCGAAGGGAGCCTATTTTATGCTCATCGGCAGTTCGGGTTCGGGAAAAACATTGCTGCTGGAGATCATTTCTGGACTCTCTATTCCCGATCACGGCGATATCTATATCCACGAAACCAGAATCAACGACACGCCGATTCAGAAACGGAATGTCGGGCTGGTCTATCAAAGTCAAACCCTTTTTCCGCATCTGACGGTGTTTGAGAATATTGCCTATCCGCTGAAATGCAAAAAGATGAAAAAAGCCGAGATCAAAGTCGAGGTGGAGAAAATTGCCGAGGAGACGGAGATCAGCCACCTGCTTTCCCGCGGGGTAACGGCGCTTTCGGGAGGCGAGATGCAAAGGGTGACCATAGCCCGTGCGTTGGTCAATAAACCGGAAATCCTTTTGTTGGACGAGCCATTGTCCTCATTGGATGTCCAGTTGAAACGGGGAATCATGGCCTTGCTGCGGAAATTGCATCAGCAGGGACAAACCATCGTACACGTCACCCATGACTACGAGGAGGCGCTTTCGTTGGCCGATTCCGTGGGGATTATCGAAAACGGGGTTTTGGTCCAACAGGGCACGGTCAAAGAGCTTTTCACCCATCCAAAATCCGAGTTCGTGGCCAACTTTGTCGGAATCAAGAACTTTATCCGTGGCACCGTGACGGAGTCTGTCAACGAGGTAGATTTGAAAATGGTGGAGTCAAATCGGGTGAGGTTTTATGTGAACACCTCCGCCCCAATCCATTCAGAAGGCTCCTTGGTGGTGGATGCCAACAGCATCATCATCTCCCCGCAACAACTCGACTCATCGGCGATTAACAGCTTCCAAGGCGTGATTCAGGAGATGATTCCAACCCGCAACGGAGTGGAGGTCTGCATCAATATTGGGGTGGAACTCTACGCAAACATCACCACAATCTCATTGGAAAAGTTTCAGTTTACAACCGGTTCAACCGTGTGGATCAGTTTCAAAGCCAGTGAAGTGCGGTTCTTGGAGGATTAGGTGTTAATGAAGATTTGACGGTAGAGAGTCACAATGGGACGAAGTAATGACGCAAAGAACGCTAAAGAGCAGAGATACGCAGAGAGGCGCGACGCGACGAAATAATGACGCAGAGAGCGCTAATGAATAGAGCTTCGCACTGAGCTTTGCCTGCCACGACTTGGCGTGGTCGAAGTGATACGCAGAGAAGCGCGATGTAACGAAGAAATGACGCAGAGATCGCAAAAGTGCAGAAAACAAAAAAAAACTTAGTACAACTTAGTGCCTTAGTAGTGAATTCCTTGATTGAAGAGGTTCCCGATCATATTGTTGAGGTCAACAAAATGATAGTTTTATTCAAAGGGGATTTGTTATAATTTGAAATTTTAGGTTTGCTTTTGCGGATCAAATGAAAAATTGAATATATTTGCAGTGGAAAATATCATTAAAAAAATGATGTTTACCTCCAAAACCCTAATGAAAACCAAATACTTAAACCTATGGAAAAAGAAACGATCAGTAAGTTAAATAAATCTTTTGAAGAGTATGCTTATGAGCAAGATGGCATAGAATATTGGCTCGCAAGAGAGTTGCAACAGTTGCTAGGATATTCAGAATGGCGCAATTTTGTAAATGCAATTGATAAAGCTAAAGAAAGTTGTAAATCTAGTGGTGAAGATACCTCAGACCATTTTGTTGATGTCAACAAAATGGTTAGAATCGGTTCTGGGGCAGAACGTAAACAAGACGACATCATGCTCACTCGTTATGCCTGTTATTTGATTGCGCAAAATGGTGATCCAAAGAAAGAACAAATTGCTTTTGCGCAAAGTTATTTTGCCATTCAAACCCGAAAGCAAGAACTGCTCGAAGAGCGGATTCTGCTCGTCGAACGTATGCAAGCCAGAGAAAAACTGGCCGTTGCAGAAACAGAATTGTCGAAGAATATTTTTGAGAGGGGAGTTGATCAAAAAGGCTTTGCAATTATCCGAAGTAAAGGTGATTGGGCGCTGTTTGGAGGACATAATACGAGTGCCATGAAACGGAAGTTGGGGATAGCTGAAAACAGACCGCTGGCCGATTTCTTGCCCACCATTACCATCTCTGCCAAACAGCTGGCTATTGAAATCACAAATTTCAATGTTCAGAAAAATGATATGAAAGGCGAGTCTAAAATCACGGATGAACATATCAAAAACAATACAGACATTCGGGAATTGCTTGGTAAAAGTGGCATCAAACCGGAACTGCTTCCCGCAGAAGAGGATATCAAAAAATTAGAACGTAGAGTGAAGTCAGGCGATAAAGAAATTGCCAAGAAAAAGTTGAAACCATCTAAGAAAAAGTGATGTTGCGATTTCTGAAAAGTAACCATTGAAGCGGTTTTAATATTTTGTTGATCTCGATAATAATTTAGTTTATTGCAATAAGATTCGGTTTATATGTTATTCTCACAAAAAAAAAACTCCCCTATCAAAAGACAAGGGAGCTTTTTAGTCTGTAAAAAAATATCCGCGAAAAATCGAGCTTTGCTTATGAGCTTTTTACCACTCAGACACTTAGAGCACTCAGAAACAGTAAGTTTTTTTTAATTCAATCTTCGTGCTTTTTTAGACTCGCTTTCCCGTAAAACAGGAATCTATGATTCCGTCGTTTTTCGAGCCCCGTAAACGAGTGTTAAAAGATCCACGAATTTTTACAAAAATCATAGATTTTTAAAATTCGGGAAGCGCAACTCATAACTCATAGTTCTCAACTCATAATTCACTTTCTTACTTTGCTTTTTCCACAAAAATGGTCGCAATTGCTTTTACGGCTCTGTCGGAGAAGAAATCGCAGGCCGGGAAGACTTTGAAAATCCCTTCGTCGGTCTTTTTAGGGTCGCAAACCAGTAGGACTTCTGCTTGGTCGTTACGGTTCATTAGCTCGCTGAAAGTGTACACACAACGGTAGCCGTCGGCGCCTACAACCACGATGATTCCCTTTGTGAGCATCTCCTTATCGGTTTTTGCATAGTTGGCAAGCACCTCTTTAAGCAAAATGCCCTTGAATGGGGTGGTGGAGTGAATTCCTTTGCCACGGCCGTAGAAGATGGTGTTGTAGTTTTGAACGGTGAACTCTTTCGGGTTGTCGGTCAATGTTTCGATAGTGGAATCGTTGACGATGATGTCCATTTTTTTAGACAGACAAGGTTTCATGTCTTTTACCGTTTTGAATGATCTTGGGTAGGAGCGGACCCTGATTTTCACCGGATTGCTGATGTTGCGCTCGGTAAGCAAGTCGGAAGTAACCACCAGCTTTGAATCGGTTGGCAACGGCCACAACTCTTTGGTTTTTGAAGGGACGATCCGGCGGACGTTGGTGGCGATGATGATTTCGTTCAAGTGATTCGGGTAATAGATTTCGCCCCACGACAATACCACTTTTTCCCCTTTGTCGTTTTCCACCTCCACATATAGATCGATGATCGGTTTAAACTCTTTTTCGTTGATTTTTTTTGGAATGTATTCGTTCAGGATGTCAAACAACGAATAACCATCGTAGCGGTATGCTCCGATAAATTTGTTGCTGTCGCCTTGGATTGTGGCTTCCTTGACGATGACACTTCGTTTTTGAAGTTTGGTGAAATCAACCTTTCCAAGTTTGATGACTTCCCCTTCGATGGTGAGCTCTTTCAACGGAAGCTCTTTTACTTCCACGTTGTCGTAAAAATTGTTGGTTTGGTCGGTAGAATCAATTGCATTGAGCTCTTTCTCTTTGCGTGCACCGTGTTTTTGTTCTTTACATGAGCTAAAAGCAAGCACGCTTAATAGCATCACGAACATCCATTGTTTTCTCATTTTTTTTATTGTTTGGTTAATTTATTTTTGTAATTAAATTTCACTAGTAACACGAATGTCAAGAAAATTTTCAATATTTTTACCCCCATTCTCTGCCTTTGGCGGAAAAAATATTAAAAATTATAAACTTAATCAATTGATTTTCAATACGCCCCCTTTAGGGTTGGGGTAGAAATATTGAAAATCAGTTTCTATCTTTTAAAAAATCAACTTAATCTCCCCATAAATCATCCTTCCCGGATTGATCTGGCTTTTGCTGGTTAGATAAATGTGGTCGAAAATGTTGATGATACTGGCGCCAAGGGAAACATGTCTGCCCACCATTCGCCATAATTTCACATCGGTGAGGTTGTAGGAAGCGTATTTGGGAGCCAATCCATATTTTGAATCTTCAATGTTGGCATCGTTTACCCACTGTTCGCCCACGTATCTGGAGGTGATTGTAGCGTTGACAATTTTGTTGCGCCAGGTTCCTCCAATCATAAACTGGTGGTTTGGGACATCTGTGAGGTGTTTTCCGGTTAAATCGGTGAGCTTGGAGCCATTCATGAGCTCATATTTGAGAATTTTGTTTTGGGTGTATGCATAGTTTCCAAAAAGTGTGAGATGGTCGTTGATGGAGTAGGTGGCATCCAATTCAAATCCATACAGTTCCACTTTCGAGATATTCTCGCTTCGGAGCACGGGACTCCAAAAACCTGTAGTGAAGGCGCTGTCGCCGGTGGAAACGTAATACATGAAATCCGTTCCCAACGAGTACCAGACCGAAGGCGTGAGGGCGATCTTGTCTTTCCAGTTGATTTTCCAACCCCATTCAGCCGTTTGGATATGTTCCGGTTTCAGGTTCGGGTTGACCACCTTGAATCCGCCGCTGATCTTGCCGTTGCGGCACATGTCGTCCAAGACGGGTGGACGGAACCCGATGCCGAAGGAGGCGAAGGTGCGGACCGATTTCGAGAGTTCGTATTGCAATGCGATTTTGGGACTGACCGATTGCCATTTTGCGGGTTTTATCTCCAAATCTTCATACATCCTTAGGTAGCTGATCGATTGGGATGGCGTTTCGATGTAGAAGGCGCCGTCGTGATAGTTGGCATAATCGAAACGGGTGCCGATCTGCACTCTTAGCTTCGATTTCAGCAACGCCCATTCATCCTGCACATAACCGGCGATAAAGTCCATTTTTCCTTGGTTGATGACTTTGTCCGTGGACGAATAGTAAACATCCGCGGCGTCCACACTGCCTTGTTTGAGGTCGAACCCAACGGTTAGTTTGTTGTTTTTCGCAAGATCGTAATTGTAGTTGCCCAACAGTCCGAAATCTCTACGGTTGGAGGTGACGTCGTACAATTGATAACTTTGGTCTTTCATACTTTCATTCAGTTTGCCGTAATATTCGTCGAGCCAGAATGCGTTGACAATCCAGTTGCTTTTCAATCCTTTTCCTTTGTAAGTCATGGCATAGCGGTAGGTTTTGTATTTGCTGTATGAACCGTCCTCTTCGTAAACTTTGTCACCAGCGCCGTGTTTGTCATCGTAGTAGGTGAAATTGAATTCAATGTTATGGTTCTTGTTGATATCGTAGCCGATTTTGGAAAGTGTTCCGATTTCGTTCATGTAGGTTTTCACGGTGTAGTCGGTGCGAAGGTTTTCGGGGTAGGTGATGTACCCGTCGCTTTTGCTCCAGAGACCGGAAACCATCCAGTAGAGGCCTTTATCCAGATTTTTGTTGGTGCGTCCCATCACGTTGAACCGGCCGATACCTGTATTGTAGGTGCCATATTCAAACCCGACGGTTCCCTGAATGGGCTGGGTCGGTTTCTTTGTGGTGATGTTGATGACTCCGGCCATGGCGTTGTTGCCATACAGTGCCGAACCAGGGCCTTTGAGGACTTCCATCGATTCGATGGTGGCTTTGTTGAAAAGGTTCCAGTTTACGCCACCGCCATCGGTTTTGTTCACGGGAACGCCGTCAACAAGCACCAACATCCTTGATTGGTCCTTCGAACTCAACCCACGGGCGCTCACGGAAGATTTGGCGGAAAGAATCCCGAAGTTACGGTTTACATATATGCCAGAAGAGTTCTGCAACGCATCATCCAACGATTTTCCAGGATCGATGGTGATTTGGGTGGAGGAAATATAGTTCACTTTGGCAGGAATATTCTCCAGATTGTTTTCGCTTCGGGTCGCCGAGACAATAACGGGGTTGATTTCTATGATCACAGGTACGAGGGTGATGATTAGAGGTTCAGTGTTGGGGGTGGTTACTGTAACGGACTTCTTGCCGTAGGAAACATGTGTTACTTCGATCTGTTTCACACCATTTTCTGTAATTTTAAAAAGAAAAACACCTTCCCTATTGGTGGTGATAATCTCATGATTGCCCCCAATTTGAACATGTGCACCTGCAATGGGTTTGTTGGTGGAACCGTCGATGATGGTTCCCTTTAGCTCATGTTGAGCCATCGCCAAATTGGCAAGAATTGTGAAAACGAATAAAAGAATGTGTTTTTGCATAGGTGATATAGTTATTCAGTGGTTGCTGTTTGTCTTTTTTGAATAAAGAGGGTTTCTAAAAATTCAATTTTTTGAGGCAGACAATAAATTAAAACCGGAGTTTACCTCTGTAAATGAGGATTTTAATTTTGCAGTCTAACGCTGAAAAATGAATTTTTAGAAGTCCCGTAAAAAAGCCTGATTTCAGCAATAGTTGCATCCATCGGGCTTGAGAATATATAAATGAATTATAGGATTACCACTTTTTTGCTGGTTGTTTCACCCTCTTTATCACGAAGGTTTATGAAATAGATGCCACGGCCGAATGTTGATAAATCGATGGTTGTGGTCATCGGTGTGTTTTTTTGATCAAAAACTACAGCTCCGAGTTGGTTGTAAACCATTACAGATTCTAACATGTCGTTGCTGACGATATTTACCAAACCAGTCGATGGGTTAGGATAAATGTTGATGTTAGTTGCTGAGTATAAAACTTCAGTTAATCCAGTTGTAACTTCGGTTCCTGTGATGATGATGTCATCGATTTTCGATACAGCCAAGGTGTCGATAGCTGTTCCAGAAATGTTTAAATCTGTTGCCAATACCCATCTTACAGAGATATTTGAAGTTGCAGTATCTGCACCTGCTGGAAACGTGGCTTCGTTTACAACGCCCGAAGTCCAGTCGTTGGCGCAGCGGATGGTGTCGTCAATTACGTTTGCCCAAGCAGCGGTTCCTTTTTTCCATTGGAGCAAGAACTCTTTTGGACCGCCACCGTTTTGGTTGCCAGCACGTTGTTTTGAAGAAATTTTAATGTTGGTGTAACCGGTGGTTTTGAATTTTAAAATCCAATATTTGGTCATCACGCCATTGTTCCAACCAATCGTGGTAGCTGCAGTGTCGCCTGAGACTTGACCTGTAGTGAATGTGATTGGTCTGATTGAATCAACTTCTGTTCCGATAAATCTACCCATGTTGATGCTGAGCCCGGTTGTCGGTGTCTTGATTGATGTTGGGAAAGTCCATGCTGCGATGGTGTCTTGTGCCGAAGCAATGCCCATGATCGCTGAGCAAAATAAAAATAGTAATGTTTTTTTCATTTTTTCTTTGTTTTTGTTTTGTTATTTTATTTTTACTGATTTTCTTCATTCTCGGAATTTATCCCGATAAAAGCCGGAGGGGCCGGATAAATGAAGAAAATTATATAGTTTTGGATTTATTTCTGAATTTTAATATCAAAATCAATATACCCCGATTCGGCCCCGCTGATGGCATTTACCTTGATCAAACCGGTCTTGTTATTGGTGGTTTTGAACGGAATCACTTTGCCAGCATCGGCCCATTTGTATTTCCGACTACTGATGCCAGCTCCCGAATGAAAAGCTGCAACCAACAGGCTGTCATTAGTGCAGGCGTCAAAAGTGGAGGTTGAAACTACGGTTACATAATCCCAATCGGTATAATTTTTTAAACTCCAATTTGTCATTGCTGGCAAATAGGTGGGGGCATCGGAATCTCCCGCAGAAGCAAAAGTGAAGGATGGAATTCCACTTGAGAGGTAATAATAGGTCAAAATATGAACATTCCCTTGATTGGCGGTAGCTTCTGTTGCGTTGTAAACGGTGCCTGTGAATGGGTCGAAATAGGAACCGATGGTTGAACTTTGCATGCCCATCCGAATTCCAGCATAAGACCAGATTTCACCATAAGAGAGCGTGGTGTCGCGTGTGAAAAATGACACAGATGCAGATTGACGGTCTTTGTTCATCACCGTGATGTTCCAGTAGAGACTGTCTCCCTGACTCAGCTGCAACTCTTTTGTGATATCTAGCGTCGCATCATTATGCCCTTCGTCAATTAATGTGGTAGTGTTTCCGTTTTTTGTTATTTTAATCACTAAATTGGTGATGTTCTCTCCGCCACCATCTGCAACAATTCCCAATTTTGCTTTATGATTGTTTAGAAAAGATCCGTCACAGGTATATCCAGTGGAAGTTTTGATAGTGAGAGTAGGAATTGAGTTCTCGTCCTCTTTCTTGCATCCCGAAAGAATGATCGCCAACACTCCGAAAAATAATGACAGGATAATTAATCGATGTTTCATTTGCTTATTTTAAACGTTATGCATATCTTTGCAACTCGCAAAATTAGAAATTATATTTCAATTAAAAAAATAATATTGAAATGAAGTTTAATAGATTTAGCATTATAAACTTCAAGAAATGAAGAAAAATGATTATTACGGCTATTTTTATTAAATTTGTAAAAAAGATAAAAATAAATGAAGATATTGATTGCAATTGATGATACTGACAATGCTCAGAGCAGAGGAACTGGATTTCGGGCCAGGGAGCTGGGCGAACAGCTTGGCCGTTTGGAAGGCACCACCTATTGCGATGTCACCCGCCATCAGTTGCTTTTCGATCCCCGCATTCCATACACCTCCCACAACAGCGCCGCTTGCATCACGGTGGATTCCACATTGGATATCGATTATTTGCGTCAGCTTTGCGAAAGCTATCTGATTGATAACAGTGCAGAGGGCTCCGATGCCGGTTTGTGTGTCATCCCGTTTGATCAGGTGATTCCCGAAATCCAAAACTGGGGAAATCGTGCCAAATCGGAGATATTGACCATGGACGAGGCACGGAAGATTGCATCCAAAAGCGTTGCCTTTCTGGAAGGATACACCGGAACCAAAGGTGGAATCATCGGTTCATTGGCGGCGGTCGGACTTCGCAAACATGGTAACGATGGCCGGTTTCTCTATGTAAAGGGAATGCGTGAACTAAAAGGCGGTTTTGAAGTGAAGAATCTCCTCAATATCGCAGACATCGATCATATTGTAGAACTGAAAACGGGCGCGGAAATAACTGGCGGATACATTCACTTGGAAGAGTGGTGGCGCCCTGTGCTGAAAAATAGTAAAAAAGTACTTTTTATAGAAACATCAAAAAATAACGATTATGAATGGACAAACATCTCAAAGGACATCATCCGGTCTATTTCCAATTAGCCTTTCCAACAGTCTGGTAAGATACATCTTGCTTTATCTGATTGGTGCCGTTGCCATGGTTATCCATGCCCGTTTGCGCCTCCATCTGGGTATTCCTGGACATCAGGGGTTTATCTATATGGCATTGATGGTTGGTGCATCTTCCATGTTGCACACCCGTTTTTCGGGACTCGCATTTGCTGCCGGTTCCTCTACTATTCTTGCGTTTGGGATTTTGGGGTTCGCCAATCCATTCATCTTTGTCGAGTATCTTTTTGTCGGTTTAGTGGCTGATATTCTGATGAATATTTCAAAATCAAGCAGATATAAGGTGGTTTTCATCTTGTTGGTGGGTGCGTTGGGATACGGGATGATTCCCTTGATCCGACTGATTACCACATCCGTGACCGGTTATCCTTACGGGTCGTTTTTGAAATTCGGGTTCGGGATTACCTTGTTGTCACATATCGGTTTTGGAATGGCAGGTGCCATCTCGGGATTTGGGATCAGCAAACTTTTTCCTTCCAAAAAGGGATAACGAATGAAGCGGTTGCTCTTTGTTTTAGGCGTTTTCGGATTGATTGCAACCTTTCAGTCATGCAAGGAGGAATCATTGGAAAAGGTCAAGCCGACTATTCGCTTTGCAGTTGAATCGGGTTTTATTAGTGTCGATACGGTTTTAAGCTTAAGCCAAACGGTTAAGATTAAGGTATTTGCCACTTCGGAAGGTTCTTCCATCACTCTTTTCAATTTCAAGATTTATGACGGGGAAAATGTCACATCCGTAGACTCCGGATTGAACACAAATGCTTTCTCCAAAGAGATTTCCCTGACCAAAGGACTCGCAACGCAGGAACGATGGGTCTTTAAGGTCAGAAACAAGGATTTGCAGTGGGACAGCATCTCCCTAGCCATCGGATTAAAACCAGGCTGGCAGTTCGGTCCCATCAACTCTGTCTCTGGAATTCATTTGGGAGCGCAACAAAATGGTACTTCTGGTAGTTTTTATTCCATTTCACAAAATTCAGTTTACACCCTTTCAACCGGGGCCAATGCCTCAAATTTGATTGATTTGTGCTACTATTACGATAACACCGCTGATTTGAACACACTTGCATCGCCAGGAGCCAATATTTTATCCACCATTTTTGATTTCACCTCTTGGCCTGCCCGAAACGAAGCACGCTTTGTCCAAACTGCGCTCACGGCAACAGATTTCGACAATTGCCAGAATGACAGTTTGATTATCACAAACACCTTTGTTTACCAGTCGGGAAAAAGAAAATGTAAAATGGTGGCTCCGGGCCAGGTTTACTCATTTATCCGTGGCGATTATAAAGGGTTGATAAAATTTACCCAAGTGGATGGCGCCGAAAGCGGGGATATGACCATGGATCTTAAATTTCAACCGCTCAACAGATAGTTTATGAAGAAATTTTGCCTGTTATCGATCATCGTTATCCTGCATTTTATTAGCGGAAAATTATATGCTCAGACATACAGTGGCATCGTGTATGATTCGATCGGGAAAACACCTGTTGCCAATGTTCATGTGATCAATGAGAAATACAAAACATTGGCAGTCACAAATCAAAATGGTGAATTTTCGTTTTCAAAAAATGAAGCTGTTTCGGTGATCACATTTTCCCATGTTGGATATCATTCTGCAAAGATAAATCTCAACACAATCTCAACCACCAATATTAAGGTAATACTGATCCCAACGACCATTTTTTTGGATTCCGTCATCGTTTCCGCTGATTTGAACAACACATCACAAAAAGAGTTGCCAGTATTTGCCCGCACCATTACGGAAAGTGAACTTTCGTCAACTCCTTCAACAAATATTGATCTCTTTCTACGTAAAGTGCCTGGAATCAATGTCAACCGAAGTTGGGGAATTTTCTCCAAAAACGCCAGCATCACTATGCGTGGGCTCACCAACAGCGCTTCTGTATTGGTGGCTCTGGACGGTGTTCCACTCAATAAACTGGCTGGTGGAGGGGTAAATTGGAATATGATGTCATCCTCTTCTTTGTCGAGGATCGAGGTGGTGAAAGGCCCAAATGCGGCTCAATATGGGATGAATGCCATGGGTGGGTGCATCAACCTGCAGGGACGGAATCCCCAGAAACTGTTGGAAGGATCGTTGACCCTTTTTGGCGGAACCTACAACACCGGAGGCGGGACCTTGTATTTGGGAAGCCGCAACAACAAAAATTGCATCAAATATTACTGGGATCTGAACCTGAACGCCAGATACGGCGATGGATACATCTATTTTCCAACCAACGAGCCTTCCCCAATCGCCCAAAAGACCTACCTTCAAGAACAATCGGCGCTTTTCAAATCTGGAATCACTTGGAACAACAGGCATTCCACGCAGATCGGAGCGTTGTATAGCCTGGATAAACGGGGCGAAGGAATCAAGGTCTGGGAGCCGTATGGGAGCTATAACAGCTACAATACCACCATCTTTTGGGTGAAACATAATTATGCTACACCAAACCTGAATTTGTCAATTTTGGCCTTCTCCAACATCGAGGATTATTTCCGACAAAATGAAAATGTCAACACTTCAGGTCTCTACCAATATTCCGAAACCAGCTCGCTGAAAGGCGACCGCGGGGTGAAGTTGATTGCAAACTATCTTCCTTCGATCAAGAACAACACGCTGAGCGGAGGGGTGGAGGTGCGGCAGGGCGATGTGGATGCCACCGATTTGTATTACACTTCCACCGACAAGATCACCTATAAAGGGAACTTGATTTTTGCAGGAATGTTTTTGCAGGATGATTATAAAATCACCAATAAATTGAACGCTAAGATTGCCTTCCGCTACGACTGGGCTTGGTTTTTTGATGGAAATTTAACTGTTTCGGATCCCACACCGGTCACGCTGTTTTTGGTGCCAGTGAACGAAACTTTTGAAAACAAGCAGTGGAACGGGTTCAGCCCAAAATTATCTCTTTCATACGATATTACCAATACTACCATGATTTACAGCTCCATTTCGAAGGGGTTTTTGCCTCCAAAAATCGAGGATATGACCAAGTCGGGAAAAATCAGAAAAGGGTTCAAAATGGCTAATCCGAACTTGTTCCCGGAACGGCTGATAAACTACGAACTTGGCGCTAAAACGATGTTGTTTAAACAATTGGAGATGGAAGCTGTGGTTTATTACAGTCGCGGAAACGACTTCCAATACTTTGTCTCTCAAGGCGATTCGGTGGATGTGGGTGCAGATGCATTGCTGCCCGTACTCCAAAAAACAAATATCGCCGATGTGGATATCTTTGGTACGGACCTTTTGGTAAGTTGGAAACCGAAAAAATACTTCAACTTCCAGATAAATTACACTTTCAATTCGAGCAAGATCGGAGCCATGAACAGCAACAATCCGGAAGTGACCAAACTGTCCGGGAAATTTTTGGCGGAAGTCCCCATGCATATTCTGGGTATCTATTCCGATGTTAGCTACAAGGGCTTTAATCTGTCACTCTCGTACAATTATAACGGAGATCAGTGGTACGACGATGAAAATGTAGAGATTGTAGAAGCGTACAGCCTTTTCAACGCCAAGCTTTCCAAACGGATATCCAAACATTTTTGGGTCGCCATCACTGCCGAGGACCTGTTGGATAGCCATTACATCGATCGCAAAGGATATCTTTCCCCCGGAAGATTCATCCTCGGGGAACTCCGGTTTGAGTTTTAAATCCCTTTTGTTTTTTGCCACTAAGACACCAAGGCACTAAGAATTTTTATTTCATACTTCTCAAACTCAGTCTTCTACTTAAATTTATCACGCTCCGGCGTGACTCAGCCTTCGTTCAGTCTTCATTCTACTTTAGACTCGCCTTCCCGAAAAACTACAAAAATCGTAGATTTTTTATTTTTCGGGACTCATAACTCATAATTTCTGTATTCCCATTTCACTCCATTATATTGAGATCACGGAAAATCGTTTCACGATTCCCAAAAAAAGACTACTTTTGTGGAGGGTTTCTCAAAATTCAATTTTTTGAGGCAGACAATAAATTAAAACCGCAGTTTACCTTTGTAAATGAGGATTTTAATTTTGCAGTCTAACGCTGAAAAATGAATTTTCAGAAGTCCCGACAATATAAAACAACAACCTATGATTACGTTTGAAAATGCACTCAAGACCGTTTTGGATTCCGCTTTTATCGTGGGAGAGGAAGAGGTTTCCATCCTTAACTCGTTGAACAGGGTGTTGGCTCAGGATGTGGTTTCTGATATGAATATGCCTCCGTTCGATAAGTCTGCCATGGACGGATATGCTTGCCGTATGGCTGATATTGCTAATGTTTTGGACGTGGTAGAGATTATTCCTGCGGGAAAATTCCCCGAACAGGAGATTTTTCAAAACCAGTGTGCCAAAATCATGACGGGGGCCAAACTTCCGGTCGGAGCCGATTGTGTCCTCATGGTGGAACATACGGAGGTGATTTCCGAAGGGAAAATCCTCTTCACCAAGGAGTCCACCAACCGGAATATCTGTTATTTGGCCGAAGATGTCAAAACTGGGGAGGTGGTTCTGACCCGAGGAACGGTAATCAAACCGCAACATATTGCCATTTTGGCGGCTGTAGGAGCGGTGGATGTGAAAGTTTATAAACAACCTAGAGTGGGCATTATAGCCACTGGCGACGAGTTGGTCGAACCGAATGTAAGACCTGAAAAATCACAGATCAGAAATAGCAACGGCTATCAGATGGTGACCCAAGTGATGAACAGTGGCGCGATTGCCAATTATATGGGCATTGCCAAAGATGATGAAGAGCATTCCGTGGAATTGATTTCCAAGGCATTGGACGAGAACGATATCGTTTTGCTTTCGGGTGGGGTTTCCATGGGCGATTTTGATTTTGTAAGTGCCGCCTTGGAGAAAAACGGTATTCGGATTCTGTTCGACAGCGTGGCCGTGCAACCCGGAAAACCTACCACCTTCGGAGTGGGTGAACGGAAAATATGTTTCGGAATGCCCGGTAATCCAGTCTCTTCATTCATTCAGTTTGAATTGTTGGCGAAACCGCTGATTCAAAATATGATGGGAGTCAGCGCGGAGGTACGTACATTTAAACTTCCCTTGAAACACGATTATAGAAGAAAAAAAGCGGAGCGATTGGCCATTGTGCCAAGTAATATGTTGAGTGACAATACGGTTGAACCCGCTGATTATCATGGTTCAGCCCATATCTTTTCACTCGGATACGCCAACTCGATGATGTTTATCCCATTGGGTGTTCATGAATTAAAAGCAGGAGAATTAGTCGATGTTAGACCACTTTGATAGAAATATAAATTACCTACGGATTTCGGTTACTGACCGTTGCAATCTGAGATGCACCTATTGCATGCCCGAACAGGGTGTCGATCATTTGTCGCACAGTCAGATTCTCTCTTTCGAACAGATTGTTGAAGTCGTTGAAGCCGGAGTCAAATTGGGAATCACCAAAGTCCGAATCACCGGAGGAGAACCGCTGGTGCGCAAAGGAATTGTGGATTTGGTTGCAAAAATCGCCCACATTCAAGGGGTTGATGACCTGTCGATGACCACCAATGCCATTTTGCTGAAGAAGTTTGCGGCAGAGCTTAAAGAAGCCGGTTTGCAACGCATAAACATCAGTCTGGATACTCTTGATCCAATAAAATACAGCGAAATTACCCGTGGAGGAAGTTTGGAAGAGGCATTGGAAGGGATCATGGAAGCCAAGAAAGTGGGATTTTCGCCCATTAAAATCAACTGTGTGATCTGGAAAAATGCCGATGAGCCTGATGCGTTGGCGGTGAAGGAATTTTGTCGGCAACAGGGGCTGGAGGTCCGGTTTATTCATCAGATGAACCTGAATACAGGCGAATTCTCGGTGGTGGAAGGTGGCGATGGCGGCAATTGCAGTCAATGCAACCGACTTCGGTTGACGGCCAACGGGGATTTGAAACCGTGTCTTTTCAACGATATCGCATACAATATTCATGAATTTGGAATTGAAGAAGCGTTCCGATTGGCTATCGAAAAGAAGCCGAAATGCGGAACCTACAACAATACCGGAGATTTTTATAACATAGGAGGATAGATGGATAAATTTTCACATACCGACGATCAGGGTAAAGCAAACATGGTGGATGTAGGCAATAAAACGCCCCAATTGCGCATTGCAAAAGCGACCGGAAAAATCAGACTTTCGGCCGTGACCATTCCACTGATCAAAGAGAACCAGATGAAAAAAGGGGATGTGCTCACCATTGCCAATATTGCCGGAATTCAGGCGGCAAAACAGACATCCTCGCTGATTCCGCTCTGTCATCCGCTGCAAATCACCAAAGCCGACGTCAGGACCGAACTTTGCGAAGATGGGGTGGTGGCTTTCAGCGAAGTGAGATGCATCGGACAGACTGGGATTGAAATGGAAGCGCTGACCGGTGTGAGTGTCGCTTTGCTGACCGTGTATGACATGTGTAAAGCCGTGGATAAAGCGATGGTGATTGAAGGGATTACATTAATTGAAAAAACTAAAACGGACATTTAAGATGCAAACAATCAAGATATTATCAGTCAATATTTCGGAGAAAAAAGGAACGGTTAAAAAACCGGTAGATTCAATCGAATTGTGCGAAATTGGGGTCAATCGCGACGCTCATTCTGGAACATGGCACCGTCAGATTAGTTTGCTTGGAAGGGAGAGTTTTGAAAAGTTCTCACTCGAAGCAAAACGTGAGATTCAATATGGCGAGTTTGCCGAAAACATTACCACGGAAGGAGTGATTCTTTTCAAAACATCCCCGTTGGACATCTTTAAAAATCATGACTTGGAACTGATGGTCACCCAGATTGGCAAGAAATGCCATGGCGACGGCTGTGCGATATACAGAGAAGTGGGCAACTGCGTGATGCCAAAAGAAGGGATTTTTGCAAAGGTGATCAAAGGTGGAACGATGAAAGCCGGCGATGTGTTGGAATATCATCCCAAAGTCTATAAGGTGAAGGTCATCACCCTTAGTGATAGAGCCAGTTCGGGCGAATATCAAGATTTAAGCGGTCCTGAAATCGCAAAGATTATCACCGCTCATTTTGAAAAGGTAAATAAGTTGATTGAAGTGGACGTGGTGGTCATCCCAGATGACGAAGAGCAATTGCGTCAGCTCTGTCTGATGGACAAAGATCAGTATGATGTCATCTTCACCACGGGCGGAACTGGAATTGGCCCAAGAGACATCACGCCAGATGTCATCAGACCGTTGCTGGATAAAGAGATTCCGGGAATCATGGAGGTGATCAGAGTTCGCTACGGGATGGAAAAACCAAACGCATCCCTGAGCAGAAGTGTTGCCGGAATCATGGGTGGCACGTTGGTTTATACCTTGCCTGGAAGCGTCAAAGCCGTAAGGGAATACATGGATGAAATCCTGAAAACCTTGGAACATCTGGTTTATATGCAGTATGGGTTGGATGTGCACTAACGGATAAAATTGTTGATTTTGAAAAAAATATGTTTAAAAAAATAGATTACCAATGATTTTGAATGATAAAATTATTATTTCTGAGATGAAAATTTCTGAAATAATCACAAATAATCCCTATTTATTGTTAATGTTAGAACATTTTGATATAAAATTAGGGGTTCAAGATAAAACGGTAAAACAAATATGCTATGATTATAGCATTCAAGAATCATTGTTTTTAACAATTGCAAACTTATTTAATGGAAAAAAATCGGCAGGAACAGAAGGTTTAACATCACTAGATGTAATAACAGTAATAAATTATCTTGTCAAAAGTCATAATTTTTATTTAAACGAACAATACCCCCATATAAAAGAGTACATTAAAAAAATATATGCTGTAAATAGAAATCCAGAGATGTTAATGGTTGATAAGTTCTTTAATGACTATTTTATCGAAGTAAAAGAACATTTAAATTATGAAAATGAAGTAGTATTCCCATATGCCCTTGATTTGATTAATAAAAATATCAAGCAAAAAAACAAATCAGACTCTTTTAATGTACTTGTATATAAGGAACATCACGATGATATTGAGGAGAAACTTGCAGATTTAAAAAATTTGCTAATAAAATATCTACCCCAAGAGAATGACCAACAATTGCGTCGTAATCTACTCTTTTGCTTGTTTGAATTAGAACTTGATTTAAATATTCATTCTCAAATAGAGGATTTGATATTAATACCTTTGTTGGAAAAAATTGAGCTTCAAAAAATTAGAAGGTAGATGAGCAAAAAGAAAATTAAAATGATTATCGTAGAACCCTCACAGATTGTTTATGAGGGAGTTACTTCAGTGATAAATAATGGTAGTTATCATTTTGACACCTATTATTCAAACAATCTCGATGACCTTCAACAAATTTATTTGCGCGTTAAATCAGATTTGATCATGATTAACCCTATGGTTATCCAAAATCAAATAACAGATTTTTTATCCCTTAAGAAAGATTTTAGTTCCCTTAAATGGATAGGAATTATTTATTCTTATGTTGATAAACAGATGCTTACAATGTTTGATGATCTTGTATCCATCAACGATTCACCCCAAAAAATTACAAAAGTTCTGGTTGATTCAATAGGTTTGTCTTCTAATATAGATAAAACTATAAATCAACAAAGTAGTTTGAGTTCAAGGGAAATCGATGTATTAAAATTATTGGTTGATGGTAATTCAAACAAAGAGATTGCTGATAGGTTGAATATTAGTACAAATACTGTGATTTCGCATCGGAAAAACATATCTCAAAAAACAGGAATAAAATCTGTTGGTGGGTTAACTATTTATTCTGTTGCTAATAATATTGTTTCATTGGATAGTTATCTTGGTTGATTTATCTTTTTTTTTTACTATATATCTTGAAAAAAAACTAATTAATATCACTTTTTTACCAAATATCAAAATCTGAATTTGCTTCAATAATTTTTTCAACTTCATCGGGCAATTGGTAAAAGAAATCGATGTTGGTGCGTTTTTCCAACTCATCCACGGAGACGGCGAAAAAGGAGGACGGTTTGGTTGAACCTTCGTTTTTCATGATAAAAGCGATGGCTTTAGCTTGTTTTGGGGGATTGTAATATAAAATGGTCTTGTAGAAATAGGTCGGAGCTCCGATTTTTCCTTTGCCGATATACTCAATAAAGGAGTCGAGGATAGGCCCGGTGGCGATGTATATTTTTCCGTATTTCTTAGCCCATGTTCTCACCAGCTCTTCCAGATTCTTCCAAATCACCCGGTTGAATTGTGGTTTTTGGGGACTCATGTTCGAGAAATAAAACGATTCCGTCATGGTCTTCAAACTCCAACTCATGTCCGCTGCTGGAGCTAAATGACCCTTGTCGTAGCCCGATCTTTTGTAATCGGCATTCGACGCCTGCCCTGTTTTTGCTATTTCTGGATCGGCCACAAATTTATTGGTGCGTTTTATCTTCGTGCTTTTTGATATGGATAGCGGATATGCCACCCAATATGCTTGTTTGTGTTGTGTTGAAAACATGATGTACATCGCACTTTGGGTCAACATTTTTTGATCAGGAAAATTACTTCGAGCTAATTCGTATTGAGGATTGGACTGAGAAATTAATAAAATTGGAGCAAGAAAAGTAATGTAAAGTATATATAAACCCTTTTTCATCATTTTTTTCGATTTATTTTTTGTAAAATTATCATTTTTTGATAGAATAGTTGTAATTTTAACAACTAAAAAAATTGATTGAAATAGCATATCGTATGAAAAAAATAATTTTATTCACTTGTGCATTTATCACATTGAGTGTATTAGCACAGAAAGATAATACTGTGGGTTTAGCAAAAAGTCTTAAAGAGAGAAGTGTGCCTGAAAGAATTACTCCTGAATTTCTTTGGTCACTAGGAAGAATTAGTGATGTCAAAATATCTCCCGATGGAAACTTTGTATTGTATGGCGTTACAACCTATAATATATCTGAAAACAAAGGAAATCGAGATTTATTTGTCGTCTCCGTCAATGGTGGCGAACCAAAACGTCTAACAGAGACTACCTATAGCGAGTTTAACGCAATTTGGCGCCCCGATGGAAAAAAAATTGGGTACATCTCAACTGAAAGTGGAACGCCCCAAATATGGGAAATGAATCCGGATGGAACTGGCAAAACTCAAATATCAAACATTGCATCTGGGGTAAATGGTTTTTCATACTCTCCAACAATGAAAAATATTTTGTTTACTTCCGAAGTCAAAATTGATGCAACGGTTCAAGATATCTATCCTGATTTGCCAAAAGCAAATGCGATGATATATTCCGAATTAATGTATCGCCACTGGGATGCATGGTCTGATCAGTCTTATAGTCATCTATTTGTAATTTCATATCCAATTCCCAAAGATAATCAAGGAAAAGATATTATGCCAAACGAAAGATGGGATGCCCCAATTACTCCTGATGGTGGAATGGAGCAGATATCTTGGAATAATCTGGGTAATAAAATAGCATATGCATGCAAAAAATCTGTCGGAAAAGAATATGCTACTTCTACTAATTCTGATATTTATCTTTACGACCTTACTACGGATAAAACTTCCAACATAAGTGAACCAAATCCTGGTTACGACTTGGATCCAGTATTTTCACCAGATGGAAAATTGATTGCTTGGAATAGCATGAAAACTGCTGGCTTTGAATCCGATAAAAAAAGAATCCTTATTTATAATTTCTCTACTTCTAAAGCCGAAGATTATTCAGCAAATTTCGACCAAAGTTCAACCAACTTTGTTTGGAACAAGGATAATAAATCAATCTTTTTTATCAGTGGTATTCATGCTACTTATCAGCTTTACCAATTGGATATTGCTAAGAAAAAAATCATTCAAATTACTAAAGGAAAACACGATTATACCGATGTTCAGTTTGTTAATAATAATAAATTAATAGCTACTAAAATGTCGATGTCGATGCCGGTCGAAATTTTCGCAGTGGATATTAAAACAGGGACTGAAATTCAAATCTCTAACGTGAACACCGAAAAAATGGATAAAGTGATAAAAGGAAAGGTGGAAGAGCGTTGGATCGGCACTACCGATGGCAAAAAAATGTTAACCTGGGTGATTTATCCTCCCGATTTTGATCCAAATAAAAAATACCCAACTCTATTGTATACACAAGGTGGCCCTCAAAGTGCTATCAGCCAATTTTGGTCGTATAGATGGAATTTTCAAATCATGGCAGCAAAAGGATATATTGTAGTAGCCCCAAACAGAAGAGGTTTGCCTACTTTTGGTCAAGAGTGGAACGATCAAATAAGCCAAGACTATGGTGGACAAAATCAGATTGATTGTCTTACAGCTATCGATACATTGTGCAAAGAGCCTTTTGTGAATAAAGACAAACTAGGTGCTGTAGGTGCTAGCTATGGTGGGTTTTCGGTATATTGGTTAGCAGGAAATCATAATAAGAGATTTAAAGCATTTATCTCCCATTGTGGAATGTTCAATTTTGAAAGCTGGTATGGTTCTACTGAAGAGTCTTTCTTTGCCAATCACGACTTAGGTGGTGCATATTATAACAACCCAAAACCAAAAAGTTATGATTTTTCTCCACATCGTTTTATTGGAAACTGGGATACACCCATTCTTGTAATTCATGGCGGAAATGATTTTAGAATTCCTTATACTGAGGGTATGCAAGCGTTTAATGCAGCACAGATGAGGGGGATTCCTAGTAAGTTTCTCTTTTTTCCCGAGGAGTCGCACTTTGTCCTTAAACCTCAGAATTCAATTCTTTGGCAACGTGAATTTTTCAAATGGTTTGACTCATATTTGAAATAGAAACATTTTAAGAACAGGTGATCTACCTTTTAGTACATTTATTTATCTAAAGATGAAAAAAACACTGTTGCTTTTTGCCCTTATTTTTCTTGTCAACCATCTTTTCGCCGGATGGCTTTTTATTGAAAAAAAAACAAATCCTCAAGGGTTAACTACTTTTGATACAATTGTAGTTCAAAATAATAAAATGCGCTCTGGGTCAAAAGAGGCTACCTATATTTACGATTTGGATAATCGTAAAATTACAGTTATGAATAATTTTTTTAAGACATATTGGTGTGGTTCTCCTGAACAATATCGTGAAGGTGTGATTAATGGCCTTAAAGAGCAAATGGAACTAATTGTTAGCAAGTTGCCAAAAGAGAAACAAGCAGCCTCTAAAGCCAAATTAGAAGCAATAATGCAAGAAATGCAAAATCCTAACCCTCAAAAATCTCCCGAAATTGCGGTAGATGTGAAAAAAATTATCGATAAAATTTCTGTTTTAGGATATAATACCCAACGTCACGAATTTTGGATAGAAGGAAAAAAGAAACTTTCTGTTTGGATATCCGAAAGAATTCTAATTAATAACGATTTTAATCTCGAAAAATTTAATCAACTTATGAAGCAGATGATGTCTAATAATCCTAAATTAGCTATTAAATCTTCTAGTAAGTATATCGATGTCCTTAAAAAAGGATATCCTCTCAAATCTATTGAATATCTGGGAAATGGCGAAGTAGCTAGTGAATTGATTGTTGCTCAAAAAGGCAATTTCTCTAATTCTCTTTTTCTTCCTTCTGCTGTTTTTAAAGCTGTTTCTCTCCCCACCCTTATCAAATCAATGAAAATTAAAGGTTAACTGCTGAATGAAAATTAAATTGCTTTACTCCCTGTTTTTTATCTTCTTATTCACCTATACTATCGAATTAACTGCCCAATGTCATCGTGGTAGAATAAATGGTGCTCGTTGCTGCGGTGCACATAATGATGCCAATAATAACGGTATCTGTGATTACTCAGAAGTTGCCGCCAAAAAAGACTCTGTGACTACTGAAATCAAAAAGGATAAAGAAGAGTCTAGTTCAAAAAATAATTCCACTTTAGCGGTTAACAACAATGATTCAAAATGTGGTGGATGCAAAAAAGAGAAATGCATACACCAAAAAATGAATCTCGAAGAACCTGAAACAGATTCTTCTGAAGATGAATTTAAATCCATGGATTCTGAAGTGGATACTACCGCTGTTTCTGTGTCTGAAATAGAAGAAATGTCAAAGCCTAAAGAAAAACCATATAGTTTGATTTTAATTTCTCTATTTACTTTTGGCCTTTATGCTTTTACATGGACATTGGTGAAACTAAAAAAGATCAAATTGGGCATCCATCGAAAAATATGGAATGTTATTCTTACCCTTACCTTTCTTGTCTCATGTCTTTTTGGTTTTTTTCTTGTAATTCAGATAAACTATGACTTTGTAATTGATTGGTATAAAACTGTCCTATACTGGCATGTGCAAGTTGGTATTGCAATGACCATTGTTGCCATTTTTCATGCAATTTGGCATACAAAATATTATCTAAACATGTTTAAATCAAAAAAATGATTGATAATATTCTTTGATTTATATTATAATAGATTAAGAAGTCAGTTGAAAACCTGTGAGATGCCAATTTGTACTCCCAATTTCGATTAAACTTTGATAGATGGGGTTGAACGATATAAGGCGCCTAACTTATCAAGTTTTTGTTTCTTAACTGTGAATTTTGACTTTTTAATGAAAATAAAGAAAAAGATGAAAAGATTTTTATGTTTATTGGCGATTTCATCGTTACCATTTTTTTCATTTGGACAAAATTCTGCTGATTCAAATAGGGTGAATTCAAAAAAAAAGGTATTAATATGCTTTCATCGCCTAATGACTCCGCAAGAATATTTCAGAACATCTATTCATGATTCCGATTAGCTTTATCAAATTGATTAGGCTAATGACATTTTTTCGTAAATTTGTTCAAAATTGAATTCAACCAAGAATCCTATGAAAGTCTGTATTGCCGAAAAACCAAGTGTCGCCAAGGAAATTGCCCGAATTCTCGGCGCAAACAACCGAAGGGACGGTTTCTTTGAAGGGAACGGGTATCAGGTTACCTGGACTTTCGGCCATTTGTGTACGCTTAAAAGTCCCGATGAATATACCGACAAATGGAAATGGTGGAATTTGAATGTATTGCCAATGATACCTCCACGTTTTGGAATAAAACTTATTAATAATGAAGGGGTTCAGAAGCAGTTTAAAACCATCGAAACGCTCGTGACAGATTGTGATGAAGTGATAAACTGTGGGGATGCAGGAATTGAAGGGGAACTGATCCAACGGTGGGTGCTCTCGAAGGCGCAATGCAAAAAACCATTGAAACGGCTTTGGATCTCATCATTGACCGATGAGGCCATTAAAGAGGGATTTAACAAACTGAAAGAAGGAGCCGATTTTGATTTGCTCTACGCTGCCGGAAATGCCCGCGCAATTGGTGATTGGTTGCTGGGAATGAACGCCAGCCGATTGTATACCCTGAAATATGCGAATGGAAAAGGAGTTCTTTCAATCGGAAGAGTCCAAACTCCCACACTTGCTTTGTTGGTGAGACGTTTTGAGGAGATTCAGAACTTTGTGCCAAAAACATACTGGGAATTGAAGACAAAGTACAGGGAAGTGCTCTTCAACTCCACCAAAGGTCGGTACGATACACAGGAGGATGCGCTCAAAATCTTGGAAAACATCAAAAATCATGATTTTGAAATCGTGTCTTTTGAAAAGAAAAAGGGGACGGAACAACCGCCGAAACTATTCGATCTAACATCGCTTCAAGTGGAGTGTAACAAGAAGTTCGGGTTTTCAGCGGATGACACGCTTAAACATATTCAATCTCTTTACGAGAAGAAAATGGTGACCTATCCACGTGTCGATACCACTTATTTGCCCAATGATGTTTATCCCAAAGTGGAAGGCATCTTGAAGAATATGGATCCTTATGCAAACTTTATTGCACCGCTGTTGGGAAAACCCATTCGGAAGAGCAAAAAAGTGTTTGATGATAAAAAGATCACCGATCACCATGCAATCATTCCTACCGGAGTTCCTCCGAATGGACTATTATTGCACGAAAAACAGGTCTATGATCTCATTGCCCGTCGTTTTATCGCCGTCTTTTATCCAGATTGTATCGTCTCCAACACCACTGTTATCGGTGATGTTGATGGAACCGAGTTCAAAGCGACAGGTAAAGAGATTTTAGAAGATGGTTGGCGTGTGCTTTTCCCAAAGAAAGAGGTTGAAAAAGAGGAGGGAGAAGCCGATGAGGAGCAATTGATGCCCACATTTGTAAAAGGGGAACGCGGCCCACACGAACCAGATTCCCTAGAAAAGCAGACACAACCTCCCAAAATGCACACCGAAGCTACCTTGCTGCGGGCCATGGAGACGGCTGGAAAACAAATCGATGACGAAGAACTGCGTGATTTGATGAAGGAGAATGGAATTGGTCGACCATCCACGCGTGCCAATATCATCGAAACACTCTTTAAACGGAAATATGTGACCCGGGAAAAGAAGAATTTAGTTCCAACGGAAACGGGGGTTCAGCTGATTAACACTATTCAGAATGAATTGCTAAAATCAGTGGAATTGACGGGTATTTGGGAGAAAAAACTCCGCCAGATTGAGCGTGGAGAATATGATACAAAACTCTTCTTGGACGAGATGAAACAGATGGTGATTGATTTGGTCGCTGAAGTGAAGAAGGAGCATAAAGTCTACATCAACATAGCTCAGGATGAAGTGAAAACAGAATCCCCGAAATCGGAAACAAAATCAAAAGAAAAGTCCTCGGGACAGCCAAAATCAGAAGAATCGGCAACATGCCCGAAATGCAAACAGGGCAAAATACTCAAAGGAAATGCTGCTTTTGGATGCAGCGAATACAAATCCGGTTGTACTTTTAAGGTAGAGTTTGCCCAGTTTGGAAAAAAACTCACAGACAAACAACTGATCACCCTCATCTCAAAAGGGAAATCCCCAAAATTAAAGGGCTTTGAGGTTGACGGGAAAAAACAGAATGGGATGGTTGTATTGGATGCCGCATTTAATCCAAAATTCGAAGCAGATGCAGAAGAAAAAACAACAACCCCTCAAAAATTAACATGCCCGAAATGTGGGGAAGGGGAGATGCTCAAAGGGAATTTAGCTTACGGCTGCAGTCGTTTCCGAGAAGGCTGTGATTTTGTAGTTAAATTTGATCAACTTCAATCAAAAACCGGAGAAAATCCACCAACCCAACAAGAGCTGAATGAACTGTTTACTAAGAATTAGGTTGGAAGGGTTTCTGAGTTGATGGGTTTATATGTTTATGGGTTTATTTGTCGCTCATAATCTATCTTTAGATAATAAAAATTGATTCATTAACCTTTCTTGCATAGCGCCCATCATCAAATCATTAAATTGGCTATCTCTCTTTATGGACTTTATAAACTTTTCAACTTTACAAACTTATTATTATCCTGTTGCTCCTCGTGCCTAATCTTCAAATCAGATCTTTAAATTGCTTTCCACTTTAGACTCGCTTTCCTGAAAAACAGGAATCTATGATTCCGTCATTTTTCGAGGATCCACGAATTTTTAAAAAAAATCAAAGATTTTAAAATTCGGAACGCGCCCATCATCAAATCATCAAATCATCAAATCGGTTCATCTTCAAATCAGCAAATTATTTCAAATGAGAATTCTTCCGATACGATTCCAATAATTCAAGGGTTTTAAGCTCCGGAATCCGAACAATCGGGTACACATTCAGTTTTTGATCCCAGTATGGTGTTTTTGAGTAAAACCAATTGTAAATTTCATATTGGTTGTTTCTGAAAGTACTGTCGCTATTGTATTTTAATTCAAAATCTGCCTTCAGCTGAGGATCCTTGTCCATCATCTCACGCATCATCTTTTCCATCACATACGATTCGGCATACTCTTTTTGCTCAAAGTAGATGTTGAAGTAACCCCATTGAAGGAATGAGTCAGGGGAATCCGGTTCAAACATATGGGCAATCAGTTTCAGCCTGAGTTGAGAAACGGGGACAATAATCGATCCTTTTGGAATTAATACGGGTTCTTCACTTACGTTGTTCTTTTGGACTTTAACAGTTTGTCTTCCTTCTGTACTTTTTTGATTTAATTCAACCTTGTCAAATTTTATTACTTCGCCATTAACGGTAATATTTTCTTTGATTTTAAAATATTTTATTTCATGAATTTTTAATATTGGCTCAATAAACTTGATTTCTGGGGGAATTGCGTATGCCGCAGGAAGTGTAATCATAGATTCTGCCTTCAGCTGTTTGTAATATGGGATGGAGAAGGTCTCTTTGCGGATGCTGTCATAAATAAACCAATTTCCACCAGTGATATTGCTCTTTTCTACATCGTAATGAACACCCTTGAACTGAACGATGGATGAATCTCCTGTAGGAGTATATCTCAGTGGAAAAGGTTGTTCCATCATTTCGTTTGAAGTGAGCATTGCATCCGCTTTTTGATTTAAAGCAATTAACGTCTCACATTCCCTTGCAAAGATTTTAAGCGATCGTAAAAGCAATTCGTAGGTTGCAAAAACTCTTGTTTTGTATGATTTAAGCATATGGGTCTCGATCAACATACAAGCACGATTTCGAGCAGCAGCATATCCGTTTAATAACTTTACAGGTGATACATAGTTAATCAATCCACTTCTTGGATCATGCCAGTTTTTGAATATCACATAAGGGAAAATCGGATAACCAATTGAATCCATTTTATATGTGATTGGCTCTAAATATTTGGTTTCGAGCCATGTCGAAAGCGCAGGATCCAAGTTGCCGCTGGTTTCGAGACTGTAAGTGATGGCATATTGGTAGTCGGCGCCATCGGTGGTGTGGCAGTCGAAAATAAAATCAGGCTCCCACTCGTTGTACATCTCTAGCCAATACTGCATTTCTATAGCATCTGCTTTCAAGTAATCACGGTTTAGATTATAGTTGGCAGCTGTAGTTCTCCAACCCATCTCTTTGGGTCCGTTTTGGTTAATCCGATTGTAAGATCCCCATCTTTGATGCCCATCTACGTTAAAGATTGGAAGAAATATGATGGAGACATAATCAAGGATTTTGATGTTCATTTTCCGATTGACAATGTTTCTGATCAACATAAACCCTGCATCTTTTCCGTCAGGTTCTCCAGGATGCACGCAGGCCTGAATGAAAATGATGACTCTTCCACTTTTACGTATGCTTGTAGGGGATTTATATCCGTTTTTATCTACTATTAACATCGGGATATCTTTCCCACGCTCCGATTTGCCAATGTTCAGCATATTTATCATGTATGAACTACTTACCAAACGTTCGCAATAGTCGACAGTTTCCGTGTAAGTTGGAGTCTCCATAAAATTGGACGATTCAAACCAAGTAATCAATGAATCATTCTTTTGCTGACAGAAGACCATGGCCGGAGCAAGAAATAGAAGAAATAAAATCGATTTATTCATAAATGTAATTTTAAGCAAATTTAGTGGGAAAAATGATAAAAACAAGAGATTGTATTCTGTAAAATATATTTTTGATTAATATTGTCCGATAAATTTTCAATATTTTTTTGCCCCCTACCCCTAAAGGGGAGTAAAATATTGAAAATTTTGTTATCCAATTTGATATCATCATTTGCATATTATTTTGTCTCGCTTTTTAAACTTTATGGACTTTACAACTTTACAAACTCATTTGCTATCTTCATCATCAACTAAGCGAAGCGTCCTCATGAGCGATAGCGAATAAATTTTCAAATTTGCTATATCACTTTACGGATCCCGCAAAACAAAAAATCTCCGATTTTTGTGATTTTGCGAGGATGCTCGAATTATTAAAAAATCGTAGATTTTTATAATTCGGCACTTTACAAACTCATTAGCTATCTTCATAAGTTGATTCAAAGAGATTTTCAATGTTTTTTGCCCCGACCCTAATGGGAGAAATATTGAAAATTTTGGTTCAAAATGTTGGCTATTTAACTTTACAGACTTTCGACTTTACGGGCTTTTCGACTTTACAAACTAATGGGCTATCTTCCTTTATGGACTTTATAAACTTTCGACTTTCGACTAAAATAGCACACCAACCCGAACACCCATAAATTGGTATAAGACCCTTGTTTCTCTATTCGTTGTTAAGGTTTCATACTCCTTATTAAGTCCATCCGACCATTTTATAGAACTTTCTTGAAGCTTATATTCAAACGAAATAATTCCCGCAGCAGATCTTGAAAACATTACTTTAAGTCCAACCCCGCCAGCAAAGTATAACCCTTCGGTGGCGCCATCTATTACCAAATTTTTTGGATCAGGGATAGGAGATTCGTACCATTTGCTGGAGTATCCGAAATTGGCACTGATAAAAGGGGAGTAGCGGCCGTATAAAATATTCGCCCTTAAATCGGCATATAACGGAATAAACGAGGTTCGTTTCCATTTTTCAAAACCAATGCCCATCCCTAATGAAAAGTACGGGTTAAACTGATACCCGACCATTTGATGGGCCGAAACCGCAGTGATTCGATTGTCAATGGTTCTGTTCTCCGTAAAGTTGATTTCGTTAAACCCATTTGCAAAACTAAAGGAGGAGATATAGATTACCCCACGGTCCTTGAAATCGTCTACTTGTTGCGCTTTCAACACAGGTGCTGCACAAAATATGCAGGATAAAAAGAGGGAGAAAGTTATGATTCGTTTGAGCATGCTGATTTTTTTTACAAAAATACATTTTTTTGTTGAAATTCAAAGATAGTATGCGATTAATTAAGAGAATTGTAGACAAAAAAAAGACCGTCCATTTTTGACGATCCATTTGTTTTTTTATTTTTACATGAATAAATAATTGGAAATGCAAATGAGAGCATAATAATTAGTGAATTCAGCTTTTAAATAACATATTTAGTTTAAAGGAATGATGAATTAGTAAGGATAAATGTTTGAAATATCTTTTATGCGCCCAAATTCATAACCTTTATCTTCCCAAAATTGTATTTCTTTTTCAAAAAGTTCTATACAGCGACCGTTAAGATTTTTTTGCTTCATTTTACGTCGTAATATATCGGAAAGAATATATTTAATGTAATTATTCGTTCTTCTTTCTGTTTTTGTGTGTAAATTCTCCTCCGTTATGACTTCATTTGGATGAATTAAAAAATTGATGACTTTGTCAGTGTTTTTTGTTTCCCAATAGAGTAATTGTCGAGTACAAATAAATATATTTGGGAATATTCGCATAAAAGTGCCAATGTATGGAAAAACAAATGAAGACACAGGAATTTCAAGTATTTTGGTTTCCCCTTTTCGAGCTAAATTGTTTACAGATGTATAATATGGAGTTCGGGGGGCTTTTAACCATGCCATTTTTTTTTTACTTCCCAAAGACATAAACATATCCATTCTCTGTGGGGCTACAGAACTGTCGAATTTAAACCCCGTTGCCATCAATGCTTGTGGTGTGAATTCATTAACACGAAGTGCAGGTGCCCTAAATGAAACGACTTCTTCTCCAGAAATGTTTTCAAGAATATATTTTGCTTTTGATAAATGCTTTATTTGTTGAGTTAATGACATTACATCAAAAGACCTTTCGTGATCATGCGTTAATCCATGACAAGCAACTTCGTGTCCAGCCGGTTGAACCATTCGGACAATTTCAGGATATTGCTCAGCAAAATCAGCGACAAAAAAAAATGTTGCTTTTATGTTATACTTTGAATACAAATCAAGTAATCGAGGTATTCCTTCTTTCCAGACTTTAATGCCTGTTTCAGTTCGCAATCCCCCGTTCACAATAGATGTTGTTTCAACATCATTCGTTAAAAAACATCTATTTGTCATTGTCGTATTTTAATGTTACTCCCCCCCAGGAATAGCCAACGCCAAAACCGGCAAGGAGGATATTTCCTGTGAGTTTATTTCCTTTTTTTGCTTCATATAAGGCAATGGGAATGGTAGAGGAAACGGTATTCCCTACATTTTCTATGTAATAATAGAATTTCTCATCCTCTATTTTAATCTTTTTACGCAAGAAATTCAAAATGTATTTATTGGCTTGATGAAAGACAAATAAATCGATATCCGCTTGTTGCATGCTGTTTTTCTGCAAAGTGTCTGCCACCAATAGTGGGACGGCTTCGAGGGTAAAACTTAATATCTCACTGCCGTTCATATACAGATAATCCGAAGAAGCAGGATTTTCGTTTTCATCGAATGTAAGGTCGTTTGCCTTTTCTTTGTAACGCATACCACCGGTTTTGACCATTAAGTTATCCGCACCACTGCCATCTGTGCCCAAGGAAAAATTACCTATTTCCGCCCAACCCTCGTTAGAAACAAGGCAGGCTGCCGCTGCATCTCCGAAAATGGTACGATTGCTTTTGTCTTTGGGATGTATGTGTTTGTTATAGGTCTCGGATGTCAATAACAAGACATTTTTGGCAATGCCGCCCAATAACAATCCTTTGGCAAGAGACAAACCATAGACAAAACCTGAACAACCCAAATTAAAATCTAATGCACCTATATTCGTAGGTAACCCCAGACGATGCTGTATGATGCATGCTGAAGTAGGTAAAAAATAATCCGGGCTTTGGGTACATAAGAGCACAAAATCGATTGCATCCCTTTGTAAGTTGGGATTTTCATTGAATAAGTTTTCGGCGGCCTGAGTAGCCAAATCGGCAGCAGTTTCCGTTTCGCCTGCCACATGTCGTTTTTTTACTCCTAATTTATCGGCTACTTTTTCTGCCGTCCATTCCGGAAAATTCCGGACCAAATCATCGTTTGTAACCGCCTTTGCTGGCAAGGCATAGGCTATGGCTTTGATATATGCTTTCATATTGATTATTGTAAAGTTAAACCTCCGTCAATTAATAAATTACTTCCCGTTACCCAGGCACTAGTATCGGATAATAAATAAATGACTGCATAGGCCACTTCTTCGGGTGCACCGAAACGCTTTAAGGGATATTGTTTTTTGTTTTCTTCCAATTGTTCTGCCGAAATAATGCCTTCGTCAAAGATATGCGTTTCTATAACTCCAGGATTGACACAATTGACCCGTATGCATTTGGGAGCCACATCCAAGGCCAAGCCTTTGACCAAGCCATTAATGGCTCCCTTGGAAGCAGCATACATTGAACCACCTGGGGCTGCACACAATACACCCGACACCGAAGAAATAAACACAACAGAACTACCTTTCTCTACTTTCTTTGCCTTTAACAGCATACGCGTTAATTCTGCCGGAGCAAAAAAATTGATAGCCATTATTTCTTCCATTTTTTCTCTAGTAGCAAAGGAAAAGGGCAGGTTTTTGGTAATTCCTGCACTGTGGACAACACCTTGTATTTGAGGTAATATTTCAATCATTTCGTTAATAGCCTCCGTTTGGGTTAAATCACCTATGAATTTCATATGATTTTTACCTTCCAATGCCAAAAATGTTTCTTGCAAACGTTGAGAATCTCGACCATTTATAAACAAACGAGCACCCATTTTAGAGCAAACTATAGCGATGGCTTTGCCTATGCCTGAAGATGCTCCGGTAACTAATATTGTTTTCCCTTCTAAGGAAAATGGATTAAATGTATTCATATTAAATTTCTATTAAATCAGGTACTAGAACATGATCCGTTTCAAAATATACACTACCCCACGACAAGCCTACACCAAAACCACAAGCTATGTTTTTTAGATGTAGGCTTTGTAAGTCTTTTTGCAATTGTGTTACCATGGTTAAGGGAATGGTGGCACTGCTGGTATTTCCAAAGTCTTTTAAAGAATACGGTACTTTTTCAGGGGAAATTTGCAATTTCTTTCTTATTTTTTCATTCATAAACATATTGGCTTGATGAAACAGAAAATAATCCATTCCTTCTTTATCCAACTTAAAATGATCGATTAAAGCATTCACACTTTGAGGCGCTTTAGAAATACCAAAAGAAAAAACATCCATCCCCTCTAAAATCAATTGCAAATTATTAGAAGATATTCCTTCCCCCCGATGGTGCATTTTAAAAGAGTCTTCGCTTACTTGATTGCGAAATCCACCATCTTCAATAACGATAGTTTTATAATCACTCCCATCGGTATGCATATCGAAATGCATTTTTCCTGTATTTTCATTATATTCTAGGGCAGTTGCCGTACCGGCATCACCAAACAAAGGATAGGTGCTTTTATCGCTTTCTGAACAAAATTTTAAAATCGTATCTCCTACCAATAATAAGGCTTTGCCTTTATTATCAAGACTTTGTAAAAGAGAGGAAATCACCTGTAATCCATATACCCAACCGCTGCACCCCAAGGATATATCCATAGCATAACAGTTGGTAGACAATCCCAAACGTTCCTGTATAACACAAGCCGTTGCTGGCAAGACATAATCCGGTGTTTGAGAAACAAAAATCAAAATATCAATATCTTCATTATTCCATTGTAAATCTTTGATTAATTGCTCTGCCGCTGCTACGCATAAATCGGAAGTACATGTATAGGCAGGGGCTTTTCGCTTACGTTCTACACCGGTTCCGTTGATAAAGGTAGCCAAACTTTCCGAATTGAACAAAGGCGATTGATTGTTTTCATTGATGAGTTTGGGAACACAAGCTGCTATTCCCATTATTTTAGTGTTTTGTACCGATAAAAAAGCCATGTTATTGTTTGGATTTTACTACATTATATAAATCTTCGATGGTTTTGGCATTGCGGATGTCTTCTCCTTTGATTTTCACTCCGTATTCTTCATCTACCATGGCTATCACCGACAAAGCCAATAAAGAACTCCATTCTTCCAAGTCTTTAAAAACTGTGTTTGTTCTAAACTCAGTTACTTCTGTGTCATCAAATTGTGCTGCAAAATGTTTAATAAATTTTTCCATAACGATAATTTTTTAATTTGAATTAATATTTTTATTTGTTAACATATGTTTAAAGTCCAATATTTTCTTAGCCGGATTACCCATGACCATGGTATAGTGGTTGATATTATTTATTACTACAGACCCTGCACTTACAACTGCATACTCACCTATGACTACGCCTTGTAAAATAGTAGAATTTATCGACACCAAAGCATGGTGTTTTATATGAATAGGCGATACTTTACATTCTATCAATCCTTCAAAATACGATCTTACATTGGTGTGCGCCAATAAAGTTGTCCCTTGATTTATGGCTACATAATCCTCAATGAATATCATTTCAGGATAGGCATTGTCTATAGAACACTGCGGACCAATAAATACATTTTTCCCTATATTCACACCACGCCAACGATGAAAACGTATACGCCAGGAATTAAAAGGACAAAAATATGCCCACCTGTATAAAATAATATTCCTCGTCTTCCTAAATGCAAAATAAAAAAAATTCATCTTTCTTCTTTTACTGGAATTACGAATGGTTTTTAACAGGCTTTTATCGTGATCGAAAAAAGGTATTCGAAAGCTTTCTGGAATGTTATTTATCATAATATTAGTTAAATTATTGAATAAGCTTATTATTACCCGAATTCAAACTAATCTTTGCGAAAGACCATTGGATGTTTGCATAACCAAAGTTCAATTTAATTGATTTCATTTACTTGAAATTAAATTGGAAATCTTGATTTTTCTTTAAAACTGAAATAGAATCCGGATATTTTTCTATCAGCCATGTCCAGAATGCAGTCACATCAATCTTGTCTTCAAGCATATTAGATCTTCGTTTCTGCCATTCATCCTTGAGATTTTTAAAAATAAGAAATTCATCTATTTTTTTGAATAACTGTTCTTCATTTGATGGGTGTATGCCATATGTTAATCCATATTTATTTTCTAATTCATCTAATACACCAATTCGACCTGAAAAGTCGCTGAATCGGATTGACGGAGTCCCTAATAAGGCTGCTTCGACACACATAGATTGACTATCAGCAATAAGAATTTCTGCAAAAGCCAGAAAATGATGAATATTTGACAATTCCGTTTTGAATAGAAAAGGGAGCAAGTCATCCGGTAGTTTTTTTTCAGTACTTAACAGAATATTTCCAAACGGTTGAAGTTTTGAAATAATTCTTCTGAGAATGTCTTCTGAGAACCCCTGAACCCCATTATCGTGATACGCTGTTAATCCTGAAACCCTGATAAAAAAGTATTTTGTATTAGTTGATATAAATTTTCCTATTATTTCTCTTTGAGGGGTAAAATATTTAGGATGTAAATAAGCTGTTTTCTGATAGCCATTATAAGCAATTTTTTTCTTTGACCATTTTCCAAGATTGCATGAAACCGGCGATACTATATGTTTTGCAAATGGGAATGAAATTCTTGCTGCGTTTTTAATTACTGAGACATCATCTTCTAACATAATAAAAACAGGTTTTCTAAAAAGCCAACTGATATGGGACAGCGCCGCTTCGGTTCCAACCATCATATCATAGTTCTCTCTCCATTGCAACTTTAAAATCTGAATATCTTTTTTAATCAAAGTCAGAATGGCATTAAGCCTATTATTCGATCTCCGTCGTTTGGGGAGGATATTTGTAAAAGGAATACCATCTTCAATCATCAATTCTTCAAGTATGTCTTTCGAATTAATGGTAATTTTTATTTCGTGCCCATCCAATGTTAGCTTTTTAATTAAATGCTTGAACATGTGATATTGAGCAGGATGTGCAATGTGAAACAGAATCTTCATTTTTATTATTAGTTAAAGCTAAAATTATTGATTTTTCAAGATAAGGAAAAGATTATCACTTCTTATTAATATCCATTTCAACAAAAGTCTTTTGTGATTCGGTTTTATTATTGGTTTCTATTTACAAAACTGAATTATGGCCTGTTTTAGTAATAACGAATAAAAAAAGATAATTGAATTATAAGAACTAATTGCGTTATAGCATTTTATTGTATAATTCATTTAATGTATAAAAGCAGGCATTCCGTTTCTTACATCTGTTAATTATTTCAATGTAAGCTTCTTTGTAACCGGGGAAATCATATTTGTTAAAAACATGTTGATGAAAATTGATGACTAAGACAGCATCCTTTTTTTCACAGAGATCAAGAATTCTTTCAAGTTCATTCCACTTGTTTTCAGTTTTCATAAAACAGGTGTCCATTAAGACCAATGGGAATACCGAAAATGCATTATTTAATGGATGAAAAGGAACGTATTTTTCTTCTTTAAATCCAATAGCGTTTGTATATCCCCATGAAGAATCGTATTTAAAACCCACTTCATTTTGGAATGTCCATGTGTCAGAAATTAGGTTCAAATAATGCTGCCTTACTCCAGTGATTTGATGTCCTACCACTTTTTCCAATTCTTTTTTTTCCTTATAAAGCATCGTTTTGTCAAGATATGAATTGTACGATCCATGGACTCCTATTTCCCACCCATTATGATCAAGCCACTGAATAATGTCTTGGATTTTTTTATCGTAGATAGAATAACGACCTAATGCTAACTTATATGTTTTTAACTTGAGTAAGTTAAAATTCATGGACTCATTAAGGAAAAAAACCGTAGAACGAAGATTGTGACTCTTTTCAATTTCAATAAACTTATCAAATGTCCAATATTGGCCTTTATCGAATAGAGATTTAACTTGATTCACAAACCCGTGAAAATTAAGTCTTAACAATGATGATATCGATTTCGTAATAAATTGATGCGTTTTACGAGTTCTGTCAATATCATGGCTTAAGCATACTTTTATCATAAATCAATATATTAGATACCTTCGGACCATAAATCATTTAAATGCCAATTTTTAATATTTAATAGTGTTGACTCATCTTTAAAATTAAAATTCCGGATTACAAAATGATTGGGACCTTTTATTTTTATGAAACCACACGACTTTAAAATGTTAAAAGCAGCTTTGTTTAGTGCGTTGAATTTGTTTCCAGTGTAATAAACTGTGCCAAATTTTTTGTCAGAAATAATCGATAACAATCTATTTCTTAGTTCTAGACCGTGTTTCCTTTCAATAAATACAAAATCGGTTAATTCACATAAATTGAGTTGCTCTTTGATGTAAAAATATCCTTTTAAATCCTCACCTTCATATAGAAAATAGGTGCTCATTTTAATTGGAGAGTTCTTTATTCTCCAATTAAAATACTCCTCATCTTGATAAATATAGATTAATTCAGGGTGTTTTTTTGTGATGTTTTGATATAAGGATATGATGTCTGTCGGTTCTTTTAATTCGTTTTGGATTTCACTGTTCCTTAGATCCCATTTTGCAAAGAGTTTTGATAAATTCATGATGGTGTATGAATATAATGTCCCGGCTAATATCAAAATTTGATACAGCATTTTTTTAAACATATTATAACGTTTGTTTGATATCAAATTTCTGGTTTGTTGGTAGTTTAATGACAAAATTGTACGTCCCATGATTTTTTTAAAAACATTGAAATTTGCTTTTTCAAGAGGGATAATTGCTTTTTTTGAGAATCCCCATAAAAAAGAGATGTCTGATTTTGCATACTCATTTATGGCATACTGATATAATAAAGTACTCAAACTTCTTCCTCTATACTCATTATCTATGAGCAATGATTCATTTTTTCCGGAATTTAATATTTCATTTCCAAATGCAATTTTTATTGTATACATGCCCTGTGTTGCAACAATTTTATTGTTTACTTTAACGGCTACCAATATTGAATTGTGAGGATTTGAATAGCCATATTCCCAATCCCAAATATATTTTGACCTTTTATTACCAGTGTATTTATAATGAAAATTATAAATATCATTAATTTCATCCTTTGAAACTTGGTATAAAAAATAGTTGTTCATTTTAATTAATGTTTAAAGGCTTTTGTAAATATCATATAAACTGTTTGCAATAACTGAACTATTTAAGTAAGATATATTGTCTCTTCCTTCAGTCCTTTTGTTAAACGATAATGATTTTTCGATGCACTCTTTGATGTTTTCGGGACAAAACGATGAAATATAACAACCCTCAGTGTTATTGATGATTTTTCTGACATCTCCAACATCTGTTGTTACAATTGGAATCGAACAAGCCATTGCTTCTTTAATGATGTTTGGGGAACCTTCATAGAAAGAGGTTAAAAGTAATAAATCAGAAGCATTTAATATCATCGGGATATTTTTATGTTCAACTAAGTTAATGACGTGAAATTCAACTTTTGGGTCGTTTATTAAGGAAATTGCCTTTATGGCTAAATCAACATTTTTCTCTTTCCTTTTTGGACTGGATAAAAAGAAAACGATATGTTTTTTGTCTCTATCATATCCCATTTCGTCTTGACATATTTCCTTGGAAAGGGGTTTGAATATATTAAAATCCACCCCATTTGGCAATACAATGATTCTTTTGTTCCGAAACTGATTTTTCATCTGTTCAGATTTCACAATAGTCTTATTCCAAACATACTTAGAAAAAAAAGCAATTATCATTAACTCAAACCCGCTTTTTTTTGTATCACTTCCCATTAATGAAACGACTAGGGGTTTGGCTCCAGCTATGCCTGCAACAATACCAGAAAGAGAGTAATGAGCGTGAAATATTTGGTAATCATTCTTTTTTATTATTCTTCTGAGTGGAATTATGCTTTTTAAATATCCAAGAACACCTTTTCCTTGAATTGTAAAATATTCTAAATCGATATTTGGGTGTTCCTTAAGACTCTCACCTTGGTTAAAAGTAATTGGGCTAATACCAAGGTCGGTATTCCCGCTAGAAATAAAAAGTATTTTCAAGATATTATAATGTTTGTGAGATTAACTTATTTATTACAGGTCTGTATTTGCCATTTTTTGCATTTTCAATATTGGACTCATAGGTAAATGTAATTTTCATTGATCCTACTCTTTCAATTAGATTTGAAATAATAAACTTTATTTCATCTTCACTTAAAGCTGATGCAACTAATTTAATTTGAATTTCAGATTCTGAGTTCTGTACAATTTGAAATTTTTGTAAATTTCTATTTGATGCGATATTACTATCAAATATTAGATGCCAAAAATAGGCCCAATGTAAAAACTGTCCATTTTGACCAATAATATAATCACAAGTACGACCCATTATTTGTTTTATTAATTTGCCATTTCTTCCACAACTACAAGGTGTATCACTAATAATTGCCTGATCTGCATTCCAATATCTGATAAATGGCATAGTATAGTTGTCAAGATCGGTGATAATTAGTTCATTAAAGTTATTGGCCTCAATAATGACTCTTTCCTCAGCAATATGCAATCCATTATGTGCATTACACTCATATGCAATTCCACCAATTTCACCACATCCATATTGGTCAAAAGCATCAGCATTAAATACTTTTTTAAACTTTCTCCTTGATTGAATATAATTGGATTTATCCCATTTCTTGAATTACCACTTGAGATGAATAGGATTTTCATGCTTAGTATTAATCTTTTTTTAACGATAATATGTTATTTATAAGAATTCCGGTTACTTTATTGGAAGCGAAATTTGAAATTGCAACAACTTTTCCCTCAGTGCCAATTTTTTTTCTCAAACTTGGATCATCGATTAAAAGACTTATCGCCTTGCATATTTCTTGTTCTGATTGAGCTTTAATGATTATTGCATTTACTTTGTCTTTAAGATATTGATTAATATCACCTACATCAGATACAATAATTGGTTTACCACTAGCTAAAAACTCCCCCAACTTGAATGGAAATCCGGCATTTGCATATTCACTGTTAACCCTAGGGACACATAAAATATCAGAATTTACCATGGTGTCATAGTAATTATTAATCGAGAGTAAACCTAAAAAATGAATTCGTTCACTCCACTTGGAGTTTTTGATTATAAGTGGCAATTCGTCTTTCATCTCTTTACTAATTTTCCCTGTTAATAATAATTCAATATTCTTATGATTATCGCAAGCTAACTCAAACCCTTTGATGAGAATGTCAATACCATCCTTATATCCAAATGAACCTCCATAAAAAATTTTGATAGAACAATTGTCTTTTGAGGGTTTTACAAATGATTCTATAGATTCAATGTTTACACTAATTGGAAGATGAACCACAGGAACTTTGTCTTTACATATCTTTTTTAAAAAATTGACCAAATTTTTTGAGATACCAAAACACAAATCGCCATTTTTATATAACTGCCTCAATAAAATTTTTGATGTGTAATTTTTGAATTTTATCTTGAAGCTCTTTTTCTTGTTGTTAAAATAAGAGATGTTCTCAACAATATCATAGACTATCTTGAATCCGAGTATTTTTGCAAACTTTAGAATTATTATGTCTTCAATTGATGGATAACCATAGTGATATATATACAGGTTTTTATTTTTATCTGTTTCCTGGAAGATAAATAATAAATATAAAAAAATGAATGAAATGAATGATAAAGGGTTATGCCAGTTATAAGATAATTTTTTTAGGTCAACTTCACCAGTTGTTGTAAACTTTTCTTTGCAATTTATTACCATATTTTTAATTTGGTAGTTTTCATTTGAAGTTAATGGCTCGAATAAATTTCTTACTCTATTATTAGATGCCATACAACCATAATAATTCGCTCCAATTATAATGATTTTAATTTTCTTTTTCACAGTCTATCTATACTTTTAATAACTTTACACGGATTCCCTGCGGCAACTACATCAGCAGGGATACTCTTTGTAATCACACTCCCTGCTCCAATAATGCTGTTTTTCCCGATAATGACTCCTTTTAGTACTTTTACTCCTTCTCCTAACCATACATTCTCTTCAATCAGAATTGGAGCCGCTTTCCCTGCGCGTGGATCGTCAAGATGCCAGTCGCTATCAGTAATCAGTGTATTTGCTCCACATCGTACGTTGTTTTTTAATTCGATTTTGCAAAATGCACCAATTACTGTTCCACTAAAGCCACAATTATTTCCAATAACTATTTCGGCATTCGAGTCTTGAGTAGTAATAATGCAAGGTCTATTAATTCCGATTAAATTTGAAGTTGATGTAGATAAAAAAGAACAGTTATTTCCAATTGTAATTTTACCGCCGGGCTTGTTGCGAAATTTACAAATACCCATAAACGAATTTTTCCTCCCTAATATAACATTTGGATAAAGGCAATATTTTAAATTATTATATATAGTATAATGCTTTTTTGATATTATTATTATTAGTGTCTCCATTAAATGGACTGTTCTGCATAGATTCATTTTCTTTCCTTTTTTAATAATGGTAAATAATACATCCCTGGTATTATAATGAAAAATGCGTACCATGTTTCTCTTCCAGCTATTGCTTTCAGAAATCCATAACTTAGGATTGAAAGCGATGCAATTAGATAATAAAACTTATAGTCGTAATTAAAACGCCGATAATTAGTTTTAATGAAATTATACGGAATTGCTAAGAAGATAAAAAATCCAAATATTCCGGTCACAGTTAACTTATTCATCCAATGTAAATGAGCTCCCTCTGATTTGTATCCATTTCCTAATCTATCAGATAAGAAATAGCAACCAACAAATGGGTTTTTTACAAAAGTCTCCAATAACATTGGATATCTTTCGGCTCTATTTCCAGTCCCTGTATTAATTTCGTTGGCATCCTTGCCTGTTTCAATATAAATAGATAAATCCCTAAATTTATAATTTAACTCTGAATCCTCCTTAAAATAGCTACTGATGGCAAGTAGGCTGTTTGTATATAATCCTTTAGGTATCATTATACTAATTATAAAAATCAAACTAATAATTAATATTGATTGTTTTATTTTTTTCATGCCAAATATTGCGATAATGCTAAAAACTAAAGCTATTATAATATTCGTAAATATCTGCATGCCAATCAATGCAAGAAAAAGAATTATTGCAAAAATTACAATTTGATTTTTTTTGAGTAGGCTTATTTTTATGTTTTTGTAATAGTAGATCAATATTGGAAACAGACACATAAAAGCTCCTGCAGTGGAATAAGTCCCTCCTCCATATTGTTTAAAGGCCAAAATAGCATCCCTCTCACTCTCAATTGAAGTGACGTTTGAAATACCTCCAAGATTCCTTGCATACATAGGATCAATGGAAGATGATATTATAGACATTATGGCGGTTATGCCGATAAAAATCAATGACCATTTTGTGATTAGAGCAAATGATTTATAATCTTTTGTGTGATGAAAATAGGAGATGACTGAAATTCCAATTGAGAAAATATAGAATTCATTGTAAAGCATCTTAATATTCCATTCATCCATGCTTGACCAGAATGTAATCAGCATGAAAATTAAAAATAATCCATATCCCATTACAATCAACATGAGCTTAGAAAATAAAACTTTTGGCTGAAATAATAGTATTGATATTCCCCATATAATTGTCCAAAAATGGTGACTGCTGATAATTGGAGGCAGATTGTTAAATACTAATGGACAAAATGTGCTGGCCATAAGCATTAAAATTATAAAATTGAAAAATTTCCTTTGATTAATTTCTTGCATTTTTATCAATTTCGGGATGAAGAATTTTATGATAGGCAGATAAAATATCAGGGATTACTTCTTTGTTGTTGAATTTTTGAATAATAAATGAAAAAGCTCTTTCGGCAAGTTCTACTCGTATCTCGTTGTTTTGTAGTAAATATATGATTTTTTCTGAAAGTTGTATTATATTAAAACGTTCAACTAATATAAGGTTTTCATCATTTGTGTTTAATTCAGGAATGCCACCCACAGCATAAGCAATAACTGGAAGTTTTATAAACATACTTTCGATAATTGTACCTGGAATAATATCATGATATGTTGGTAACACGCATATTTTCGCTTGTAATATATAGTGAAAAATATCTGCTTGTGTTGGCAGAAATCCAAGGAATTTGACATTTTTTTCAATCTTCAATTCTGAGCAAGTTTTTAATAAATAAGATTGATAACTTTTGCTGGTTCCGCCAATAACAGAAAGTGTTACTTTTGGAATTATTTCCTTAATAATTGCAATTGCGGCAAGTAAATCTTCAATCCCTTTATCTTTGCACACGCGTGCAAAAAACACACAATCAATGGGCTCATCTTTCCCAATGTTTGTTTTAATAATGTTTGGAATTTTCAAAGGGTAGTTATGGAAGTGTAATGTAGCATTAGGATTTATTTGTAAAGCAATTTTGCTCATTTCGATTGTTCTGGTGCCAATATATTTACTATTACACAAAATTAATTCTTCAATTTTTATTCGTTTGATTATGTTTTTATTGGTTTGCGATGCATTCCTAATATATCCTTGTATTGTTGTTAGCGTTGGATATTTATCAATTATAGGCAAAATTCCAGCCGAATAGTATGGGTTTTCAGCTCCATGTAAGTGAATAAGATCAGGTTTGATCTTATTGGTGATATGTTTTATTTTGTGCTTAATCCAATAAAAATTTGTTACATCATCAATTCGAAGTAAAACATAAATTTTCTTTAAGTATTTATTGTAATATGGTATTGGAATATGATTGTAGAAATGGTAATTGATTCCATCTTTAATGAAGTTGCAATCATGATTTGTAAAGACATTAGGTGCTATAATGTGCAGCTCAATATCTGTTCTTTTTTTGAATAATAGAATTAAATTACTAATCCATGGTGCAAATTCGTTGATCGCTGGAGTGCCGAAATAATCTTTCATTTCCTTATTTGCAAAATGACAAAGCCAGACTACTTTCATTTTTTTTCTCTTCCCTTAATGATTCGGACTAATTTTTTTAGAATTCTTTTAATAATGGACCTTTTCCGATTCCAATGATGTTTAAAATGATATGTATCATAGTTTACATCAGGAAGAATAAAGTCTGGGTGTGATTTAATCGAATAGTAGTTGTCGACAGGTAAATCATGAAACCATAATTTTTTGTTTGAATGTGAACCGATATATCCAATGTTACTTACCAGATTTGTAGAAGGAACAATTGATAATGCATTATTTGATCTTAAGTAAAAGCTAAATTGAGTGTCCCATGCATGATTTTTTAATAAGGAATCAGAAAAAGCATTATCGAATTTTTTTTCAAAAAATGAAGTTTCTTTTTTCGAATGAAAAACTGCCTTAAAAAGATCTTGTTGCTTCATTAATGTCCAATTCTTCATATTTAGATCCTTTTTGGGTAGACATCGTTTCCATGTAGCCCATCCTTGGCTGTGCCCATATCTTGAGAAAAAATAACTATGAGGAGTTGTGACAGCTTCTTCATTATACTGATTTCCACTAATAAGCCAGATACGAGTATCGTTTTTATAGCGGTCAAGTAATTCATTACAATATTTAAAAAATGGCTGTGATGGTACACAATCATCTTCAAGTATTATTAATCGATCCTCATTCTCAAATGCCCAATTAATAGCATTGAATGGGCCTGGTCCGCAGCCTTGATTGATTTCAGAATACCGATAAGTGACTGCACAATCCCAATCAACTTGCTTTACAATATCTTTTACCATTGAGCAACTTTTAATGTCATCGATATTGTCGGTACGAGGTGCATCGGCTGCAATATAAAGTTTTTTTGGCTTTGCAGCTCTTATAGCATCAAAAACTTTTCGGGTTGTGTCTGGCCTATTGAAAACGATCAATAGTACAGCTGAATTAATTTCTTGCATGTTTGATTTTTCTTTTATAAAGAGCAAACATTATTAGACCTACCAAAAGATAGAAGATCGATGCGATGACTCTTGTAATATTTGCGCCAATAAATTGATAATAATGGATCATGAAATAATATGCTATAATGCAGAAAATTCCCATAAGGATGTTTCGCCACATGACTAATTTTGTTTTGCCAAATGCAGTAAACAATTGTTCAAAGAAACCTCCAGCCTGCATGAAAAATATTCCAATAATGAAAATATTGGCATATTCGCTGGCATAAGTATAGCGGCCAGCGGTTAAAAATGACACGACAGGGCCGGAAAAAATGATAAATAAGCCACAAAGAAATGCTAAAATAGTTAAGTACGTAAAAACGAAAAGGCTATATTGTTTATATCTTTTTTGAGCAATAAGTTTGTACAAATCGGGCTCGAAACTTTGATAAAGTGCAATGAAAAAAGTCCCAACAAAACCTGAAATAGTTAATCCGATGTTATAATAACCATATTCAGAGGTATTGCCTAAACGCTCTAAAAAAATGCGATCAATATTTCCAATAGGATAATATGCATAAGCCCCAATAATTAAAGGAATACAATACTTTAATGCTTGTTTTATTTTTACTTTTTCGATTTTAAACGAGAAATGATATTTTCTTTCATGTAACAATAGAAACAAGGCAATTAAACTAACCACGACCACTCCAACTAAAGTTCCACTCATTCGTCCTGCAGCTCCTGCGCGTAGGATTACTACAAAATACAATCCGAAACTGGTGTTTAAGATGATTTGAAGAACATTTATCAAAAAAAAATACAATCCTTTTTTTTGAACCCTGCATTCAATCAAATAATAGGATTTATATTTTTCACAAAAGAGTTGTGCCAATACAATAAAGAGGAAAGGAGTTAATGGGATGGAAACATTAAATGTTTTAAAATATATGCTAACCAGAATAAATGATATTACGGCAATAATTCCATTTGCATAGTTTAAAAAATTAAGAATAAAGGATAAGTTTTTATGAGGAGTATCCCCATTTTCAATTTTCCAATATCTTGATAAATAATAAAATGGCAGGCTCATGCTAAATAAGGGGTAAAGAATAGCTTGCACTGCTGTAAAATATCCTAAAGCCGCAAAGTCTTCCAATTCTAAGTATTGAGAATAGATTGGTTGTGTGAAAATTGCAACAAAAAATTGGAGTAGCGTCCCGCCAAAATAATAAAAACTGTTTACGAAGTTTTTTCGGATGGTTGGGCTCTTATAATATGCAGATGGCTTTGTTTTAAGAATGTCGGTTAATAAACTCATCTTGTGTTATTTGAGGTGTTTTATTAGCTCTTCCCAGCTTCCAACATCTTTCCAAGATTTTTCACTTACAGGGAAAACACCGATATTACCTTTACGCGCCATGATTTGATCAATTAATTGTGTGATGTGAAAAAACTTTTGATCCGGAATTTCTTCCAAAAGATGTGGCTCTAAGATATACATTCCGCTATTGATTTTTATGGTAAGTTCAGGTTTTTCTTTAAGCTTTAGCAAACGGCCGTTTTTGCCTGTTTCAATTGTGCCATAAGGTATGGGATAATTTTTTAAAGCGGATATTATTGTAATTTCATTTTTATTGGAACGATGATATTCTAATATTTCAGAATAATCTTGTTCAATTAGAATATCGCAGTTGCTTACAAAGAAAGTTTCATTTAGCACCCCTTTCAAGAGAGATAAACTTCCGGCAGTTCCCATCGGATTTTCTTCTTTGAAAAAGTTTATTTTGTAAGGCAAGTTTTGATTTTTAATGTAATATTCAATAAGATCCGCCTTGTAATTGACGGAAATATAAAATGTATGACACCCATGATTAGAAAAACGTTCAAAAATATCTTCAAGCATTGTTTTTTCTCCAATGGGAATCAATGGTTTGGGTAATACATTGGTTAGTGGTTTTAATCGAGTGCCAAGACCTCCCGCCATAATTACAATTGGAATATTAAATTGTTTTTTGGGAATAGTTTGGTTAAATGGAAATAAATCTTCCCAAAAAAAACAATTAATGATTTTATTCTTTTCGTCCACAATTGGCATGAATTCCATCTTGTACTGCAAAATTAACTCTTTAATTTCATTTGGTGATGAATTAATATTGCCAATTTTAGGGTTTTTACGTAGGATATTCTTGATAGGAATATTTAAATTTTCATTACGAATAATTGCTCTTTGGATATCCCCAATACTTATAATTCCTTGAAAATTTTCGTTACTATCCAAAACCAATAAGGATTTATAACCTGTAACGTCCATTATTTTTAATGCTTCTAAGATTGTATTATTAGAAGAAATAGTTCTTTCTTTTATTCTCATTCTAATATCGATATTTCAAAATGTAATTATTGAATTTTGTGTTTTTTTCAGGATGTTTCCTTTCCCATTGTTCTATAACTTCATCATAAATACTTTGATTGTGGATTTTTTTTCCAATATAAAATTCCGAAAAGGACTTTGAAAAATTCGATTTGAATTTCAACAATGAATCATTTTCAAGTCCTGTTGCTCCACCACCAAAATGGAAATAATGACATCCCAAATTCTTTGCAATTTTTATGGCTTCGTCTAAAATTAAATTATTTACTCCTGTATTTGCAAATTCTCTTAATCTTCCTGATAAATGATAATGACAATAATATTTATTGATAAATATTATTGTACCACAAATTATTTTATTATTTTTTTTTGCTAATAATAATATATGATTATTAACCATCTGTTCTTTTATTACTTTAAAATACTGAGGCGAAAAATGATAATATTCATCTGCTCCAATATTCTGCATTGTTATTTTGTATAACTCGTAAAAAACATCATAATCAGATTCAAGGGATGATGCTTCAATGATTATTCCATGCTTTAATGCTTTACGAATCATATTCCGATTAATACTAGAGTATTGTTTTTCCCAAATTTCATCATAACTTTTTGAAAGATCCAGATATACTGTATTTCGATCTTTAATTATCTTCATTTCAATCGGAAATGAGCAATTGTTTATTAACGGATGGAATCTTGTAAACTCAGATATAATATTATTTATTGAAATATAATCATAAAAAGCTTCGTTAAAACTCTTCCTGAAACTTAAATTATTAGTAGTATATACGACACCATTATAACCATAAGCTCCCTGAATGTCATAATATTGATTATCTAAATCATATCCGATATTATTTACAGAATTGATCAAAAATGGATATAATGCAAAATCATCATCTTTTTCAAAAACAAAACACAAGGCTTTACCATCTCCATTATTTTCGTATAAACTGTAATATTCTGGAGTATAATAGATGTCTTGTTGATCTAATGGGAGATTGTGAATATACTCATTCCATATAATATGGTCGGAAAGAGTAAGGATTTTATAATTTGACATTGAACTCGTTCTTCAAAATACTCATTAATATTTCACTCTTAAATACATTGTTTTTAAATATTGCATCTCTTAAAATACCTTCTTTTTTAAACCCAGCTTTTTCATATAATGCAATAGCAGGTATATTATCAGCTTATACCTTTAGAAATATTCTATTTAATCCTAACTTGAAAAAGCCAAAGATTAAAGTTTCAAAAGTAGCATCTTTAGACAGACCTTTGTTGCGAAAATTTTCATTACCAATATAGATTGCAAATTCGGCGCTTCTATTTATTAAATTGATGTCTTTCAGTAGTGTTAATCCAATTAGTGTCTTTGATTCAATATCTTCAATTCCAAATACAGTTGTTGGAAAGTTTGAATATAAGACTTTTTCATACCATTTTTTTTCCATTTCAATATTTACAGGAAATGGATGGCCTGAATATAAATCTACGATATCTTGTTTATTGTGCCATTCTAGTGTTTTTTGAATGTCCTCATTCGTAAGAGCTCTTAATGAAATTTTACTCATATTCATGTTTATTTATATTTGCACTGCTTGGGATATTCACCACGCATTCCTCGAACCAATATGAATTTGTCAAATTGTCCGTTTGGCAATCCTGAAACATGGGCAACCGGTTCATCAGTTGCCAAATGGGTCTGGTCATTACCCCTGCATTGTTGGTCTCCAGAAGAAACTGTTGTTGGACTTTTCTGTCAGGGAGTATGATCGTGTTGAGCCAAAAGTTTGATTTGCAATCTTTCGGTTCCGAAAAAAAGGTGATTTGTTTTTGAGCCGGAGTGTTTGTGGTTTGGTATGCTAAACTAAAAAATCGTTTGTACGCTTCTGCGGTTTTCCTTTTGCTCTCCAGTATTTGATCAAGATACTCCATCTGAGCACATCCAATAGCTGCATTGATATTGGGCATTCTGTAGTTATATCCTATTGCATCATGCTCGAAATTCCAAGGGTGGGCGATTTTTGCTTGGGTAGTGAGATGTTTTGCTCTTTGTGCCAATATTTCGTCGTTAAACAGGAGCATACCCCCGCCCCCGGTTGTGATGGTTTTATTTCCGTTAAAACTCAACACTCCGATTTTTCCAAAAGTGCCCGTGTGTTTTCCTTTGTAAAAGCTTCCCAAACTTTCTGCCGCATCTTCTACCAGCTCGATGTTCCATCGGTTACATACTTCCATCAATTCATCCAGATGGACGGGATGCCCGAAGGTGTGCATGGGAACACATGCTTTAATCCGTTGATTTGAGGTTTTATTGTAACAAACGGATCCGTTGATTTCAGCATTCGCCATCAACCAGTTTTCAACGGCAGTAGGAGAGAGTCCCATCGTGTCCATATCCACATCCAAAAAAATCGGTTGCGCTCCGCAATACGAGATGGCATTTGCCGTGGCCACAAATGTGAGAGCCTGGGTGATGACTTCGTCCTTGGGTTCAACCCCGGCAAGCAATAGAGCCAAATGTAATGCATTTGTCCCGTTAACGCATGCGACCGCTTTTTTCGCACCGGTATATTCTGCGACCTTTTCTTCAAAGAGATCAACATATTTTCCAACACTGGAAACAAAGGTCGTATCGATGCAATCGTTCAGATATTTTTTCTCATTGCCGCTAAAAACCGGAGCATGGAGTGGGATAAATCCATCAGGTGTATTATAAAGCTCTCTGATAAAATTGATTGTGGATTGAAAGTTCGACATTTTGGGACTCAAATTTGGATCGTTGGGAAAATGAAATTGATAAGTGTGTTGATAAACAGATAATTAGATCTGTTTTTTGCTAAAGTTAAACGTTGTAAAGCTTGCTTTTATACTTTATTAAATTGTCGGGATTTAGAAACCATTTGCAAGTTTCTTCCAGCCCTTTTCTGATGTCATATTGAGGTTCGTATTCAGTGAGGGTTTTTAATAAGGTATTATCACCGCATAGACGGAAAACTTCAGAATTTTTCGGTCTTATCCGTTGTTCATCCACCAGAAACTCTACATCGCTTTGCATAATTTTTTTGATTAAATTCAAAGTGTCAGCCATGGATATCTCAAGATTGGTGGAGATGTTAATCTCCTTCCCGATAGCATGATCACATTCTGCAATAAAATGAAAGCCACTACAGGTGTCTTTGACAAAGTTAAAGTCTCTGGTAGGGGTAAGGTCTCCAAGTGTAATTTCTTTGACACCGGAGGCAATTTGTGTAATGATGGTTGGGATGATCGCTCTGGCCGATTGGCGAGGACCGTATGTGTTGAAAGGACGAACGATTGTTACAGGTAAATTATAGGCATTAAAATAACTCAGGGCTATTGCATCCGCGCCGATTTTTGAGGCACTATAAGGTGATTGGGGTTGTTTGGGATGCTTTTCGTCGATGGGGACATATTGAGCTGTTCCATAAACTTCGGAAGTAGAAGTAACTAATAATCTTCCAACATTGTGTTTTTTTGCGGCATTGCAGATATTCAATGTCCCGTTAATATTGGTTTCCACATAACTCTGGGGAGCCACATAAGAATATGGGATTGCGATCAATGCCGCTAAATGATAGATGATGTCTATCCCTTTGCAGATTTCCTCACAAAAGAATGGGTCTCTGATATCTCCTGATACGATTTCGAGATTATCATTTGCAGGAATATCTTCCAACCATCCCCAATAATTAAACGAGTTGTATTGGGATAATGCTCTTACCTGAAATCCTTTTTCGAGTAATAATTCGGTTAAATGTGAACCGATAAAACCATCTGCACCAGTAACCAGTACTTTCTTCATGTGTTTTTTAATTTTACTTTACAAACTTTCTACTTTAAAACTTTGAACGTCCTTTCACGGCAAAGCCCTTTCACTCACACTAAAATTAGTTTAAATGTATGAGCTACAGGTGTTTATGGTTGTCTGTGGGGTTATGCTGTTTTTCTTAGCCTCTCTATATCGTTTCCCTTAAGTTCGACTACAAATGCTTGACCAATTGCCATGATTGCAATCAAAACCCGGGTCTTTCCTTTTATTTGGGTTAACGTTCCTTTTAATCCCTTGAACGGACCGTTTTTGATTAAGATCTCTTCTCCAATTTCAAGATCCAGGGTTTCAATCAATATTGGTTTTGAATTTGAACTGAGGTATTCTTTTACGCCTTCAATCAGTTTCTCTTCAATACAATAATCCATTTGTTCAAACTGAACAATGCGTGCTATCCCATTGGTGTGAATGACGTTGAATCGCTCTTGGCTAGAGAATTTCACAAAGATATATCCTGGGAAAAGAGGTTTTTCTACCCATTTTTTCCGGTCACTCCATTGCTTTAATTCTTTTAGCAAGGGCAAATAGGTTTCATATCCGTTTAAAGATAGCAAGTGATCGCATTTCTTTTCAAAACGTGATCGTGTAACCAATATGTACCATTTTTTTTCCATCTTCGAGTATCTTCTTTATTGTCAGGAAAAAATGATCATTCATTTTTTCCTGACAATTCAATTTATTTGTTTATCAAAAAGTCAACACGACGATTAATCGCATTATTTTTGGTGGACAATGGATCATTACTCACTTTAATCTCAACATCCAAACGTGATCGGTCAATATTGTATTCCTTCACCAATTTGTTGATGGCTGCATTGGCACGAGCGTTGGCAATCCGGTAATTGATTTTGTATTTATCCCGTTTATCGGTATGCGCAACTATTATTATACGTGCCGAAGGATTCGATTTCATATACAAGGCCACGGCAGCGAAATTAGTTTGGTTTTGAATGGTTATTTTGGAACTCCCGGTTTTAAAATAAATGGAGGGTAAAATTGCTCCGGTTCCAGTTTTTTTATCATTCATCAATGAATCTACCTTGTTAGTGATGTCATCTGTTTTTTTGTCAAGTACAACAACTTTATCATCAACTGGTTTTACAACAGATTTTGCAATTGAATCAATCTTTTTATTTTTAAGAACTGCCACTTCTTTAGCCAAGGAGTCAACTTTTAGTGCCAATGCATTGTTGCCATCAATGCCATTTTTTGCCTTTTCGTATTCAACCATATTTACCCATTGTAGAGACTTATCTTTTTTGCCAAAGATGTAATTTACTCCAAAGTGGGTGTAACTATATTTATCTCTGGGGTTATATTGACGTTCAAAGGCGTCTAATTTGTCTGAGTTGAGGTTGCGAAGATTTGTTTCAAGGTTCAAAAATATTTTCTCGGTAACTCTATATTTAATCCCTAAACCAATTGGAATAACTGTTTCTATAGTTCGGCCACCTTGTTTGTTTCCGTTATTATCATATCCTCTAGCTGCTACAAATACACCATTATCAAGTGTAGATAGTTGAGCACGAAAAGACACAAACCCAAAACCCAACATCCCATAAAAGTCTAATTTTTCATTTAATTTTAATCGCGGAGCCCACCATTTACTTAAGCTGACAGTTGCATTAACCCCATACTCCATCAGATTTGAATTGAATTTCAAATTTGCGACAACATTGTTTCTCCAGTTGGTTTTTTTACCTGCCAAGTCACCATAAATAAACTGACCTTGAAGTCCAAGAATTGGAGAAACCTGATAACCTACGATTGCTCCCCCACCAAATTTCCACTCACCACTTACAGGCATGTAGTCTTGTTGTTTGATGTTTGTAAAAGTAACCATAGCTCCACCATTCAATCCAATATAAAACCGGTTGAAACTTTTATATTCAGGTTCAATTGTGTTTTCAATTTGCGCAAAAGAGTTTTGAGTAAACATCATTGCAATTATGATAATCATTCCCCATTTAATTGTTTTCATATAATATTACTTTTTGTTTTTACGGAATAAAGATAGTAACTTTTTTCTATTATTTTGTTTTTTTGACTCAGAATAGGAATAATTGTATCGGTATTTATACCCGTATTTGTAACGGTATTCGTAGCTGTCTCTGCGGGTATCATCATTCATGATGATGCCAATGTTTTTTACCTGTTTACTAAGATACAAGTGATTTATGTCTTCAAGGAATCGTTTTCTTGTGTAATTTAATCGTACTATATACAATATGGCATCCATATATGGAAAAAGTTGAATCGCATCAGAGACGATATTGATCGGTGGAGAATCAATGACAATGTACTCATATTTTTTTTTCAGTTCATCGATCAATTGAACCATTTTTTCGGTGCCAATCAGTTCAGAAGGGTTGGGAGGGATTGGACCCGCTGAAAAATAATCCAAATTCTCGATATATGTGTTGCTGATTGATTCTTCAATGGTAGATTGACCTGAAAGAAAAGTGCTAATACCGAAGTGATTATCGGAATCAAACACTTTAGACAGTCCGGGATTCCGTAAGTCCAATCCCAAAATAATGGTTTTCTTATTGGTGATGGCGTAGCCGATGGCAATGTTTACAGCCGAAAATGTTTTTCCTTCGGCTGGGACGGAAGAGGTGATCAGGATGGTATTGTTGGAAACATTATTCAATACAAATTTCAGTTTGGTGCGTAAACCCCGGAATGACTCAGCAATATCTGATTTGGGGAAGTCGTTAACCACGGTTGCATTTGGATAATCGGAATGAGGAATATTGCTGATGATGGGAATTTTTGTAATAGGTATTATATCTGATTTTGATTCAATATAATCATATAAATTCTTTTTAATTATAACAAAAACAATAGGCAGAAACATTCCAATCAAAAGCGATAGTAAATAGATTAATTTCTTATTGGGAGTAATGGGATTTGTGTTTATTGCTCTAGCTTTGTCAATAAGTTGACTATCTGGAGTATTAGATGCTTTGGCTATGGCCGATTCGGCTCTTTTTTGCAATAAAAAGGTGTAAATGTCGTTGTTGATTTTAAAATTTCTTTGGATGCCGATTAATGATCTTTCTGTTTCGGGAATTTTTAATAATTCTTTGTCATAAAATGAGAGGTTTTTACTCAGTTCCAAAATTTCAATTTGAGTGGAATTGTTTAAACTTGCAATCGTTTCAAAAAGAGCCTTTTTAAGATCTGCAATTTTTTTGTTAATATTGATTATTAATGGGTTGTTTGTAGTAGTGTTGAATTGTAATTTTGCTTTTTCAGAAGATAATTCGAATAAATCATTTACCAGTTTATTCAAAATAGGATCTGTAATTCCCATAACGGAGGGAGTTACAATATTTTCAAGTTTATTGTTTGTTTTTAGATAATCGTCTAAATAATCAAAATATTTAGTACGTAACCTTGCCATAGCAAGATTTGAGGCAATTTTTTGAGTTTCATTATATGTTCCTTGAACTTGAATGTCGATATTAATTACCTTATTGTTTTTTCTAAATAATTCAAGTTGAGATTCATTGTTGTGCAAAGAATCAGATAAAGTAGTTAACTGAGAATCGATAAATTCAATGGTAGATGATGCTATTTTGTTTTTTTCATTTAAGTTGTTCTTTGTGTATTGTTCAATAAACTCGTTGAGAAAATCCATTGATTCGTTAGGATTATCGTAAACAATATTAATGTCGATTATGTCCGATTTTTTACTTGTAGGTTCGGCATTAATTGAACTATTTAATTCTACAGCTAATGATTGTAAATCCCTTAGTTGAAAATAGAATAAATCTCCATTATACATTCTTAAGTCTGGCGAAACAGGGTCTCTATAATCAATTTTTAATTTTATCCATGGAGTCTCAATCCATTCTCCAATTTTACCTTTGATGGATCTTATTTTACTGCTGTTAATTGAACTAATTGGGTTAAATGAAATATAATCATATAATATATTATTATGCTCTTCAATTTCGATTTGAATTTCTGAATTATTTTTGAATTTTAATTTATAGAGGCCAATTAACTGTGGATGAAAAGGGTCAAGTGTGACAATAAAAGGGGAACTTTTATAAATATTGTCTCTTCGTAATTTATTTGGTTTATAATAACTGATAAAATGATTAGAATTAATAACAGTGGCCTCCGAAAGGGCATAAGATTTTATTATTCCAATTTCATTTTCAATGTTTTGTTGATTATCAAATAATCCAAACCCATTCGTGAAATTATCAGAATTCGAAGACTTCGATTCTTTTTTGATCAATATAGTGGATGTAGCTTTGTATTTTCGAACTGTTTTTATGTTAATGTAATAACCTATCGAAAAACAGATTAAAAGGCTAATGGGAAAAAAATACCAAATACGAATGATATTGCTGATGTAAGATTTTATGTCTATACTTTCACTGTTGTAAGAATTCTCGAATAGTTCATTTTCCATATTGAATATCTATTTTAAAAATGAAATGATTACTATTACGGTTGTTATCGCACTTAAAACTGTAGAATATGGGAAAATAGCTAATCCGAAAGGTTTGGTCTTCATCGGTTCAACGTAAACGATATCATTTGGCATCAATACAAAAGCTTCGTGGGATATTATTTTTGATTTTGTTAAATCTAAACTAAAGGTCTTAAAATCTCCACTTTGTAACTTTCGAAGAATAGTGATGTTTTTTCTGTTTCCATATGATGTTAAATCGCCTGCCATGCCAATTGCATCTAAAAGATTAATTTGCTTTTGATTTGCGAAAAATTGACCAGGGCGATAAACTTCTCCCAAGACTGTAAAATTAATATTTACTAGTTTAACCGACACAATTGCATCGGTAATGAATTTTCTATATGCCAATTCAATTGTGTCTTTTAACTGATCAATTGTTTTGTCTTTGCATAAAAATACTCCAACTAGTGGAAGTTCTATTTCCCATTCACTATCGATGATATAACTCGTAAAATATACTGAAGATTGCGTCATGGTCGTCGAATAACTATTCTCATTGTTTTTACCATTTATCAATGTCCGCATCTCCGGATTGGATGTTTTAACATCAATGTAGATGTTATCTCCTTTTTGGAGTAAATAGGGTTGTGAGGTTACCTTGATAGTGTCATTGTTGCTTGACTTTTCGTGCTGTAAATACTTAAGTTTACTCACAGGAGTGCACGAATAAAAACTAAGAGAGATGACTCCGACTAGAAAATAGATAACAAAGCTTTTAATTCTGAACATTTTAAGTTAACTCTAGATTGTTTTACTTTTTATACTAATATGCAAAATTAAATATTTTTTTTAACTTGACCGTGATTTTTTTTGTTAAACATCCATTTTTTACCTTAAATCCGCAGAAAGTTATCAACAAAAGCGGCTAAAACATTGTGTATAAATA
>CAZZHH010000018.1:0-64232 GCA_964653595.1 uncultured Lentimicrobiaceae bacterium
TCCTAGCAAAACAATAACTAAATGACGGATTAAATAATACTCCGTATTTCCGCCTTGTTTTTTATACGCCAGAGCACCGGTAGCACTATATACAAGCAAAATGGAGACGATGGTTAAAAACAAAACCACCATCCAAATTACTCTATCTCCTTTAAATCTACTAAATATTTTATTCATACATTTTCTTGCTCTAAAAAAATCGTTTATAACTCAGCAACAGCACGTTTAAATGCTTCTCCTCTAGCCTCATAATCATCGTACATATCGAAGCTAGCACAACCAGGCGAAAACAAAACAACATCTCCTTTTTGGGCTTTATAATACGCTCTAGTAACTACCTCTTCCATAGAACAAGAAGAAGAGACATCCTCTACACAGTTTTTAAAGAGTTTTTCAACCTCAACTCCATCTCTACCCAAACAGATAATTGATTTTACTTTACTTTTAGCAATATCAGTAAGTTGAGACAAACTAGCGCTGTTTTCAATCGCACCAACGATCCATATCACCGGACGATTCATAGATTCTAAACCAAACCAAGTAGCATTTATATTTGTTGCCTTTGAATCATTTATGAAATCTACACCTCTAACCGTGGTAACAAGTTCTAAACGATGCTCTTCGTTATCGAAATCAAACAAACTCTCCCGAATTCTCTCCTTTCTGATATTTATCATTTTAGATTGAATGGAGGACACTAATGTTTTTTGACTTCTAACTCCGTTGAATGTAATGCTTTCGATGCTCATAGTTGCTTCTTATTAGTATGATATTTAGTTATCTTATTTTTAATGTAATCACAGTTAACACAGCCAACACAATGCCTACAATGATAAAGCGTTGCACAATTTTGGCCTCATGATATCCTTTTTTTTGATAGTGGTGGTGGAGTGGAGACATTAGAAAAATACGACGACCTTCGCCATATTTTCGCTTTGTATATTTAAAGTAGGTCACCTGCATGATGACGGAGATGCTTTGAACAAGGAAAATTCCACACAAAATTGGAATTAGAAGCTCTTTTCGAATAATTATGGCAAATACAGCAATGATACCTCCGAGAGTCAAACTGCCAGTATCGCCCATAAAAATCTGTGCAGGATAGGTGTTGTACCACAAAAATCCCATACATGCTCCCACAAAAGCACCAATAAAAATTACCAATTCACCGGTATTAGGGATATACATAATATTAAGATAATTGGCAAAAATGGTATTTCCCGAAACATACGCCAATATTCCTAGAGTGACGCCTATTACAGCGGAGGTACCAGTAGCTAATCCGTCTAGCCCATCGGTTAAATTAGCACCATTAGAAACCGCAGTGATTATAAAAATTATGATTGGAATAAAAATTAAAAAAGCCCATTTTTCATATCCTTCTCCAAGCCACTTAAGGGCATCTGCGTAATTTAACTCATTGTTTTTTACAAAAGGGATGGAAGTCTTGGTAGACTTCACAGATTGATTGGAATAGATTGCGGGAGCTGCTTTATAACTCTCCACTTGAAACATATTTTCAGTTTGAACATAATGTTGATTTACAGCCTTTTCTTTAATCACCACTTGAGGATGAAAAAACAAAATCAAACCGACTATTAAACCCAAGAGCACTTGGCCAATTATCTTAAATTTTCCGGACAATCCTTTTTTGTCTTTCTTAAACACCTTAATATAGTCATCTAAAAATCCTATAGCTCCGAGCCATAGAGTAGTAATCAACATGATAATTATATATATGTTCTCGAGTTTAGCAAACAACAGCACAGGAATCACAATAGCAGAAATAATGATTATCCCTCCCATTGTGGGAGTTCCTTGTTTTTGAATTTGTCCTTCTAATCCTAAATTACGAACTACCTCTCCTACCTGTTTCTTTTGTAATAGTTGAATCAGTCGTTTGCCAATAATCAAGGTTATTATTAAAGAAACGATAATAGAGGCAGATGCGCGAAAAGAGATATATTGAAACAAACTCGCACCTGGAAATTTATAAGCATGATCTAACCAATTAAAAAGATAATACAACATAATTCTAACTATTTAAAATATTTAACAACTCTTCTTTATCATCAAAATGAGACTTCATCCCCATGATATCTTGATATTTTTCGTGTCCTTTGCCTGCCACCAGAACAACATCGCCTGGTTGAGCAAAGGCACAAGCAGTTTTGATAGCTTCACGCCTATTCTCAATCATGAGCACTCGGCGGGCATCGGTAATATCTACTCCTTTATACATTTGCTCCAAAATTGAATACGGATCTTCCGTTCGGGGATTATCCGAAGTAAGAATAACCCTACTGCTATAAGCTGTCGCAATTTGAGCCATTTTGGGGCGTTTTAGCTCATCCCTATCGCCACCACAGCCAACAACCGTGATAATTTGCTGCTGATCCACACAAAGCTCTTTGATCGTTTTTAACACATTTTCCAAAGCATCGGGAGTATGAGCATAATCTACTATTGCAATAATTCCTCGATCATTTGAAACATACTCAAACCTACCTTCTGCAGAATTCATTCCGCTCATCACTTGCAATACTTCTTCTGATGGCATGCCAAGCAACATGGCAGTTGCATATACAACCATGATATTATGTGCATTAAACTCTCCTACTAACTTAAACCAAACCTGATGCTGGTCTATTTGCATACATAGTCCTTGCAAAGAGTTTTCAAGTATTTTTCCACGAAAATCTGCCATGGTTCGGATGCTATAAGTATGGGATTTTGCCGAACAATTTTGCGTCATCACCAATCCATTTCTGTCATCTAAGTTTGTTACTGCAAATGCAGATTTTGGAAGAGAATCAAAAAATAGTTTTTTTGCTTTCAAATACTCATCAAATGTTTTATGATAATCTAAATGATCGTGGGTAAGATTTGAAAAGAGAGCTCCAGTAAATAGCAGTCCCGCAATCCGATGTTGGACCACTGCATGAGAGCTCACTTCCATAAATGCGAACTCACACCCTTGAACCACCATATCAGACAACAATAGGTTCAGCTCTAACGCATCGGGGGTAGTATAATTGGATGGAATTACTTTATTCCCAATTTTATTTTGCACTGTCGACAACAATCCACACTTATAACCCATTGCTGTAAACAAACTATGCAATAAAGTTACTGTTGTGGTTTTGCCATTTGTTCCGGTAATCCCAATTAATTTTAGTTTATTAGACGGATGATTGTAATACTCCGATGCAATATAACCTAATGATTTAGAGGAGTTGTCAACTTTAATGTATGTGACACCCTCTTTAAATTGGATCGGATAATCCTCACATACGATAGCACTAGCGCCTTTTTGAATAGCATCTTCTATAAAACGATGCCCATCTACGCTAACACCTCGTTGTGCTATATACATTGAGTCTTGAACAACCTTACGAGAGTCGAAGAATATGGAATTAATTTCTACATCCAAACAACCAACGTGATCTAGCACATTACAATCCGCTATCAGGTTTATTATTTTCTTCACAACTACATTAATTTTTCTTGGTTTTTACTGGATTATTTTTCTTTGAAGTCGCCTTTTTATTCTCTTTAGTTTTTGGTTTTTTATTGGTTTTTTTAACTACTGTAACTTTCTTCTTTGTAGTTTTCAGGGTGTCTTTTTTCTCAATGATTGTTTGTTTAACACCCACCATTTTTTGAATAGAGTCGGTAACCGCTTTAGCAATATTGATCGAATCGAGCTCTTTACTCATTTCAGCAACTTTAATTACATCTGGCATATCTAGGGACAAAGTGATGCGAAGTCCTTTTCTAATGGGAGTGCCAGCTTTCACCGATTGAGCAACCACTATCCCTCTACCATTAATGGTTACATAACATCCACTCTTTTCGAGTAAGTATACAGCATCTCGAACACCCATACCAATTACAGAAGGAACTTTTTTGGTATCCACAACCGACTTCTCCATTCGAATAGCAGTACCCGAAACACTCTCAGCAGAGACCCATTCCGATTTTGAATCAAATGACAAAGTATTGAATTTCACCTCTTTATAAATAACCTTTAATTCATTTTGTTTTCCAAATTTTACCAAAGGCAAATTTTTATTTCTGATAGAATCAGGCACATCTTGTTTGATATCAATCTGGCTAGAATATACCTTGTCGGCAATTTCCTTAAAAACAGGAGCAGCAATTTCTCCGCCGTAAAAGCCCTTTTGTTTGGGCTTATTAATGACAACAATACAAGAGTACTTCGGTTTATTTGCAGGGAAATATCCAACAAATGAAGCTTTATAATCGATAGATTTTACTTTCTTTGTCCCATCTGCATCGTTACCGTAACCACCCTTGCTAGCAATTTGAGCAGTTCCAGTTTTCCCGGCAATGCTATATAAGGTGTTGAACATTTTTTTTGCAGTACCATTTTTCACCACTCCTTCTAGACAATCTTTTACTTTATCGATGGTTTTTTGGGAACATATTTTCTGATTAAGAACAATCGGTTCATTCTTCTTCACCACTTCACCTACACTTCTTATTTCACTTACGAACTGTGGTTTCATGAGCTTTCCATTATTTGCTATAGTGTTATAAATAAGCAATATATGAAGAGGAGTAACTTGAATTTCATATCCAATAGACATATAAGGAAGGGTGGTTGAATTCCATGGATTTCTATTGTTTGCATCTCTTCTCGATTTAGGATCTTTGATAAATGGAAGTCCTTCTCCCTGGATTTCGAGATTCAAATACTGACCAATTCCCATTTTTTTCAACAAATCGACAAAGGCTTGTTCTCTTCCAGCAAAAGCTCTCACCACTAAGTTCGAAATTCCAACATTAGAAGAAACTTCAAAAGCTCTTTTAAATGAGACATTACCATAACCCTCTTCGTGAGAATCTTTCATGATTCGTTCACCGTATTTTATTTTTCCCGTGGGCACGATTGCGTTTGTATCAAACCTACCATCTTCTAAAACAGCTAGCAACGATGCCAATTTAAAGGTAGAACCAGGCTCAGCACTTTCCCAAATAGCATAATTCATATCTTCTCCATACGAACCATCTTTATGTCTTGATAAATTTGCAATGGCTTTAATGAATCCGGTCTCTACTTCCATCAGGATTACAGTTCCATGTTCTGCTTTTGTAGAGTCTAATTGTTTCATCAATGCATGCGTGGCAACGCTCTGAAAATCAATATTAATATTGGTATAGATATCTTTTCCATTCTGTGGATCAATTTGATCTTCATCGGAAATTGGCATCCAAAAACCACCTCGTATTCGTTGTTCAATTCTTTTCCCGTTTATTCCTTGCAAAAAAGAGCTATAAGCACCCTCTAAACCCACAAAATAACCAGTATCTTTACCATTCTTTAATTTAATTTTTCGCTCATAGCCGATAGTTCGTGAAGCCAGTAGTTTATATGGCATTCGTCGCACATCTTTCTTCTCTACAATCAATCCCCCTCTATTTTTTCCTAATCTAAAAATGGGAAATTCTCTTAATTTCTTTAAGATGGTATAAGAGACTTGATTGTTTTCATTCCGCAGATCAGATCGTCTAATTAAAGTATAGCGGTTTTTGGAATAAAAATTTCTTTTCAAATAATTTTTATACTCCGATTGAGTTTTGTCTTTAAAAAGCTGAGATAGCTCTTTCGCCAGATTATCGACATTTCTATTAAAAGTATCTTTGTTTACGGTAACCGCATCCCAATACACATCAAAAACAGGGACTGAAGTTGCCAATAAACTTCCGTCATCAGAATAAATATTACCACGAGAAGCTTCCAAAATTCTTTCCCGAATCAGATTCTCTTCTGCCATCTCTCTGTACTCCTCGCCATTCACAAAAATCAATGAAAACATTCGAACAACGATAATAATAGCCATTATTAAAACAATGACATAAATTATGTATGCTCTAAATAAGATATCTTTTCCTACCGCTCCCATTTGTTATTTTTCCTCTTTGTTGGTGTTGATATAAATTTTATGTGGCGGATTTGAGGGTTCTTTAATCTCGAGTGCTTCTAACTTTTTTTGCACCATCGATTGTTTCAGACTGTCCATCATATCCGCTTTACTAGATATATATTCATATCGTAATTCTATCAGTTCTTTTTTAGTCCTTTCAATTTTCATTATATTTTTTTCCGCTAAATTGTTGTTGTATATGTACACAACTACAAGTAAAAAAACTAACATAATGAACGGCATCTGCTTCAAAACCACCTCTTTGGTTAAAATATCACCTCCCAATATTTCGCGATAAAAACTTGCTACACTCTTTAATCGTGGATTATTTTGCTTTTGTCGCGACGATTCATCATCAGTGATATCTGCTTTGGGTTGTTCTTCTACAACCTCCACTTCGGGTGTTTCCTCTACTATCTTTTTAAATCTGTTGGCCATACTTATTTTTTTTCAGCAATTCGCAACTTTGCACTTCTAGCTCTCGAATTCATCTCAATCTCTTGTTCGGAAGGAATCAACGGTTTGCGAGTAATCATCGTAAATGGGGTTAAAGAGTTCCCATAAAAATCTTTTTCCACGACTCCCTCTAAATTACCCGACTTCATGATGTTTTTCACCAATCGGTCCTCTAACGAATGATAAGAAATGACCACCAACCGTCCTCCAGGTTTTAAGCACTCAATCGTCTGATTTAAAAAATCGCCTAACACACTCATCTCTTGATTTATTTCGATGCGTAAAGCTTGAAAAACGCGTGCATAAAAACTATTCTCTTTACCCCTTGGCGCTAATTCAGAAATGGCTTCTTTAAACTCAAAAACTGTGTGAATGGATTTACGCATGCGGGCAGCCACGATTTTGCTTGCTATCTTTCGAGCATTTGGCAATTCACCATATTTAAACAACATCATTGATAAATCTCTCTCTTCCACAGTAGCAATATAATCGGCTGCCGTAAGACCTTTACGGGTATCCATCCGCAAATCCAAAGGACCATCAAATCGAATAGAAAAACCTCTCTCAGGCACATCAAACTGATGCGAGGAAACACCTAAGTCTGCTAAAATGCCGTCGCAAGGCAGTGCTTGATAAAACTTTAAAAAACTAGACAGGCGACTAAAATTGCTATTGACGAAAAAAAATCGTTCATCGTCAATTAGATTTTCTTTCGCATCTTCATCCTGATCAAAAGCTATTAATTTGCCATGATTTAAGTGATGGAAAATCTCACGTGAGTGTCCACCTCCGCCAAAGGTAACATCTACATAGACCCCATCGGGATGAATGTTTAATCCCTCTATGCATTCAGCTAAAAAAACCGGATTATGATACATGCTCAGTGGTTGTGCCTCCTATATTTTTGTTTACCATTACCTCTTCCGCCAAATTTGCAAAATCGTCCGGTTCGTCGGTTAACAAGTTTTCATAGGTTGATTTGTTCCAAACTTCTATCCTGTTTGAATAAGCAAAAAGAACAAGATCTTGTTCTACTCCCGCATAATCGAGCAAGGAACGTGGAATGAGAAATCTGCCATTGGCGTCCATCTCAATCTGAGTAGCTCCTCGCATGAAGTAGCGGAAAAAATCACGATTCTTCTTGCTATACAAATTCAACTTATTCAACTCGTCGCTGATAATATCCCATTCATTCTTGGGATAAATCACCAAACACTTCTCAAAACCACGGTTCATGACAAAAGCACCCGATTGCTCGGTAGGGAGTTGCTTCTTGAGCGCAACAGGCATCATTACCCGCCCTTTTGCGTCAATCCGACATTCGTACTCTCCCATTAAACTAATCATAATCCCACAATTTTTGCATTTCTGGTTAAAAACAGTACAAAAATATCCACTTTTTACCACTTTTTACCACTTGTTAATAACTTTTATAGCGCAAAACGGTTCAAAAAGTTTCACATTTAACAAAAAAAATATCTACATGGTTGTTTATCAGTATTTTACTATTAACAATCGGTTGAAAACTTTTTATGTTAAAAAACGAAGTGTTGGATTTCTTACACGAAAAGTAGGAATTTTTAAAAATTAGATCCTAACATGGAGTGGGTTTAGAAAACCGAACAAAAATTCTCTTTTGTTTCGTTTGAAAATAAATCAATTAAAAATCAGAGTTTTTCGGAATGAATGGATGTTTTTTAAATTGGATAATCTATTTTTGGTTACAGTGGCGATTTTGGCATAAAAACCGCTTTGCTGCGCAGCAATTTTTTCGCCAAAATCGGGTTGGTTGTTGGCCTATTAACCCCACGCTCCGCGTGGGGTTAATAGGCTTCGACGCCTTCGGCGCCGAGCTACGCAAGTCGTACAACCATGTTCGACCCCTTCGGGGCCGAGGCTTCGCAACCATAATGGGACTGTTCGACCCCTTCGGGGCCGGGGCTTCGCAACCATAATGGGACGGTTCGACGCCTTCGGCGCCGTATTTTTGCAACTTGACCCAGCCTATTCAACGCCTTCGGGGCCGAAGCTTTGTCATGCTGAGCGAAATGAAGCATCTGTACCGACAAAGCTGAGTGGGGTTAATAGGCTTCGACGCCTTCGATGCCGGGGCTTCGCAAACTAGAAAAACACAATGAATGACGTACAGTCCAAGAAAGAGTAATGGTTGGTTGCAATAATAAATCAAAAAAATCAGATTATTCGTCTATCTTTTAATTGTAAATATTTGTTTATCACATTTACGGTCAACTCATTAGGAGGTGTAAGTACTGTATAAATACCTAATTTATTTAATTTTTTTACGATTAATTTTTTCTCAAAAACGAACTTTTCAGCAATTACTTTTTGATAAAGCTGTTCGGTATTGCTAGCTTTTGAATGAGCAAATTGATAAATTTCGGTATTTTCGAAAAACACACAAACGAGTACATGTTGTTTAGCAATTTTCTTTAAATAAGGAAGCTGACGCTCCATGCTTGTTTGATTTTCAAAATTGGTGTACAAAATAATCAAACTACGTTGATTTAAATTTCTTCGTATTTGGGAATACAAGACACCAAAATCCGACTCGCCATATTGGGTAGTTTGTCGGTACAACAATTCTAGAACATTTTGCATTTGTGTACTCTGTTTGGTAGCAGGCAATATCTCTCCAAAGTGTGTGTCGAAAGTAATTACCCCTGCCTTATCTTGCTTAGAAATAGCCACATGAGACAACACCAAAGATGCATTAATGGAGTAATCTAACAACGACATTTGGTTAAATGGCATTTTCATGACCCTTCCTTTATCTATAACATTGTACACACACTGAGCTCTTTCGTCTTGATATACATTTACCATCAAAGCTGCTTTTCGAGCAGTAGCTGACCAATTTAAAGTCCGAAAATCATCCCCTTCTACATACTCTTTTATCTGTTCAAACTCTAAGTTATGCCCTATTTTTTGAATTTTTTTAATTCCATACTCCTGTAGATGATTATGGATAGCATAAAACTCAAATTTTCTCAACTGTAAATATGACGGATATACTTTTACGACTTTCTGGGCTTCTACAACTTCCCTTTTGCTAACCAACCCAAATGGAGATTTGATAAACACATGAATATTTCCAAATGCATACTCTCCTCTTTCGCGAGGAAGTAAATGATAAATTATAAGCTCTTCTCCTTTAGCCTTGATGGAAATAACAAAAAACAAATCCCTTCGCTGGAACTGATAAGGAAACTCATCGATCACTTTTAGTCGAATCGATTTAGATGATTTATTGTTAACAATGAGTTTCACTAAGTTTTCATCGCCATTAGACAATCGTTCTGCAACATCTCTTTGGGCAAAAACAAACTGTTTGGGAGTATAAATAAATGATATCTCTCTCAGCATAACCAAAAGATAGAGAATCAAAAAAGCATGAGCCACTGCAATAAAAGGGCTAAATAAAAACCCAACAAAGTAGATTGCAATAATTCCGCATGCGATTTTAAAAAACAGCATCTCGATGAATAACGACCTAACAAACTTAAACATGGTTCTTTATTTAGGCACCTCAACTGTATCTAAAATTCTTTTACATACGCTATCGGCATGAAAACCTTCCATTTCTGCTTCAGCAGTAAGAACAATTCTGTGACGTAGTACGTGAGGGGTAATATATTTCACATCTTCGGGCGATACAAAATCTCTTCCTTTAAGAATAGCAAAAGCTTTACAAGCATTTAAGATATTAATGGAAGCCCTAGGGGAAGCACCAAGATACAACATCGAGTCGTTTCTGCTTTGGATGACAATAGATGCAATGTATCGAATTATTTTTTCATCTACATACACTTGTTGAGATAAGTTTCTAAAAGAATCAATATCCGAATAACTCAACACAACCTTCGAATCGGTTAATTGATGAATGGAACGATTAAGATGATGTCTGTGAACGATGTCGATTTCTTCGTTCAACGAAGGGTAAGGCAATACAATTTTAAATAAAAATCGATCCAACTGAGCCTCTGGCAGCTTGTATGTACCTTCCTGTTCTATAGGATTTTGAGTAGCAAAAACAATAAAAGGTTTACCCATTTGATAAGTTATGCCACTGTTGGTAATTTGACGTTCTTCCATCACTTCGAAAAGCGATGCTTGTGTTTTGGCAGGAGCTCGATTTATCTCATCAATCAATATCAAATTTGAATAAATAGGCCCTTTGTGATACTCAAACTCACTGGTTTTCATATTAAAAACTAAGGTTCCCAAAATATCTGAAGGCATCAAATCGGGGGTAAACTGAATTCTTGAGAAGTCAGAATCTATCAACTTTGCCATCAATTTCACCATGAGTGTTTTAGCAACTCCCGGAACTCCTTCGAGAAGGACATGACCGTCGGAAATGATTGCAACAAGCATTAAGTCAACCGCTTGTTCATTTCCTACTATAATCTTATCTACTTCACTCTTTAGATTTTCAACTTTGTGTGCAATATGAGTTAAATCTAATCTAGACTTAAAATTATCATCCATATTCATAGCTTTATATTTTTAATAATATTGTTCCATCAACTTAATAAGGTGATGAAGTTCTTTTTCTGATATTTGTATTTTTGATTTTGAAATTTGATCCAAACGACGAAACAAATTTCTTACATTATCTACCTCAAAATTTGTCTTTGCAGCGATAACTTGATATACTTGTTCTGAGTTCTCATCGGAAAATCTAATAAAATAATTTTGAGACAAATGATCTTTTAAATAGCTTGCTTTTTTTAGACACAAATCAGTATGATTTGATTTCAAAAAATAGGATCTGCCAATCAATTTCACAAATTCTAAAGAGGCATTAGACAAAGGGGCGACCACTGGAATAATTCGTTGTTTTCGCTTAGTACCAAATAAAAAGAAAAAGAGCAACAAAACAACCAGAATTAAAAAAATTGACTTTAATGCAGTGTTTTGATATATATTCTTAAATATGGAATCGCTACTCTTTTTCAACAACAGATATCTTGAAGCAAAAATCACCTTTTCTGTTTGGATACCTGATAATAAATGGCTGGTAGCCTTGCTATTAGAAATCAGAAAATAATTGGTAAAAAGAAAAGGGGTGCTGCAAAAATCGACAAACCCACTCCCCTCTTGTAGTTGAAAGGAAACTACCAATCCTTCATTTTCTATTGTCACCCTCCCATTGGTTGGAATGTTAAAAAAATAACTACGCAACATCCCATCGTCGATAGAAACCGAATCAATAGCCATTTGGTTTCTATTTAACATTCGAAGAATTGACTTTTGGTTGGATTTTTCATCTTTTTCCCAAAAGGGTTTTTTAAGAACAATGGACTGCATGGAAATATTAAAAGAATCGCACACTGCCTGATTTATATTATTTGCTGCAATAATATACCGATCTCCGTTTTTAACACTCTCTTTTATCTCACTAATATCATCCGATTTTATCTCTAAATTATCGGCAACAAGAATTACGGTTTTTGATTTTATGGATGAAGTGTTTATCTGAAAAAGAGTCTGGTCCGATTGGATGTATTTATCGTGAAACCTATGCTTCATCAAGGTGTCAAAAAGAAACGTACCAAAGGGCTTTTGATCATCGGGCAAAAGCGACAGACTCCAATCCGAAGATTTATTTTTAGTGGTTACCGAAAACAGAAGTACGAGAAAAGCAAACAAGAAAAGATAAAAAACTCCATTTTGTTTAAAATATGATTTCATCGTTTGAAGTTTTTAGGAGTTAATAAGAGTTCCATCTTTTCACACATTTCATCCATTAGGGATTTAGAGGAATTAAAATTGCCAAACCATATATATTCATAAATATAGCAGATGTCGACAAAAAGTCTTTTCAATTCGTGATTTTTGATGTCATATTGATATTCGATAAGGGTTTTTCCTGGCACCAGTTTAATAAGATCTTTTTCGGCTAATTGCTGTAAAGTATGAAGCAAAACATAACGAATACCTTGCTTATAATCTTCATTTTTCCTTGCTTGTTCTATCTTTTGCAGATACAAAATATTTTCAAATTCGATAGAAGAAACCTCAGAGACACTACCTCCAGAGGTAGTAAGCATTTGACTTTTAGTTTTTAGCAAAAGAAACAATGCAAACAATAGGATGAGAAAAACAAAACCCCAAAATACCAGAGCAGATGTAGTTTTGCTTACCTTAATACCAAAGAGACTATCAAAAATGGTTGCAATTTTTTGCAATACATTGTCGACAATTGCATCCCACCATCTCGAAAAATCGGATTGTTTAAAGAGATTCTTATTGTAATGAAATTGATTCAATTTAGAAAAATCCTTAATCAAAGCAGTATCTAAAACGTTTTCCACAGAGTACATTTCATTAGAATCTAATACAATTGTACTATGTGAATCGGCCGAAAGTCTCTTACTCAAACAAGAGAAAATTACAATCATAAGGAAAAAAAGAGACCTTTGCCAGCTCATACCCAATTACCTCTTATTGATTCTCTTCAAAATGAGAAATTTTATTTTGCAAGGAGTATCCCTCTTTTATTTCGCGAATATTTGCCCACTGAAACGAAATTGCAACAACTAATACGGTAGATATTAAAAAACCACCAAAAGTAGCTATTAGCGTAGTAAGATAATAAACCAACTTCATGATAATCCCTAATTCTTCGGGGCTTGTTTGTGAAAACATGATAACAAAAGTGACCACTAAATTAGGAACCGATAAGATTAAATTAACAATACCTGAAATAAGGCTAACTACAATCATCAATCCCAAAGTGGGCCACCACTCGGTAGTGCCTAGCTTCCAACATCTGGAAACTGCTTTTGATGGGCTCAACTTTTCGAAGACAACCACCGTAGAGACAAAACTCAACATCACAGAGACAATAATACCAGGTATAATTAACAATAACAAACATCCAAAGACAATCAATCCAACCAACAAACCTGATACAAAGATGGAAGACATATTAGAACGTATCTCTTTCTGAATATCCAAGGTGTTACCCATATCATTTTGCGCACCTACCGATTTACGATAAAGCAGTGTTAATACGGTAGAGGTTGTATATAAGGTTGCTATTACATAACCAATATAATAAATCATCATCACAAAGGGTGCACTTGCATTAAAATAATCTAGCTTTCGATAATTGGAAATAAAAAAATCGGGAAAAAAGATAGGAATGATAACAATTACAGCAGAAATAGGCAGTACTGTTTTTAGAAGGAGCATAAAAATCTCCTTAAAATTATTTTTTAAAAAGTCAAACGTTGCATTGATTTTTTCCCCTAAATCGCGTTGTTTATAAAATTCGATTGGCGTTGAAGTTTGTTTCATGTTTTTTTGTTTTAAATGGCAAATAAATAAAATAATAAAGTACAAATAATAAAGAGACTGTAATAATGACACCTTTAACTAGGATACTATATTCGGTATGGCGAGTAACAAAGCTCTCTAGAAATCCAGCTACGATAAAAAGAGGCACCAACCCAATTACAATTTTCATCCCCTCTTTTGCTGTTTTTCTAAAAGAGTACAACCTAGAATACGTTTTTGGGAACAACCATCCATTTCCCATGTGAATTCCAGCTCCACCAGCTATAATAATCGCAGAAATTTCTAACATTCCATGAATCCAAATAGTGGAGATTGAATCGATTAAAAGTCCTTTCTGATAAAAAAAGTATTGAAAGGTGCCCAACATAACTCCATTGAAAATCAGAATATAAGAAGATCCTAAAGAGGTTAAAAGGCCAAATGCAAATGCAAAAAAAGCTACCCTAACATTGTTAAAGGTTATAAACAGAAACATCGGAGCAGATTCGCTCGATTTATAAACCCCAAATGGATCGCCATTAGATATATTTCGTAGCGTCATATCAACATAATCATCTCCCAAAATAAAACGAACAAAGGTGTCATCTACAGAGGTAGAAAAACATCCAACTAAAAAGCTTAGAAAAAAAACAGTGAAGGCAATAAATAGACTTTTTCGAGCATTATATGCCATTTGAGGAACTTCATATTTCCAAAACAACCAAAAACGTTTGCTTTTTTCTTTGTTGTTCGTATAAATTGAATGGTGAATAGAAGTAGATAACTGGTTTAAATATTGTGTAATTTTTACATTTCCAAATTTGCTTTGTGCATACGACAAATCGGTTGTAATATCAATATAAATTTGAGAAAGCTTATCAACAGATACAGTATCATGAAACTTAGAAATTTTTTCATAATTTTGCCACTTATCTCTGTTCTGTTTAATAAAAGTAGCTTCTTTCATTGCATTAATCAAAAAGTGAATTTTTGCAAATGTATTAAAAATAATCAATTATGAATAATATATTTATTGAAACATCGAATAATGTTCAAATTAATTTGAAACCCGCATCGGTGTCACAAAGACTTTTAGCTTATATGTTAGATTTAGTTTTTGTATTTTTCTTTACATTAATAACCTCTTTTGTTTTTGGAGTCTTCAACAACAGCGGTTCTAGCAACATTTTGTTTTATATCATCATTGGGATACCCGTTTTCTTTTACCACTTATTATTTGAAATTTTTAATAATGGTCGCTCATTGGGTAAAATGATACTGAAAACTAGAGTGGTTCAAGAAGATGGGTCTAGTGCAAATATTGGGAATCTGATCCTTAGATGGATTCTTCGACCTGTGGATAATTTCTTTTATGGCAGCGTAGCAATTCTATCTATTGTGATAACTCAAAAAAGGCAACGCCTAGGAGATTTAGCTGCAGGAACGATGGTGGTAGTTCACAAGCAAGAGGTAACGCTTGATGAGCTAACGCAATTTTTATCCAAAGAAACCTATAACCCAACCTATCCCAATGTGCACCTTCTCTCCCAATCTCAAATAAATACAATCAAAGAGACTCTCGTACATTTCAAAACTAACGGCAATGTTGAAACGCTAAATTCACTCACCTTAAAAGTAAAATCAATGTTGCACATCGACAGCAAGGATAGTAATTACAAAATACTCTACACGATAGTAAAAGATTTCGAAAACCTTAATAATTAAATATAGAAAATCATTTTACTAAAAAGAAATTCTAACAAATCCTCCAAAATAATTTGATGTTAACCTTGAGGGTACCCAAAGAATTTTCCAATTACTTCAAACAAGGTCTCTTTTAAAATCGGTTTTGTGATATAATCGTTACACCCTGCCAGCAGCGCTTTTTCTTTATCGCCATCTAATGCAAATGCCGTTTGAGCGATGATAATCACGCTTTTGTTAAATTCCCTAATATGAGCAACAGCCTCATATCCATTCATGTCTGGCATTTTTATATCCATCAAAATAAAATCAATATCCGGATTACGTCTACAAATATCAATCGCTTCCAACCCATTGTTGGCCAGCAATATTTCACGACTAATAGATTGGGTAATAGCTATTAAGTATTGAGAAACATCCTCTTCGTCCTCTGCTATTAAAATTTTAAATTGTTTGTTTTTGGAAAAACTATCATCCATTTTGTTGCTTTCAAACACCATCTCTTTATCCTTATCTGCTGTTACATATGGGATGGTAAAATAAAATGTAGAACCAACAAACTCTTTGCTATTAACCCATATTTTGCCCCCCAACATCTCCACATATGTTTTGGTAATCGACAAGCCCAATCCTAAACCCAATAAAGCATTTTTATCGAGCACATCCGCTTGAACAAACCGATCGAAAATCGCTTTCTGTCTCATAAATGGAATTCCAATACCCGTGTCTTTAACATAAAACTCAAGGAAGTCCCCCTTTTTCTCGTATCCAAACTCGATTGACCCCTTTTGAGTATATTTTACAGCATTTTTCAACAGATTAAACAATACTGCATTCAACTTTTCTGGATCAGCAATTATGATTGATTCATTCGTAGTTAGGGTTTTTTTAAAGAAAATTTGGATCCCCTTTTCTGCAATCTGAGGTTTAAAAAATGAGTAAAAATAATCGATTTGATCGTTCACATTAACTGAAGATGGAATCACATCTACCAACCCAGTTTCGATTTTTGACAAATCAATCAAATCATTGATAATACCCAATAGATGACGACCACTCTTTTCAATCACATCCAAATACTCTTGTTTATCCTCTTCGGATATATCCTTATCTCTCAACAAGCTCGTAAAACCAAGCAATCCGTTGATAGGAGTTCGAAACTCATGACTTATGTTTGCCAAAAAAGTGGTTTTTAGCTGATCGCTTTTTTTAGCTTTATTTCTTTCATCTTCCAGTTCTTTTGTTTTTTGGCGGACTTTTTTCTTCAATATAAAGAAAAAGATGACAACCAACATAAGAATATAAGCAACCACTATTGCTGTAAAAATCCAAAACCTAGTTGTCAAATAAAAAGGTATTATCTTAATGGAGAGCCACTTATTTACAGTAGAGTGTTTTTGATTATCTGATATTGAATTAACAGCTTTGGTGAGTATAGTGCTTAAAATGGAATAATCCTTTCTTACACCTATAGAAAGATGGTTGACATAATCGATACTTCCTACAATTTTCAAATTACTAATCCCTTCTTTTTCAATAAAATAGGTAGCAACTGCCTGCTGACAAACAAACGCATTAGAATTACCCATCGAGACGGACCTTAAACATTCAATATAGTCCGATAATGGAGTCAATTCTAAATCAGGCTGATTCTGTATTAAATACTCGTGTACTGCATAATTATTTACAACAACCACGTTTTTTCCCGTCAAATCATCTAAAGAGGCTATACTATTTTCTGATTTTTTGGTAATTATTACATGAGAATGCGATAACAATGGAGGGGTAAAATCCATAAAATCTAATCTATCTTTGGTATTTTGAACCTCTAACAACACATCCAATTTGCGTTCCTCTATTTCGTTTAAAAGTTTAGAGAAATCTGAATTATAGACTTTTTTAAACTTATAATCCAATCGCTGCTCAATGATATTTAAAAAGTCGACAAACACACCACAAACTTCTCCTTTTTCATTTACAAACTGGTAAGGTGGTTCGTTGGGCGAAATTCCAATCGTTAAATTGGGATGATTTTTTAGCCAATCCTTCTCTGAATTGTTTAGAAACTCCGATTGATTACACGATACAAAAGAGGCCAACACCATGATCAATAAGAACAATTCTGTCCATTTTTTTCCCATTTGATTCTGATTTAAAGGATTAAACAATCTGAAAAAAAGCTTTGGAAGATAATATTAGAAGATAAAAATAATGATTAAACGAAAAAACATTTTAATATATTTATACAAATATACAGCATTTATCTTTAATTAAAAACAAAAAAATAACAAAATTAAACTCTGTTTAGATATTACGCAAAAGAGGCAAACTTCAATAAACTGATTTTCAGTATATTAAAAAAAGATATCCATTAATAAATAAATGTATAAAATTGGAAATTTACCCTACGGGTACAATTTTGTATAATTTATCGTTTCGTCGCACTGGTGATGAGACAATTAGAGAACAAACATCTCCCTTTTGTGCTAGATGAACAGGCATTAAATTTATTCGAATTTCAGTTACAATGCCTTCGCAAACTCCAGTAGTTGGTCCCATAATCACGTATTCCTCTCCTACATTAAGCTCTCCGGTCTCAATTTTTATCTCAGCAGCGCTCACCCTCGTATAAAAGTTGGTGATTTTTCCTATGTACACTTTTTTGTGAGTAGCTGAAGAACCATAATTTTCTGTCCATTCACCCACTTTACGGCCGAGATAATATCCATCCCAAAAACCACGATTGTATACTTTTGATAGTCTTTGTAACCAAAGGTCTACTTTTGATTGAGAAAAATCATTATCGATAACCGCATCTGCTGCTTCTCGATAACATTGAGTAACGGTTTTTACATAATCGGCAGATCGGCCTCTTCCTTCGATCTTTAACACAGTAACTCCAGCATCTATAATTTTATCCACAAAAGGAAGCGTGCATAAATCTTTAGGAGACATAATGTATTTATTGTCCACCAACAACTCCAATTCATGATCCACATCTTTTACATTATACGATCTTCTGCATGGCTGAAGACAAGCTCCTTTATTAGCTGAATAGTTAAAATTATCCAAACTTATATAACACTTTCCGGAAACAGCCATACATAAGGCTCCATGGGCAAATATTTCGATTTGAACCAATTCTCCCGAAGGTCCTTTTATTTGCTTTTCTGAAATTTGTTTGGTAATATTCTTAACTTGTTCAATACTCAGTTCTCGGGCCGTAACCATCACATCTGCATATTGAGCGTAGAATTTTACACTTTGAATGTTAGTAATATTGCATTGAGTAGAGATGTGAATTTCCATCCCAATCTCTTTAAGATACTCTAAAACAGCTAAATCAGATGCGATTACGGCGGTTATTCCCTCTTTTTTAGCAGCATCAGCAACCCGATAAACCTCCTCGAGTTCGTGATCGTATACGATGGTATTAAGGGTTAAATAACTACGAATATGGTGATCTTTACATATTTGAGAGATACGTGATAAATCATCTAAAGTGAAATTTGCGGATGACCTGGAACGCATATTCAAATTGCCAACGCCAAAATATACTGCATTTGCTCCTCCTTGAATAGCAGCATGAAGTGACTCATAGGAGCCCACTGGCGCCATTATCTCGATTACATTACTACTCATTAATCCAATACTTTTTAATTACTTGTATCATGTGATCCGAATCCAATCGACACTCGGAACGAAGTTGTGCCACTGATCCTTGTTCTATAATTTTGTCTGGAACACCCATACGTACAATATTTGCTGAGTATCCATGTTCTAGCATAAACTCAGCTACCGCGCTTCCAACCCCACCCACTACGGTACCGTCTTCAATCGTTACAATGGTATGATGGTTTTTAAAAACTTCATGTAAGAGTTCGTTATCCAGCGGTTTTACAAATCGAAGATCGTAATGAGAAACTTGCATCCCTTCAATAGACGCTATACTAACAGCATCAGCGGTCAAATTTCCTATCGGTCCAAACGAGAGCATTGCTATTTGGGAGCCTGATTTTAACAATTTTCCTTTTCCAACTTCAATTTCAACCATTTTGTTTCTCCAAATTGGCAAAACGCCTTTACCACGAGGGTAGCGAATCACAAATGGATGTTGAGGATCGCTTTGTGCAGTAAACATCAAGTTTCGAAGTTCGTGTTCGTTTATTGGTGATGAAATTATTAAATTGGGTACAGACCTTAAAAAAGCAATATCATAAATTCCATGATGAGTAGCTCCGTCTTCACCAACCAATCCTCCTCGATCGATACAAAAAATAACCGGCAAGTTTTGAATTGCTACATCGTGAATAACCTGATCCAAAGATCGTTGCAAAAAGGTAGAGTAGATGTTGCAAAAGGGCACATGACCACTTGCGGCCATACCCGCAGAAAAGGTTACGGCATGCTGTTCGGCAATACCCACATCAAAAGCTCTATCGGGCATCTTTTGCATCATTAAATCCAGAGAGCACCCCGATGCCATTGCTGGAGTAACGCCAATTATTTTAGGATTTCTTTTTGCCAATGCCACAATGGTCTCCCCAAAAACATCTTGAAATCTCAACGGCTCGTCGCTACACGATTGACTGATTATTTCGCCAGTGACAGGATTAAAGAGTCCAGGTGCATGATACCTTGTTTGATCTCTCTCTGCCAAATCTAATCCTTTCCCTTTTTTGGTGCGAATATGCAAAAGTTTTGGCCCAGGAATCTGTTTTAAGTCGTTGAAAATTTTAACCAATCTCTCCACATCATGTCCATCCACTGGCCCAAAATATCTAAATCCTAAGGATTCAAAGAGGTTACTCTTCTTTAATATGGTGCCTTTTAATGCATTTTCAAATTGCTGAACGAAATTTCTAACATAACTCCCTTTATTATTTTTAAAAGTGAGTGCTTTCCAAACTTTATCCTTCAGTCGATTGTAAGTTTTGGAGGTCGAAATATCAATGAGATACTCTTTAAGAGCACCTACGCTTTTGTCAATCGAAATTCCGTTGTCATTTAATACTACCAGCACATTTGCATTTTCCCATCCAGCATGATTCATCGCCTCAAATGCCATTCCTCCTGTCATAGAACCATCTCCAATTACAGCAATATGTTGGCGTTGATGATTGTTGTTCAATTTTGCCGAAATAGCCATTCCTAGTGCAGCCGAAATAGAGGTAGAGGAGTGACCTGTGCCAAAAGCATCATATTCACTTTCGTTCATTTTCGGAAAACCACTAATCCCTTTGTACATTCTATTCAACTTAAAATCTTCTTTTCTCCCCGTTAATATTTTATGTGAATATGCTTGATGCCCAACATCCCAAATTAACTTATCAACGGGAGTATCAAAGACATAATGAAGAGCAGTAGTCAATTCTACGGTTCCTAAACTTGAACCAAGATGACCCGGATTGTGGCTTATCACATTAATAATATATTCTCTCAACTCGCTACAAAGCGTTGGGAGCTCACTCGCAGGCAGTTTCCTCAAATCTGAAGGAAATTCTATTTGACTAAGGAGTTTATATGAATTTGACATGTTTTCTTCTAAAAAATTGGCACAAAGATACAAAACTATCCAACACCCCTAATTTAAAAAAAGACAACTTTAATCATAAAAATAACAAAAAGGGTTTCTTTTTAAAAAAAGCATTACAGATCCATTATAATCACTTTTCTTTTTATCTAATCCAATCTGCTTTTCGTTGAATCTTTTTCAAACCAATTATTGTCTCTCGTTTTTCTAAAAATGCGTACATTTGTCGAAAACAAAAACAATAATCAAAAAATGATTAAAAAACATATTCCAAATACAATTACAGGATTTAACTTGGTAGCAGGGTGCATTTCGATCGTTTTTTCGTTTTCACACAAATATGAATTGGCAATTATCGCAATATTGGTTGCAGCAATCTTCGATTTTTTTGATGGTTTTGTGGCTCGGCTCCTTAATGTGATGTCACCCATTGGAAAAGAACTCGACTCATTAGCAGATGTTGTTTCTTTTGGTGTATCGCCTGCAATGATCCTTTTTTGCTACCTCACCCAAATCAATAATGCAACAGAAACCAACCAATGGAATTATTTTTTGCCCTATTTTATCTTTATAGTACCAATGTTTTCTGCATTTCGATTAGCAAAATTCAACCTCGACACACGTCAAAGCACCTCTTTTTTGGGACTCCCAACTCCGGCCAATGCACTCTTATTAAGCACACTCATTTTGCTTCCAAAAGAATGGGAAATTATTCACAATATCTATTTCTTCTTATCCATTGCCATCGTAACTTCTTGGATGTTAGTTAGCGAAATTCCATTATTTGCTCTAAAATTCAAAAACTTTAGCTGGCATGATAACTACGAAAAATTTATTTTCCTCATTGGAATTATTCCTTTAATCGCAATTTTTAATTACATCGCAATCCCATTTATAATGGTATGGTATATTCTATTATCCCTTGTGTTGCTTTGTATAAAAAAGTAAAATATCATTTGCACATTCGACCTTAGAATAAAAAAATGATGATTTAACAAAGGGACAAACTAAAAATAAGTTTTACATTTGCAAGAAAAAATATGAGCCAGATTACAATTGAAGGAATGGAATTTTATGCATATCATGGTTGTTTTAAAGAAGAACAAATTGTTGGCACTTGGTTTAATGTAGACGCAATTTTAAGTGGCAATTTCGACAAAGCAGCTCAAACCGACAACATAGAAGATACGGTAAACTACTTAAGTGTATATCGAATGATAAAATCGGAGATGGAAATACCCACAAAACTTCTGGAGACAGTTGTCTTAAGAATAATAGATAGAATTTTAGCCTCGTTTCCGTTAGTAGAAAAAGTAGAATTAAAATTATCAAAACTAAACCCTCCCTTAGGCGGAAAACTAAAAAGTGTAAGCGTTTTGATGAGCAAAGAGAGGTAAAAATGGTAAAAAAGTGCCCAAAATGCGGAAAAAAATTTGAGTGCTCTCACGACATCAACTGTTGGTGTATATCCCTAAAAATCAGTGAATCAACACTCGCAAAATTAAAAAAAGATTTTCCCGACTGTTTATGTCGTGATTGTTTGCAAGAAATTGAAGCAAAATCGAGTAAAAATTTGGCAAAATAAAAAAAAAGTAGTAATTTTGCACTAACATTGGTCCTGTAGCCGAGTGGTTAGGCACCGGTCTGCAAAACCGTCTACAGCGGTTCGAATCCGCTCGGGACCTCAACAAAAGCCGTCATATAAGACGGCTTTTGTTATAATAATCGAAGCAACTTTTCCAAACCCTCCACGTCTGCATTTGTAAAAGATGCAATCTCTTTGCTATCTACATCTAATACCCCAATCACTTGATTGTCACGAATAAATGGCACTACAACTTCCGACATAGAACGACTATCACATGCAATGTGTCCAGGGAAATCATGTACGTTTTCTACTAATATTGATTTTTTCTTGTTAATTCCAGCCCAACAGACACCGCAATCTTTTTGCAATACCATACAAGCGAGAGATCCTTGATAAGGCCCTACGGTTAACACACCATTATCTAAGAGGTAAAAACCAGTCCAAAAGAAATAATCAAACTTCTGATGCAACAAAGCAACCATGGTAGACATTCGAGCAGTAACATTCTCCGTTTTCACAAAAAGGAGTTCCAATTGGTTATAAATACGTTGGTATCTATCTTTTTTTTGCTGTTCCGAAATAATCGTTTTCTTATTTGTCATAGTACTAAGTAATTTTAATTTCCTGATACAAACTTACTTTTTTTATTCATACAGGGCATTTAAAAGTCCAAAAATAGCAAAAAATTGTATCTTTGTAAAAATTACAAAGATACAACAATCAACTATGTATAAAAAACAGATTCTTCTTTTTTTGGTAATTGCAGTATTCTCTTTTTCGTCGTGCAGAAGTAAAGAGTGTAAAGAAAACCGAAAAATTCGAATAAATGCAATGGTATCAGCATTAACCAATACATATACCGATCAAGAAGCAATTATTGAATATTCCGAGAAATCGATCGATGCAATTATTGATAAATATGGATGTGAGAGTCTAAAAAAACCAAATTTACCCCTAGATCAGCAAAAAGAGCTTTTGCAACAAATTGAAGAAGAAAACCCACAATTAATTGAGCGTCTCGAGAAAAGTAGAAGGTAATGAAGCTGACAGAAATATCCCTATTAGCACCGGCCCGTTCTTTAGAAGCAGGAATCGTTGCTATAAATCACGGAGCAGACGAAATTTATATAGGTGCCCAAAAATTTGGAGCACGTCATGCAGCAGGAAATACCCTTGAAGACATCGCTACATTGATTGCTTATGCGCACAAATTTAAAGTAAAGGTTTTTGTAACCATAAACACTCTTCTCTTCGATCGCGAAATGGATGAAATTCAAATCCTTATTCACGAATTACATTCAATTGGCACAGATGCAATCATTATCCAGGATTTAGGGATATTAGAATTAGATTTACCTCCCATCCCTATTCATGCAAGCACTCAACTCAACAATATTGAGGTTAGCCACATTCAATTTTTAGAAAAAGTTGGATTTTCAAGAGCAATATTAGGGAGAGAACTTACGCTTGATCAGATCAAAGAAATTAGAAACAACACTACCATCGAGCTAGAATCATTTATACATGGCTCACTGTGTGTTAGTTATAGTGGCCAGTGCTATTTAAGCCATTTTATAGGAAATAGAAGTGCTAATAGAGGAGAATGTGCACAACCATGCCGATTAACTTATGATTTGATAGATGTTGATGAAAATATTTTAATTCATCAAAAACATTTACTTTCACTAAAAGATTTAAATCTAACTACTTCCATTCCTCAATTGATCGAATCGGGAGTAACTTCGCTAAAAATTGAAGGAAGACTAAAAGACAATGAATATATTGCAAATGTAGTTGGACACTACCGAAAAGTAATCGACAACTATTTAGCACAAAATCCTCTGTACACTAGATCCTCAAAAGGAATTTCTAATTTACACTTTACTCCAGATATCGACAAAACATTTAATCGGCAATATAGCTCTTATTTCATAAATGGGCGTACAGAAAATTCAATTGTAGCACACGATAGCCCTAAATCTGTAGGAAAAAAAATTGGAACAATCACTAAAACCACCTCCACATATGCCGAAATAGAAACACAAGAAACACTTCGTAATGGGGATGGAATATGCTATTTTGCAAGCGATGGAACGTTGTATGGTGCCTATATCAATTCCGTAAATAAAAACCAAATTACCATTTCCAACGAAGCAAAATGGGAGGTTGGTAGTGAAATATTTCGCAATGTAGATGTTGATTTTATAAAAAACATGCATTACGAGAAAACTAAAAGAAAAATCGAATGCCAAATGCAAATTGATTTTTCAAGTAATCTCTTCGAGATAAGAGCATATTTAGCAGAAGAAAACTTAGAAGCAAAAATCAAAATCCAAAATTATGAACTAGCCAACAACTTTGAAAGAGCAAGTTTGCAGTTTGCCGAACAATTAAGCAAATCGGGTGAATCCATTTTTGAGGTAACAGAAGTCCTTATCTACTCAACCAACCTGCCATTTATTCCAATTTCAAAAATGAATGAAATCAGAAGAGAGCTTTTAAACGATCTAGAAGAAAAACTGGTAAGCAATTATCCAAAAGCAATAAAAATCCTAAAAAAGACAAACTATCCATACCCTACAACAGAAATAGACTACAATGGAAATATCAGTAATGAATTATCCAAAAAATTTTACCAAAGGCATGCGGCAGAACTCAAAAATTGGTCGCCAGAAAAATGGGGCTACCGAGGAAATGAGGCATTAATGACCACAAAATATTGTTTAAAATACAGCTTAGGCTGGTGTCAAAAATTTCAAAATCCAGAGAAAAACTTACCTAGAGAACTAAATATTATGAATCAAAATAACAAATTTAAGTTGGAGTTTGATTGCAAAAGATGCGTTATGATGGTTAAGGATTCAAAAAAAGATGAATGATTTAATAAAAATTTAAGTTAAAAAGTATTATTTTTGCATAGAGATAAACATTATCCATACATTTCTTCTAACAAACATTAGATCCTTAAAAGATGAACAAACAGTGGGTTATTCCAGACATACATGGGTGCGTAAAAACTATGGCTGCTTTGATTGAACACAAAATAAAGCCAGAAAAAACAGATTTGCTCATCTTCCTTGGAGACTATATCGACAGAGGTCCCAATTCAAAAGGGGTAATGGATTATATTATCAAACTAAAAGATCTTGGCTTTCAAACCTACTGCCTGATTGGAAACCATGAAGAGGCAATGCTGAGAGCATATAAAAAAGAGTTAAAACAAAAAAAGAAGTTTTTTTTCCTGCCAAAGAAAAACAAACCTTTAAAATTTTGGATGGGAATAGGTGGAGAAGAGACCCTCTCAAGTTTTAACATCAAAAAAATAGGTCAAATTGATAAAAAATATATCGATTGGATTGAAAATCTCGAATATTACTTTCTTCATGAAAATTTCGTGGTAGTGCATGCCGGATTAAATTTCAACATCGAGGATCCTTTTTCAGATAAAGAATCGATGACAAAAATTAGAGATTTTACTGTAGATTTTTCCAAAACTGAAAATAGAAGAATTATCCACGGCCATGTTCAACTTAGTTTAGATTTTATCAAATCTACCATTCATGATGCAAATTCTCCATTTATTGGACTCGACAATGGTTGTCTACATAAAAAAAGAGTTGGAATGGGTAATCTAATCGCTTTGGAGTTAAATACTCTACAACTTGAAATTCAACCTAATATTGACAATATTTAATTCTATTTCGTAATAATTAGAGTGATTCTATCAATTAGCTAGCATTAATTGTAAAAAGGAAAAATCAAGGAAAAAACAGACATTGTAATTTTTGCTGCAGAAAGACAAAGAAAGCCCACCGCACATTCAGGCACATTTGGCTTTGCCCGACACAAAAGCCAACGCTTCGCAAAGCCAAAATATCCTTCATTTTGCCGACACACCGAAAAAAACAATGAAAGCTTGTAAAGTGAAAATATTTATGTATTTTTGTCAAATTTTGACAAGTTAAATTTTACAAGTCTATGAAAGCAACTTTTGGAGAATATATCAGAGAGCTAAGAACCGATAAAGGTTTAACATTAACAGAACTTGCAGCACTTCTTAAACTTGACTCTGCTAATTTGAGCAAAATTGAGAATGGAAGACGTGAGTTTGACGAAAAACGTTTAGACAAACTTGCAGTAGCATTTGACCTTGACTTTGAAAAACTAAAAACAGAATATTTTGGCGACCAATTCGCTAAAAAAATGTACGCTTACAATTGCTCTACAGAAACACTTATTTTAGCTGAAGAAAAAGTGAAATATCTAAAAAAAATCAATGCAAAACAACTTGAAAAAATATAAATTATGAGATTTTGGTCTGTATCAACAACTATTAGAAATCCTGAAAGAATAAGAAGTTTCTTACAAGTATTAAAAATAATGGAAGGAGAAACTTGGACAAATGAAAACCAAAAAAAGTTTCAGGTTATGCTAATCCAACATAAAATTTATGGTTTTGGAGAAAGTCAATTTCATAATACTTTAACTGACGAACAAAATGATTGGCTTTATACCAAAAATGTTTCATATGACCAAGCAGAAAATATACTTGATTCAAAAAATTATGTTGGAGGTGGAGATATGCGAGGGAGACAGTCTTTCAACCCTTTGGAGAAAATGGGTTTAGCTTGTTTAGACGAAAGCAATAAAATAAGAATAACATCTTTTGGTAATTATTTCCTAAAAGAAAATTATGATTTAGGGGAAGTCTTTTTTAGAAGTTTTATAAAATGGCAATATCCAAATCCTGATGCGAATAAATATAAATTAGAAGATGGTTATGATATAAAGCCATTTATAGCAACACTTCATTTAATCACAAAAGTAAATAAAATATGTGAAGAAAGAGGAATGAAAGTAAAAGGTGTATCCAGAACCGAATTTGCTCTTTTTTTCGTTTCACTTTCTAACTATAAGAATATTGAGGATACTGCCGAAAAATTAGTTAAATTCAGAGAAAAGTTTGAATCTATTAATGACAGAGAAAAACAGACAAAATATATTGAGAAATACTTTGATGAAAATTTTTCGAACTACGAATCTTGGCATAATGCAAAAGAATACACTGATAATATTATACGCTATTTCCGTTTAACTCGATACATTAATATCAGAGGTAACGGTTGGTATATTGATATAGAGCCAAGACGTATAGTAGAAATAAATACTCTTTTAGATTATGATAATGCTTCATCTTTAAAATTTGACTTAAAGAATGAATATATCCAATATATAGGAAATACTGAATTGCCTGTTTTGCCTTGGGAAAAAAATTCTACTTTACTAGATTTAATAAAAAATCTTAAAAAAGAACTCGAAAATAAATATAATGAGCTTTTAGAATTAGGTGTACAACTTCCATCTTTTCCAAATGATATTTTACAAAATGCTGATGTTAATACTCTTAAGTATTATATATCATCTTTAAGAGAATATAGAAGAGTTTTATTTGAAAAAGAAACACATTACTATTCTCAATCAACAGAAAATATTGCAAATTATGTTGAGACTTTAAGTAGTATTTTTCAAATTTCAACAGGTCGACCTGTTGAATTAGAGCGAAGTGTAACGCTTGGTTTAAATGCTTTAAATGATGCTATAAATATCAAACCCAACTATCCTGTAGGAGATGATAATGAGCCTACATTTACTGCACCAGCTAATAAACCTGATATAGAATGTTTTTATGAAAATTTTAATGCTATATGTGAAGTTACTTTACTTACAAATAGGTCGCAATGGTACAATGAAGGACAACCTGTAATGAGGCACATTAGAGATTTTGAAAATACTTATTCAGAAAAAGACACTTATTGTTTGTTTATAGCACCAAAACTTCATAGAGATACGATTAACACATTTTGGGTTTCAGCAAAATATGAATATGAGGGACATAAACAAAAAATTGTTCCTATTTCAATAACGCAATTTATTCAGTTATTGGAGATTTTAAAGGAAAATAAAGAAAAGGGTATTTTCCTAACTCATCAAAAGTTAAGAGAGCTTTACGATTTAATTTTAGATGTTACAAATCAAGTAAATAATTCAGATGAATGGATAAAATCAATTCCTAAAATAATAGAAATTTGGAAAAATTCAATAGCTGCATAATGGAATTAAATAAAATTTACAAAGGAGACTGTATTAAAATCATCAATGAAAATTTTGATGAAAATTCAGTGCATCTAATTTTTGCTGATCCACCTTATAACCTTTCAGGAAATTCTTTGAACCTCGAAAATAATAAAACAGGAGGGGCGTTTTACAAAGTAAATGAAGATTGGGACACATTTAATTATGACGATTATGTGAAGTTTACAGCAGATTGGTTAAAAGCAAGTCATAGAATTTTGACACCAAACGGAAGTCTTTATATTTCTTGTACACAGCACAATATTGGCGAAATTTTGGTTGAAGCAAAAAAACTTGGTTTCAAACTAAACAACATTTTGACTTGGTACAAAGTCAATGCAATGCCAAACATCACAAAGCGAACTTACACACATTCAACAGAATTTGTTTGTTGGTTAGTGAAAGGTAAAAATTGGGTTTTTAATTATGACGAAGTTAAAAAAATCAACCCTAATAAAACCAAAGAGGGAAAAGATAAGCAGATGCGTGATTTCCTTGATTTTATTGAACTTCCAATCGTACAAGGCAAAGAAAGATTAAGAGGAGAAAATGGTCGTGCTTTGCACCCAACACAAAAACCTGAAAGACTTTTGGAGTTAATAATTAAAGCATCTTCAAACGAAAAAGATATTGTACTTGACCCATTTTTTGGAACAGGAACAACGGGTTTTGTCGCAAAAAAATTAAAAAGAAATTGGATTGGAATAGAGAATAATTCTGACTATTTGAAAATAGCAGAAGAGCGTTTAATCCCAAAAAAGAAAGAATATGTCTGAAATAAGATTACAACTCGGAAACTGTGTTGAACTCCTGAAAAAAATCCCTTCAGGGAGTGTCAATCAAATTTTTGCTGACCCACCTTACAATTTATCGGGAGCAACATTTCAAACTGTTCAAAGTGGAAAAATGGTTACTTGCGATAAAGGAGATTGGGATATTATAGACAACATTCACGAGTTCAACGAAACTTGGGTAAAAGAGTGTATTCGTGTTCTTGCAGATGATGGAACAATCTGGATTTCTGGAACATTACACAATCACCCGTCAATAGGTGTAATTTTAAAAAAATTAAACTTGTGGATTATCAATGATGTTGTTTGGTTTAAAAGAAATGCCGCACCTTTATTATCGAAAAAACGTCTTGCCCCATCAACAGAGTTGATTTGGATAGCTAGTAAGACAAAAAAATATTATTTCGATTATAACACTGCAAAAATGATTAACGGTGGAAAGCAAATGCGAAACCTTTGGGAAATAAATGCAGAAAGACATAAAACAAAACACCCAACCGAAAAACCTGAAACTCTATTAGAAAGGATTATTTTGCTAGGTAGTAAACAAGGCGACACCATTCTTGACCCATTCACAGGAAGCGGAACAACAGGAGTTGTAGCAAAAAGATTGAAAAGAAACTTTATCGGTTTTGAAATTAGCCCAGAATATTTTGAGATTGCAAATAAGAGAATTAATGGAGAACAAATTAATGGCAAAGTAATATATTCAGATAAGTTGTTAAAACAAGACGAGCAACTAAGATTGTTTTTGGAGGAAAAAGTAATATATCAAACGTAGCCCACGCTTCGTAGTCAAGCACATTTGCAGGTCACACCAGCCAACGCTAAGACCAAAACCTGCAAAAGAGCTTGCCTACCCCTACGCACGGCTGACAGAAAAAATGCAGCAAAATGAAAGAAAATTAACGAGAAAATGAACAACGAAACGGTTACAAAGGCTATGAAATAATGGCGGGTGAGTACGTAACTTGAAAGTTCAGTAATGTTAATTATCCCGATAGCTATCGGGATTGCTGTGGGGTGACAGAAAAAAGGGGCTAAAACCAACACTATTCATAGCATCGATCGTTTTTAAAGAGTTCTTGCGTGCCCATAAGTATACACTTCATTAAAACATTTTCTGCTCATACGTTAATTCTCCCAGCGTTGCCTTTTTTAAAGTTTGTTAGTGGATAATTTTTTCAAACTCTTTAACATCTAAATCCATGATTAAATCACTTCTTTGTGTTTACTATAAATCATTTGGCAAACCTTATCCATTGCTTTAAAAATGGCAACATCAAAATTGGGAGCCTTAGAAATGCTTGTTAACGTAGCAACAGCATTAAATAAAACTAGATTTTCTTTTCGATCAATACGCTCCATAAAATTAGTTTTATTGCTCCCGATAGAAGTATCTGAAACGATTACTTCTTCTGCATTCGTATCTATTGCAAATAGTAAATTTTTATTCACAAGATTTTTATTTTTTTGATTATTAATGTAAATGACATCTTCCACTTGCATTGGTGGTCATTTTCCGACATCTCGTCCCTTTTTTTGTTATTCCCGAGCATTGTGTAGAAGCGGTTGATTCTTTTTTATTTCTAGAATTGGAAGATTTAAAAGATTTTGTTTTAGTTGTATTCCCTTTACAACAATTAGTTCCAACTTTCTTATTGTGTATTTTACAATAACAACCATTTGATTTACCTCTATTGCATTTTTGACAAAGCAACTGAATGTTGGAAGTACTACTACTCCCACCACATGAATATGGTGTTATATGGTCAAACTCAAGACTTTGAGAACTTCCACAACACTGACATTTTCCACCATCTCTCGTATAAACAATCTTTTTGGTTGTTTCTGAAATAGTACGACTCTGGGAAAAACAAGAGATACTGAATATTAAGAGCAAAAAAAGTAAAAATATTTTTTTCATAGTAATTTTCTTTGGTTGTGTTTTTAAAAAAACGATTACCTATACCTATTGGATAAATTAATATTTCCTAGATAGTATGGCCAGAAACATTTATTTGGGCCAATTAATATTTCGAAAGTGTTCAGCAGGACGAGGTTCTATAAAGAATGCAACTCTAATAACATAAGCAACATTCGACCAATCCCAATTGTATCCATAATCAGCCTTCCAGCATGGATATTTCTTGTAAAGGTATGCAAACCGGATGTTCACAAACAAAAATAACATCAGAAACAAACCTACGAGTATGCTTTTTTTCTTAATAAAAATAGACTGGTAAACAAAAGCTATTGGGATAGCTAAAATTGGAAAATATTCAATAAATGCACGATGACCAAAGCTACAATCAAAAGTAGGAATCCACCAACTAGCATTTAAGTAACAAATCACACTAAAAATTAACGCTATGGCAACTGCAGTATATGCGAACCTCTTTTTTATCATGACGAAAATGCCTGGGATAAAAAGTAATAATAGGGGCGAAAATGTAAATAAGCCAGCATTGAAACCAAACAAAACATCTCCAACATGAGGGCTTGATAAAAATGTAAACGTTTCGTTGGGATAAGAATAGTACAAAAATCCACCTGTTTGTGCTTTCCAGTATAAAAGTTGTGGCACTAACACCAAAAAGGCAAAAACGACAGACAAATAAGTGAATGAACTCTTTACAAAAAAGACAACTCTTTCTGTCAACTCTTTTAAATTATTTACGCCTAGCAAAAATGGCAAAATTAGAATTAGAATATTGGTAGGCCTAATCAAAACAGCCAATCCAATAGACAAGCCTATTTGAAGAGATCTGTTTATATTTGGTTTTTCAATAAAGTAATGAAGCGACCAAACAAACCACGACATCACAAAAAAGGAGTAAGCATGCGACATACCCGATTCGCCAATGGTATAATAATACAAATTTGTACCAAAATAGATAGTTAATACACTTAAAAAAGCAGCATATTTTCGCACATACCTCAACAACACCAAAAAAGTCAATAATAGCCCAAGATAAGCATAAGTGATCGTACCCATGGTGATAAAAAACTCATAAGTTTCGCTAAATCCATTAGATTTATCCTGTGATATCTTAGCCACTGCATTCGCCATTAAAAAAAAGGGCATTTGCAAAGTTGCAACACCAGAAGTAACCTTGTTTACGGGTTTGTTGGTTTTTGGACACACCCCTCCATAAGTAACCGTATTTAGGTCGTGATGTATAAAAACAGAAGGCAGATATACGTAATAAGCCAATCCATCAGACCAAAAAACATATCTTTTCCCGTCTTTTCTGGTATTGTTAGAAATTACTAAATTACCAAAAACGAAAAGCACACCAATGATTACACCAGTTAATCTATGGTGACTTCGAATAAAGGATGAAATTTTGGCAAAAAACATAAAAAACTATTCTTTATCTTCTTGAGCTGAATTTTCATCTATGTGGATGTCCGTTTCTAGAGGATCTTTATTGAGTAAAGGTTTTTTTTCTGTTTGATTTAAAAACACTTTTCTATTAAACAGCAATAGACTGATAGCGCCAATGGTTATAGAAGCATCGGCAATATTAAAAACAGGTCTAAAGAAAAGAAACTCCTCCCCACCTAAAAAAGGCATCCAACTGGGCCAATGACCTTCAAGCAAAGGGAAATAGAGCATGTCTACCACTCTTCCGTGTAAAAATGGAGCATAGCCTCCTTCTGCAGGTAAAAAAGTAGAAATTTGATAATAAGAATCGTTGAATATCATGCCATAAAACGCGCTATCAAAGACATTTCCAGTAGCACCAGCGATAATCATCGACCAACAAATAACAAATCCCATGGTAGCAGTTCGTTCACGGATAAGTTTAACCAAATACCAAACTAGCAAAGAGATAGCTACTATGCGAAACAAGCTCAATGAAAGTTTTCCCCATTCGCCACCAAACGACATTCCAAAAGCCATCCCCTCATTCTCGGTAAAATGAATTACTCCTTTACCCCAAAGAAAGTAAAACTCATCGCCAATATGCATATGAGTTTTCACCCAAAGCTTCGAAATTTGGTCGATTAATAAAACTCCAAAGATAATTGCAATTGCAACCCAACTCTTTTTAGTAATCTTCACCGGATCTATTTTTTCTTTGATTGCGACATTTTTGCGTCAAAACTTAGGGTAGCATGAGGTACAGCACGCAGACGTTCTTTAGGAATCAACACTCCTGTTTCGCGGCAAATTCCATAAGTTTTGTTTTCGATACGAATCAACGCAGCTTCCAAATTTTGAATATATTTTTGAACACGTTGTGCCATTTGGCTATTTTCTTCTTTATTCAAAACGTGGTGACCTTCTTCTAATGTCTTAAATGTTGGAGAAGTGTCCATCGTATCGTTATTGTCGGTATTGCTAAACGTTTCTGTTAGCGTTTTCAAATCCAAATATGCTTTTTCTAACTTCTTATTGATTAATTCTTTAAATTCAATTAAATCGGCATCAGAATAGCGGTTTATATTTTTTTCGCTCATAATTTTTGAGTTATTTGTTATCTAATATTGTTGTTTTTTACTATAATTTTCACGAAGATCTCATCGGCCAAATCAATTTCAATCGCTTTAGAAAGATCGATATTATTAACTATTTCAAGATTATCCGCTAACACTTCGGAACAAATATATGAAATGTTTTTCATTAAAGCACCAACCACGGTTTGATTTTCTTCTACAAAGATGGAGATCGTATCGGTAACTTCAAAATTTTGCTCTTTACGAATATTCTGAATTCTATTTACAAAATCTCTTGCTAACCCTTCTGCATACAAATCTTCATCAATCGTAATATCGAGTGCAATGGTAACAAGACCATCGTTTAATACAGCCCATCCTGGGATGTCTTGCGCAAAAATTTCCACATCTCCAAGTTCAATTGTTTGTGAATTGCCTTCTACCATCAATTCTATCTTACCATTTCTTTCGATGAAGGAAATCTGTTCTTGATTCATCTCTGTAATAGCCGCAGCAATTGGTTTCATTAGTTTTCCAAAACGAGGTCCTAATGTTTTAAAGTTTGGTTTAATATTCTTCACCAATATTTCATCCGATTCTGTAACATATACAACCTCTTTCACATTTACTTCCGATAAAATCAAACTCTCTACTAATTGAATTTGCTCTTTATTTTCGGAACTTAATACCGGAATCATAATTTTACATAGAGGTTGTCTTACTCGTATTGCAGATTTTTTTCGGAGTGAAAGCACCATGGAGGATATTTTTTGAGCTAGTTGCATTCTCTCTTCCAATTTTTTATCGATCAACTTATCATTAAACTCTGGAAATGAAGATAAATGAACAGATGAGCATGTTTCTCTATTAGTTACCTTGTTTAAATCGATAAATAACTTATCCGAAAAGAATGGAGCAATCGGACTACTCAATTTTGCAATAGTATTCAGGCATGTATACAAGGTTTGATAAGCTGAAATTTTATCACTGGTATAATCTCCTTTCCAAAAACGACGACGAGAAAGTCGAACATACCAATTGCTTAAAAATTCGTTGACAAAATATTGTAATTCTCTACCAGCTTTTGTTGGTTCATACTCTTGGTAATAGGTATCTACATTTTTAATCAATGTATTTAATTCCGACAAAATCCAACGATCTATTTCGGGGCGTTTTTCGAAATCAATTTCAGGTTCAGAGTATGTAAATTTGTCGATATTAGCATATAAAGCAAAAAAACCATAGGTATTATACAAGGTTCCGAAAAACTTACGTTGTACTTCGGAGATGCCTTCTAAGTCAAACTTTAAATTATCCCAAGGTTGCGCGTTGGTTATCATATACCAACGTGTTGCATCTGGACCAAACTTTTGAATTGTCTCAAATGGATCAACCGCATTTCCGAGACGTTTCGACATTTTGTTTCCATTTTTGTCTAAAACTAATCCATTTGAAACCACATTTTTAAATGCAACTGAGTCGAATAATATGGTAGATATTGCATGTAAAGTAAAGAACCAACCACGAGTTTGATCTACTCCTTCCGCTATAAAATCAGCAGGATAATTTTTTTCGAAAAATTCTTTATTTTCAAAAGGATAATGAAGTTGAGCATAAGGCATCGAGCCAGAATCAAACCATACATCAATCAAATCGAGCTCTCTATACATAGGTTTTCCGGAGGAAGATACCAAAATTAGATCATCCACGTGTGGCCTGTGTATATCGATGGAATGATAATTCTCGTCTGACATATCCCCAGGAATAAACTTTGCAAATGGGTTCGAACTCATAATGCCTGCTTTCACAGATTTTTCAATCTCGTTTACAAGTTCCTCGATAGAACCAATACATATTTGCTCTGACTTATCTTCGGAAACCCATATTGGAATTGGAATTCCCCAATACCTCGATCTGGACAAGTTCCAATCCACAAGATTTTCGAGCCAATTGCCAAACCTGCCCGACCCGGTAGCTTCTGGTTTCCAATTGATAGTCTTATTAAGCTCTATCATTCTTTGTTTATAATCGGTGGTTTTAACAAACCACGAATCTAATGGATAATACAAAATCGGTTTATCTGTACGCCAGCAATGAGGATAATTGTGAACATATTTTTCAATTTTAAAAGCTCTATTTTCAGCTTTCAACATTACACACAACTCTACGTCCAACGACTCTGTTTGAGGATTTGGATCATATTCGGCTTTCACAAATTTACCAGCAAAGCGACTGTACAAATCAACATTAACATTTTCTTTGACAAACAAGGGGTCCAAATCTGTGATTTTAAAAAACTTTCCTTGACGATCAACCATAGGTTGCCGTAGTCCTTTGTCATCAATCAATGTTAATGGAGGAACTCCTGATTGTTTTGCAACTCTATCATCATCCGCTCCAAAAGTAGGTGCAATATGAACGATTCCAGTTCCATCTTCTGTAGTTACAAAATCACCAACAATAACTTTAAATGCTCCTTCTCCAGGATTTACCCATGGAATCAGTTGTTCATATTCTAATCCTTTTAAGTCGTTGCCTTTGCAGCTTGCAAGTACTTTGTATGGAATATTTTTATCTCCTTGTTTATATTCACTCATCACCAAGTCGACATTTTTTTCGGGGAACAAGGTATGCATCAACTGCTTAGCCATGATTATCTTAATAGGCAAACCATTGTATGGGTTGAAAGAATCAACCAATACATACTCAATATTTGCTCCAACGGCTAATGCTGTATTGGAAGGAAGAGTCCATGGAGTAGTAGTCCATGCTAAAATGAAAAGATTATCCGGAATTGGAGCATTTGAGTCAAAACCCCAAGGACAAAGTTCCATTTTTTGATTTGTTTTTACTTTAAACTGAGCCACACAAGTGGTATCTTTAACATCTTTATAGCATCCAGGCATGTTTAATTCGTGAGAACTTAACCCGGTGCCAGCTGCTGGAGAGAATGGCTGAATGGTATATCCTTTATATAAAAGTCCCTTGTTTGACATTTGTTTTAACAAATACCACACAGACTCAATGTATTTATTTTCAAAAGTAATATATGGATTATCCAAATCGACCCAATAACCCATCTTTACAGTTAGGTCGTCCCATAAATCTTTGTATTTCATCACCTCGGTTCTGCAGGCTTTGTTATACTCTTCAATAGTTATGGTTTTACCGATGTCTTCTTTTGTTATGCCTAAAGTTTTCTCTACTCCTAATTCAACCGGTAAGCCATGAGTATCCCAACCAGCTTTCCGAGATACATGAAACCCTTTCAATGTTTTGTATCTGCAAAAAATATCTTTAATAGCACGAGCCAATACGTGATGAATACCTGGTTGGCCATTTGCAGAGGGAGGACCTTCATAAAAAACATATGGTGTATGGTTTTCGCTTTTCTTTAAACTTTCTGCAAATGTATTATTACTTAACCAATGTTGCAGAATCTCCTCGTGAATGGCTGTTAAGTTGAGTTGTTTGTACTCCTGATACTTTTGACCCATGTTGTCTCCTTTTTCTTTTAAAATTTCAGGGTGCAAAATTACAAAAAAATAGCTGATTTACAAACTGTATCGTTTGAAAATCACTTGATTTATTTGAGATTGATTTTTGAAAGAATTAGAATGTATAATCCAAAGATAGAATTCCAAGAAATTTCCCCTTAAGAGGAGTAAATTATTCTAAATCACGTTCGTCTTTGCGTTCTTCAAAATAAAAGGTAAATCTAGGGTTTCGAATAGTATATTTTGAAAATCTTTCGTCCGAATCAAAACCATCGCCATACATCACCCCACTTGGATTTGTACGTTTTACAAAAACATTCGAATAGATTGTGTTTCTAAGCTGATCCCACACAATATGTTCGGTTTCAATTGTTTCTTTGTTTTGATGATTTATAATTACTACTTTTCCTCGTGCTTCCATGGTTTTTCGGGCTTCGTAACTTAAAGCATAATTAGCTGTAAGGGTTGTTTTTAACACTCCGGAATTATCAAAAGAAGTCAACCTTATTCCTTTTGGAAATTCAATATAAGAATCGTTGGTTAAATACTTATTCATTAATTCACTTGCAAGTATAAATTGCATTCTGCCCGAATCACTGTAGATAACGGTAATGTTTTTTGCTTGCTCATCGGGGTGTTTATCTATTGCGGTTATGCTGTTTACTTTTGCAATGTCATTCTTACAACTATAACTGATAATAGCCATCGAAATGGCTATTATCAGTATATAATAATAAGATTTTTTTTGTCGAATCATTAGATGCAATTATCGTACGATAGTGGTTTCATTAATCCAACATCCTACGGTATAAGCTTGACCTTTTGCAAGACCGTTAAAGAATATTGCTTGTGAAGATGGGAATCTACTTGCTGCTGCACTAATACGTTTGTTGGCCTCATCTGTTTTCTTGCTATCGATAGACTTGGCTTTCATGTATTTATCTACTGCTGTCCAGTTAGCCACTCTCGATGTAAGTTCATCTGATCCACAAGAAGCTGCACTTTGAGCATACATATCTCCAATTAAGATGTATGGAGTTCCATCTCCAGGTTTTAGAGCCGCGTATTTGTATGCGTATGTTCTAGCTACACTGTATTGTTTAAGAGCAGAGCAAGTGAAAGCAAGCATGATATAGGTTTGCGCTTTTGATTCTTCATCAGTAAATAATTTGATAGCATCTTCGAAATAATCTTTTGCTTTGGCATAATCTTCTTTACTAAAATTCATGACACCAACCATAAAAGCAGAAGCAGCAGTAGGCTTTATTGCATATAATTTAGTAGATGCATTTAAAAATAATTCAGATGTTGTACATTTCTTTTTGTTCATGATTTTTGTTATCTTCTCTAACAAAGCAACATCCTCTGGATTTTCATTAAATTTCTTTTTGTAAATCTTTTCGATATCTTCGCATTTTGCATATGGAGTAAACAAAAGATCAAAATTGCTTTTTGCTTTTTCGAAACCTGCTAATGTTTTTCCTAATGTAAGAGTATCTTTTCCTAATTTTTCCATTTGTTTTTTATAGGCAATGGAATCTATTAGTTTAGCTGACAATTGAGAGTTTAAAGAATCAATTAAATTTACGGCCAATCCGAATTGAGTTTGTGCTTTATCTAAGTTAAATTCTATAATATCACTTCCTTTATCATAAGTATCAAACATCAATGTAGTCTCCAAACCTCTATAAAGCATATACTTTTCGGCAGTTTGATAATGTGCATTAATAACAGAAGGAGTAGAATTATTTCCTTCGAGTGCGATAGACTCTTCATACATTTTGAAAGCATTTTCCCAAATTTGAGCTAAGGTATCCCGTATTGCATTTTTTTTAAGTGTATCCTTTTCTACTTTGTACTTAGCATCCCAAATTTTAGGGATGTGGGTGATATACTCATTCGCTTTTCGTCCTAAAACAGACCCTTTAGTAGCTGGATATAATTGAATCCTAGTATCATACACTAAGAAAAGACTATCTAAAAGCATGTGTCTTCTAGTTTCATCTCGTGTGCTTTTTATCTCTTCATTGATAATATGTGGCCCATTTATCAAGATATTTAAACTTGCTTTTGGACAGTTACAAAAAGTCCATTGCCATGGAGAATATGCATCTTTAAAATTGTTTTGGCGATAAAATTCGCGATAAAGGGATAAGTTTTTAACACATTCTGCGCTATCTTTTCCATATTTACCCGATGCATCATCTTGCGCATAAAGGGAGAATGACCCCATTGCAATCAATCCGATTAGAAATAATTTTAATGATTTTGTTTTCATTTTAAATTTAATTTTTATAATTTAAATTATTTATTTTTAATATTAATCCAATTTCCTTCTAACATACATGTTGTCCCATAACTGAAATCCGATCATAACTCTTGTAAACGATTCTTTGATCAAATTATTGGAAGTTGTTCCTCTTTCACCGTATTCTATTCCAAGATTAAATGAACTCCTTTTTTTGATAGGGATACTAATGCCAAAATTAATGCCAAACTCGTTAATATTCGTGTTTTTTAGATCCAAGTATGACTTTTGAAATCTGAAGCCAGCGCGATATCTCGCTTTTTGAAATAATTTTTGAGATTGCGGATTTGGGACAAACATACCGCCCAGAGCAACTTGATAACTATCAGATAATGAATCATTCCTATCAAAGACAGTATAATTACTCCAATTTTGCCAATTCACGTCAGCACTTACTATAAATTTATCATTCTTTCCAAAAGCAACTCCCCCACCAGCAACAAAAGGAAGTATGATGTTTCCGTTTTTGTTGTTAAAATTTTCGATGGTATCCTTTGTAATATAGCTTCCGGCGCTATTAAGCAAAAAAGTAGTTGTAAAAATGTCATCTGTTGCTTTTACAGAAGAGCTCAAACCTGAAGTTGCTCCAACAACTACATAGTAATCATTTTTAAGCTCTTTTTTATACTGTAAACCACCCAAAAAGTTAAAACCTCTTATGTAAGTCTTGTTTTTTGAGTCTAGACCAAGAACGGTCATACTTTCGAACTCTTCCACCCTTTGACGGTTGATAGTACCAAACAAATAAGATGCATTTACACCTATTGAAAGTCCTTGAATAATCCGGATACTATTACCCCAGAATGCTTGCGTTAATCCGCCATCGCCAATGTATTTGTAGGTATAATTACCAAGCACATCACTCGTACCAGAAGTAGTGATTTTATAACCAACATCGCTAAATGGTTGAACTCCAAAAACAGTTTTCCAACCTTTATACATTGTGAATCCAACGTTAAAATATCCAAGGGAAGAGGTGTTCGAAGATTGTTTAGCAAAATCAGTTTTAGAATTTAAGAAAGTAGCTATTAAACTACCATCAATGATAAATCCTAAAGTATCGATTGCATTATAGGAAGCTGGATTGCCAGTGTTGATAACAAAAGGCATTTGGATAGCCTGACTTACACCTCCCATGGATGAGCAAAATATGGTATTTCTATTGCTTAATGCACCCAATCCATATCGAGTATAGGGAGAACTTGGGTTATTTTGAGCATTTACAACACCACTAATCAACAAAAATAAGAGTGTTATGTAGTTAACTTTTTTAGTCATTTATATTTAATATTGAGTTTAAACCTTCCATTACAAGGTTTGGTTTTGCAAAATTGCTATTTTTTAGCCACTTATCAAAATATTTTACCGCTCCACCCGTTAAAAAAATTGTTAAATTACCATATTTCGTTTTATATCGATCGATCATTCCATCAATTTCTGAGGCTATTCCACAGGTAACACCAGCCAACATGGACAATTTTGTAGAATTACCAACAAAGGCATCTATTTCTTCGAATTCAATATCTGGAAGTTTACTGGTAAAATGCTTCATCGACATCAATCTCATTCCAATTCCAGGGGAGATACTACCTCCTTTATACATATTTTGGTCGTCTACAAAGTCGAAAGTCACACAACTACCAGCCTGAACTACCAATAAATTCCCTGTAGAAGCATGCAATCTACCTCCAACGCAAGCTGCAATTCTGTCAGAGCCAAGAGTTTCTTTATTTACATAAGCTAATTTGAAGGGAAGTGTGACATTTGGAGACATTTCTACGAAAGGAATCCGATTTTTCAACCAATCTTTAATCTCTTCATCCTCTTTAATCACGGAGCTAATGATAGCTTTATCCATAGAATATTCGCTTGATAAAGAGGTCAAATCGGAAGGTTTAAGGGTGTCAAATTTACGGACATCTACAAGCTCGTCATTGCGAAAGAGAGCAAGTTTATGATATGTATTACCCAAGTCGATGATCAAATTCATAATTAGTGCAAAGATAAAAAAAACTGACAATTAATATGCTTGTATAACGATTAAATAGGTAAATCATTGCATAACATATAAAACTAAATTGTAATTTCGCTAAAATATTTGAAGTATGCAAGGTAAATTAATCATCTTTTCAGCACCTTCTGGAGCAGGCAAAACCACCATCGTAAAACAATTATTAGAGGCTGGATTACCACTTTCATTTTCCATTTCAGCTACTAGCAGAGCAAAGAGAGAAGGAGAAGTAGAGGGGAAAGATTACTATTTCTTATCGGTAGAAGAATTTAAATCAAAAATTGCAAATGGTGATTTTTTGGAATGGGAAGAGGTTTATCCAGGCAGTTTTTATGGCACTTTAAAGTCAGAAGTAGAACGTATATGGCATGAGGGCAAGCATGTAATTTTTGACGTGGACGTAATCGGTGGTTTAAATATAAAAAAAGCCTATCCAAATATTGCTCACACCTTTTTTGTACAACCCCCAACCCTTGAAACCCTCAAGGAAAGACTTATAAACAGAAGTACAGAATCGGAAGATAATATTCAAAAAAGGCTATCAAAAGCCGATTATGAACTCACTTTTTCTGCTAAATTTGACACCATTATAGTAAACGATAATTTAGAAAAAGCAGTGAACGAATCTATTAGAAAAGTTTTAGAATTCATAAATGAATAAACAAATAGATGAATTTAAAAAAACAAAAAATCGGTCTTTTCTTTGGCTCCTTTAATCCAATCCATAATGGGCACTTGATTATTGCCAACTTTATGGCACACAATACCAGCATGGACCAAGTTTGGTTTGTGGTTTCGCCCTGCAATCCTCTTAAAAAAAAAGAGACTCTTCTGAATGAACACCATCGATTAGCGTTGGTAAAAATTGCAATCGACGACAACCCATTGCTTAGAGCTTGTGATATTGAATTTAAACTACCTCAGCCATCCTATACCACACACACTTTAGCATATTTGAGCGACCTATATCCAAATAAAGAGTTTTGTTTAATCATGGGTGGAGACAATTTAGAATCTATTGAAAAATGGAAAAATTACCAATCGATCGTCGACAATTACGACATATATGTATATCCACGCCCAAATACAGAGATTAAAAAATGGGAATCATTGAACAATATTCACTTTTTAGATGTCCCTTTAATGGAACTATCGTCTAGTTTTATTCGAAATCAGATTATGGAAGGAAAAAATATTCGATATATGACTCCTGATGCCGTAATACAATATATAGAAGATATGCATTTTTACAAAAGAAATAAATAGTATAACCGAACATAAACATTCGTTTATAATACACAAAAGAAATTTAAAACATCAACAATGGTAAAACAGAAATTAAAATCGATCAGTATATTTATTTTTTTAACAGTGTTCACCACGAGCATTATTTGGGCTCAAAAGATTACAACCTCACAATTAGAAAGACATGTCAAGGTACTATCATCAGACTCTTTAGAGGGCAGAAAACCAGGATTGATTGGAGACAAAAAAGCGGCAGATTATATCCGAAATGAATTTAAAAACAACAAAATTTCCCTTTTAGGAGAGGATGGGTATTCTTATTTTGAAGTTGTAACAAATGTGGAGCTCGGAAGTCAAAATTCCGTTAATTTTTTCAACACCGATTTTGTGATGGATAAAGATTTTCGTCCAATTACCGCTTCATCTAACAGCACTTTGAACGCAAATTTATATTTTGCTGGATACGGTCTAGATATTAAAACTGATAGTTTAACTTGGAGTGACTATCCTACCACCTTTAATATCAACAGAATGTGGGTAATCATAATGAGAGGTGCACCCAATAGCGATAAACAAGACTCAAAATTTGCACCTTATGCCTCGGATTGGTCAAAAATTGCAATCGCTAAAGACAAAGGAGCAAAAGGAGTAATATTAATATCCCCTCCCTCGCTTGAACCAAAAGACTCTTTGATGCCATTATTTGTCGATCAACAAGCTGGAAGTTCTGGAATTCCGGTTATTAACATAACTAGAAATTGCATCGAAAAAATTCTTAAGAATTATGACATCAACATTGGGTTAATTGAGAAACAATTAAATAAAGAGTTGAAACCTACCGGTCTTTTTATCCCTATGAAGTTAACTGCAAAAACAGACTTAGTAATTACCAAAGGAAAAACTCAAAATATCATTGGTTATATCGAAGGATCAGATCCAAAATTAAAAGAAGAATATATTGTTTTAGGAGCTCATTATGACCATCTAGGCAAGGGAGGAGTAAACTCAAGTTCCAGAATGCCCGACACCATTGCCATTCATCATGGTGCCGACGATAATGCTTCCGGAGTAGCAGCTATGATTGAGGTAGCTAAATCCTTTAGTATATTAAAAACAAAACCTAAACGAAGCATACTATTTGTTGCATTTGGGGCAGAAGAGCTTGGGCTAGTAGGGTCGAAATATTTTTTCAAAGACAAATTAGTGGACACCAAAAACATTACTGCCATGATAAATTTAGATATGATTGGAAGAATGCGTCAGGATAAGTTACTAAGCGTTGGTGGGACTGGAACAGCGAAAGAATTTGGATCCCTATTAAATAAGTTGGAAACTGCTTCAAACTTAAAGTTTGCTCGATCGGAAGACGGGTATGGGCCATCAGACCACTCTTCTTTTTACATGGAAAAAATTCCTGTTTTATATTTTTCTACTGGTGCACATTCCGACTATCACACACCATTTGACACTCATAATAAATTGGATTTTAGCTCTATGCGGACAATTTCAAATTTGACCTATCAAACGGTATTGATGATGGCGAATCAACTTGGGCCATTTACATTTTTGGAAACTGGCTCACAACCAACAAGTTTTAGAAAACTAAAAGTTACTCTTGGAATAATTCCTGATATGGTAAGCAACGACAACAAAGGCCTTGGAGTAGATGGCGTTAGAAAAGGCGCACCTGCAGAAAAAGGAGGAATAATGAAAGGAGACATCATCACATCCATTAATGGAAAGCCAGTAACCAATATATACGATTATATGGCTAGATTACAAACTCTTATCCCTGGCGAAATTGCAAACATAGAAGTAAATAGATCGGGAAAAACGGTATTGTTACTGATTCAGTTATGACAATAAAAAAAGCTAAAAGAGGCAGAACAGAATTTAAAAAAAATAGGAAAATATCAGCTAGCTTTTAAAAAAGCAGAAATTGCATTTTTAATAACCTCTAAGCTAATTGGTTTGCCAATGTGTTCATCCATTCCCACATCTAAGCATTTATCTCTATCTACTGGAGAAACATCAGAGGTGACTGCAATGATAATAGAGGTTGAATTTTCAGAATTATTATTTCTTATTTCTTTGGTTGCTTCAAAACCATTCATTATAGGCATATGGATATCCATAAAAATAAAATCGTATTTTTTACCCAAACACAATTGACAACCAATTTGACCATTATCAGCAACGTCAACTGCAAAACCCAATTTAACCAGATATTGCTTTAAAATAATCTGATTTACTTTGTTATCTTCAACTACTAGTGCATACTTTTCGCTAGCCATCTATTCATTTTCCCTTAATAAACAATTCTCTTGCGATTCAAATGTAATGCATTTTTTCTTAAAAATCAATCTCTTCAACCTTGTAATTATAAAAAAATTATCTCTCTCCTAAATTTTCAATGCATTGTGTTTTTTAAAATTTGTATTCAGATATTTCATTTTTATTCTTCCACAATCCCAAAAAGGTTAATTATCAATCTTATATGCCTATTTTTTAAAAAAAGATTTTAAGCAAGAAACAATTGTATTGTTAGCATAAGGTTTCGTAATATAATCATTCATTCCTATTGCGATGCATCTTTCTTTGTCGCCGGGCATCGCATCGGCAGTAAGAGCAACGATTATTACATCTCTTTTTTCAGGAATATCCAATTGTCTAATTTTGATAGTTGCATCTATTCCATCCATTTCAGGCATGTGAATATCCATAAAAATCAAGTCGATGTGGTTATTCATCAATTCATGTATGGCTTGAATTCCATTTAAAGCAGTGATTACTTGGATGTTCATTTTTTTTAGCATCTCTTTAATAATCAACAGATTAATCAAGTTATCTTCCACCACTAAGATTGTTTTATGATCAAAAGTAACTCCTTTCTGAAGCTGAATAATGGGTTTAACGGTTGTTGAAGAATAATTTGCAGTCGTCTCGAGGGTATGATATAATTCAAAGAGAGAGTACGGTTTAGATAAATGGAAAAGAAAATTATTTTGGACCTTTATCAATTTTTTAATATTGGAAAAAATGGAAGGAGAAGATATCAAAATTACTTTTTTATTCATTTCCAAATACAGATTAACAACAAAAGCATATTGATCAAAATCAACGTGGTTGTTTAAAATATTAAAAAAGAGTATTTGTCCATCCACAAAAGCCAGAGCTTGTTCCTCATCTAGAGGCAGCTCAGACGAGAAATGAGTTGGGATATTAAGATAGTCAATATAAGCCTGCAACGCACTTACGTTGGCATTGTGTTTATCGAAAACAACAATTTTATTGATATTTAATGGATTAAACGTTGTGGAGATGAAAGAATCGGATACAAGGAAAGGGATTTTAAAACTAATTGTACTTCCTACTCCCAAAATGCTTTCTGCCCAAATATCTCCTTGCATTAATTCTACCAGTCTTTTAGAAATTGCCAATCCCAATCCAGTACCTTCATGTTTTTTAGAGAGGCTCCTATCAATTTGGGAGAAGCTATCGAAAATCTCTTCTAATTTATTTTGGGGAATACCAATACCCGTATCTCTTATAGAAAAAAGAATTTGAGGGTGAAGAGGGTCGTAATTTTTATCGACAGGCATTACCTTAACAACAATTTCGCCATGATCGGTAAATTTAATCGCATTCCCAAGAATGTTCATAATTATTTGTTTTACTCTAATTGCATCTCCATAAAACAATTTTGGCAACCGAGGATCTATAAAACAGGATAATTCAACTTTCTTCATTTCACATTTAGCAGAAAAAACTTGGAGAGATTGAAGCACTAATTCAGACAAGTTGAAAGGTTCATTAGTCAACTTTAATTTACCTGCTTCAATTTTTGAAAAATCCAAAATATCGTTTACAATTTCAAGAAGAACATTTGCGGATTGTTTGATATTATTTACATAAATCTCTTGGTTTTCACTCAAATCTGTATTGCAAACCAATTCAGTCATTCCAATAATTCCATTCAAAGGAGTTCGGATTTCGTGACTCATATTAGCCATAAAATCAGATTTTACTGCGCTTGCTTTTACGACTTCTTGGTGTGCTTTGGCTGTTGCAAAGATTGCTTTTTTGTAATTATCAACATTCACCATCGTGCCATAAATACCTGAAATTACACCAGTTTCATCAAACATAGGTTTGGCAGAAAAAGATACCCACAAAGGTTTTCCGTCTTTACAACGCATTAATAATTCCGTTTGAAAACCGGTATTTGGATGATAATTACCTTTCAAGAAATTTTCCCGCACATGAGAGAAAAACTGCAAACCATCACTTAAGGATTGGGGCATAAATAATTGATCAAAACTCAAATCAAAAAACTCTTCTATGGAGTACTGAAAATGTTGAGTAACCGAAGGAGTAACATAAGAGATGACAAAATCAAGATCCATCGTCCAAACGATATCCGAAATATTATTTATCAAAAGGCTAAGTGATTTTTCTTTTTCGGACAGTATTTTTTGAGTTTGCGTATGTTTTTTTATCTCGTGGTAGAGTTGATTTTGGACTTCGAAGTGTTTGATTAATAGTTGGGACAGTTTTCCAAACTCATCTTTTCGCTTGAGCAGATGGTTAATTCTCGATACATCTGAAGTGTTTAATGTATTTGTAATTCTTTTCATTGGAAAGCTCACCCATCTATTGATCAAAAAGATGGAAAACAAGATGGTAAAAAGCAAGAGTGCAATTCCAGTAATTATTGAAAGTTTGTTGTAGAAACCCCAACGAGCAACCGTTAGCAAATTATTTTCAAAATTTAAGGATCCGATTACCTTAAAATTATTGTCCAGCAAAGGATACTTAATAACAAACCGGCTATCGGTGAGTATTTCGGAATAAATCTCATAGGATTTTACCTCCTTTGATAAATCTAAATGCACATCGGTATCGCTGGTGATAGCAAATTTATCTATCACTTTTCGTTCCCACCACTTGCCAATAAAAAAATATCCGCGGGAGACATTTGTTTTCTCTTGGTAATACTCATTTGTCTCTGCAACTCTTCCACCAAACACTTCTAAAATATGACGATCAATATCTAAAAAAAAATGAACATTTCGACCAATTTGAAACAAGCTTCTTATTCTATTTTGAGGCATTGGCAAGGAGTCAAAATGATATTTTTTTGTATTGTTTTCTACATAAACTGGTTTTAAATCGGGGTTGTATATCCATAAATAATCAATGTTATATATTGGCAACATCGACTCTAAATTTGACTTACCCCAGGACTTATTTGGATTTTTAACAAAATCGACCATTTCGTCCCAAGAGGCATAATCGTTTACCAGTTGATCGAATTTACTTCGTTGATTTTCAATTACATTTTTTACGATAATTTTTTTACTTTCAACAATGGAATTGTAATGAATTTGCCGCTGATTGTTGCTAAGAAAACTATAAATTGTCAAAAAAATCAACATCAAAGCAAAAGAGAAAACGATTAACGTAATTATTTTGTGTTGAATTTTCATTACTTAGCAATTTACTGAATGACATAACAAATTTGAAAGTGTAAATTTAAATAAAAAACTCTTATACACCTTCTGTAAAATTTTTTAAATCAGAAAAGACACTAAAAAGAGGTTTTTTAAATTTATTGACTTCCTAAAAAATGAAACATTCTTAATAGAAAAAAAAACAAAAAATGCTCTCCAATTTATAAAAAACAACCTGATTTGCAATTAGTTATAAAAATTCTAAAAAATAATCGAACAAAAACAATTCATAAAAAAACAAAAACTGGTAAAATCAGAAAAAAATTTTAGTAAATTCATGCCGTTTTTCAAGAATGAAATATTTATAAAATTTTTGAATATATTTTACATTGGAAAGATGCATATAGAATTCAAATACATACAAAAATTACCTTATGAGAAAATTATACTTTTTATCCATTTTTCTATTCCTAATTTTGAATAATTACGCTCAAGAGGCAACATTAAAAGGCACCGTTTATGACTTTAAGACGAAAGAAACCTTAGTAGGTGTTAATGTCATTTACGGGTCCAACAAAGGGGTTAGCACAGATAATTTTGGAAATTATCTAATAAAAATTCCTGAAGGCAAGTATAAGTTAACGTATAAATTTATCGGTTATAGCGATTTGAGCAGAGATGTTGTATTAAAAGCAGGAGAAGTAAAAACGATTGATCTCTCTTTAAGCGAAGCAACAAAATTCTTAGACGAAGTAGTTGTTAGCGCGGGAAAGCATGAGCAAAAGCTTTCGGATGTAACAGTATCCGTAGAGGTAATTAAATCGAAAACACTAGAGAGCACCAATACAGTCTCTATCGATCAGGCGATAGCCAAAGTGCCAGGTGTTACGATGTACGAAGATCAAGCTAGTATTAGAGGGGGAAGTGGGTATTCGTACGGAGCAGGAAGTAGAGTATTATTGTTACTAGATGACCTACCACTTCTTACAGGGTCGACAGGAGAAGCCAAATGGTGGATTATTCCGGTAGAGAACATCGACCAAATTGAGATTATCAAAGGAGCATCTTCGGCTTTATATGGGTCTTCTGCCATGAATGGTGTGATGAATGTACGTTCGGGATGGCCATCTAATAAACCTGAAACGAAGGTAATAGGATATTCAGGAATGTATATGAATCCAGAACGAAAAAGCAATCAATGGTGGGGCGAGAACAATCCAATGTTTTCAGGATATCAGATGTTACACAGTAGAAAAATCAATAATTTTGACATTGTAGGGTCCATTAACTTTTTATCCGACAATGGTTATCGACAAGATTACTTTACCAAAAGAGTAGGTGGCAATTTTAAAACTCGCTATAGGAGCAAAAAACATGAAGGACTTTCGTATGGTATAAATGGCTATGCTACCCGACGTTGGGCTCAAAGTTTTTTAATATGGAAAGACAAAGACACTGTTTATTCGCCATCCAATCCATCGATGAGCAAGGTAAATACATTTTCAATTATTGATCCTTATTTTATCTATTTCAATGGAAAAAACAAACATTCTGTCAAAGGCAGGATTTATTACAGCGACAACAAAGCAAATACAGATCAAGACAATTCGGATGTGATGTATTATGCCGAATACCAATATCAACGAGTTTTCGGAAAGGGTATGGTTTTAAATAGTGGTGCTTCGGTAACCTATTGTCATTCCACTGCACAAATTTTTGGCAACATTCCTCATTTTAGTTCAGCCGGTGCATTGTTTGCTCAAATCGACAAAAAATTCAAAAAACTTAGTTTAGCAGGAGGAGCACGTTTAGAAGGCTTTAGAGATGGAGACATGAAAATGGAATGGAAGCCCGTATTTAGAGCAGGAATTAATTATCCTCTTTTTGCTCACACTTTTATTCGAGCTTCGGCAGGACAAGGATACAGATATCCAACTATTGCAGAACGTTACACATACACTTCTTCGGAGGGCGTTAACATTTTTCCTAACAAAGAGCTTAAATCGGAGACTGGTTGGAGTAGTGAAATTGCAATCAAACAAGGATTGAAAATTGGCAAGTGGCAAGGTTTTATCGACTTAGCTGGGTTTATTTCAGAGTATTCAGATATGATAGAGTTTCAATTTGGGTCGTATTTGCCTGAGGAGCTTCGACTTTCGATGGTACAATCTGGCACACCTATTTTTCAAGTGATAGACTCCGTAGTAAGATATTCAGGTTTTAAAGCCACTAATATCCCCCGGGTTCGTGTATACGGATTAGATGCCACCTTTGCAGGAAAAGGGTCTTTTGGCAACTTTCCAATTTCATTTCTAGCAGGATTAACCATCATTGAGCCTCAAGACTTAGACACTATATCCAAATCCACCAAAACTACCGACGATCCCATCTTAAAATATCGTTTCCGCACTAGTGCTAAAGTGGATGTAGAGGTAAGTTTTAGAAAAATATCTGCAGGAATCAGCTTCGATTACTTTAGCAATATGATAAACATTGATAAGGTATTTGAGGATGAAATTGAGATATCCTACAACAATTTTCCATTTAAAACAGGGCGTTTTATTTTCCCAGGATTAAAAGAGTATCGATCGGAACACAACAAGGGAGAGTATTTTTTTGATGCTCGTTTGTCGTGGCAAATAAATACAAACTCCAAATTATCGGTAATATTAAAAAACTTGCTCAATCGAGAGTATATGGTTCGACCTGGAGATGTGCAAGCTCCTAGAAATATTACCATACAGTACGCATTAAAAATGTAGACTTCACTTTACATTTTTACTCTAGCAATTTTCTCAACGAAATGGGAACATAAAATTGAATTCCATTATATACCATAAGCGTTGGATATTCGATTTCTTTACCATTGAAAAATACAATATTTTTATTTTCAGGAATAAGAATACTCTTTTTTTTGTTTTTAACAATCAACTTTTTGTTATTGGTTTCTGTAGAGTCAATCGTAACATTGTACCCATCAAAAACTTGTGTGTGTGGGACAAAATAAACATTCGTTAAGCTATCTAAATTGGTGTTCCATGCTTGTTGCATAAATTCATTTACTTGAGAATTTAAGATTAATCCTGTGGGCGCAATATTTCGAGGATCATAGCATGCAAAAAAAACATCTTCCCCAGTATGCCCATACGTAGTAAAACCAACAAAAGTACGTTTACTAATTATTTTTGCAGTAAGTTTTACTAGAGCAAATGGATTTTTCTTTAAATTTCCTTCTTTTACGAGGGATTGGCTGTAAAAAAAGGATTTTAGTGAGTCGATTTCATTTTCTAAAAGATCATTTACGCCATAATGAGAAGAGAAGACCTCTTTGATTTTATCGGTTGATGAGCTACTATCTATGAGGTTTATTATTGCTTCAGCAGTAGATTTTGCGTTAAGAAGGGGTTGTATTATCTCTTTTAACGAAATCTCGTCGTACTTTTTGTTGCTTTTTGAATTCCCAATCGAGATGCCACTATTTCCATGGTCGGGGACAACAATAACCAAGGTATGTCCATCTTTTTTAGCAAAATCTATGGCCACTTTAACCGCTCTATCGAAGGCCAAAAACTCGGTAACCATTCCTATAGGATCGTTATCGTGAGCCGACCAATCCACTTTACTTCCTTCTACCATCATAAAAAATCCATTTTGGTTTTTAGAAAGCAACTCAATTCCCTTGGCTGTGATTTGAGATAAGGTGGGTTGCTGGATAGAGTCTCTATCTATATCATTTGAAAGAGATTCTGGAGCAAATAACCCCCACATTTTTGGACTCGAAACAGAATTCATTTCTGCTGGAGTTTTTGGCAATTTATATCCTCTAGAAACAAGAACATTGTATAAATCTAATTTGTCTTTTCGTCGAATTGGGTTTAAATAATTGGTTCCACCACCTAAAACAACATCTATATTATTGTAAACCATTTGTTTAGACAACACTTCATAATTATCTCTATGTTGCAAATGGGCCGAAAAGTCGGCAGGAGTAGCATGCGGAAAATGACAAGTGAAGACCAATCCAGTGCTTTTGCCCATCAACTTTGCCGATTCAAGAATGGTAAACATAGGCGAAAACGCCTTTTTCGGGTCCGTAGCAACTACTTCCATCCCTTTCATCATCAAATCTGGATAGGTGGCTACAAATCCGCTACGCGATAAATGACCAGTGGCATACGTACTACCAGTAGGAGCCGAATCTCCAATGGGAGCATCCGAGGAGTGAGTTTTTACCAACCCACGAATATATGGATCTATGGCAAGTGGATTTTGATTATACCATCGGGACAAAGACAACAGATCAATACTGGTTCCATCGGGAATCATAATGATGATATTTTTAATTGATGTACCCTGTCCAAATATGGTAATAGTGCTAAAACTTAACACGAATAAGAGAACTTTTTTTAATATTTTCATTCCAATTTTTAGTTTTAAGGTTATCTGTTAAGCATTTATTTGATGAAAGAATATTAGATACATCTAAATTCAAAATTATGAAAAATATTTACCTAAATATACTTCTATTCTCACGAAAAAATTAACCAAACTCATTTTACAAAAATAGTAATAATATCTGGCTTAACTATTGATTAATCTCTTTTTTGGCACTTTTGGGAAGCACATTCTCTCTATATTTATTTTCTGTTGAAGCAAAAAGGAGAAGTCAAAATTTTGTTTAACATTGCAAAATGGAATCTTTATCGTAAAAAAATATCGATTTTTGCTTGTTTAATTAAAATCATTTCGTAATTTTGCGAAATAATAAAATAGGATCATAAATGGAAACAAAAAAAGAGATTAAAATCCTAATTTGGATTATCGCGGTATTTGGTATTGTTTTTTTCTTACCAATTGATAATGAAAGATTTAACACTGCGATATTTGCCACACTCGACTTGGCAAAATGGTATGCACAGGAGCATGTAATATTATGTTTACTCCCTGCTTTTTTTATTGCTGGCGTAATATCAGTTTTTGTCAGTCAAGGGTCGATCTTAAAATACTTTGGGGCAAATGCAAAAAAATGGCTGGCATATACCATTGCGGCGGTATCAGGGACAATCTTAGCAGTTTGCAGTTGCACTATTTTACCCTTATTTTCGAGTATTCACAAACGAGGAGCTGGATTAGGGCCAGCTATTGCCTTTTTATATTCGGGACCAGCTATTAATATATTAGCAATCATTTTAACTGCCCGAATATTAGGATTTGAGATGGGAGTTGCGAGAACCATTGGAGCAGTTAGTTTTAGTATAATTATTGGCTTATGCATGTCGTTTATATATAGAAAAGAAGAGCGGATTAAGAAAGAAGAACAGATGCATATTCAATTCCCTCCCGACAAGCGACCAATGTGGCAAACTTCCTTTCATTTTTTCACACTTATCTTTATTTTAGTTTTTGCCAATTGGGGAAAACCTGCAACAGACGATATTTCAAGCGCTTGGTATTATTTGTGGGCATACAAATGGTATATTACAGGGTTTTTCTCTCTGCTTCTTGGATATTCTTTGATACGAATTCTAAAAATTAAATGGCAATGGGTATTATATGCAGCTCTAGCAATTGCTTCATCCGCGATCTTATCTACCTACTTTATTGAAAACACCAAACTTGCTCCACTTGTTCCCATGATAGTAGGAATTGCTTCGTTGGCATTGATCACATGGAAGGACAAACAAGATATTGATAACAGAGAATGGACAATTTCATCCTGGGGGTTTGCAAAACAAATCTTACCTTTGCTTGCCATTGGAGTTGTAACAGCTGGATTTTTATTAGGTTCTACTCATGATGGAAAAACCATAGCTGGAATAATTCCCAACGAATGGATACAATGGTTGGTTGGAGGAAACTCCATCTTTTCGAATTTATTTGCTTCCGTTGTGGGTGCATTTATGTATTTTGCCACACTTACTGAAGTCCCAATATTACAAGGGCTCATAGCCTCTGGCATGGGCAAAGGACCGGCCTTAGCCTTATTGCTAGCGGGACCATCCTTGTCGTTGCCAAATATGCTCGTAATACGTGGCATTATGGGTACTCAAAAAACAATTGTGTTTGTATCGTTAGTTATTGTAATGGCTACAATTTCTGGTTTAATATACGGCAGTTTTTTCTAAAAAGAAATTCTATAAAGAGCAAACCCAACTAAATCAAGTATTTCGATTTTTCAAATCTCCTATGGATTAAGTTGGGTTAAACATTTATGAGCTAATTTTGCAATTCATATTTGCCAAAGTCAACGTTATGACGTTTCATTAATAGTGAAATTCCGGACATAACTATCCCAACAGACATCCCTATGTAGCTAAATGGAGAGCTTAGAGCTAATAGGGATATTGGAATTGCGACAAGGCCAATGCTTAAAAATTTAATTCCAAGAGAAGACATTTTTCTACTTAATCCTACAAAATACAATTGATCATTCACCGCATTTGACTCTTCTTGTATGTATTTATTTTTCATTTTTGCCAATTTCACCTGGCCTGTTTTATCTTCGATTACATAAGAAGTGTTATAATTATAGGCGGATCTGACAACGGTATGATATATTCCGTCCTTATATGATAATTTATTCTCAGGCACTATCCAACCAGAATAGGTCATTTTTTGCTCTGTACAAGAAATCCAGTCAATTTCGCCTTGTGCATTAATTTTAATATAATTTACGCCAAGTAAGTCGGTATAATACGAACACCCCCCTTTGTTGGAGCATACTGTACTATATACTTGACTATTTATGGACATAACAAGGCCATTATCGTCCGTTTTCATATAATCCGTAACTTTAAAATCATATTTCAGCATTCGTTTAACAGCATATTCACCTACCGAATAATTTTCCTTTTTGCTACTACTCATTTTATAATTTGAAAAGGCTACTTTGGTTTCATCAAGTTCATTAAAAATTGGATCACCAATATTTTCAAAAGAAAATTTATCTATTTTAGCTGTAAAAACGCCATTATTATGTTCCACATCTTTAGATTTTTTTCTATTCTTGACAAAATAAGTGCCCACTAAAAAAAGGTGATCGTTCATGATTTCGAACGAAGCATTGTAAATAGTTTTATCAGCAAAAGAGAACATCTGTGTTTTCACCTCAGAAGTTTCGGGATTGATGCTTCCGATTAGCTGTCCAATCTGCTTTTTGGACTCTTTCTTTTCATTATTTAAATTCAGATTTACCAAAAAATACAAAAAACCATTATTATCCATCTCATAACCTGCAAAATTACCATAGGTTGATCTATTCACAGAGAAAGGTAATTCGGCTTGAATGGTGTTTTCTACTTCCATATTTTTATTTAAAACCTTGTACTGAACTCTAACATTTTCAGTTTTAGTTATTGCATTTTCTCCACCAACAATCATTTTATCGCCATTTGGGCTCATAAAAAAGAACAGAGAATTAAATTTAGAGGAGTTGTTATCCTTTTGATAAATCACTTTAGGGGCTTGAACTTCTACTAAATCTTTATCCAAAACTTGAAGTAACAATTGTGTTTCATTTATCCAAGTAATGTACAACATATTATTTCGAATATTTATTTTGAAAAAATATGCATTAGATAGCAATGTGTTGGTAGTAGGATTTCCAAAACCTTTCACAGGCAATGTCTTAATCAGCTGGGAGGTTTCTTTGTTATACGAAGAAATTCTCAAATTCTTGTTGGGAAAAACTTGAGTAGTAGTTACATAAATCAAATCATCAATACCTCCAGCAACCTTAGCAGAGACTAGTTTTTTTTCTTTTAATGGCAATATTGTATTAACATACTTAACATTTTGGGCACCAGCATTTAATACAAAAAGGGTAGCACAAAGCAGAAAAATTTTAATTTTCATAAATAATATAAAATTTAAGTTTGATTATTTTATCTATCACCATGCAATCCCTAGTTGATATCTAAAAAGGATGTAGGGATTAAGGAAGTTTTCTCTATGATTAGTCTTTATAAACCACTCATCATTACCATTAACCTGTAATTCTGATGGTTTCCTAGCTGCAATGTATTTATCGAAATAAACAAGTTTTAATCCAATCCCATACGAGAAATCATTAATCAAAACGATCTTGGATATACTGTATCTGAATGAAGTACCCATACATATAGAAAAATAGTTTAAATTAACATTATATTCTATATTTTTAGGACTTGGTTCATAGTAATTGTATGAATACTGCTCATTTTGAAGTGTATAATTTGCATTGGTCATTTTCCACTGTAAACTGAAATAACTACTATAAGAATCTTCTTCATTATAGTATAATTTCAAACCTAACAATCCGGAATAACCATTTTTGATATTGCTAACTTCATAAAGATAATCAAGAGGTCTGCCTGTATTGGAATAATTATCTAAATCTCTACTCATTTCATATAAATTCATGTGTCTTTCCATATAATCTTTTCCATAAGAAAACGCAAATCCACCAATTGCGGATATTGCATTGGAAAGTTTTCTTTCGTAGTCTATTCTTATATTTGAGCGGGAGACATCCGTAACCAAAAGGGTAAATTGGTTCATTTTCCTAGTCGATGTTCTAATATTCCTAGCCGAAGAATTGGTTTGATTATTTGACCCAAAAACAGAAGTTGGATGGGGTTTATATTTATCATCTAATGGATTTGAGATCTGGGCAAACGAAGATGATATGCAGACCATAAAAAACATTACAACACAATATTTTTTCATTAGATTTATTTTATTTTAATCAATACTACGTATTTGGTAAGCACTTTGATTTTGTCTTCCAAAGCCAGGCTTTCAATGGTATTTTCATTGGGCATTTGAACATCCGAAATCAAGTCGAAAAGTGCTTTTAGGTAATTTAATTTAACTGCATAAGAGACATTGTCTGCATTTTTTATTCCGGCATATGCCACGCCTATAAGTTGGCCTTTTTCGTTGAATATTGGGCTGCCACTATTGCCCGGTTGAATTGGAATGGTCGTCTGAAATGAGTTAATTGCTCCATTGTAGCCCGTTTTTGCACTCACTTTCCCATCGGTAAATTTTGCATCTTTTCCCATTCCATTTAGGGCCAAGGGGAAACCTATTGTAAAAACAGGTGCACCGATATTTACAGCGCCACTTTCGGAGAAAGAGTATTTTAGTTTTCCTACATTAAAAGTAGTATCTTTAATTTTGATGATTGCCAAATCATTTTGTTCATCTTTCTGAACTACAGATGCTTCATACATTTTGGTCTCTCCATTTACAGAAACATCTACAAATATTTTATTATTGTTTTTAACCACATGGTGATTGGTAACAATATACCCATTACTAGAGACCAAAAAGCCACTTCCGGTACTTTTTACAGCTAAATCGGAGCTAGAAGTACTAATATTCCCAGATCCTGAAAACTCTTTGATTTGAAGGTTATCTACTTTTAATGTGGCAATACCGCCTACGACAAATCCCATGTGCGAACCCAGCATTTTTAACTCTGCTGTTTTGGTTTGCAAAATGCCATTAAAAGTAATAATCAATTTATTATCATTAACAAACAGTTTAATGGTGTTTTTGCCTTTTTTTACTAATTCAGACGAGAACATCCCATCAATTTTTGTCAATTGAACACCTTCATATACCGAACCAACATAAAAGAAGCTTTCCGAAATAGCCAAATAGTTATAATTTTGCCAATCTTTGAAACCCCAAAGAATTCCTACTCTATTTCCCTTCGCTTCGCTATTATCGAGGATAGCTTCAATGATATAATCGTCGCTGGAGATAGGTAAACTTATCGTACGAGAGGTTCCATCTTTGGTTAAAGATTTAATTTCAAATTGACCATTTTCAATTTTAGAAGAGCTAGCTTCGCTGGCATAGAGATCCCAATCGTTGATGTTTTTGTCAAATGTTTCATCAAAAACATTGACCAGATCTCCGTTTTCAGAAAACTCTCTATATTTTCCGTTTGCAATAGATCCATTTTTATACTCAATCTCTTTCCAAATTTTTCCACTTTCAAGATAGTAGAAGGTAGTACCATCTTCCTTACCATCAGCGTTATAGTTACGTTCAACTTTCTTATTTCCATTTTTATAATACCAAATGCAATTCCCTGAAAATATATTTTTACTCTCTGAAAGAGTATCTACGGTAGTAATGTCCCCTTCAAAATAGAGCTTCCCCGACATGTAATAAGATTTATAATGAGAAGGTTTTGACTCTAAAACCCGATAATAGTATGCTTGCGATTCGTTGGCTTTTTTGCCGGAAACATCAAAAAACTCTTTTTCAGCATCTTGTGCAATAGCGGATAACAGACTGAATATTGCCAAGAAAATCATCAATGTGTACTTTTTCATATTAATACTTTTAAATATATTATAATCCCAATTATAGTTTAAGTGTATTTTTATTCAAACTCAACAATTTGAAGCAATACATCATAATCTTTTTTTGCAAAAAAACTCGTATTCTCTTTTTCCATATTAAAGTCCGATTCACGACCCCATACCAAAAACTTGTTTCCATACAAATGACTGATACTGTTGCTATTTTTAATACTATACACATTTTTGATTTTAGTGGTATTTGAAGCATTTTGGGATTCTAGGTCTTCTTCCACTTCACCACTCAGGGAGATTGTTTTATAACTAAGGCCTTTGTTAAAATTGCCTAAAAGGGCAATTGAGTTCTCCTTGTATGGAGTGGCACACGTTTTCGGTTTTAGTTCAGGGCTAAAGATATCATATTCGAAATTTTTACTCCACTCAACTTCTCCTGCATCATTAAAACACCAAACCACACTATTGGTAAAATAATAACCGATGAATTCTTTTACAGTTCTGTAAGTGGATTGACCTCTCGATCCAGTATTATATCTTGGAGTTGCCCACCCCCCCGTTTTGGGATTAATTCCACTATTATTATAATTATTACTCCTTGCCACTTGACGTACTTCATTTATTATCTGATACTTATCAAAAACAACAATATTTTTGCCATTAATACGAAAACAACTACTGATCATGTTGAAATTACCTACTGCCTCATATTGAGAGGTTCTTATGAATATATTCAGCAGACTTTTTTTGTCTTTTAGGTTTCTTTTATCATTAAGCATATCGGAACTCTCCACATCAATTTTATTGATCGTATTGAGGTCGTTATTGTTGAGGTTTGTGATATAATAATTGTCTTTAATAATATCATCTCTTTGGGTTTCTCCAAGAATCTCTTTACGGCTCAATCCTAACATGAATTTATGGTCAGCATCCGGCCGAATAATATTCATGCTTACAATATCCTCATCTTGAAATGTTTTCAGGTTCGTTTTATCAACAAGAGCACAATCTTCAAAGGTATACAATGCATCATACGGAATTTTCTTTTTATAGCTTTTCACTTTAAAATAGATGTTTTTCCCGTCAGTTGTTCGCGCTACAATATCCGTATATTCAGGTACCGTAAATTTATTTGAGGTAAGAGACATATTTGCGAAGTCAATTTTCATAATGACATCTTCCTTTTTCAAAATAGCGTCAAAATAGTAAGCATCGCCAACAAAGTTACCTTTGAACAATTTGATCTTATCCTTTAATTCAATATCTTTTTTGGTTATCTCACCATTAATATTAATTTTCATCACCGTTAGATCGCCTACCTTTCTACCATCACGAAACTTTTCTGCCTCCAAGCCGTTGTTTATATAAAAGATAATATTTACACCATCCTTGCTGGTGTTAAATTCCAAAATATCTAAATCGTCTTCATAATCTATCGATTTTGTCCAAAGTACAGCCAAATCGGTGCTATAGATTGTAAAAGTCCATTTTCTCAAATTTTTTGATTCTTCACTTTTGGTCTTTTGAATCAGCATGAATCCATTTTTTCCAAGAGGCACTATTGATGTTTCATCTTTTTTACTAAGTGTTAGCAGCTTTTGATCTACAATTTGCAATTGTGCAAACGATGACAGGAAGCTTAACATAAGCAAAACACCCACTAATGTATATTTTTTCATAAGGATACAACTTTTAAATGAGGTGCAAATGCAACCAAAGACACCTTAAAAAACAAAAAAAAACAATTTTGCCAATTCTTTTGATTTTCATCATTTTATGACTTACACAAAAAAGAGAGAATCGATTTAGTAAAAATAAACATTTTGAATTTCGAAATCGACAGATCAACTTCGTTTATAATCCTACTCACAAGTACTTATTTATTAAAACATTAGAGCAAATAATTTGTTTTTTTTTCAAATATTTTAGTTTATTGTTTCAAATAACATCTTTTTAAACCCAATTGATCCAAATAGTTCATTTTTTTGAAATTTTTTATTTCAGATTCTAGGTTTAGACAATTTAAAATAGATTTAGCAGTTATAAAGTATTTGACAAACTATATTTTTATCTACATTTGTAGAGATAAACAGTTAATGAATGACAAAATTTAAACGAAATTTATTTTTCATAAACATATTTTTGTTCCTTATTTTCGCGAGTTACATTGCAAAATCTCAACCTTTTGTCATTATTGAGGGAGAGGTAATCAACAAAGTGGGAGAACCAATACCCAATGCTCACATATTAAACATAACCAAAAAAATTGGCACCATCACTAATGGGCAGGGGATTTTTAAAATTTTTGCATCTCCTGGCGACAGCATGATGGTTTCGTCTATGGGATTTAAAGCATATAGAGCAACAGTGCCTTATGATTTGCAATACAAAGTTTTTTCCTTTAAAATTAGGTTATCCGACGACACCATCTATCTAAAAGAAACCATCATACGAGCCTTCCCTCCTACGTATGATTTATTTAAGAAGGAGTTTTTGGCTCTAAAAATTGAAAAGAAACCAAACGAAAAATTGTTTGCAAAAATAATGGACAAACAATACAATCCGAAAGGTGGTATAGTACTGAAAGGGCCAATATCGGCCATATACGACGCATTCAGCCGCGAAGGAAAACTGAAACGAAAAATGGCGGAGTTGCAATATCAGGATAATCTAAGGGAAATGGTGTATGACAAAATCCCGAAAGACCTGCTGATCAAGGCCTATCATCAAAAAGACGAAGCAGCGTTGGAACAGTTTCTGGAGTTCTGCCAACTGCCCGAAAACCTGATCATCAATGGTTCCACCTACGATCTGTTGGTGTTTATGAACCAATGTTACCAGCGGTATCCGAAGACGCCGTAAAGAATTTTTGTACGATTTACCCAACAGGGTAAACCAACATTACAGATTCAACAAATATTCGTGCATGGCCATCGCGGCTTTTTTGCCAGCACCCATGGCCAAAATCACCGTGGCCGATCCCATGACCGCATCGCCACCGGCAAAAACCCCCGGCAGACTGGTCTCCCCAGAAGCATCTGCAATATCGACTCCCTTGCTTTTGTTCAACGCCAGCCCTTCCGTAGTTTCGGCAATCATCGGATTCGGGGATGTCCCAATGGATATGATCACGGTGTCCGCTTCCACCACATATTCAGAGTTTGGAATTTCGGTGGATGATCTACGGCCGCTTTCATCCGGTTCTCCAAGGCTCATCTTCACACATTTCAATCCACCGACCCAACCCTGTTCGTTTGGAAGGATTTCAACCGGATTGGTCAGCAACACAAAGTTGATTCCCTCCTCTTTGGCATGGTGCACCTCCTCTTTTCTTGCAGGAAGTTCCTCTTCGGTCCGGCGATAGACCACGCTCACGTCCGCACCCAGCCTTCGGGCAGTTCGGGCGGCATCCATGGCTACGTTTCCGCCTCCTACCACCACAACCTTATGACCGACATAGATGGGAGTTTCATAATCTTCCTTGTAGGCATGCATCAATATGTTTCGGGTCAGGAATTCGTTGGCGGACAAAACGCCATTCAGGTTTTCACCCTTGATCTGCATAAACCGTGGCAAACCTGCGCCCGAGCCGATAAACACGGCCTTGTATCCTTTTTCATTCATCAGTTCCTCGATGGTGATGGTTTTACCCACAACCACATTGGTCTTGATTTTCACTCCGAGTTTGCGCACTTGATCAATTTCGTACTTCACGATATCTTTCGGCAACCTGAAATCAGGGATTCCATAGGTCAACACGCCTCCGGCCTTGTGCAATGCCTCCATCAGTGTCACCTCATAACCGATCTGAGCCAGTTCTCCGGCGCAACTCAATCCGGCGGGACCGGAGCCGATGACGGCAACCTTCACCGGAATGGGAGTTGACTTTTTCAATATCGATTTTTTATTCACCCGAGCCCAATCAGCGACAAAACGTTCCAGCTTCCCGACCGCCACTGCTTCAGATTTTACACCCAATACACAAGCCCCTTCACATTGGGACTCCTGCGGACAAACCCGGCCGCAAATAGCCGGCAAAATAGAATCCAGAGCAATGATCTCCGCGGATTTATCCAAATCGCCCTCTTTCAACGCTTTGATAAAATCAGGAATGCGGACATTCACGGGGCATTTCGAAACGCATTTCGGATTCTTGCATTGGATGCATCGATTGGCTTCCGAAATCGCTTCATCCATATCGTACCCCAAGCAAACCTCATCAAAGGTATGAATCCTGCTTTCGGGCGTCAACTCCCGAACCGGGACTCTCTTTTTCTTGTCCAGTGTCGCATTCGGGGTAGAATCCAGCTTGCATATATGCTTATCAAACTCTTTCTTTGCCTCGATGATTTTCCGGCCTCTGGGCGTTTTAAACATCCCCTGACGTTGCATCGCTTCGTCAAAATCAACCAAATGTCCGTCAAATTCGGGACCGTCGACACAGGTGAATTTCATCTTGCCACCGACATCAACCCGGCAAGCGCCGCACATTCCGGTTCCATCAATCATCAATGAGTTTAAGCTCACAATGGTTTTTATATTGTATTTCCGGGTCAGTTCACATACGAACTTCATCATGATCATGGGACCAATGGCCACAATGGCATCATACTCAACATGATCCTCCTCGACTCTTCGTTGGATCAGATTTGTCACCAGCCCTTTCTCTCCCAAGCTCCCGTCGTCGGTGGTGATAAAGAGATTTTTGGTCACATTGCGTAAAGAGTCTTCCATCAAAATCAACTCCTTTGTGCGGGCGCCGACGATCACATCCTGTTTCAACCCTTTGGAAGCCCACCACTTAACCTGAGGATAAATCGGTGCAACACCTACTCCTCCGGCGACAAACAGGATTTTTTTGTCTTTCAGCTCATTGATATCCAAATCGACAAATTCCGATTTTTGTCCCAAAGGACCCACAAAATCATCAAAAGAGTCGCCTTCATTGAACGTAGACAGAATTTGGGTGGTCCGACCGATCACATGAACGATGATGGTCACCGTGCCGGCTTCTTTGTCATAATCGGCAACCGTCAGCGGAATCCGTTCCCCTTTCTCATCCATTTTCACAATCACAAAATGACCTGGAAGGGCGGCCTTCGCCACCAAGGGATGATAAATATCCATTAAAACCGTATCCTTGTTCAACCACCTTTTTCGGATAATTGTATTCCATTTACAATTGTCATCGAGTTTCATTTCACTATCCTTCATAACCTTATCATTTTCGACATGATGGCGTCATCATATCCCCATTATATTTTTTTTTGCAAAAGTAATCAATTGTTCCAACAACGGAACCACAAACCATTAAAATAATATTGAATCAAACCCTGTCTTATGTAAAAAAGACGTACTTTTGCCCCTGATTATTGGTTAGTGAAATCAAATCCGTCAACCACGCTATTTAAGTGACGATAAAGTTGGTTTCGGATTTGAATTGGATGCTGAATTCAAGTGTTAAATGCAACTTGTTGTTTTTGCAAATTTAATGATAAA
>CAZZHH010000019.1:0-62967 GCA_964653595.1 uncultured Lentimicrobiaceae bacterium
ACAGTGAACAGTTTACAGTGAACAGTTTACAGTGAACAGTTTACAGTGAACAGTTATCAGTGTGTTGATGCCTAAATAAGGTTGACCGTTTTTATTCACTCATTATTTGATGAATTGAAAATTAGTCAATTTAATGACGCTCAAAGCGTGTTTTGAAGCTGTTTGAAAGTAAAAAAAACTTAGTGTCTTTGTGCCTTAGTGGCAATAAAATAGAAATTAAATATGAAAATAAAAATAGTTGTACTCTTTATTATTTCACTTTTTATCCTGCAGGGTGGAAATATTTCAGCTCAGAATTGGGATATTGATCTGTTGAAAGACATCAATCTGAACCGAAGCAAAAACATGGATCCGTTTTTTATGGGTACTAGCAACTCCATTTATCCGATGATGGTGGCGACACCCACTGCGCTCTTGTTGCATGGATATTTTGCTAAAGATTCCTTATTGCTTAGAAACAGCCTGGTAATTGGTACTTCTATTGCATTTTCAGTGGGTGTTACGATTGGAATGAAATATAGTATAAACCGAACTCGTCCATATCTTGATTATCCAATCTTAGACAATGTTGACTCCGAGAGTTCTGGTTCATTTCCATCGGGACACACTTCTTCTGCCTTCTCTGTGGCAACATCGGTGAGTTTGTGTTATCCTAAGTGGTATGTAATCACCCCAATGTGCTTATGGGCTGGATCCATAGGGTACTCACGGTTGCACCTTGGTGTTCATTATCCTTCCGATGTACTTATGGGTGCTATAATTGGTAGCGGTTGTGCTTATTTAACTTATAAGGCGAATAAGTGGTATCATAAAAGGTATGCTGCTAGAAGTTTTAAATAATCCTTTAGTTAGATGATAGCTGAATTTATTATTCATATTCATTTGTAATAAAGTGTTTTAATACTAATTAGTTGGTTTTGTTGTTGATTGTTTGTAGTTATCGATTCTTTTCTTTGATAGGATACCTTCAAATTTAATACTTATCCCAATCCTAAATTCCTAAAAACCCAAGATATTCTTTGTTCTTAAAATTGAACATCGCTCATGAAATCCTTTAATCATATGCTCTTTTTGGATTAATTAATTATTAAGATAAAAATATCTTATAATAAATATTATTATAAATAAATTAATAACAAAAAGTAATCAACAATTTAAAGTTAATAAAAAAACTTTAACACGAAGTTAATTTTTTTGAAGATTGGGTTTGAATCAAAGTTTTCATAATTCTGAAATTATTAAAAGTAAATTATTTGCAAAACGAACTTGACATTAACAAATAATTAAATTATATTTGTTTTGATAATGTGTGATTTGTTAATTTCTGTTTAAATCCTGAAAGTATGAAAGCAAGAATTTACTCTATAAGAAAAAGAACTTTCAATAGTTCTCTGCAAAATAAAATATTCAGGAATTTGTGGATATTAATGTTTTTGCTTACGTATAATGTAATAGTTTATGGCCAAAATGTTGGAGATTTTAGGTCACTTATTAGTGGGAGTTGGACGAGTGTGGCGAGTTGGCAAACCTATAATGGAACATCGTGGGTTTCTGCTGCAACTTATCCTGGACAAAATGCTGGCAATTATCAAGTGCTTATCAATGCTGGTCATAACATAGCTATATCTACAGCAGGTATTGTTGCTAATCCGATGGGTCCATTAACCATAAATGGGACTTTAACTTTGAATGGTTTAAATTCATCTATAACTACTTTTGATTTAAAAACTCCCCAAATTACGATTACACCTGGGTTAACTCCCTATGCATCGATTAATTTTATTAACAAATGCTTGCTTATATTACCCCCTGATGCCATATTGATAGTAGGGCCTTTTGGGTTACAAGGAGATTGTAGTAATTTACAAGAGATACGCATAGGTTCTAGTTATTCGTTTGCTAATTGTGTTGGTGCTCCTGGAACAATTTTCACCTTTGCAGAATTGATGGCTGCTGGTGGAACTATTAATGCAGTAATTACTCCTTCAGCTACCAATATTTGTCTCGGAGAATCGGTGAGTTTGGGAGGCGGTTACACTGGTGCTATTGGGAATGCTCCCACTTATGTATGGTCTAGTACTGGGCCCGCAGCATTGACATTTACTCCAAATGCTACATCTAAAAATACAGTTGTAACTCCTGTTTTAAGTGGTGTTTATACCATTTCATTAACCGTTACTACCCAAAGAATTGGCTATTCATACACTAATGTAGAAAAGATAACCTTAACTGTTAATAAGAAATCCGAAAATCCAACTTCTGTCACTTCTGGTTCGGATACGGTAATGTTGAGTCAAAGTACAAATCTAATCCTCTCTGGAGGTGGTGGTGGTACAGATGAAGTGATTAAATGGTATGCTGGTAGTTGTGGCGGTACCTTTGTTGGTACTGGAAACAACCTTACAGTTACCCCAAGCGCAACCACTACCTATTATGGTAGATATGAAAATGGATCTCCATGTTCGTACAACACTGATTGCTTATCAACAACAATAACTGTAATTCCTTATGCAAATATTTGGAAAGGAACCTTAAGCACAGATTTTGGCACTCCTGGTAACTGGTTGGATAATAAAGTGCCATTAAGTGGAGAAAATATCACCTTTGATCCCAATCCTGTAAACGATTGTATTTTAGATATGGATAGAGTAGTTGGAGATATTACGAATCCCTCAGTTATGTTATTAGTAACTGATCAGTTTAATCTTATGATAAAAGGAGAAGTTAAGTTATTATATCCCGAAAAAATTGATGCCACAAATAGTGAAGGAAGTGTTACTTTACTTGGTAAAATGAGTCAAACTTTAAATGCTACTCATTATGTAAACTCTTCTATATGCAATTTAAATATCAACAACAATGTACAAGTTTTGCTAAATGGAAATTTGTCTGTTCAAAATAAATTGTCATTAAACTCTGGAAGTTTTATTATTGGAAATAATACCCTAACCCTCAATGATGTTCTAGAGATTAATGGGGGAGTTTTAGTAGGTGGCATAACTTCGAATATGGTAGTTGGAGGTTTTGGATATAATTTAGTCTTACCTACCTTACTATTAAATAATTTAACTTTAGATAGATCAAATGGTCTAACTTTAGGTGGGTCTCTTAATTTGTATGGAATATTAAATCTTAATTCGGGTATGTTGACTTTAGGACCAAATGAATTGACATTTAGTGGTCTATCACCAATTGTTTTGGATGGTCTTATGAATGCAACTCATGTTAACTCAAAATTATTTTTTAAGAATGCTTCCTTGATTAATTTGCCTAATAAATTGTTTAGTGGATCTGTGAATTACCTAGTAATAGATGGAAATGGAGGGTTACAGTTGAGCGAAAAAATATCTATCAGTAATACATTAGAGCTTATTAATGGTAAAATTAATACAGGTTCTGAAAAAATTGTTTTCGAAAATACTGCTAATCTTATTATTGGTGGATCTGCAAATAGTCATATAAATGGCAATTGTGAAAAAATTGGAAATACAGCATTTATTTTTGCCATAGGGAATTCTACTTCGTATGCACCCATCGCAATATCTAATGCCATTGGTTCAAAAGGGAACACCGATTCTTTTGTTGCGAGTTATCATGGATTTAACTCTCATCCTTTATATGATAGTACTCAACATGAGAATACAATATCTAGAATAAGTAGTATGGAGTATTGGAGTTTAACAAGAACTGGCACAAGTAACGTAAATGTAACTTTAAGTTGGGATAATGCCCGTAGTGGAGGTATCCCTTTGTTAAATGAATTGTTGGTAATAGGTTGGAACGGAACACAATGGATGAACTATGGGAATGCAGCTACCACAGGAAATGTTAATACAGGAACGATTCGTTCACTTTTAATATCCGATTTTAATGTATTTACTTTAGGATCTGTATTAGGGTCGCTCGCAATTTTACCAATATCCTTGTTGGATTTTAGTGCCGATTGCATAGAAAATAAACCCGTTGTTAAATGGACTACCTCTTCGGAGATTAATAACAACTATTTTGAAGTGGAACAAAGCACCAATGGCAAAGATTGGAAATCCTTAAAAAGAGTGGTAGGAGCTGGTAATAGTAATGAAGTAAATACATACTCCGTAGTTGGTGATTTTTTGTCAAACTCTATCTCTTATTATAGATTGAAAAGTGTTGATTTTGACGAAAAGGTTCATTTTTTGGAAGTGATTTCATTGATGAGTTGTGAAGGAAAACTTACAAAAATCGATGTTTATCCAAATCCATCCAAGGGACTTGTAAATGTTAGCTATAACGGCGATATTTCAAAAATTGACAGAATTGAAGTTTTCAACTTACTTGGAGAAAAAGTGATAGATTGTATTGGTTATCAACAAAACTTCAACTTGATTGGATTCCCCGAAGGTGTGTATTATTTAGTTCTGTCCAATAATATCGACAAATTGGTGAAGAAATTCGTATTGACGAATTAACATAGATCCCTTATCTTTTTAAATTTCCCGAGAAGGAGGAGTGTACCATTCCTCCTTTTTTTGTATTCTAAAAATAAAACAAATACCCTTTTACTTTTCCATTTTGGTTAAATTCGATTGTAGGCATGGGAATTTTCAAAATATTGAAGGCGTGAATCACTGTATTTAATGTTTTGTATCGGGTGTTTATCTTTCTCAAATCGATGTCGAGGGAGATATAATATTGACGTTGCCTCGAAATATTTGGTAATGGCTGGTTTTTGAATGTCGTAGGATTTTCGCATCCTCCCAACATCCCTTGGGCGCCGTAACCAATGGCAATATTGAGCCATTTTGGAAATTTAGATTCTGAGGGTAAAAAGGATGCAATATTTGCCGAAAGCCAGAATGTACTTCCGTTATAATTTTTAAGCCACCGTTCGGAATTGCTTGAGCCCAATAAATCGGGGCGGTAGTTGGCCTCTATGGTGTTATGAAAGGAGTATTTGAGGGTGATTCGTTGCTCATCCCACAACAGTTGCTGACTGGTAAAAAGCACTGATCCTGCTGTATTGGCCGCCATGTCGCCCAGCGAAAAGCCCCACTCCGAAGAAAATCCGTCCAGTATTTCTATTATCGACAAGTATCCGAGACCAGTGGCGCCACCATACCAAGCAGAATGTTTGGGCGTTATTCCTGCCCATCTGCATGAGCTGAATCCAACTTGTGAAAGATAATAGGAGGTTACCCCGTGTCCAATCTTGTCCATTTGCAACCACTCTCGATTGTCGTTGAAAAGATGAAACGACGATTGAGGGTAATCCTTGTACCAAAGAGCGTACAGCCCCGTCATGGAACCTGCATAAAGCAGACCTCCTGAAACGGCCAGCAGCTGCACACGATTTGGATTGAATTCATTTTTCAGCGAATCAGCAGGGATTGGAGTTTGAGAAAAAGCACCTTCTAAAATCACTACAAGTAATAAAAGAAGTGAAATTTGAAAGTGCTTATTCATAGGATGATATTTATTTTAAAAGGTCGCATGGAACTCGTCCTGCTATTACTGGATTCGTTTCATTGGATGATATCTTTTAACAATTATTCTAAACGGCACTTCGATAAACTCAGTGTGACCTGTTTATATTATGTTATAAGACAAATCATAACCGTAAAACACATTGCAATTTTCCGAAGCTTGGTCAAAATTACGGTTATTTTTTTTATCCTGAAAACAACGATAATTCTACTCAAATTTTCGGATTATCCGCTCTGCAACGGAAATTTTATCTTCCAACAACTTTTGGGTTTTGGCTTCGGCGATGAATCGGAGATACGGTTCGGTGTTGGAGGGTCGGATATTGAACCACCAGTCTTTGAATTCAACGCGGTATCCATCAAAGTCGAAAAAGGCCACCGTTGGTTCTTGAGCAGTAAAAAAATCACGAATAGCATCCATTGCCTCCTTTTTCCTTTCGATTTTAAAATTTATTTCGCCGGAGTTAGCATATGTGTCTATTTCGTTTATTAAATTGGAAAGGGTTTTGTTTTTTCTTTTCAAATCCGCCACAATGCCCAAAATTAAAGTAGCTGCAAGCACTCCAGAATCGGAGTAGTAAAAATCTTTAAAGTAGTAGTGGCCAGCCAACTCCCCGCCAAAAATGCCATCGATTTCACGGAGTTTGAGTGCGGCATAAGCTCGTCCAACACGCCACATGTGCATGTTAGACCCTAATTTGGTAATGTATTCACTCACCGATTTAGAAGTTCTGATGTCCTGTAATACATTCCCTTTACGTCCTTTCTCGTTGATAAAATATTCTGCCAAAACAGCTATCATTAAGTCGGGACGGATAAAACGGCCTAGGTCGTCTACAAACATCACTCGATCGGCGTCTCCATCAAAAATTACTCCGACATCGCATTTCTCTTTTATTACAAGATGTTTTAAGTCTTCTACATTTTCCTCTTCTAATGGATTTGGTTCATGGTTTGGGAAAGTACCATCCATTTCGTCGTAAAGGTAGTGAGGCGTTGCTCCATAAATGTCTTTCGCTAACAAAGCACCCATTCCATTGGAGCAATCGATGGCGATGTTTAAATTGGAAATATCTTTTAAGTAACTCCTTTGAAAATCGATATATTCCTGAATCACTTTATAATCTATTACTTTCCCTCTGCTTGCTACGGGTACGATTGCTGATTTAGCCTCTACCATCTTTTGTAATTCGCCTAATCCAGAGTCAAATCCTACGGGCAATGCATCTTCACGGGAAACTTTTAATCCATTGTATTCCCTTGGATTATGAGAAGCAGTAATCTGAACAGATGCTTTAAAATGGTGTTTTGCAGTAAAATAATAGACCATCGGGGTAGTAGAAATTCCCAAGTCGTATACATCGGCACCGGCATCATTAATTCCTTTTACCAAAGCTTCGAATATTTCTGGAGAAGAAATTCGTACATCTCGGCCTACCAATATTTTATCTGCATGTAAAAGTTCTGGAAGATAAAACCCGATGCGATACACATCCTCCTTGTTAAAATCCTTGTTGTAAACCCCTCTGATGTCATACGCTTTAAATGCACTCATAATCTAAAAATTTAAAATTCATATATTAAATTGACCATTTCAAAAAATAGCCAATATTTTATTTCTCATCAATTAACTCAAAATTACTCTTTTTTATTAACTTACAAAGTTAAACAAAAAAAAGTTTTGTTACCACTAAATGTTCTATTTTTGCAAAAAATATTCGTTTAAAAACTTGGAAGATGAAGTTCATGATTATCATATATCGTTTTTTCGAAATACTGTTTCAAATATTTTTATCATTTTTTAAGAAAAGGCTTAGTAACAAAAACTTCCGTTTGCGTTGGGTTTTTTATGTGTATTTTATTATCATTCTGATGTTTGCATTTGTTTATCAGATAAGTTATAACTTTGATCATTCGTCATTTGTTTTTGCAAAGGATGTTCATTTGTCAAAATTATCAAGCCAGATTCACGAGGATAGTTTATTGATAAACAACTTAGAAACGGAATCAAAATTGTTAAATAATGCCATTCATCGCTTCCAACGGCCTTCTGCGATGAGATCGGACACTTTATATGGTAACTTTAGGTACATTTTCCTCCGATGGGGGTTGAAGGATTATGAATTAGAGATGGGAATCAACAAGTTGGCATTTAATAAATCTAACAATGGTGAGGTAATAACCCATAAGATAAATCTTTTTAACAAAGATAAAGAAGAGCCCTTTTTTGATCGCGAAGTCAACATTAAAGCCTCTATTGAAGATAATAAAAAACCAGAAGTAGTCGGTCTTAAAATTGCGAAAAAACGCCTGTCCGAGAATGAGTTAGAATTGTTGTCTTTGAAAAGCTCCGATTATCTTCGGTGGAATTTCTTCGATTTTTTCTATTTTAGCACAATCACCCAAGCCACGGTGGGGTATGGTGATATGTTGCCCAACTCAACTTTTATTCGTATTTTAGTTGCATTACAGACACTTATAGGAGTTTTTATTACCATAGTGATGGTAGCCTATTCATACGATTTGTACAGAAGACGTCGCGAACAAGGGAAAAATATTTAATTCAAAAAATGTATCACACAAAAAACGGATTAGCATTATGAAATATTACATACATCTCAGATTGTTTTCATATATCCTCCTTTGTGACTTTTTATCGTTAAATTCATTAATTGTGTATGCATCCAATCAAACGTTCTTCAACTTCAGGATGAGCTATCGTGAAGATCCTCAACATAGTGCTGTAATTGGGTGGAGTGGTTCTCATCATACGTTACTCTATTTTGACACTGTTTCGCATCAGGCAAATTGTTTGAAATATCAATTCCGATCTGGAGTCACTACATCTAATCATTATAAAGGTCAGGACAACAATTTTGCACGGTTGACCGATTTAAAGTCGGGGATGCGTTATTATTTTGTCCTTCGTGACACCATCCAAAACATTGTCAGCAGGGAGTTGTCGTTTAAAACGCTGCCAGAAAATGCCACATCGCTTATGATTGTGGCTGGTGGCGACAGCAGAAATAGTATCCCAATAATTGAGATGAATCCAAAAAAATGCCGAGACGGATTCAGAAATGGAAATATACTGGTAAGTAAAATCGTTCCCGACGTCGTCCTTTTCGGAGGTGATTTCACTCTGAACAAACTTTTCTGGAACCGGCATCGGGAGTGGCGTCATTGGTTCAGCGACTGGCAACTGACCATCACGCCTGATGGATTACTGATCCCAATCATTCCTGCATTGGGCAACCACGAGGACAGTTTGGATTTGGTGATGTTTTTCGATATGCCATCGACCAATGGGGTGTATCATCATCTGTTGGGTGGAAATCTAGCTTCGTTAAGCACCTTAAACGATTTGAAACCGGTGTGCAATCTTCCCGAAACCAATGCCATGGACAGCACTTTGAAGACGGATAAGGCAACCACAAGATGGCAGCTAGTCCAATACCATATCCCGATGAATCCGCAGGGAACAAGATATGGAAAACGAGAGGATCTAATCCGTTGTTGGGCACCCCTGTTCCAAAAACGGGGAGTGGATGTCGCCTCAGAATCGCATGCCCACATCATGAAAACTACCTTCCCTATGATTTTAGATACATTGAACAATGGTAACATGATCCGAAATGACAGTCTGGGAACAATATATATAGGTGAAGGTGCTTGGGGAGCTCCATTGAGAAAAATGAGACCCTCAAAACCGTATATCAGAAACCAGCAATCGGTGCATGGATTTCATGTATTGCAAATTAGTAGGGAAAGTATTCAAATCACACCAGTTTCGTTCGGAAACCTGCAAAACGTCACCCAAAATCCGAGTGATAGAAGAACCTTGCAAATGCCAAAGAATCTGGAGATCATCCAAGACATCAGATTGAACCATTAAGAAATTAGGTAGAATTAAGGATTTTTTTTCACGATATTCTTACTTCATTATTCTTGATTCTTACTTCTTGATTCTTCCTTCTTCTTTTTACTTTTCACTTTTCACGATATCACACAAAAATAATTACCTTTGCACAATCATAAAAATAAAATACAAATGTCAGTACATATTTCACAATCCGCAAATAAAGTCACCACCCACGTTTTAAAGAGAATGAAAGAGCATGGAGAAAAAATTGCAATGCTTACTGCGTATGATTATACCATGGCAACTCTTTTAGACATGGCAAATATAGACGTCATATTAGTTGGAGATTCAGCCTCTAATGTGATGGCTGGGCATCGTACCACATTGCCAATTACGTTGAATGAGATGATTTATCATGCATCGTCGGTAGTAAGGGGGGTGAAACATGCTTTTGTGGTTGTGGATTTACCTTTTGGTACTTATCAAGGCAACTCCAAAGAGGCATTAAATTCAGCTATTCGCATCATGAAAGAGTCGGGTGCTGATGCGGTGAAGATTGAAGGTGGTGCAGAAATAATTGAATCAGTAAATAGAATTTTAACTGCAGGGATTCCAGTAATGGGCCATTTGGGGTTAACGCCACAATCCATCAATAAATTTGGTACTTATTCGGTAAGAGCTACCGAAGAGGCAGAAGCCTTAAAATTAATGGAAGACGCTAAGTTATTGGAAGCTGCAGGCTGTTTTTCTATCGTTTTGGAAAAAATTCCTGCTAAACTTGCTACGGAAGTTTCAAAAACAGTATCTATTCCTATTATCGGAATTGGTGCTGGTGGGGGAGTAGATGGCCAAGTGTTGGTGCTTCATGATATGTTAGGAATGACACAACAGTTTTCTCCTCGTTTTTTAAGACGATACCATAATCTAAGTGAAGAGATTATCAATTCTGTTGAATCTTATATCGTGGATGTAAAAAGACAAGATTTTCCAAACGAGAAAGAACAGTATTAGAAAGTTGCAAATCAAAGTTGAAAAAAATCAATATTATCGTAAATATTTCGAAATTTTTTCTAGCAAAATATCTTTAGAAATTGGCTTAGTGATATAGTCGTTACAGCCAGCGTCTATAGCTTTATGTTCATCTCCGCTCATGGCATATGCAGTAGTAGCAATGATGATGGAGTTTGGAGATATTTCTTTAATAATTTTAGTTGCATCCAAGCCATTCATGATTGGCATTTTTATGTCCATCAAAATGAGGGCAAATTGTGCCCCTGATTGAACTAAATCTACAGCCATTTTGCCATTTGTTGCCTCCACGATTTTGTATCCATTTTTTTCGAGCAAAAGTTTCAAGAACATCCTATTTGTAATCTCATCTTCCACAATAAGTATTGGATAGATGCTTTTTGATTTATCTACAGTTTGAATTGTAGGTTTTATTTCTTTTGTCATAATTTGAATGGGTATTTTGATGGTAACACAAGTCCCAGTGCCTTTAGATGATTCTATGTTCATCTCTCCATTTAACACATCTACTAGCCCTTTGGTGATAGATAAACCTAGTCCACTTCCTTCAAATTTTCGTGTTGCTGAAAAGTCTTCCTGGCTAAAAGGAGTATAAATACTGTGGATTGCATTATCCGAAATTCCCTCGCCATTATCGAGCATTTCGATGATCAGAATATTGTCTTCTGTGTTGATGTTTAGTATGTTGCTTCCGTTTTCTGGCGTGAATTTAACTGAATTTGAAACAATGTGATAAATGATTTTTTTTACAATTTCATCGTCCGTTAAAACCGTTTTATTTTGTAACGATTTGTCAATATTTACTTCAAAATGGATGTTTTTTCTTAATATTTCGGGTTTGAACTTTGCATAAAGGTGGTGCGTTAAAGCCTCAATCGAGAATTGTGTTGTGTTTTTAGTGATATTTTTTGAAACAATTAACGAAATATCCATGTAATCGTTAATGGTATTGATGAGTCTATCTATACTTTCATTGAGCAACTTTTTGTATTGATATTTTTCCATATTGGTAAGGGTGCCGTCTAATATCATTTCACTGAAGTTGACAATGCCATTGAGCGGTGTGCGAATTTCGTGAGATATGTTGTTTAAAAATGCAGTTTTAAGTCTGTCGCTTGCTTCTGCTTGATTTTTAGCATATTCTAATTCAATTGAAGTCTCTTTTAACTTAGTGATATCGCTGATAGAGAACAATACTGCCTTGCTCTGGTAGTAATTGATTGTTTGCCCAATGACAAGAATCCATTTTTCAATGCCTGATTTAGTGATGATTTTAAGTTCATACTCATTGATAAACTCTTTATTGTTTAATCTATTTTGAAAGTTCTCTTTTGCAAATTCATAAAAATCGGGATGAATAATTTCTAGAAAGTGCTTGGTAGACAATTCTTCGTGTGTATATTCCGTCAGAATTGTTGAGAAAGGATTGGTATATACCCATAAGTCATCTTTCATTATCATGATGCCATAGGGCGATACGTTAGCTAGTGTTCTGAATTTTTCTTCACTCTCTAAAATTGTTTTTTCAAAATTTACCCGATCTGTAATGTCACTTAAAATAAAAAGTACTGACTTTATACCATTATAAACTACTTGAGTCCTGCGTATTATTACCTGCTTTATTTCGTTGTGTCTATTGTAAACTTCAATTTGATAGTCTTCCAAAGGCTCGTTGCTGCTTTGTTTTTGAATCATTTCCCGTACCATGGGTTTGAATTTTTCAACTACTTTGGAATCTATGTCAATGTTTATATTGGTATTGGTTGAGTTAATATTTAGCTCTTCGCGACTAATTTTATTAGCATAAACAATTTTTTCGTAATCGTGAATAAAGATGTAGTTTGGTAGATGCTCTAAAAGGTTGGTAAACTGTTTTTCTTGTTCAAACAGTTTGATTTTTGTTTTAATGGTTTCGGATATATCTTTGGTTACACCATGGATTGCACAAAAGTCGCCATTTTCATCAAAAACGGGAGTGATGCTCAACTCTCCCCATTTTGTAGATCCATTTTTACAAATATATTCCAATTCTATGGTAAAGGTGGTATCTGGGTTTTTTGTACCCCTGTTCTTAAATTCTGCCCCATGAACTAGTAGTGCATTTTTTGCTTTTTGTGCAGATTCGGGAGTAAATCGATCGTGGATACTTTGGGCTAGATATTCTTTTTCGTTATATCCAGTGAAATTTACAATAGAAGAGGATACATACGTGCTTTTTCCAGTTAAATCCATTAGCCAAAAAACATCCTTACTTTTGTACTTGTTTATTATTTGATGAATGGTGCTATCAGACAATAAATCACTGGGATCTAAATTATATCTTTTGAGCATCTTTTCTATCTCAATATATTTATTTAGCAGAGTGGTATACTCTTCTTCGAGTTGCTTATATTTTGAAAATAGGTTGCTAGTATTCAATTTTTATAGTTTTTTATAATATTTACATATTGTTGACAAATATAAGCCTTTTTTAGTAAAACTACAAGGTGGTTAACAAATATAACTCTTAATTTTGATTCTAATGGAATCTTTTTTTTGATAAATAAATGTTTTTTCTACAAGATAAAATAGTGTAAATTTGCAAAAAAAAGAAATGGCAACATCCAGTCCAACGATACCAAAAGGAACCCGTGATTTTTCGCCCCTCGAAATGTCGCGTCGCAACTATATCTTCTCCACTATAAAAACCGTTTTCGAAAAGTACGGATACGCACCCATCGAGACGCCTTCCATGGAAAACCTGTCGACCCTCATGGGGAAATACGGTGAAGAGGGAGATAAACTGCTTTTCAAAGTCCTCAATTCCGGCGATTTCCTCTCCAAAGTCTCGCTCGAAAACACCGATTCAAAGAAAATGACCACCGCTATTTGCGAAAAAGGGCTGCGCTACGACCTTACCGTGCCCTTCGCCCGTTACGTGGTGATGCATCAGAATGAACTCACTTTCCCATTTAAAAGATACCAAATCCAGCCCGTATGGCGTGCCGACAAACCCCAAAAAGGACGCTACCGCGAATTCTATCAATGCGATGCCGACATTATCGGAAGCAAATCGCTGATCAATGAAACGGAGCTGGTGGCTATCATCAAAAACATATTCGATGCGCTGAAAATTTCGGTGACCATCAAGATGAACAACCGCAAGATCTTATCCGCCATCGCCGAAATGATCGGAGCTCCGGAAAAGATCATCGACATCACCGTCGCCATTGACAAACTAGACAAAATAGGTCTCGAAAATGTGAACAAAGAACTGATACTAAAAGGGCTCTCGCAAGAGATGATCGATAAAATCCAACCCATCATCAACCTCAGCGGTAGCAATGAATCGAAGATTGAAGTGTTAAGTTCATTGTTCGAGACCGTTGAAATTGGCAAAAAGGGCGTGGAAGAGATGAAAGCGGTCTTTAACTATGTCAAAGCCATGGGCATCGATTGCAATCTGGAACTAGACCTGACCTTGGCCCGCGGGCTGAACTACTACACCGGAGCCATCTTCGAAGTGAAAGCAGACGAAGCAGTCATGGGAAGCATTTCCGGAGGCGGACGTTACGATGACCTGACAGGGATTTTCGGACTGAAAGATATGTCAGGAGTTGGCATTTCGTTTGGGGCCGACCGTATTTACGACGTTCTGAACGAACTCAACCGGTTCCCTGAAACACTCGCTTCCATCACCAAGGTCTTGTTTTGCAACTTCGGCACAACCGAAGAGGAGTTCTCCCTCCCCTATGTGAACAAGTTGCGTGATACTGGCGTGAACTGCGAAATTTACCCAGAAAACGCAAAAATGAAAAAGCAATTTTCATATGCCGACAATAAAAACATCCCGTTTGTGGTCATCTGCGGAGAAAACGAGATGAATGAAGGCGTTTTCAACGTGAAAAACATGAAAACTGGGGAACAGTCAAAAATCAAGAAAGAGGAATTGGTTGACTTCTTGGTAAATACTATCTAAAAAAAAACAGGAAAAAGAAAAAATAGAAATGAAAAAACATCTAATTTCGGCTGAACATCTCACTTTCGAGACCATTCATGCCATTATTTCGCAAGACATCAAGTTGGAATTATCCGCTGATGCTAAGCTCAGAATTGAAAAATGCAGAAATTATCTCGATCAAAAAATGACTGACATCGAGCGTCCGGTATACGGTATCACCACCGGTTTTGGATCGTTATGCAACATCACCATTCCAGCTGAAGACTTAAGCACATTACAAAAAAACCTGGTCATGTCGCATGCATGCGGACTGGGCGAAGAGGTGCCACAAGAAATTGTGAAACTGATGTTGCTTTTGAAAATCCATGCGTTATCACTAGGGCACTCAGGTGTACAAGTGATTACCGTTGAGCGTTTGATCGAACTCTTCAACAACAATATCTTACCACTTGTTTACCAACAAGGATCTTTAGGAGCTTCCGGCGATTTGGCCCCATTGGCGCACCTTTCACTCCCACTTTTGGGCATGGGAGAAGTCTATTTCGAAGGCAAACGCACCGACATGGAAGTGGTGAACAAAAAAATGGGCTGGGAACCGATCACGCTGAAATCAAAAGAAGGTTTGGCTCTTTTGAACGGAACACAATTTATGAGTGCATACGGAACCTACATGGTGATGAAAGCACAAAAGATATCCGATCTTGCCGACATCATCGGAGCCACCTCGTTGGAAGCGTATGATGGCAGAATCGAACCATTCCACCAACTGATCCACCAAATTCGCCCACATCGCGGACAGCTGAAAACAGCCGAAAATTTCAACAACCTGCTGAACGGTTCACAAATCATCGTTCAGGCGAAAGCACACGTTCAGGATCCCTATTCATTCCGTTGCATCCCGCAAGTTCACGGTGCCAGCAAAGACACCATCGATTACGTGGCATCCGTTGTTGAGACAGAAATCAATTCGGTTACCGACAATCCAACCGTTTTCCCTGATGAAGACCTGGTGATTTCAGCCGGCAACTTCCACGGACAGCCATTGGCATTGGTGTTGGACTTTTTAGCCATTGCATTGGCGGAACTGGGCAACATTTCGGAACGCAGAATCTATCAACTGATTGCCGGAAAACGCAACTTACCATCGTTCTTGGTAGCCGCTCCGGGATTGAATTCAGGTTTTATGATTCCTCAATATACCGCCGCTTCTATCGTAAGCCAAAGCAAAACGTTGACCATGCCATCCTCCAGCGACTCCATCGAGTCGTCACAAGGACAGGAAGACCACGTGAGCATGGGCGCCAACGCGGCCACCAAAACATACCGTATTTTGGGCAATACCGAACGCGTTTTGGCCATCGAGTTGATGAATGCTGCACAGGCATTGGAATTCCGCCGTCCGTTGATCTCTTCCCCTTTTATCGAAGCATTCGTTAAAGAATACCGTCAACACATTCCATTTATCGAAAACGACTCGGTGATGTATCCGTTGATGAACAAATCTGTAGAATTCTTGCAAAATATCGAGATTCAATTACCGTAACGGACTTCTAAAAATCCATTTTTTAGCGTTAGACTGCAAAATTAAAATCCTCATTTACAGAAGTAAACTCCGGTTTTAATTTATTGTCTGCCTCAAAAAATTAACTTCGTTGAGCTCGCAAGCTCGGTTGAATTTTTAGAAACCCTCTTATTTGGAACTGATATTTTCGTTTATAAAAAAAGAGGCAAATAATTTGCCTCTTTTTTTATATTGTCATAAATGATAGATTTGATTAGAGTCAAAAAAAAAAAAAACTTATTATTCGATAAGAAAACGGCGATCCTTTAGTAATCAGATTTGAGGCATTTGCTGTAACGGATATAGCGTCTCGATAGTTATTGATATAACTGAGGAAAATAACCTATTTTTCATTACAAGAACTTAGGTGAAGTTGGCAGAATTATTTTGGTAATTGGATGGCACAAACTGCATAAATTCATAACCAAATCTCGAACTACCGTCTACCCGATTAGAATTATTCCCATTTCCACCGCCGGGTGTGGTCATCACAATCTTTAAACGATCGGCACCACCCCACTGATTTTCAAAATCATCACTCCAATTTATGATGGCATCCGATCTGTTGGTTGTACCATCTTGGGTTTGCAAACCTACATACATGGCATCTGAGTTTTCCTTTGCAAACATACCGGTACGCATCCAAGCACGCCAGCCTGCACCGCCGTAATTATTGCTGTTGTTTGGCCCTTCCAAATGCAACATGGCCATGGGGGTTTGAGTGGCAAAGTAATTATTTAACCCGATACCAAAATAACCGGTTACGTTTTGATTTACACCGTTGATATTGGCTATTGCTGAATTATTCAACCGCGCACGCACCACACCGTTGGTTTTAAACCATAATGGAATAACATTGTTATCCCATCCTAAATAACGATTGTTAACGTTGGCATTTGAAGGCGCATTTGTGCTTGCTGTTGTTGACTGCGCTGATAAGTCACTAGCAATAATGGCTAGCAGTAACAAAATTATTATTTTTTTCATTTATATTATTGATTGTTATCTCAATAATTGAATAGAACCTTTGTATGTTTTTTTGTTGCCTAATTGCAGAACATAATAATACACTCCATCACTACAAGGTTTACCATTGCTATCGCCATCCCATTCTACTTTGTTTGAAACATCATGTTCGAATACCTTATTGCCCCATCTGTCATAGATCCTAATCAAGCCAATTTCACCTCTCAGATTAATAATAAATCTATCATTAAACCCATCATTATTTGGAGTAAACACATTGGTTAAAAAGATATCTTCTTCTATTTCAGTCAAACTAACATCATCAATATAATAATATGTTTCTCCAAGAGTATCTTTTTCATCAATTTCAAGAGCATCTGTGTATTGACTATATGAAAAATTTCCGATCGTGAGATATTCTTCGCCACCTATAGCTGTATATATCAAACTTAACTCAATCCAATTAATTGTATCAGTGATATATTGATTGAAAAGATAAGATGGCGCAACATTAAGGATAGCAGTTCCATTATTTGTGACTGAATTATTTGAAAATAAAACACCTAAATTTTTAATGGTATATTTTGAAATTTCACTCACGGATAATTGAAATTTCAATTTATACTTGTAGCCACTATTAAGAGGATTAATTAGTTTAATTTGAAGATATTCTATACAATCGCTGCTCGTATCAAGCCAACTAACATATGTCCCAAAGCCAGCATATCCAAATCCTGTTTTCGGGTATTGATAACCGTATCTGTTGTTCGGTATTCCAATATCAAAAAAGTTTGGACATAGGTTGGTTGTGCACATATTAAAATAGTCGGGAGATCCAAGTGTTGGGCTATACCAATATTTAGCATAAGTAATCTGGCCAACATTATCCGGGCATGTGTCGTGTTCCTCAAAGCTCCCGTTAGGCACAAGGTTTACTTGTGCTTTTGCCGAGATATGCATTGCAAACAGAAGGGCACAGAAAACAATATATAAAAAAGGTCTATTCAATTATTTATTATTAATTTTTGTTTGTTAATTTTCACACACAAAGATAGTGTGTATTCTTGAGATTTGAAATTTGTTTATCTCTATTGTCTGTGAAATTTTCAATATTTTTTACCCTTTCATTCCCTGAAGGGAAATATTGAAAATTCATCAAACAACTTTGTCATCTCAAATTACGGGGGCTTGTGGGGGCGAATTGCATTGCACACACACACACACACACACACACACACACACGTTTCAGCTGGTGTATATATGTAATATCAGGCATTTGACAGTGGTTGGTCATGGCAAAATAAGTACGGATTAATAAACGAATTGAACTTAGTCGGTTAATTTTTGCGTAAAGATAGTAAATAATTACAATTAACAAAGTTTGTGTTGAAAAATATTTCTTAAGGGGAATGTAAGTCTGTAATTTTTAACCATATTTAAATGACATCTGAGTTTTCCTTCATATTTAGGCAATGTTGAATTTCAGAAATTGTAAACCGAACTGGAATTTTTACATTGCCTTAATGCCCGAAATGAAGAGACCAGAACTTTAGACAATGAAAAACACAATCATTTCGGCAAATGTTCCGGTGCGCATCCAAGCACGCCATCCAAAGCCAGTCATATTGCCAGAATTGTTTGGCCCTTCCAAATGCAACATAGCCATGGGAGAATTGTTGGCAAAGTAATTATTCAATCCGATGCCAAAATAGCCGGTGACGTTTTGATTTACACCGTTTATATTGGCTGTTTGATTTCCATTTAATCTGGTTCTACATACGCTTGCAGTGTATGTGTATATTCCGGAATTCCAGAATGTGCCGAAAATATTGTTACTGTTACCGATACCAGCTTGATAATTTCCCCCTCTAAACCATGCCTGGTTGTTTTGTGGATTTGAATTTGGGGGATATCCAATCGGATTTCCTATTGGTTGTGCCATTATAGAAGTGCTTGAAAAAAGCACTATTGCTAGAATTTTTATTTTAAAATTCATATTGTTTATTGTTGTTAATTATTGTACTTACAATAATAATTGAACAGAACCTTGTATATTATATTCCTTGCCTTCAATTCCTTTAGCTGTTATTATGTAAAAATAAGTGCCTTCACTACATTTATCTTTATTTGCTGAATAACCACCCCAATATTCAAAAGGATTCTTTGATTCATAAACGATATTACCCCATCTGCTATAAATAATACAATTATAATAGGTAAGAGACTTGGTCTTTACTTCAAAAAAATCGTTTATTCCGTCGTTATTGGGCGTAAATACGTTAGGTGCGTCAATACTTGATTGAACTTCAGTTAATTGTACCCCATCAATATAATAATAAGGTGATTCAATAAATCCTCTGTTAAAAAAAGGAGTAGTATCAGTTTCTGATATATCAAAAAAATTACCTATTGTCATATAATTTTCATCACCATTAGATATAAATGTACCACTAATTTTAGTCCAATTCATTGTATCTGACAATATCTGATTAACAGGATTTGACACTTGTGGATTAGCACTAATAAAATAATAGTCATTTTGATAAAGTTTGTTTTGACTAAAATACGCTCCCATTCTATTTATTCCACAATAAGAGTGTTTTGCTAAGCATACATAAAATTCAAGGTAATATTCAATGTTTTTTTGAAGTGGTTTAATCAATTTACATTGAACATATTCTCTGTAATTTTCTTCACCATTATATGAATATATGCCAACAGATCCATTTCCATTATAAGCTTGTTGGTATCCCCAAAAAGTATTTGGTATATTTACACCACTTGTCAAATCCGCACATGAATTTAAAAAATCTGATGTAGCTAAATTTGGTGAATACCAACCATTACAACGCTCTATTTGTGGATCACCAGGAGTCGAACACATGGTCGGACATGTATCATGTTCCTCAAAGCTCCCGTTTGGCACAAGGTTCAGTTGTGCATTTGCGGGATATTGCAGTGCAAACAGCAGGACGCAGAAGACAATATGTAAAAAAGGTCTATTCAATTATTTGTTTGTTATTGTAATTAATTTTTAGTTTTCTTGAAAAAAATCATTGAAATTTACGAAACTATTTCATAAAAACAATGCGAAAAATCTTTTTTTTGCGTGTGGGTGTTTTTTATGCTGCAAGTGCAGCTAAGTATCTACCGGGTTGAGGTGTTTTGAATTTTGTTTTTTGGCCTTAGGCTCATGGCAGTTGGGTATTGTATTGTATTGTATTGTATTGTATTGTATTGTATTGTATTGTATTGTATTGTGCGCATCATAGCCTCCTTGTTTTTCAAAGTATGTTGGTATAAGTCCATGTCGGTATAATATTCATAAGATTTACATTATGGTAAACAATATGGTTTTGGCAAATGTATAAAAAATATTGAATTAAACAATATTAAACCCAAATTAATTAATAGGAGATTTAAAAAAATCGAACTACTTGATTTAGAAACATTTAATCGTTTCAGCGATTGTATCGCTGATTTTGGGTTAAATAAATTGTTTATTGAAAGAGTTGTACTATAGGGTAGGGGTAACCATCCAATTTTTATTAGTTCAATATTTCTTTGTTAAAGTTTAACAGATACTTAAGTGTCTCAAGCAAATTATTTTATCTGTGTATAAAAAAGAGGCAAATTATTGCCTCTTTTTTTATTGAAATATTGATAAAGCTAAAAACTATCTAACTCGTATTTTTTTACCTGGTTGGAGTAACTTTTTGGTTGAAATGCCATTAATTTGAGCCAATCTTTTCACTGTTGTGCCATTTCTTTGCGCAATATGACCTAAGGTGTCTCCTTTTTTTACAAGAACATATTTTGCATTCTTTGTGTTATGATTTGTAGTTTGATTTTTAGAATTTGATTTAATATCTAACACTTTTGTTTCAACAGAATCTGTTTTACTTGTATGTGTTTCAGTTAAAATATTTGGTTGAGCATCCTCCTTGGAAATTTGATGTCCGTTTTCATCGTATTGAATTTCAACCGCTTTTTTTCCATGTTTTTTAGAACGAGTAATTTTAAATTTCGGTAAAAAGTCCACTCTGTTAAGAATCAATGTGTCTTTTATAAGATCATACGTGCTAAAATCCATCATTACCATTGGATCAAATGCGGCTCCATTGTATCTGGTTTCAAAATGAAGATGGTTTGCAGTAGCTCTTCCGGTTCTTCCCCCTAAGCCAATAATATCACCAGCTTTCACCTTTTGATTTAATTTCACTTTAATTTTAGACAAATGGGCATAAACCGTTTCAAGGCCATTTAAATGACGAACAACTACTAATTTACCATAACCACCATAGGATTTTGCCATCCGTACTACGCCATCAAAAGAAGAATAAACTGGAGTGCCTTTTCTTAACGCAATATCAACGCCTGTATGTGGGACTCTTCCACGATAACAAAACTGTCCTAACAACTGACCTTTTACTGGAAAAACAAATTCCGAATTTCCTTCTTTTAGGTTTAAAGGTAAATTTTCGGGCAATGAATTGTAATCCGTTCTCGTAATCATTACGTGAGCAGAGTTCCAATTAGTATAAAAGCTTTCAGGAATAGTAATCTCTTCGGCCGCTTCGTTGTTGGTAATCAACTCAGCTGGTTTTACCTTGTTATGTGAAGGTTGTGCATAGGATACGGTAATTGTGCTGCAAATAGCAAAAAATAGTGTGCTAACGAGTGTTGATTTTACGCCTTTAAATGTCATCTTTTTTGTTTTCGTTTATACTCTTGCAAGAGGTGTTTAAACTATAATAATCCTTGTTGCAATTTCATTTTTGATTTATCTAAGGTAGAACTATTATTTTACATGACCAAACCAAAAAACCGAAAAAGTGTTAAACCAGGAGTTAAAAAATCGGCTCAACTCATAGGGAAAAGGGAGATGCAAGCCAATCAAAAAAAATGTTAAATTTACAATATTAAATTTACAATTCCGGGAAAAACGACCTGTTTTTTACATTTTGACCTTCAGCCCTCCTCCCCAAAAAAGTCATTTTCCCATCTCAAAATCCACCCAATTTTGAACTTGTTTTCCCTGAATAATTGACCCGTTTAATGAGCCAAATATTCAGTCAAACAAATCAGTCACCAAATAAAAAAACGAATATTCATTTCTTTTACAGAGCATACAACCATTATAATAATAAATCAAAAAATCATAATAAAACAATATTAAAAATTTCACCATAAAATTTTATATATCTGTTTATCTGCTATTTACAAAATTTTACATCATTTATATCTCGCTGTATCTATACAATTTTATATACTTTCAGCGATTTATAATATTATTTTATTCGCTGAAACTATAATATTTTGTATATTTGTAGCGAGTTAAAATAATATTTTGCATTATGAAGATTGCTGGAAGGATATCGGAGCAAAAAACATTTCAATCGTTGCTGACATCTACCAAGTCAGAATTTATAGCCGTTTATGGCCGCAGAAGAGTGGGCAAGACATTTCTCATCAGAGAAACATTTAAAAACAAATTTTCCTTTTACCATACGGGGCTTGCCAATACGGGGATTCAATCACAGCTACAGAACTTCAACGCCTCTTTGCAAAAGCAAGGCAACATGCCATACCCTCGGGTCAACACTTGGTTTGAAGCGTTTGGTCAACTTATCCACCTATTGGAAAATTCGAAGAAGGGAAAAAAAGTCGTCTTTCTTGATGAACTTCCTTGGATGGACACCCCTCGATCTTCGTTTATTTCAGCGTTGGAACATTTTTGGAATAGCTGGGCTGTTTCCAGAGATGATATTCTGTTGATTGTTTGTGGCTCTGCTACTTCGTGGATGATCAACAAGTTGATTAAAAATCATGGCGGTCTTCACAACAGAGTGACACGAAGAATGTTGATAGAACCATTTTCTCTTGGTGAATGTGAAGCGTTTTACAAATTAAACCGTATTGTGATGAACCGCTACCAAATGATTGAAAGTTATATGATTTTCGGAGGGATTCCTTATTATTTGAGTTTGATGGAAAAAGGGCTGAGTTTATCCCAAAACGTCGATGCCATGTGCTTTGCCAAACAAGGTGCTTTATGCGATGAGTTTAACAGCTTATACGCCTCCCTGTTCAAACACTCCGAAAACCACATCAAAATCGTTAGCGAGTTGAGTAAAAAGAATAAGGGATTAACCCGTTCTGAAATTATTAAAGCCACTAGACTAGCCGATGGCGGTGGATTGTCAAAGACATTGGAAGAGTTGGAACAATGTGGGTTTGTTAACAAATATAGCGCTTTTGAAAAAAAGAGCAAAGATATCATTTACCGATTGGTCGATTTTTATACTTTGTTTTATTTTAATTTCATCCGCAGCAACCAATACAATGATGAACATTTTTGGACAAATTTCACCGAAAATGCCAAACACAGAGCCTGGAGCGGCTATGCCTTCGAACAAGTCTGCATGTTGCACATCAAACAGATAAAACACAAACTGGGAATATCCGGAGTATTGACCAAAATTGCATCCTGGCAAAGTACAGACTCAAAAGAGGGAGCTCAAATTGATTTGCTAATCGACCGCAATGACAGCGTCATAAACCTGTGTGAAATCAAATATTCCAACTCAACTTTTGCCATTGATAAAAAATATGACAAAAACTTGAGAAATAAAAAAGGAGTATTCATCAACGAATCCAAGAGCAAAAAGGCAATCCATTTAACTATGATTACAACATACGGAACTAAACAAAACGAATATTGGGGAAACATCCAATCGGAAGTCAAAATGGACGATCTTTTTATTGTTTTATAATTATCAAATATGACTATAACTCGCTGAATCTATATTTTTTTAACCACTTTCAGCGAGTTATAGACATATATACATGTAGTCCAAAATTTAAAAACAATCATATATATCATTGTAATTCAATTATATAAATGTTTTTTACTTCGATTAAAGCCCGGTCTCATTTAAATAATAGCCGATTGGCATAATATACAGTGGCTCCTCCTCTTTGGGCAATTGCAGAAACTTTGACACCAGTTTGTCATTAAAAGCTGCGATTGCACATGTACCAAGATTCAGTGCTTCTGCTTGCAGATAAACATTTTCTGCTGAATGTCCTAAATCCATACAGACATATCTTTCACGACCTCGACTACCATACTTGGAAGTGCAACGGCTATAGATTGCACTATAAAACAATACAGCAGGAGCATCGGCAATCATTTGCTGATTGTATGAAGCGGTACACAACTCTTTTCGCAAGTCTTTATTGATCGTTCTGACAATCTTATGGTCTTGCGAAACATATCTGTATAAACCCGGTTCAATGCCATTGACTTTTCCAACCAGTACATAAATCTCAAGAGGATACAAAGCACCTGCAGATGGAGCCGTTCGCAAACCGCCTCTCAAAAAAGGATAATCGGCTCTTGGTTTGGTAACACCATATGCAGCCCAAAGAATTTGGGACAACTGATCAACAGTCAACTCTTTGTCAATAAAATCGCGGTGCGACCTACGGTTATTGATCGACTCTTCCACCGATTTTGCACCGACAACCCGAGGCGCCGGGAGTTTGTAGGTCAAATGGCTTGTATCGCCATTTCCAATTTCCGCCTTTGACTTTTGGGATTGCTCAGTGGGTTTACACCCTGCAAAAAAGAGGATGAGCGTTGATAAGATGAGCTGTTGAATGATCGCTCTTTTTCTGGAATAAACTTTAATCATGTTTGCCATTTAATTCGGAATTATTTGTTGTATGAAAAAAAATAACACATTGTAAATCAATCAAATCCATTCATGTACAAAATTTCTGAAAGCTTATTTTCTTCAAAAATAAAGAACAAATAAAGCGGGATTTCGAAACCATCAGCACTCGGGCATTGAAGCTCCAAATATTGATATGTTTTAGCTGTATCATATTTTACATCAAAAGTTTTACACACAGCATCAATCGGCTGACCAATTCTTATGTTGTTTTTCAACGAAATACTATTATTCTTAATTAAGACATTTGAAATCAAATATTTATCAATAAAGTCATTTGAAATCGTTTCAATATAGAATTCTCCCCAATAAATTGTTTTGAGTGTATCGATAACATTGGGATCATGTTTATTTGGGGCTAAGGTCACAACCGTTTTCGTACTTGATTTCATCTTTTTTTCAAAATACAAATACAAATCGTCTGTTTCAAATGGGGTCCAAACAAATTCATTTTCCGCATACAAAGTATCATACAATGTAGTATCCACAATAGTTTTCACCTCGAAAGCACCTTTCTGCAACTGGTTTTCTCCAAAGGATTTTATGTTGATCGCTAACATCAAAAATCCCATTATTGGCAAAAAGAGCATCCTCTGATTTGCCGCTCTGAGACAAATGGGCTTAATCTTCATTATTGTTCGATTTTTTTGGCTGGTAATACTCCTTCAACAGTCTGGTTCTCTGTTTCTTTAGTTTATCAACATCAACGCCCATTCTAATTGGTTTTGAATCCGGTTTATTAAAATCAGAGACAAACATCACCTCTTCTTCATCTTCCGAAAACTCACCATCTTTATTATTGTCTGCAATGCATTTCATAACCACTTTGCCATTCTCTTTGAGCATGTACCAACTACTCACGCTAAAACCATCCGGAGACAGTTGCTTAAGGACATTCACCCTCAAATTGTAAACATATAATTTCTGAAACGCCCCATCACACTCGGCACAACTCACTTGGTCAATAAACAACAGGGAATTTATCGTTTTTGGAGTTCCGGCAACCGATTTTTCCTCCTCATTATCAAACTCATAATCCTCTTTTTCCACTCTTTTTTCAAACGTAGTGATTGATTTAATAATTTGTGACTGATCGAAAACCATTCTTGCCTCAGAATTTTCATCATTCATTACCGCAATATTCATATAATAGGTTTCCGATTCATTTTTCTCCTGAGGCCTTACAAGCAAAATTATTGGTATTGCTATATTATTTGTTGATGCAAATGCGATAGGACGTCCAAACGGCAACATATCACTATCGTCTTCCTCGATTATGACATCCTTATTATCACTGGCATTCGTTTTCTTAGAAGATAATTCAGTTTTACTTTTCACATCCCCAGCAGGATTACATGCTGAAAAAAAAGCTAAAACCAATGACAAAAAAAGCATTTTGCTTATTCTTGCATTCAATACAAAAAAAGTTGATTTCATAATTCAAAAGCGTTAAGATTAATGACTCCAAAGAGCTGAACAAATATACAATTTTAATCGATATATGGCTGGTACGATATTTCTGACAACGTATCCTTTTCAAAGTAAAAGGTCAAATAGGAGACAAAGCCCATCTCCCCGCCACCTTCAGGACTTTTGATCTCCAGAAATTTATAATTTTTCGAATGATCATAATTGACCTTGAAAGCTTTAAACACCTGATCGATGGGCATCCCGACCCTTAGGTCATTTCTTAATGCGAACTGTTTATCTTTTATGGATGCAAATAACAACATTGTTCTATGAATGGAAACATTGCTCAAGGTTTTAATATAAGTCTCCCCCCAATAAACCGTTTTCAGCGTATCCACTGTTTTGTCATCATGCTGGTTTGGCGCCAACTCCACGATCGTCTTTGTGCTTGATTTGAGTCTTTTCTTAAAATAGAGATAATCATCTTTTGTTTCGAACGGCGATTGCACCAGCCAATCCTCAATGGACAACGAGTCGCATCGCATTGTTTCAGAAGAGGATGTTACACCCGAAGTATCTATTGATTGTATAAGACCATCGTCACTTTTTGAATTACTACACGAAACAAGAAACCCGAATAGAGATAAAAAGATGATTTTTTTCATGATTGATTGAGATTGGTTGACAATTATTTTTTCAAATTTAATCAAATTTATTTATCCGCAAAAATTGTTTGCTGTTATATTCAAGATAGATTGACCATCGATTGCATCAAAAAAAAATCACACACCCAAAAGAATGAGTGTGTGATCTGAATATTATCGAATCAGGAACTGATTATTTTTTCTTCGCAAAAAGCAAGTTTGATTTTCCAGCATATCCAATTCTAAAGTTCAATCTTTTAATGGTTGAATCTTTATATGCTTCAGCTAAATCTTTTTCCAAACATTTCTCGAATAATTTGATTGGTTTTTCATATGTACCAAAGAGTTTGATTTCCCATGCTTTTTTGTCAAAATATTTGTAAGGGATTCCAGAATCATCTTGTAAGTGAAACTTTGATTTTGAGAGCAATGTATTGCGAATGGTCGAAAAAGCATCTTTATGCATCAGATAGGAAGCCGACTTTACATAACTGCAAACGGTTCCCTCTATTTTATCAAAGAACGCCAACAACTCTTTATTCACACTCAAGGTTCCATCCGCCAAGTTGGTCGAAATATATGTAATTTGGCGTACTTCGTTGCTTCCCTTATTGTTATAATAGAATCTAACTCCTTTATTTTTTGCGTTCTTAATTTCTTTGAAATTATTCTTAACCACAACTTCGCCATCTTTTCCAATAACAATTGGTTCTATTTTTAACAACTCTTTACCTTCGCGAACTAAGAAAAGCATGATAATCGGAGTGGTACCATCAATATCATCATTGGTGAGTTCCACTTTCATCTTTTTAGTCATAAAGAAGCTGAACTTAATCACTTCATTGATAGATCGTTTGTATTTCTCAAAAATTGTGTCTAATTCGTTTTCATCAATGTCTTTAAACACTGGAATCGAGCCAACAGGCTCTAAACCAATCATAAACACCTCTTTGGTTTGAGGAAAGAAAATCTCGGGAAATAGCACATCTGGTCCGCTAAACGGATAAATCAACTTCGAACTGGCATCTCTGGTTTCTGCCAAGTTTTTATTACCCCAGGTTCTAGCTGCTTCATTTTTGTTAAAGAAGTTACTCCAGGTAACATTGGCTTGTTGTGAATATGATTTCCATGTTTTAGTTTTAGTATATTTCATCAATCTACTATCATCGCTAACATTCATTCCAGAAATAAATTTAGCAAGATTATTCAATTCTTTTACTTTCTCTGAATCAAGATTCAACGAATTAATATCCAAGACGACTCCATCGCTTTTTTGGGATACCGTATCTGTTTGAGTAGTTTTTAACGAATCTGACTTCTCATCTTTAGCCTCTTTTTTGGAGCTGTTTTGTGTGCAAGATGCCAAAATGGCCACACTCATTAATATAAAAAGTAACTTTTTCATTGTTTATTTTGATTGTTTTTGGTTATTTCTTTTATATAAGTAGTTTAGAAAATATATTAATAGACCTGTGAAGACAGTCAATAGTCCATATATGGATTCTTTTGTATTGGTTTGCATTAAGAAATAAAGCGTCCAAACGATGATAGCAGCATAAAGCAACGGAGTAATCGGGTATCCCCACGTTTTGAATGGTCGTTCAGCTTTTGGAAAACGGATGCGATGAATAATTACACCGAAAACGGCTAATAATGCGAAGATGTTTAGCGTAAACCCGGCATAGGTCATCACTTGTGAAAACGATGAAGTCACAATCAAGATAGCACTGATGGCATATTGTAACCAAATAGCATTGATTGGAATCTGATTCTTGGTTTTGAAAGCTAGTGGTTTCAGTAGTTTATAATCTTCTCCCATAACTTGCGAAACACGAGGCCCAACAAATACCATAGAGCTAATAGTAGAAACCAGTAAAATGCTAATTAAAAGTGCCATCACCACACCACCAGTCTCCCCAAAAATAAAATTAGCAGCAATAAAACCAACTTCTACTTGCCCCGCTAAATCCGCTTTTGGAGCACTATATAAAAAGACATAGTTGAGCAACAGATAAGCTGCGGTGACTGCGATAGTGCTGATGAATAGAGATTTTGGCAAATTACGTTGCGGATTCTTGATATCCCCAGCAATATATGCGGCAGCATTCCATCCCGAAAAGGCGTAGGTGACAAAGATCAGGGATTGTGCAAAGTTTTTATCAAACAAATCTCCAATTTTGAAGGAGGTAAAATCCGCATTGACCGGTTGTGGAGTGTCTATCATGACAAAACCAGCAACCACAAAAACCAAAATCAACAATATTTTAAAAATAGTGAACACATTTTGGAACTTACTTCCAGTATTGATGCTAAAACTATGCACTAAGGTAATCACTGTTAATACACACAATGCAAAAAATGTCGGGTTGACTGCTGGTACCACAGAGTGGATGTATCCAGCCATTGCCATACAGGCTAAAGCAACAGGGGCAGAAAATCCGACGGTTAACGAAATCCAACCCGATAGAAACCCTACCGATGGATGATATATTTTGGAAAGATAGTGATATTCACCTCCGCTTCGTGGCATGGTTGACCCCAACTCGCCATATACCAAAGCACCGCAAAATGCCAACAAACCACCCACTGCCCATAAGATCAGAATAGCCAAACTGTTATGGATTCCCATCAGTTGAAAACCCAAAGATGTAAATACTCCAGTGCCTACCATGTTGGCTACCACAAAAGAGATAACCGAGAACAAACCGAGTTTGGTAATTGATTTTTGTGAACTCATTTTTTAAAATTAAGGAGCAAAATTACAACTAAAATTTTGAATTTTCATGAAATTTTTTTAACCAAATAAAAACTCACGATTTAGTGTTGAATTTATGCTTAATGGTTGTATATCATGTGTTTAAGTTAATGTTCCGATTAAGATAAATGGAAAGACTGCTTTTGAAAGATTAGTTTTTAGTTTTTAATAATGCCTGATATAGAATTTCCTGAATTTCAGTTCTAATCCCCATTTTGGCTAGTCTATTGTTTTCAGCATCCGGATATACACGATTGGATAAAAAAACGAACGTGAAATTTAATTCGGGATCCGACCATACTAACGTGCCAGTAAAACCACTATGACCGTAACTTTTTTCGGAAGCAGAAGGAGATACAGGAGAGGTAGATTCGTCTCTGGAAGGTTTATCAAACCCTAATGCCCTTCGGTTGTTTACTTCTTTAGGAAACCAATGTTTTGTGAATTTCTGGACAGTGGATGCTTTTAAAACTCTAGTTCCCGCATATACTCCTTCGTTGAGAAGCATTTGCATTAATATTGCAATATCGGTAGCGTTTGAAAATAAGCCAGCATGACCTGCAACTCCTCCCATCAAAGCTGCTGTTTGATCATGTACCGTTCCTTGAATAGTCTGCTTGCGGAAAATTTCATCCCTCTCTGTAGGTATAATTCTGTCCTTCGAAAATCGTGATAAAGGCTGATATCCGATTGTTGCCAAATTTAATGGGGCGTAAAAAATACTATCTACAAATTTGTCTATCGAAGATTTAGTAACCGTTTCTACAATCTCTTTTAACAAAATAAAGTTAAAATCACTATAAATATATGGCTTTGTGGAGTCTATTTCAGAAAGTTTAATTTTTTCTAAAATACTATCTTTTATCGCTTTGGATACATACATACTGTCAGCCACTTGATAACAAAAATCTCCTGTTGAACTTTTTTTGAAATAGGCAGTATCCGCAATTCCATTCACCATATACGATTTCCAAAACGGCATAAAAGGTCTAAATCCAGAGTTGTGACTAAGTAGTTGTGAGATCGTAATGTTCGATTTGTTTGAATTCTTTAACCATGGTAGATGTTTGGATATCTTATCGTCCAAAAAAATCTCTTTATTTTCGTACAACTTCATAACTGCCAAAGTGGTAGATAATATTTTTGTTACCGAAGCAATGTCGTAGATGTCTGAATTTGAGATGTTTTTCTTATCAATATAGGTTGGTGTTCCATACGATTTGTTTAATACGATGTTCCCTTTATAAGCCACTGCAATCTGACAGCCAGGAAAAACTCTAAGTTTGATTGCTTTTTTGACAATGGAATCTATTTTTTTGACATAAAAATCGGAAATATCAAATTTAGATGGTTCGCAAATTGGTAACCGACCAATAGGAAAAACATTTTCACCTTCCCCAATTAGAAATTTTGAATTGATGCTTACGGATAGTCTACCATTTGCTTTTACTGCTCCCATGATGATCTGAGCCGCAGACTCTTCCGCCATTTGTGTTGGTTGGTATGCTTCTACTATTGCTTTGTAATTGGCTGTAGATGGTAGTTTTTCCAGAATATAAGGGTTCCCAAAAATGGTTAACACCACTTGGGTTAGTTTCGATAATGTATCGATAAATTGTATCGACTCATTAGAAACATTGTAACTTCTTTGTGGAAGTTGAGAGGTGTTATGAATGGACACAACCACTGTTTTATACGCAGAAAGAACTTTTAAAATAGAGTCTGATTGTGAATAATTAAAAGTAGGAGGAATGTTGTAATGAGTAAACCTGCCATGGATAGACATAAACTCCTGAAAAGTGGTTTTAGATGTAGTTCCGATGGCTACGGTTGCAGTTGTTTTATCATTAGTTTGAAATAATGGAAGTGTGTTCTCCAAGTTGTTTATTACGGTAATAGAAGCTTCTGTTAACTCTCTCACTAGTTGTTTGGTGGTAGTTTTGTTTAAATCTTCGTGTAGATTAGTGGTAGGTATTTCATAACACTCATGAAGATTTAATTGTTCCTTATAACGGAGTATTTTCAGACATTTTTCATGTATTATTTCTTCGGGTATTATGCAACTATCTACTGCATTTTTAATGGTTTTAATCGCAATTTCTGGATCGGTTGGCAACAACAAAATATCATTATCTGCTAACAATGCAGCTAGTTCCAGCTCACCTGGTTTCAAATAATTTGATGCGCCTTTCATATCTAATGCGTCGGTAATAATTAACCCGTCAAAGTTCAATTTTTTTCTCAATAACTCATACACAATCTTGGGTGAGAGACTAGAGGCTCTACTTTTTGTAGTATCTAGTGAGGGGATAAAAAGATGAGCTACCATAATTGAGCTAATTCCACTTTCTATCAAGCGCTTAAACGGATATAAATCCACCGAGTCCAACACCGATTCGGTATGGTTGATAATTGGGAGAGTGTAATGCGAGTCCGACTCAGTGTCGCCATGTCCGGGGAAGTGTTTTGCACACGATAACAATCCGTTGTCTTCCATCCCCATCATATAAGCTATCGCTTTTTGAGCAACATTTTCGCGTTCCGCTCCAAATGACCTACTGTTAATTACCGGATTTTTAGAATTGCTATTCACATCAGCAACGGGTGCAAAATTGAGTTGAATCCCCGCTCTTAAAAACTGTCTGGCTACTTCTTTTCCCATTTTATATATGAGAAAATTATCTTGTATAGCACCCAATGCCATTTGACGGGGAAAAAGAGTTGTGCTGTCGAGGCGCATGGATAAACCCCACTCCCCATCTATCGAAAACAATACAGGAGTTTTGCTTGCACATTGAATCCTGTTGATTAGATTTACTTGTCGAACTGGGCCTCCCTGAAACATACACACACCTCCCAACTCCAATTTTGAAATTAAATCGATGGTTTGCTTGTTGTATTTTTCGTTTTCCTTAGATAAAACCCGTATCATGATTAATTGAGCAATTTTTTGCTCTAAGCTCATGGTTTTGATCACCGAATCAGCCCATAGATATTTAGCGGGGACCGTCCTTGTGATGGTTGAATCATAGATGGATGAAAAACCTGAAATGCTTATGCTTATAAATAAAAGTAAAAGAATATATCTAAATCGTTTGCTCATGCTTATTCGTCTCTGTAATATCTAAAATTTAGTATGTGTTTAAAAAAGAATGGAAATAGTACAATTAATTTTCCACTATTATTAAGCAATAAAATTCAAAATAACAGATTATTTCGTTATTATTTCTACCTTTGAATGATAAATTATAAACATTGATTCGTTAACTACTCAATTACTATGGTTGTCCATATCGCAATTCCTGCTTTTAATGAAGCAAATTATATTTCTAATACCTTGTCGGCTCTAATTGAACAGGTAGTAAACGTGGATTTTCGAGTTTACGTATGTGTAAATCAACCCGAAAGTTACTGGAATGATCCCGAAAAGGAGTTGATTTGTTTGGATAATCAAACAACCTTAAAACTGTTGCATGAATTTGTTGGATTAAACTTGGTTGTGCTAGACTATTGCTCTAAAGGAAAAGGTTGGGAAGGCAAAAAAACGGGTGTTGGAATAGCTCGAAAAACTCTTATGGATCATATTTCTTCCGTTGCAAACAAAGAGGATCTTGTAATCAGTTTGGATGCAGATACATTTGTTAAACCTCACTATGTTCAATCTATCGTTGATTCGTTTCATCAGTTTCCAAATGCTGTTGCGATGTCGGTTCCCTATTTTCATAATCTTACTGGAAGCGAGGCGGAAGATCGTGCTATTTTAAGATATGAAATTTATATGCGCAATTATGCCATTCAAATGCTTCGAATTAATTCCCCATTTGCTTTTACAGCACTCGGATCTGCAATGGCATATAGAGTGAAAGCGTATAATGCTATTGGTGGATTAAGTCCCCTGAAAAGTGGGGAAGATTTCTATTTTTTACAGCAAATGAGAAAATTTGGGACGGTCATTATCGCAAACGATGAGTTGGTTTTCCCAGCTGCACGTTTCTCTAATCGTGTTTTCTTTGGGACTGGGCCAGCTATGATAAAGGGCCATAGTGGCGACTGGAGCAGTTATCCCATATATCATATTTCGCAGTTTGAAGCTGTGAAATCTTTGTTTGATGTTGCAGTGCAACTTATGAATCCAGATTGGAGTATCGATTCTGCATTTTATCAGTTCCTTCAAGCCCAATTTAAGGATGAGAACTTTTTAAACCCAATTCGAAAAAATATGAAAGATGAAAAACAGTTTTTTCGAGGGTTTTATACCAAAGTGGATGGATTGAGAATCCTTCAATTCTTAAAAGCAACTTTACCTTTAATGAATATGAACGATAGGGAACTGTTTTTTGATAATTATCAACAATTTAACTTAATAGACAAAAAATATTCACAGGATATTACACTTGAAAATTTCGATATTTCCGACCTGAGCGCAATTAGAGATAGTTTGTTTGATATTGAAAAAGCGTATCTTCGCAAAATAAAAATTTTATCATAAAATGATTTTAATTTTAGGACCAACTGCAACTGGAAAAACAGCCTTGGCTACCTCCTTAGCATCTCAAATAAACGGTGAAATTATTAGCGCAGATTCTCGTCAAGTTTTTAGAACAATGGATATCGGTACAGGAAAAGATTTATCGGAATATTGGGTAAATGGACAATTTGTGCCTTACCATCTCATCGATATTGTAGAGCCTGGAACTGAGTTTAGTATGTTCGATTTTCAAAGTCATTTTTACAATGCATACAATGATATTGTTAGCCGAGACAAATTCCCAATATTGTGCGGTGGCACTGGTCTTTATTTAGAATCCGTTATTAATGCTTATCCGATGGTGAAAGTTGCTGTAAATCATGAGTTAAGGGAACAACTGAAAGATGAATCCATGGATCATTTATCGGAGAGACTTGCTAAGTATAGAAAGTTGCATAATCAAACGGATACCGAAGATAGAGAGAGAGTGCTGAGAGCACTTGAAATTGAGATTTTTTATCATGAAAACCCCGATTTAGTTGAAAAATCCAAACAAGTTATCCATCCAATAAATGTATACGGAATCTATTTCGATAGGGATGTTATTAGAAATAGAATTACTCAACGGCTTAAAGAGAGATTGGGAGGTGGTATGATTGAAGAGGTGGAAATGTTATTGGATAGTGGTACTTCCTACGATTGTCTTCAAAGATATGGTCTAGAATACAAGTACGTTAGCCAATATTTGAAAGGATTGATAGATTATCAAACTCTTTTTAATGCCCTAAATATTGCTATTCACCAATTTGCTAAACGGCAATCTTCCTGGTTTAGAAGAATGGAAAAAAATGGAGTGATTATTCATTGGATTGATGGCAATGAATCAATTGTTAATAAAATGAAAATTATTGCAAACTCGGCTTTGTTGTAAGTTGTTGAAGCTATGTGTTATGATTTAAAATCGTCTGTTAAATAATGTTATTTTTGATGATATGCTTGACTAGTGTATAAAATCTGTGTAAATTTGCATCATAAAATCGTTCATTGCTTTTTGTTATAAAACAAAATAAAAATATTTAAGATAAGCTATGTACACTTACATAGTTTTTTTCATGGTGGGGTGGACCTGCTCGTAAGAGCAGGTCTTTTTTCTTTCTATTGTTGCTTTTTAAATTTATGGATAATATCAATTTTACTTTGTGATAGATAAAAAAACAAATTCATATTTTTTAATCTCCTATTTTTTGTGTCAACAAAATAGAGTTTTCTTTGAGTTTGAAATATATTTCCATGAAATTTGGACTAAATATTTGAATTGTTTTAATTTAGTGTTAAATAAAAATAGTTTCTTGATTTTTTATTCTATTGATAAACAATTAAATAAATAAATCATATGTGTTAAAATATGTTAAACTTGAGTTTTTTTTTGACACATTTGAAAATAATGTATATCTTTGCATTGTAATAACGTTCATATACATTGTCAACAGACAATTTAAAAATACTTAAGGTAAGCTACGCACACATGTGTAGTTTTTTCATGGTGGGGTAGACCTGCTCGTTTGAGCAGGTCTTTTTTTTTTGATTAATCTTTAAGTTTTTCGAATCTCAAATCTTATGAAAAATGACCAAATACAAATGTCTTAAAGATGTTTAATGTGATGAATTGGTTTGAAAATCCTTTGGGGCATTTTGTTATACTATTGAAACAATTTTAAAATTTACCCTTAATGAATCCCTAATTTAAGGAAATTAGAAAGTCAATCATGTGAAATTAAGAAAAGGTGAAAAAGATGGTTGGAAAAATATCTTTTGGATTTATTTTGTAAAGTAATATAAGGCTGCAATATATCCTTTCATCCCAAGTCCACTTATAATTCCAATGCAATTTGCGCCAGTGTAAGAATAGTGTCTAAAATCTTCACGGGAGATTATATTGCTAAGATGAACTTCAATCACTGGTGTTGTAACTGCCTTAATAGCATCGGCTATCGCTATGGAAGTGTGTGAATAGCCTCCTGGATTTAATATAATACCATCATAAGTAAATCCAGTTTCGTGGATTTTATCTATCAATACTCCCTCTACGTTTGATTGAAAATAGTCGATAGTATGATTTGGATTGTCTTTTCGAATCTTTTCCAACAGATTATCAAATGTGAAATTCCCATAGATCTGCGGTTCTCTAATGCCTGTTAGGTTCAGATTGGGCCCATTTATGATTATTATTTTCATCTTTACTTTTTTTGTCTTAAGTGGATTGCTATTTTTCTAGAATAAGTATTTCAACTCTTCTGTTTTTAGTCTCTTCTGGATTGTTTTTCAAAGGGCGTTTTCTTCCATATCCTTTGTATTTTAATCTGTTTTTTTCTATTCCATTTTGGATTAATAGATTATAAATAGCGAACGCTCTTCGAGTAGACAAGTCGTTTCTGTCTTGAGTATCGCAACAAATATGACCTTGAATCTCAATTTTTAAAGTGCTATTCTCTTGCATGGTTTCAATTAGATTTTCTAATGCTGGCACCGATTCTTCTAACCATACATCCGACCCGCCTACAAATTGAATGTTATTCAGCAACAAAGTGTTTCCGGCTTCCATGTTTTTGATGGTTTCTGTTAGATCAGAAACAACCTCTTTCGTTGGAGGAACTTCTGGGGGAATGTTCTGCTCTATTTTCTCATTTTTTTCAACAGAAGGTTTTTTGATAAAAGTGTAAATGATATCCACTTTTCGGTGATCTGCACATCCTTTTGAATTTGAGCTGGAATGATTACACATGGTTGATCCAACTCCTATAATTCCTGTAAACTGAAGAGAGTCTGCCCCATTTTCTATTAGGATTTTTTTTACTGTTTCTGCTCTTTTTAACGATAGATTTTGGTTATATTTTGAATCTCCTACGTAGTCAGCATATCCTTTAATTTGAATTTGAACAGAAATTTGGTTGGATTGTAGATTTTTTGCGAATTGTTTTAGTTTGTTGTATTCGCTTTTTGTAAGTTCAAATTGGTTTGTTTCAAAATATACAATAAGGGTCTCTTGTGCTATTAACGATAGGTTTAATGCTAGTAAAATGGGAAGTAAAATGCGTTTCATCGTGATGTTGATTTGAATATTTTGTGTTTAAAAAGGATGTTTTTGATTTTTTAAATTGTATTGCTCAGAAAATAATAACCCAACGATATCCCTATCATTGTACAACAGGTGATCGCAATTACCACTGCACAGCCATTTTGGCCATTCATTTGTTGGTGGATAAAAAGGGTACTCTCCAAATATGGACTTTGTTCGTATGCCATGATCACATTGGGATAATTTGTTGCAATTTCATCATGGCTAACAAAATAATTAGATGCAATTTGTTTTTCAAGCGTAGACAAGTCTGTCATCATTTCACTCACTTTCTGGTTGTCTATTTTAAACAAATCTGCATTGCCTGCTTGAGAATAGGAGAGGTTAAGGATAAGTATTAAGCCAATTATAAATGATTTCATGTCTGTTTTGAATTTAGTGCAATGTTAACTTTTGCAAATATAATATTTTTAAAATAGATTATTTGTTAAAATATATTGGAAATAAAAAAATCGGACAAAACAGGATTACCTCTTTGCCCGATTCATTTATGTTCCTTTTTATCTTACTTATTTAATATCAATTTTTGTGTTGGCAGTGTCGATTTATTCATAATAAATTTTAAATAATAACTGCCTGGTGCAAAATTCGACATGTCTATGACTGTGATAGTGGATCTGTTTTCGATAAGAACAGATTTCGAGATGATTAATTGTCCAATGTTGTCGTAAATGTTTACACTTCCTTGATCCGCAACATCTCCTTTTATCACTATGTTTATCACTCCATCGGTTGGATTTGGATATACATACAAATGTGGTTCAATTTCGTTGTTGCAATAGGATGTAGTAACTCCTAATACTTTTTTGTTGCCATTATAATCAAATTGAGACAATCGAGTATAACTTGATTCAGAAGTGAATTGGTTGTATGAGTATTCGTAATTCAGTGGTAGATTGGAGTTTCCTGCACCGTTTATTCTATCTACAAAGTTCCACATAATACCATCTGAGCTTTGTTCGAGGATGTAATAATGATTGTTTGTTTCGGAGGAGGAGGTCCATTTGATTTTGATGCTGTTTTTATCACAAATGCTATTCAAATGGATTAATTCAACTGGTAAGCCACTTGTAGCTATCCCTATTGCATATTCCGAAAAAGATGTCCATCCAGTGCGTTGCGAAAATCCGTCAGCAACCGTTGTCCCAGGTGTGTTTGCTGCATTTGGTGATCCTCCTATAGCAGTCCAATCGGATGCCAATGTTGATCCAGAAGTCCTCTTTAACGGATTGAATAAATTGTCTGTTAACCCACTAAAAGGATTACTTCCTCCACCATCGTCAAACCATAATTTAATCGAATAGCTGCCACTAGATGGAGCTGTGTTTGGATCGATACGCCAGATTCCTTCAGTGGCTATAGAAGTGTATACCAATCCTCCATCATTGGCGATGGATGGATTTAGGGATCCAGTGCTGGTATAGGGTGTGATAAAGGTTGCATCTAAATAGGTTACTCCCAATAAGTCAGAATTTATTAGTTCTGCTAGAGTGTACCGACTCGATGAGCCAACTGGTAAAGAATAGGTGTAGGTTCCACTGTTGATATGTCTTCTTAAATTGCCATACACATATCTATTGGTCCCATGATTGTCGATAGAGGCAGGATCTGGATTTGTAATTACTAACCAATTTGCTCCAGTTATTATTTTTCCATTTACAAAACTTAAGGTTCCCGTTTCATCTAATGTCATGGTACTGTTTAAGTTTAAATTGGATGAGTTATTTAAGGTTACATTATGAAAATTTCCTGACCCTGTTTTGGTGTAGTATTGTAGAGCTGACCCAGTAAATTTCACTGCTCCCATGCTATTGGTAGTCAATGTTCCAGTGTGAATGAAATCTCCACAGATGTTTAATTCGGCTTTTGAGTCGGAAAAAGTGAGCGATGCTCCAGTTTGAATGGTAATGTTTTTTGATCGGGCAACATCCGAAGGATTAAACCCAATGTCGGGATTATTTGCAGTTACAGGGATGCTTACATTTGTTTCACAGGTAGGCAAACAGCCATTTTGCCAATTGGAAGGCTCAAACCAGTTGTTTGTTCCTCCTATGGTTCCCAACCAAGTAATAGGATCTGTAGGAGTGATGATGCTTGCATTTACAGTTATACAACTACTTGGAGCGCAACCTGCAGGTACCGCAGATACATAAAAGGTGGTGTTTGCGGTTAAGTTGTATGATAGCACCGAACTACTACTCGATTGCAGTAATGTGCCGTTGCAACTCGATAAGTACCAATTGTATGTGTATCCTGGCTGTGGTGAGTTTATGATAAGAGAAACACTGTTTGCACCACACGTTTGTTGATCATTTACAGAAGGTGGCGTGGCATCGTTCCCAATTTGTACGATGTCTGTTCTTGGACTCGAACATCCGAAACTGTTGGTTGACTGTACATAATAATGGTTGGTTCCGGTTGGTGCATTGGTTACATTCAAGGATGTTCCTGATCCCAATAAATTGCCTCCTGTAACAGCATCGTACCAGTCGTATGCATACGATGGGTCGGGGGAGTTTACATTTACCGTGAATGATCCGCCTGTGCATAACGTAAAGGGACTCCCTGTAACGGTTGGCTGCGTAGGTCCTGGGAAAATGGTGATGTATCGATTAACGGTTTCTAACGGACCACAACATTCGGATTTAATGTTTAATGTTAAAAGAAAAACTTGATTGTAGCCTGTTGGATTTTGGAAAGTAATATTTGTAGTAGCCATGGTCGGGTTTTCGATAGTTGCAGTACAACCCGTTGGTGCAGTTGCAGTCCACATATATTCATAACCGGCATTGCCAGCTACCGAACTTGTGTAGTTGTAGGTGGTTGGACATCCCGCTCCAGAGGGTGCTCCTAATATTGACCCTGAGCTTGGAATTGGCATGGTCATATTGGTAAAATCTTTAAAAACTTTCACGTTTTCTAAGATGTCTTTTCTGCCAGTAGAAACATATTGCGTTATCGTTGTAGAATTGTTAGAAGAAGCCACTGTAGCCCCATTCCCTAAAAGCCAATTGGGAGCACTACTACCCGTGTTGTACGTTATGTTCGAATTTAAACAGGAGCTATTAGTGGCAGTGATGGTCTGGTAGCCACTGATATTTACATTTGCCCAATTCAAGTCGTTGGGACCACCAACAAGAATACCAATACCACCAGGACTTCCACCTTGGGCATATATTTCACAATCGGTAATATTTCCATTTATCCCATCCGATGCATATATACCATAAGTGTTGGTGCCATAAGGTACTGCTAAGTTTTCATCTGCTCCAATACACGGGCCATTTGGACTAACTCCTGTTTTTCTGATTTGGTTGTCGAAATCAATCAGTACTCCTGTTCCTGCGATGCCCACACCTTTTGCCGGACTGCCATCTTGAAGATGTAAGTTGGAAGCTGTGTTCACAAAAAGTGGATCCACATTTAATGAATTTGTATCTTGCGATGTGCCTGTTTTCCATGCTCCAAAATCACGCGGAGTGTTGCCACCGTCATAAGAGCCTAGATTTGCGCCAGCAGTTACTGTAAATAAATCGTTGTAATCACTGGTGAGGGTATTTGTATTGGTTACAATGGAAAAGTGTTTACCAGTACCACCACCCGTAGCTAGGCGGGCATTGTAAAAAATGTTGTTTTTCAATACAATCGAAGCATTATAATCTCGTTTAAAACCATAAGTATGGATAGAGCTAGAAGATGTAACCGAACCTCCAATATAAACGGAGTTGAAAAGATAGTTACAAGCAGATGATGAAGCTTGCCAAATACCGTAAATATTTGCAGTGGTAGATATGCCTGTACCTAGACTAATCATGTTGTTTTTAAGGGTAGCAATGCCATTAAAAGTTTTTATGCCAGTAATTTTTGCAGAATTGGAGGATGCAGTTAGATTATATATGTTATTTTTTTCAATAGTAGTCCCTACTGTGTTATCGTGATGACATACAATGCCAAAAACCTGAACAGTGCCAGTGCCAGTGCTAGATAATGAATTAATAGTGTTGTTTGCAATAGAGTGACCTCCGTTTGTAGAGTTAATACTTGCAATACCTGTTACGGCAGACATTAAACCGACAGTAGACCAATCTGAAGTTCTGGTGCTGGCAACAGAGATGTTTTTTATGATATTTCCAATTACTACTTGTTTCCCATTGGTTGCTTCGTTGTACAATCCTACAAAAAATGCTCCTGTCCCAGTGCAATTATTGTTGATATTAGCGATGGTGTTATTTGAAACGGTAGTATTATAATTTCCATCAGTTCCAAAATAAATCCCTCCAATCGTCGCTGCTGGTGTGGCTCCCGAAGCTGTAGAAATACTGTTGGCGGTGGTTTCGTTTCCTATTACATTTCCCGAAATGATTACATCGTTGATAAGTGATCCGCCAACTTGTATGGCATTAAAGCCTAATTGAGAAATAACTGTGCCATTAATGGTGATAGAGCCAATTCTGTTGTTCATCACATTGCCATCTCCATATTTTAGTATGCCAATATTCCATCCTGTCCATGTAGATGTTGAACCAGCGATACAATTCAGTTTAATGGATCCAGTGCTGTTATCGCCAATGGTGTTGCCCAAAACATTAATTCTGCCAGAAGAAAAAATTCCTGTAAAAGCATCATCTTGATCACTTTCGATTTTCATGCTAATATCGAAATTTTTAATCATATTGTTGCTAATGGTAGATACCCCATTTGAACTAGATTTTAGATAAATTGCAGTTACATTACTATTGTAGGAAGTATCTGAGATTGTCCATGGCCCACCTGCACATAAAGGAGCCTGCCCTCCTATATAATTTCCAGAAATGTTATAATCATTTCCATTTGAACTTATTATGTATATTCCCGAGAATTTCCAATCTGGTCGCGATACCGTTTGATAAAAGCTGTTGTTCGTAATAGTCCATGCATTATTCCCTCCACTAATATAAATTCCGCTTGAATTGTAGTAAGTATTCCAGAAATTAAATATATTACATCCTGAAACAGTATTATAATCATTTTCTTTTCCAAAAGTACCATAGCTATATATACCGTTCGTAGGAGTAGTAGTGCCATCTTGAATGTTGCAGAATAAGATGCTGTTTTTGTCATTTCCAGTAGTAGAGCCAGAGCTAAAATATACTACTCCATTATATAAATCGGTACTATATACCCCTTTTAAGGTAGTATATGAAATGGTGTTCATACACGCATCATTGATAAATTTTAAGGTAGAACCACCTGTGTTTGTGTTGGATAAAATTAAGCTATTCGCTGCACCCGATTGATTTAATCTTCCATCGAATGTAACTCGGTCAGCTCCATTAAAAGTAATGAGTGAAGTGGTTATAGAACCAGAAATTGTTCGTGTGGCTCCTGTCGGATATATTGTGATAGAATATCCATTTACTCCTGCACAATCTACCCATTGATTTAAACTGGCTTCTGCTGTTTCTGTGATATTGGAGATGATTTGCAATTCTAAGTTTCCAGATAATCCGTTAGCATTGATTGCATCAAAAGCGGATTTTAAGGTGGTGTAATTTCCAGTAGTGCCAACTGTTTTTATTCCAGATAATCCACTGCCAAGAATTGTTAGGGTTGCAGCTGTTGAATTGGCAGTGCTACAAGTTCCAGTTACAACGCAGTCGTAGTTGCCTGCATCTCCAGCTACTATACTTCCGATGGTATAGGTGTCGCTGGTTGCTCCCGTAATATTGGTGCCATTTTTTCGCCATTGGTAGGTTAACCCCGATCCAGTAGCTATGATATTAAATGTAACGGATGAACCAACACAACCATTTTGACTAGCAGGATTTGTAATAAAAACAGGTGCTCCCAAAACGGGCGCCACCACACTTCCGCACGATGCCGACCAGCAACCAAGTAGCGTGTTATATGCTCTTAGATTATAAGTGCCTGCAACTGGTGGATTATAAGTGCTTGAGAAACCAAGAGCAGTGCTATTTCCGCAACTTTGCCCTTGCCAGTACCAATTTACATTTGCTGGTGGCGTTCCTGATGCGGTAAGTGTTACACTACAAGCCATACTGCTTGCTGTTGGATTTGAAGGAGTAGCAGGTGCAGCAGTAGCATTAACTGTGAGTTGGACTGAATTTGAACTTAAACTTCCGCAACTATTGGAGAGTAGGCATTGGTAACCAGAGTATGTGCCTGCAGCGATACTGCCACTTATTTGGAGTGTAGATGAGTTCGTACCATTATATACTGCACCAGCAGGCACACCATTGGTTACATTTACACCATTGTATTGCCATTGATAGGAGAGAGATGGTGTTGATGAACTGATGGAAAATTCTGAACTTCCACCTGCACAAAGGGTTTGATTTATGGGTTGGGTAGTGATTGTGATACAGGTATAGGATATGGTGACTTTACCATTCGCACCATCACCTCCATATGCTATTTCTGCAGAGCCACCACCACCACCACCTGGAGTGGAGCCATTTTGCCCATTGCTTGTGCCTGTGCCTCCAGAGCCTCCATTTCCACCACCAGTGGGCGCTAACCCACCAGCATTAATTTCACCAGCTATACCATCTGCACCAGTTCCAGCGGATGATCCACCACCACCGCCAGTACCGGCATTATTAGTTAATCCAGCACTTCCATTCCCTCCAGAATATTTTGTGTCACCTATTCCAGATGCAGAAGCGCCGCCAACTCCACCAGCACCAGGAGATCCCCCAGAAGTATTAGATCCGCCGGCGCCTCCTTTGGCAAGAATGGTTGAAACATCTTTAAACCAAGAGTCCCCACCACTTAACGACTGAGCCCCAGCTGTAGTCGAATATTGATATCCACCATATCCTACATTTACACCATACGTAGCATTCGGGGTAACGGCAATTGAGTTGGTTTTGCTGTATGCGCCACCGCCACCACCGCCACCACCATCTTCAGTGGTATCGTTTCCGCCGCCGCCGCCGCCGCCACCCCAGCACGCTGCAGAAACTGAAGTTACACCTGTTGGAGCGGTAAAGTATCCGGATGAGGTGTAGGTTTTCGTGAAATTATTATTGTCATAAGTAAGAGATATATTGTCGATGGCAAAATACGCTGGGGGGTCAACTCCATCGTTTTTAAAAGTGAAAACCAACCTTATCGTTGATCCTGCATACGATGTTAAATCAATAGGGGTTTGTTGTGTAAAGTTGGAAATAACAGGATTGGTATATGCGAAAATTTGATTGTAACCAGCTCCAGGTAATGTGCCATCAACAGGAGTATAGGAAGTAGTTGTTATATAGCTATAAATATAGTCGTAGGTGTTATCGATTGCGGGATATTTTAAATAGAAACTTAACGATACATTTTGAGACCCAGCTGGGATTGTTAGGTCTCTATAAATGTGTGAAATTCGAGTAGTGTTACTACTTCCAAAGGTTGTCGAATTAGTGCCTATAAAAGCTGAATTTGAGCCACCTTGAGCACCAGCAGCAGTGCCAACATACCATGTGGGAGAAGTTGTTCCAATAGCAGTCCATCCATTAGCCGCAAAGGTAGATCCATTTTCAAAACCGCCATCCCCGGTTGGGTTTAATAATATAATTTGACCGTAACTATAATTGGAAACAAATGCTAAGAATAATAAAATAATGGCATTTATTCCGGTTTTATGGCATTTAGATAAAAGTGTTCTTTCGTTTTTCATACGAGAATATCTTTAAAGCGTTTAATCTTGTTTTTCTTTTTCGTTTGTTTATTATGGATTGGCACCAGTGCCAGCATTGATATAACATCTGATAATGTTGTAACTGCTACAAGCGGTTCCTAATTTAATTCCATAATTTACAATATTTGACCCAGCGGTATGACCTGTAACAGAAGGAGATCCAGGCATTTCAATTCGAATGTCTTGAATTCTAAATTGTATGGCACCATCATCTACTTTGAAAGCAGTGCAGGTGTTTGGACTAGCGGCATCGGGAGCGTTTGTTCTGCGAATGGTAGTGGTGTTAGCACCACCAGTCATATTGCTCGATTTTGTTGTAAAAAGTAGGTCATACCCACCTTCGATGGTAATGTAGCTAGGAATAATTTGGTAATTAGTAAGCGTATAAATACCTTTTTGCATTTTTATGATAGTGTTAGTACACATTGCTTTGGTTACTGCGTCTGCGAGAGTAGTAGGGGAGTTCTTTGTTAACCCAGTTCCACCACCCGATGGAGATACATATAATACATCACAAGATCCACCTCCAGTGCCAGATCCGGCTAGACTAATAATACTTGTAGGATTGTTTGAGTTTACACATCCATTAGAGGTGGTGGCAGTTACAGTGTAGGTGCCTGGAGAATTCACAGAAATACTTGCTGTGGTTGCCCCTGTAGACCATAAGTAGGTACAACCAGCGGTGCTTACGCCGTTTACAGTGGTAGATGCAGTAATGGTAGTAGGAAAACTACAAACACTTTTGTTAGCAGGATTAATGGATGTAGTGATGTTTCCTTCTACAGTCACACTAGTGTTGGCGGTACGCGTGCAGCCTCCGTAGGTAGCTGAAACAGTGTAAGTTGTGGATATTGCAGGTGATAATCCGCTGAAGATTCCGTTAGTGTTGTTGGTTAATCCGCCTGGATTTAAAGTGTATGTTGTCACCGATGGTGTGCCATCTGCACCGTTTGCATTCAAACTTACCGTTTGTCCATAACAGATTGTACTAGGAGTAGCTGTTAGAGTGAGCGGAGCTAAATAGTTAAAAGTAACCGTTCCCCCAGGCTGAATTAAGTTCCCACATTTGTCTGCTAACATTGCTCCTGAGTTGATAAATATTTGATATACTCCAGTTGTTAAAGTTCCATCATGTGTGAGGGTGATTTGGTTTGTGAGGTCACCACCTGAGCATCCCACCCCAGTAACTTGGGTGATAGCACTCGTAAAGTTCTGCCCTGTGGTAGTGTTTGTTAGGGTATAATCACTTTGTCGAATGCTTAAACAGTTAATATTTTCATTCATGGTAGTAGTTATGGTATTTGCAGAGCAGGAGCTGGTAGCTGAAGTCATGTATGGATATTCCCCATATAAAGGTGGACGGTCAACAATAGAAGCGGTACCAGAGGTAACGTTAAAAGTGAGTGTATATCCATTTACGTCGGCAGAGTAGTTATTTACTATCAGTACATAGGAATTTCCAGCTATTACGGGAATTCCAGGCATCGTTGGAAGTCCTCCGGCTCCTAAACTTCTTGGGATTGTAGCATCTACTGGCAAAGTAGTTCCTGTAGAGCCATAGGTGCCAGAGTAGTTGCAAAGTACAGGAGTTGAGCCGGGTATGTTTGAACAACCCCCAATTGCAGTTAAGTTATATAATGCCCAATCATAATCTTTTGTAGTATTGATGGTAAAGGCTAGGTCTCCATTCGTTTGTGGTGTAAAAACGTACCATACAGAATTAGATTCTCCGCCTGTTAGACAAGTCGATCCATAATTTATTTCTTGATATCCTCCATAGCCCGTATAAGATATCGTTTGGTTGTAGGTAACATCGCAAACGGGAATTGCTCCTGCACAATCTTGTTCCGGTCCGGTAATGAGCAATGGTGCTACCGACTGAGTGCCACAAATTCGAAAACTCGAAAGCTGATTCCCTACTCCAGGTTGTGAAGCAATCATGAGATAATAAGTGCCGGCTGTTAAATTGTAGAATTTTTTGGTTAATGGGTTGGTGGTAGTGTTACACTCTGCTAAAATGCCAGTAGGAGCAGTACAAGTGCCACTCATTAAGTAAAAGTAAATTTGTCTTCCTAAATCGGCAATATTATCTAAGGTAATGGTAATCATGTTGTTGCTACCTGTGATAGTAAACTTGTAAAAAATAGAGGGAGATCCACTGGGAATACATCCACCATAGAAATCTGAAGTAGATTCTAAGTTGGATTGACTTGTTAGACAGGCACCATTCACAGGTAAAATCGAAGCGTTGCATATTGCGTCATTGGCAGGAGCAGCAGTAGTGCTTTTGGCCGAAGTAGAATCGTATAATAATTTTCCTAGTTTGCTGTGAGGAGGATTTGCAATGATAGTTCTGGGTTTAACGGTGTCCAAAACGACAGGCGTTTCTAGTATAAGCGAGCTTATGTTTCTAGCAGAATCTGCTAATTGAATAGGTAGTTGAGATTCTATGGGTTTTACCCTGTCTGATTTTTTGATCTTTTCATGATTGAAATTTTTCTCCTTAATAGCCTTAGATTTTGAATATTGTTCACTGCCATTTTGGTTTTCAACTTGAGAATAAGAAGGTGATTCTTTTATTGCTATAGAGAATAATAGTATACATTGTATTAAATATGTGAGTGTTGCTTTTTTCATAAATCTTATTCTTGTGTTTTTTTACTTGATCTCAAAAAATTTAAACTTAAAAAAAAAATAATTTTTCTAATCAAAATCCCCCAATTTTGTTCTTTTAATCCAATATTGCAAAATATACGATATAAATGCCATGTGTGGTGTTAAAAATTTATTATATTAACCATAAATTCGTGTTAATAACTATTGTAAAAAGTGTGATTTTAACAAAATGAAGAATAGTTGATGGTGTTATATTGAAAATTTAATTAATAACATTTGATATTTTGAGATATTTAACTTTTATGACAAATAAATTGTTGACATAATTTCTTAAAATGTCAATTTATTGAAGTAATTGTATCAATTTTGGTTTTAGGAATTAGATATTTATATTCAAAAAATATTTATCGTGTATATTTATAAGATGCGATGGGGTGATTTTTACAAATATTAAATTTATTAGTTAACCAGGTTTCGTTTGGTTGTTTGCAAACGTTTTTTTAGGATAATTGGATGATTATTCAGTATCATGATTATTATACATAGATCAAAAATAGTTGTATTTGTTAATTTTCAAACGAAGCATAATCTATTTTCTCCTTGTAAGTTCATGATACAGAGAATTTTTAATATTTTGAATAGAAATAATAGTGTTAAAGCTTCTTTTTTTTTTGGTTTTATTGTTTCCCAAATCAAAAATGTATTAAATTTGCGCCGTCAAATAGAAAGGGGTGCCTTAACAAAACGGGCTGAGATCAAACCCATTGAACCTGATGCGGGTAGTGCCGACGAAGGGAATATAGGCAAATTAACGAATTGGATAGATATTTTCCCTTTCATCTATCTGGTATGTTATACAAAAAAACAAAAAAAAATGAAATTTAAAATTTCGATGACGATGGTAGCGTGGATGTTGATTACTTCCATTCATGCGCAGTTTTCCATCACAGGCATGGTGAAAAATGCCGAAACAAAAGAGCCTATGGCTGGGGCTCATGTTATGGTGAATAGCCAGTTAAAAGCGGAAGTAACCAACAAAAAAGGTGAGTTTTCAATTTCTGGTTTAAAAACCGGTAGTTACACGATTCATGTCTCTTATATTGGGTATGAGACTCACTCTGAGATTGTGGAAATTCGTGCCAATCAAACAGTAGAAGTTTTCATGCGACCAACCTCTATTGTTAGCGACGAAGTGGTGGTAAGTGCTACCCGGGCAGATGAAAAGACGCCAACCGCTTACGAAGATATTCATAAAAACGCTATTAAAATGGCTAATGATGCACGTAACATTACTGCAGTAATTGATCAATCAGTTTCCGTTGTTACCACCTCGGATGCTGGTACAGGCATTGGCAATGTAGGCTATCGCCTTCGTGGGAGCGATGAAACTCGTATCAATGTTACTATTGACGGGGTTCCTTTGAACGACCCTGAATCTCAAGGTGCTTGGTTTGTCAATTTGCCCGATTTTGCCTCTTCTGTCGATAATCTCCAGATTCAACGTGGTGTGGGCACCTCTTCTAACGGAGCAGCAGCATTCGGAGCGAGTATGAACTTTCAAACTCTCAAGTTTCAACCCAATGCATATGCAGAAATCAACGAAGTGGTGGGCTCTTTTAACACCTTCAAACATAATATCAATTTCGGAACCGGATTACTTAATAATAGGTTTGCATTCGACGGAAGATTGTCAAAAATTACTTCCGATGGATTTGTAGATAGATCTTCTGCTGATTTGAGTTCTAGTTATCTTGCCGCCTCTTATTACGGGAAAAAAAGCATGATAAAATTGATGATGATGAGTGGTAAAGAGAAAACAGATCAATCTTGGGACGGAATCCCTTCTACAATATTAGATACCAATCGTACTTTTAATGGAATTGGTGCTTATTATGATGCCAATGGACAATTGAAATATTACCAAAACGAAACCGATAACTATTCTCAGACTCGCTACCATCTTAGTTTTGTTAATGAGTTAAATGCTAAATTAAATTTATCTGCTACTGTTTTCTACACACGAGGATTTGGCTATTACGAACAGTATAAAGACAATGCTAAATATAAAAAATATGGAGTCGATAATCAAATTATTGGCAACGATACCATCACGAAATCAGATTTGATACGTCGGAAATATCTAGATAATCATTTCTATGGTATCACGTTGGCGGCAAAGTATAAACCCACCGAAAAACTCTCGATTACTCTGGGTGGAGCTGCAAATAATTATGATGGGAAACATTATGGAAGAGTGATTTGGATGCAAGTGGCTGGTCTTCTACCTAACGAATTTGATTATTACAATGGCACTGGAGTAAAGCGCGATATTCATGGGTTTGTTAAAGCAAATTATCAACTTTTTTCATCGCTAAACTTATGGGCAGACATACAAATTCGAAACATAGATTATAAAATTTCTGGAATCGATGGGGATTTGAGAGACATAACCCAAAAACATAATTGGAATTTCTTTAATCCAAAAGGGGGTGTTTCGTACGAAGTGAATAAACTTCACAAAGTATACGCTTCTTATGCAATAGCCAATCGGGAACCTACTAGGAGTGCGTTAACAGATGCGGTAGACTCATTAAGACCAACGCCAGAAACTCTGAATGACTTGGAATTCGGATATCATCTCTCGTTGAAAAAAGTTTCTGTAAACACTAACTTTTATTATATGAGCTACAAAAATCAACTAGTGTTTACTGGAGAAATTAATGATGTAGGTGCTGCTGTAATGAAAAACGTGGATAAAAGTTATCGCGCTGGAATTGAGCTGTCTGCGATTTGGCAACCTTTACCTAAATTAAAATGGCAAGCAAATGTAACTTTTAGCAGGAATAAAATTAGCAATTTCAGAGAGTTCGTCGATGATTGGGATACTTGGGGACAAAAAGATACCTTGATTGGTAAAACGAATATTGCTTTTTCTCCAGAAATTGTTGCTGCTAGTTCAATTACTTATATTCCTTTCAAAAAAATGGAATGTACACTAACAACTAAATATGTTGGCAATCAATTTATCGACAACTCATCTAGTAAAGACAGAATGTTGGATGCTTATTTGGTAAACAACTTTACTATTCGCTATTCCATTCATCCTAAGTTTTTTAAAGAGGTTTCCTTTTTTGTAAGTGCAAATAATTTTTTGGATGAAATGTATGTTGCAAATGCGTGGATTTATAGTTATTACGAAGGTGGCGAACGCAAAGCGCTAGATGGTTATTTTCCTCAAGCTGGAAGAAATTTTATGGGAGGAGTTTCTGTTAAATTGTAAATTTTTGGCTTACTATCACACAAAAAAAAAGCTGTCCTAAGGGGCAGTTTTTTTTTTGTGTGTCATATCAAAGTTATAATTTGATATTATGGAAAACATTGGTTACATCGTCGTCTTCCTCTAATTTGTCTATTAATTTGAAAACTTCTTCTTTTTGGTCTTCATTTAACTCTTTTGTGTCGTTAGGAATACGTTCGAATTTAAACGATTTAATCTCAAACCCATTTTCTTCAAAATATTTTTGAATAGGACCAAAGCTTTGAAAATCAGCAAAAATCATCAACTCATTGTCTTCTTCAAATACTTCATCTACGTTAAAATCAATTAGTTCAAGTTCAAGTTCTTCTAAATCAATATCTGGTTTTGTGACAACCGTAAAACTGCACTTTCTATCGAAGATAAAATCTAACATGCCAGTAGTTCCAAGAGAACCATTGTTCTTGTTGAAATAAGCTCTAATATTTGCAACAGTTCGTGTTGAATTGTCGGTAGCAGTTTCAATCAAAATTGCAACACCATGAGGTCCATATCCTTCATATACGATTTCTTTATAATCTTTGGTGTCTTTTTCGGTAGCACGTTTAATGGCTCTTTCGATGGTCTCTTTTGGCATATTTTCGTGCTTCGCATTTTGAAGTAAAAGTCGAAGTTTTGAGTTGTTCTGGGGGTCAGGACCGCTTGTTTTTACGGCCATCGTAATCTCTTTTCCTAAACGAGTAAAAGTTCTCGACATGTTTCCCCAACGCTTAAACATTCGGGCTTTTCTGTATTCAAACGCACGTCCCATAGTTGCTTTTTTTATTTGTTTGCTATATTTTTTGCAAATTTACCATTTAAATTTTTTAATCACAATAAAAAAATTAGGGATTGTAAATTCTATTGCCAAAAATAGCACTCCCAATCCTCACCATTGTGCTTCCTTGTTCTATTGCTAACTCAAAATCTTCGGTCATCCCCATGGATAACTCTTTAAATTTTAAGTTATTGACGAAATATTTGTCTTTAAGTGCGTGAAAGACGGTTGCCAGATGATTAAACTCTTTTTTAATTTGTTCTGTATCGTCCGTATAGGTTGCCATTCCCATTACCCCATGTATTACAACATTCTTTAGTTGGTTGAATCCCTCAGAATTCAGCATCTGCTCGACTTCCTCTATGTCAAAACCAAATTTGGATTCCTCTTCGGCAATGTGAAATTGGAGAAGACATGGGATTTTCCGGTCGTACTTTTTACCCATTTTGTCAATCTCACACAAGAGTTTAAAACTGTCTATGCTGTGAATCAGGGAGACAAAGGGAGCAATGTATTTAATTTTATTCGTTTGCAAATGGCCGATAAAATGCCACTCGATGTCTTTCGGCATCGCATCGTGTTTGTCGCGCATTTCGAGAGCTTTATTCTCCCCAAACACACGTTGTCCTACCTCGTATGCCTCCATCAGTAGTTCTATGGGTTTGGTCTTAGAAACAGCTATCAGGGTAACTTGAGGAGGTAGTAGCTTCTTTATTTTTTGAATATTGCTTTGCGTTGTAGTCATCATTTTTATTTTGGTTTACAAAGTTAATTATTTTTATATGATATCGTGAAAAGTGAAAAGAAGAACGTGAAAAGAAGAACGTGAAAAGGGTTCCGTGATCCCGATTGCTCCTATCGGGAGTGAAAAGAAGAAGGAAGAATATCGTGAAAAGAAAATAAAACTTAATTCTCCTTAATTTCTTAATGGTTTATATCTAAGTATTGATCAATTTCCTAACAATTTTTCTTCTTGAAATGTATCGATGTAGTTTTAAGTATTTTTAATAACAATGACCTTGCTTTTTTGGAAAATCAACTTTTCAAATTTTAAGGTTAAAAGTATGCTTTAAACTATTTTTAATTATTCTTGTTGTTATTTGTAATATATATAAACAATACATTATGAATAATACAGTTTTTAAATTCGATATACCGAACAATGAACCGATTTTGGCTTATAGCGCCCGAAGCAGTTCCCGTACCAAGTTAAAAAAGGAGTTGTCCTATCTTTCTTCTATCAAAACAGATATTCCATTAATAATTGGGGGCAAAGAGATACGAACCGGAGATATTGGCAACGTAGTGATGCCACACAATCATCAGCATATTTTGGCTACTTATCACAAAGCTGGGGAAAATGAGATTGATGCAGCCATTGAATCTGCCATGGAAGCCAAAGAGAAATGGATGTCTCTCTCGTGGGTAGAACGAGCATCGGTTACAGTAAAGGCAGCCGAGCTGATTTCGGTTAAATATAGACATCTTTTAAATGCAGCCACCATGCTGGGACAAGGTAAAAATGTCTACCAAGCAGAGATTGATGCTGCTTGTGAGACGATTGATTTTCTCCGCTATAACGCTTATTTTGCTTCTCAAATATATTCAGATCAGCCAAAATCTGGATTTGATCAGTTAAATAGATTGGAATACCGACCTTTGGAAGGATTTGTCTTTGCTGTCAGTCCCTTTAATTTTACTGCCATTGCCTCCAATTTAAATATGGCGCCAGTATTGATGGGCAATACTACTGTTTGGAAACCTGCAACTACCGCCTTGTTGTCGAACTATATCCTCATGAAGATTTTTCAAGAGGCTGGTCTTCCCGATGGTGTCATCAATTTCATACCGGGAGAGGGGAGTTTAATTGGCTCCCATATTTTAAAACATCGCGATTTGGGAGGAATTCATTTTACTGGGTCCAACGGTACTTTTAATACGTTGTGGAAGGGAGTGGCAGCTAATTTGAGCAATTATAAATCGTATCCCAGAATAGTTGGAGAAACTGGAGGGAAGGATTTTATCGTAGTACATCCTTCTGCTATCCCAAACCAGGTTGCAACTGCTATTGTAAGGGGGGCTTTTGAATATCAAGGGCAAAAGTGTAGCGCTGCTTCCAGAGCATATGTCCCTATTTCGCTTTGGAATGAGATAAAAGTTAACCTTCTCCGCCAATTGAGCGAAATTAAAGTAGGAGAGTCTACCGATTTTTCATGTTTTGTAAATGCAGTAATTGATAAAAAATCGTTTGATAACTGTATGAAATATATCGATTTCGCAAAAAATGATCATAATGTAGAAATTATTGCCGGAGGTAAAGGGGACGATTCAAAAGGTTATTTTGTTGAACCATCCATTTTTGTTACCATAGATCCTGATTTTATCACAATGAAAGAGGAGATATTTGGACCAATTATGACCATATATCTTTACAATGATGCTGAATTTTCTACAATTTTAAAATTATGCGATACTACTTCTCCTTATGCATTGACTGGAGCCATTTTTGCAACCGATAGATATGCTGTACTGGAAGCAATGAATGTGTTGAAGTATGCAGCGGGAAATTTTTATATCAACGACAAACCTACTGGTGCAATGGTTGGATTACAACCCTTTGGTGGAGCCAGAATGTCGGGTACTAATGATAAAGCGGGTGGCCCTCTTAATTTGTTGCGATGGGTGAATCCACGCACCATCAAAGAGACCTTCGTGCCAGCCACCGATTTTAAATATCCGTTTTTAAAACCATAGTTTTGCGATCTAGATAAATATTGGGATTGTAACTTATGTTGTGCGATCCCGATAAATATCGGGATTGTAACTTCGCATATATGATTGCAACTTCGCAAATATGATTGTAACTTCGCACAACTTTTTGAATTAAAAATCATGATAATGAATAAACTAATTTTCATACTGGTCTTTTCGCTTGTCTATCTCTCCGCCTCTTATTATGTTTTTATCCGCGGTTACCAAGCGTTTCCAAACATTACAGGATTGAAAATAGGCTACACGGTGGTGTTTTGGCTTCTGTCAATCAGTTTCATTGTTTCACGGGCAACTGGAAGCGGAACAAATTTCAGACTACATGAATTTACCACTTGGGTTGGCGTTTTTTGGATGGCCGCTTCGTTGTATCTGTTTTTTATAGTGATTGCTGTTGATATAGTACGAGTGGCAAACTTAATCTACCCTTTTCTTCCACTACCGTCAACTCCTGCATATATCATGTTGAAACAGATTATATTAATCTCCTCAGTGGTGTTTGTTACTTCGTTATTGGTTTATGGGAATATTAATGCCCGAAACCCTAAGGTGGTCAAGATGGAATTAGATGTGCTTAAAAATGGAGGAAAATATAGCAATATTCGTATTGCCATGGCTTCCGATATCCATTTGGGAACAATAGTGCATGGTGTTTACCTGAAAAAGATGACCGACTCTCTCAATGCACATAATCCCGATATCGTCTTGTTGCCAGGAGATTTAATAGATGAATCGCTAGCACCAATCTTGAAATATGACATAGGTGCTCCACTGCGAAATATCAAAGCTCCTTTGGGAGTTTGGGCTGTGCCAGGAAATCATGAACATATCGGAGATTTCAACAAAACCACAGCCTATTTAAAAAGTCTGGACATCAACTTTTTGGTCGATGATGTGGCTTTTATTGACAACTCTTTTTACGTGGTTGGCAGAGACGATAAAGACGTTGGAAGATTTTCCGCCAAAAGACGCAAATCTTTAAAACAGCTAATGTCCGGAATCGATCATGCAAAACCAATCATTTTGATGGATCACCAACCGTACAATCTGGCGGAAAGCATGTCCCAAAAGGTCGATCTGCAACTTTCAGGACATACACACAATGGACAATTCTGGCCTTTTAACTATATTACGTCCGCTATCTTTGAAAAAGATTGGGGATATCTCAAAAAAGAGTTGACCCATTATTACATCTCCTCCGGATATGGTTCATGGGGACCACCTATCCGCATCGGAAACCATCCTGAATTGGTCATTATTGATGTAAATTTTGTGAATTAAATGAATATTGCCATCTAATTTATTATATATCAATTTATTATGCATTTCCATTCAATGCATCAAACTTATAATACGTTGTTTGTATACAACAAATTTGATATATAATTGTTGTCATAATAAAACAATAAATATGATTTATGTTTTGTTTATACAACAAATTCTATTAGATGTTCGAAATAAAACAACCAAGTTGTGCTCAGTTTGTAGTTTCGCTCTCTAAATCCTCTTTATACTACTACTTATCCTTTTACTTTCCATCTTTCAATATTTTTAACTCATCGTAAAAAATTTAAAATTAAATAATTTTCAAAAAAAAATGCCCATGTAAACAATGTTTAGTATATTTGCAGTGTTAATATATTGAACAATGTTAATTTATTATTTGAAAAATGGAAAAGAGAGAGATTCAAGAACAACGGATGCGCGGTTACTTTATTGAAGCAACCAAATCATTAATCCAGTCGGAAGGTGTTAAAAGTGTTAGTGTCCGTAATATAGCGGATCAAGCAGGATATTCCTTTGCAACCATGTACAACTATTTCAAGGATGCAAAAGTGCTTATTTTCGAGTGTGTCAAGATATTTCAGGATGAATGTGAAGAATTTGTTTTAAATAGAGTTGGGATTTCAACGGTTGGGATTCAACGTATTAAGTTGATAACGAAGGCATACGTTCATTATTTTATGGAATACCCTGGTATTTTTGATCTGTTTTTTATTGAAAAACTTGGAACAGTAGGCAAACCTGAAGAGATGGGGCATACAATTTATTCATTCCTGAATTATCTGTGCGACAGCGATTGGAATGAGGTAAGAAAACTCGACAAATACACGGACCATGAGATTAAAACCATACAAAATCAGCTGAATTTCATTGCAGTAGGCATGTTGCTATTTTACATGAACCGGATGCAACCAACTTCTTATTTAGATTTTCAGCAAAATTTAGACGAACAGTTGGAGATGGTTTTTTGAAAAATAGGGGAGTAATAAATTCAAAAAAAAATAGTGTTGATACATATCTCAACACTATTTTATTTTAATTTTTTTTTTTTTTGACAATAGATATTATTTTGCAGTAACATTTCGAGCTCCATAATAGGAATAATAGTTTCCGTCGTACATTGCGTCGGCACTTACAGGCCCCATTTTGTAGTTGCCTTTTGAAACTACTCTCACCAAATAATAGAAATTTTTGACATGGCCAGTAACCGTAGTAAACATCGTAATTCTGTCGTCTCGAATGTCCATAAAATCAGGGATGGCTCGGTCTTTTGTCCATGAATATTCTCTATCGGCAGTCAATCGTGGGTTTTCGATTTCAAAGCATGCTGGCAACATATCTGTTACAGCTACATTCGGGATAGTGCTTTTATCGGTAGTTGCAACAGAAATTTTTACTACGATTAGGGCGTTTTGATCAAAGTCGTTTCCCGTAATCGGTTTTCCAAATCGGTCGAAAAAATTCTTACGAACCATTAGATACTTGTCCTGATCGGCTACATTTCCAGTTCTGCTAATTCCTTCTGTTTGATAAAAGTAATATAATTTGCCATTTCCATTTTTAGTAATGGTTATTGGTTTGTTGTTAAAATTTTTGGTTGAGATAAAATCTGAATTGTTAAATTTGCCTACTTGTTCGTTACCGCTGCTGATAGTGCCATTAATTACATTGGACATGTTTTGTTTCGACATTTTTCCGAGTGCCAACAGTGTAAAGGATCTATCTTGCGTAGATAGCCATCTTGATTTTTTAACGTCAACCGAAAGCTTTCGGGCAATTTGTGCAATTTGTGGATTGGCTGGCTCGGTTTCATTTAACACATATAGGATTAGTGCCATATTACGAATCATAGAGTTGAAACTGCCATCGAAGTCGCGTTTGTATAGAGGATATGTATAATTTTTCGGTAGTACGTACCGGTAATTTGATTTGTCTCCAGCCATTGCATATGAAGCTGCTAGCATATATCTACTCTCTTCTGTTAGACTTGCCATTTTTTCTTTATAGTGGTTCATCAACGAAATACTTGGTTTGCCGGCGAGCGACAGCACAAAGAGCGAATAACACACTTCTTGTCGTACCATCTTTTCTCTGTTTAAACGACCATACATGTCGTAAATAAAATACTCTTCTGGCTTGTTCTCTTTTGATTCCTGTGCAATATATTTTAATCCATTGTCGATAACTTGTTGATTTACTTCAAAACCAGCTTTTTTTGCTTCAATTAAAAAATGTAATGCATAGGTTGTAGCCCACCAATTTACATGTCCACCCGATTGCCAATACAACATGCCTCCGTTGTATTGCTGCATGGTTTGAACTTTGTATATTGCCTCTTGCACCAAATAATCTGGATTCCATGCCATATTCTTATTCTCTTGATGGATGGCTTTGGCAATATCTCGGTAGTACAACAACGGAAATGCAGTAGACACAGTTTGTTCTAAACATCCGTATGGATAATGAAGTAATTCGCTCAGATCTCTTGAAAATTCAACCATTGGCGATTTGCTAACCAACAATTTTGAAGTCGAAGAACCCGCAATAAAGTCAGCATCTACCGTAAATGTGTGACTATTCCCATCTACCACTCCAGCTTCAAATGCTTTTACCAATCCCGCAGCAGGACGAATAGTTAGATCCACATCTTCGCTGTAAGTTCTATTTTCATGAATAGCAGATACGGTCACTTGCGATTCACCTATCATATAATCTGCTGTTAGGTTAAACTCAACACGTCGCTCTCCATTGGCTGGAATAGTTATCGTTTTTGAATTTTCTCCATTTACTTTTATTGCCCCTTTGTTGCTGATTTTAACTACTACGGTAGCTGATTTGGAGGTTGTATTACTCAAAGTAACTGGACATTCTACTGCGTCGCCTGGACTTAAAAATCGAGGTAATGCAGTGCTGATAACAATTGGATCGGCTACTTTAATGTTGGATTCTGCAGAGCCAAATTTTTTATCTTTCCAAGCAATTGCCATTACTCTTAAACTGCCTGAAAAATGTGGTATATCAAAAGTGTATCGAACTCTGCCTGTACTGTTTTCCAAAATGCCACTCCATAGTGAAATTAACTTCACCCGTTTGTTGGTCATCGGATTTATTCGTTTGCTCATATCCATTGCTAAGTCTCCTCCAAAGCTACTTGTGTATCGCTTTAATTCGGGAAAAATCCGTGCATAAAGGTCGAAACTACTTACTTCCAATGCTCTTTTTTGATAAAAATAATCGTAAGGATTGGGCGTTTTGTAATTCGTCATCTGTAGAATACCCTCATCTACCACAGCAATGGTGACTTGTGATCCAACTTCTGCAACTACCTCTACTGTTTGTTTGGTTCTTGAATTGGATTGGCTTGGAGAAACTATAGAAACTGACATGTTGTTCTCTTTTTTCTCTACAGTTATTGGAAGTACACCATGTGCAACAGTAAGCGGTATTTCGCTGCTCGTTAACGATCGAATGGCTGTTGCAGTTACATACATATTCGGAACATGTGCCTCCTTAATTGGTAATTTAAGAACTGCTGATTTGTCTTTTGCTTCTAATATGTAATAGTCTAATACATCGTTTCGCTCTACCGTTACAATCACTTTGCCCGAAAATGGACATTTGAATAACAAATCTGCTGTTTCTCCAACTTTGTACGATTCTTTATCTTTCTCGATTAACACTTCTCCATCCTTATCTACATTAAAAGAAGAAAAATCTGTATCTGAAGCACCGTATGAATAAAAAGTACGAGATACATATCCGTCGCCTTTGGTACTATATATCCGAATTTCATATTCTCCAGATTTTGTAGGTGTGTATGATACCTGTGCCTTTCCTCCAGAAAATGAAACTGTTTTGTTTAAAACTACCACCTCTCTTTTGTTAGATTTATAACTGTAGTCTGATCCCGAACGTTGAATTACGCTTTCGTATTCATTGCGTATAATTTGAACTTTTGTAGAAGTGTTTACAGAAACTCCTTTTCTGTTTACCGAAGCCATATTGAATACAAATGGCTGATGAGTGGCAATGTAAGTGTCGAAATATTTGATGCCAAAAAATGTTTCTTGCGTCGCTACCTCAAAGGAAGAAACTCTGTTTACAGGTCTTCCAGTTTCATCAAATACGGTGCTATATATCTTCCCCTGCAACATGCCAATGCCCTCAAATATTGGCATCATGAATATTTCTGAAGCTCTTCCGTTATCATCTGTCTTGGTAGTTCTTACAATATTTTCTATCGCCACATTGTTTCGTACGTTTACATTAAAATCGTAATCGGAAAATCCTTTTGGATGTATCACAGTTCGAGTTAAGCTGAGCTCGTTTTCGACTTTACGGCCTGTAGCAGGGGTTCCAAATAAGTTGTTCGCATCTACATTTACCATCAATCTATCTCCCGAACTTAACTGATTGCCAGAAAGCTCTACCTTTACAGCTATCCGGTCGGGCATAAACTCTTCTGTAGAAAAGCGATAGGTGTTTAGTAAAATATCATTTCCAGAAAATACTTCAATAGTATATGCTCCTGTTAAAGAAGCATTGGGCAGTTTAAGCGCTATCTCTGCTGCTCCTTGTTTGTTGGTCTCTTTTCTAAACGATATTAGTTGCTTTCCATTGGGTGCTACTACTTTAAATTTGAGAGGTATCTCGGATGCATTTAACCAGTCTAAAGTCCTGACTATAGTGTTTATATACACCGAATCCCCTGGTCGATATAGTTTTCTGTCGCCATAAATATATACATCATAATCAATGTTGTTGGTGTATTTTCCACCTACTTCAAATCGAGAGGTCTCTACACGGTTATCGCCAAAACTCATAAAGTTGAAATCTTCTCCTTGATGTGCTGTTATCATTCCAATTTCAAATCCTGGGAACAACTTATCCATGTCTTTGAGTATCACCATTCCTTCCGAATTGGTAGTAGTAGTGTACACTTTTTGATTGTTGGTGCTGATAAAATCAATTTTTACCCCTGCCATAGGTCTCGACTCAAGTATGGAATTGGCTACAACAAACATGTCTTTTTTTCCTTTTTTAACCAACAATCCTATGTCGGATACAGATACCATAATCGCATCTTTGAGGTATTGGCGACTTTCGTCTTCTACTTTTACAATATAAAAGCCTTTAAAGCTATTGTTATAATCGAGCTCTTGTAAATTTAGATTTAATAAATAGGTGTTTAAATTTTTAGGTAGACTTTGAACTTGGATGCTTTTTTCGTACACCATTTTACCATAATTTTCATCCATTGGCCATTCGTAGGTGTAATAATAATCATCGTCGATGCTGGTTTCATCGTACATATACGAGTATTGCTTGCCATTACGCAAATAGTGCATGATGTTGTTTTCAAATACTTTAAATACCGAAACTTTAACCTTGTTTACATTCCCCATTCTTACCCCAAGGTTTTTCTCGCCTTTAGAAGACATATATAAACTGCCAGGATCGGTAAAGGCGATGAAAGGTTTAGATTTGGTAAAGGTAACCGCTTGCTCGTACTCTTCTTCCATAGGTTTGCCAAAAATTCCTGTAAGTTTAGAAGAAATTCGGATCGAATAAGTTTTATCTTCCAAAAAATCACCCTTTAAATTGATTACATTGTCTTGACCATCGATTTCAAAATCAACCTTTGGATTTACAGTGATGATGTCTTTTAAATTGTTGGTAAGTATTGGCTGACTGGTGTATATGTGAACAACGCCTTGGCCTTCGATAAATTCAGGAGACATCCCAGTAATCATCAATGTGCCCCGTGCAGGAATCGAAGCTGTTTTTTCCATCAAATAATCTGTTGGCTTGGAGTTTCCTGTGGTTAGCCCTTTGTCAATAAAAAGTTTTACCGGAAACTCTTGGTCTCCCACATTGGTTGGCGCAGGAAATTCTACGATGATGTTTTCCGACTCCCCTGAAGTTACCATGTGATGTATCACGGTGTAGTCATTTGCAATAATTTTTAATCGTTTGTCTACTTCCGATGATTTAACAGAATAGTTGAAATTTAAGTTTGCTTGAACTACAACTGTGTTAGCCATCGCTTCGCTAAGCGACCAAAATAGGCGGGCATTCATCAGTTGAAGGTAAGGTGTGTGAAACTCGATGGGTTCTGTTTTAACTGATTTTTTCTCTTTCGAAAGCTTCGATAAAATGGGAGACAGAGTTGCCTTATAATCGGTGTTGGCCTGAAATCCTGACTCAGGAGAAAAAACAAGCTCTTTCGAAGATTTCCACATAAATCGCCCCCTAATAGAGGGTGAAAATTCTAGGTATTGAGTTGTATCCCACTTATTTAACAACGTATCGTTTGCCAAATCATAGTTAAAGGTGAAAACCAAGTTTTGCTGTTGGTCGATTTGCTCTTTGAAGTTACGATCGGTTACCGAAATCTTACTTGTCTTACACGAAAATAAGATGAATGTGAGAATGAAAATACTAAATAATGATAATACTGTGATTTTGCGGGTTTTAGAAACTCGTTGCAACCATTCAAAATAACGTAAGATGGTAGCTTTTGCAAATGTTGTTTTGTGGATTATAGACATCTTTCTTTCAAATTAAATTTTATCAAATTTATAAGTATTTATCGATATAAATTTATTTTGTTGATAACTTTTTTTTACATTTTTTTTAATTATGAAATTGATAGATTGATTACTTCTCTGTTGTTAATAGATTTTTTCTGATTTTCAGGCTGTTATATGCTCTGTATTAAAAAAAATGAGAATTTTGAGATATCTTTGACTTTTTTTAAGGCCTTTAAAATTTTTGTTTAAAGAGTATTTTGTTTGAAATTTGATTGGGATTAACTTCGTTGATCCCTTTGAGGGGGGCTAAACTAATGACATCTTTATTTCAAAACTCGTTATGAAATAAATTTTAATGACCGTATTTGAAAATCATAAACAATTTTTTGATTTTCAAATACGGTCATTAAAAAACCCACCTTGCGGTGGGTTGATGTCATTAGTTGCGGAGAGATAGGGACAAATTCTTTCCTGTATTCTCCGTTGTATATCAGCTATTTACATGATTTGTTTTTCTTATGCAACCTACTTTGCAACCGAATAAAAACTGCTTTTTTTACCTTACAATGAACTGTTTTACTACGTTACAAAGATACAAAAAATATCAATTATTAATATCTTTGCTTCTAATTATCTATAATAAATATTGTATGCATAATTTGAACCTTTGTATATCATAACACTTATAGGCAAAGCTAATGATACGCCGCATTCATTTTTTTCTTCGGTTTTAAACATCATTGATTTTGGGCAATTGGTTATTTCACTTACAAAAAAATCATTCTGTATTCTTTTCTCTTGTCCATTTATTGTGTATGTTATTATATTTGAAAAGACAAATGGACTATTTATTTTATCAAAAGCCAAAGGTTTTACACTCTTTTTGGTCGGGTACATCAAATACCCACATTGCTCATAAATCGCATTAAAAATGGTGTATTCCGATAAATTAATGGATGTTTTGCCAGGTATGATTATCATGGGTATTTCAGCATAAGTTGTAGTAGCACTTGAAGATCCGCCTTTTGATATAATT
>CAZZHH010000020.1:0-59502 GCA_964653595.1 uncultured Lentimicrobiaceae bacterium
TCTTTAATTAATGCTAAAACTGAAGTTGATGATATTGACCACTTAAGTAACAGAAGAGTTAGAACCGTTGGCGAACAACTTTATTCTCAATTTGGTGTAGGTTTGGCTAGAATGGCCCGTACAATCAGAGAACGAATGAACGTTCGTGACAATGAAGTTTTTAAGCCTATTGATTTAATAAATGCGAAGACTTTATCTTCGGTTATTAACTCATTTTTTGGCACAAATCAGCTTTCTCAGTTTATGGATCAAACGAATCCATTATCTGAAATCACCACTAAACGTAGAATTTCTGCATTAGGACCTGGTGGTTTGTCTAGAGAAAGAGCTGGTTTTGAAGTTCGAGATGTTCACTATACCCATTATGGTAGATTATGTACTATTGAAACTCCTGAAGGACCAAACATTGGCTTAATATCTTCATTATCTGTTTATGCTAAAATAAACCATCTTGGATTTATTGAAACACCATATAGAAAAGTAGAAAATGGCAAAATTTTGCTAGATTCATCTCCAATATATTTATCTGCAGAGGAAGAAGAAGGACAAATTATTGCACAAGCAAGGACTAAGTACGACAAAGATGGGAAGATAACAGAAGATCATGTAAAAGCAAGAAATTTAGCTGATTTTCCTATTGTTCCTCCTAAGCAAGTTCATCTTATAGATATAGCTCCTAATCAAATTGCATCCATAGCGGCTTCGTTGATTCCATTTTTGGAACATGATGATGCTAACCGTGCATTGATGGGTTCAAATATGATGCGTCAAGCAGTGCCCATTCTTAATCCAGAAGCTCCAATTGTTGGGACTGGTTTAGAGTCTCGTATAGCTCAAGATTCCCGATTAATGTTTAATGCTGAAGGAATAGGGGAAGTATTATATGTAGATGGTGAAAAAATCACTATTAGATATGAACAAACAGAAGATGAGCGGTTGGTTGATTTTGAAGATAATATAAAAACCTATTATCTTACAAAATTCCAACGTACGAATCAAAGTACTTGTGTAAACCTACGCCCAATTGTTCGCAAGGGGGATAAAGTAACTACAGGGCAAGTATTATGTGAAGGATATGCGACAGAGGATGGTGAGTTAGCCTTAGGAAGAAACCTAATGGTTGCATTTATGCCTTGGAAAGGTTATAACTTTGAGGATGCTATTGTATTTCGGAGAAAATTGTAAAAGAGGATATATTTACCTCCATTTATATAGAAGAATTTACATTAGAAGTAAGAGATACAAAGCGTGGAATTGAAGAGTTAACAAATGACATTCCAAATGTAAGTGCGGAAGCTACAAAAGATTTGGATGAAAACGGTGTAATCAGAATTGGCGCTGAAGTAGCTGAAGGAGATATTTTAATTGGAAAAATTACTCCTAAAGGAGAGTCTTATCCAACACCTGAAGAGAAATTACTTCGAGCAATTTTTGGAGATAAAGCTGGAGATGTTAAAGACGCATCTTTAAAAGCACCTCCATCAATGAGAGGGGTAGTAATAGACAAAAAATTATTTTCAAGAAATATCAAAGATAAAAAATCGAAGAGCAAAGATAAAGATGTTGTAAAAGAGATTGAAACAATTTTCAACAAAGAGATCATAAGCATCAAAGAGATTTTATTATCGAAACTTTCAAAAATATTAGAAGGTAAATCTGCCAACGATGTTACTAATGTTTATAATGATATAGTGGTAGCTAAAGGGGTTAAATTTACTCAAAAAATATTAGCTGCCATAGATTTTTCTCTAGTTAATTCGAATAATTGGACAACCGATGAACGAATTAATAAGCTAGTTGCAAATATTTTAAACAACTATAGTGTAAAAATCAGAGAGTTACAAGGTAGATTTATGCGCGAAAGTTTTGTAGCAACAGTTGGAGATGAACTACCCGATGGCATTGTTCAAATGGCCAAAGTATATATTGCTCAGAAACGTAAATTGAAAGTTGGGGATAAAATGGCGGGTCGTCATGGAAACAAAGGTATTGTTGCAAAAATAGTACGTGAAGAAGACATGCCATTTTTGGAAGACGGGACACCTGTAGACATCGTATTGAATCCACTTGGGGTACCATCCCGTATGAACTTAGGTCAAATTTACGAGACCATCTTAGGTTGGGCAGGAAAAAAATTGGATATGAAATTTGCTACTCCAATTTTTGACGGTGCTTCTATCGATGAGATAAATGGATATTTACAAAAAGCAAATTTACCTGAAAACGGACGCGTTTATTTATCAAATGGAGAGACTGGTGAGCAGTTTGACCAACCAGTAACGGTAGGATATATCTACATGATTAAGTTACACCATATGGTAGATGACAAAATGCACGCACGTTCGATTGGACCATATTCTCTTATTACACAACAACCATTGGGTGGTAAAGCACAATTTGGGGGTCAACGATTCGGAGAAATGGAAGTATGGGCACTTGAAGCTTTTGGGGCTTCCAATATTTTGCAAGAAATCTTAACTGTTAAATCAGACGATGTAATAGGTAGAGCCAAAGCATATGAAGCAATCGTGAAGGGAGACAACATGCCAACGCCAGGTATTCCTGAGTCGTTCAATGTATTGTTGCACGAATTACGCGGTTTGTGTTTAAATGTATCGCTAGACTAAATAATAATTCTTCACAACATGCCTAGGGGTGTGTTGTGAAGAAATTTTTGATATTAACATATTCATCATATTTTTAATATGGCATTCAGAAGAGACTTAAACGTCAAAAAAGAGTTTTCGCAAATCACCATCAGTTTAGCATCTCCGGAATCTATTCTTGAACAGTCGAGAGGCGAAGTATTAAAACCAGAAACCATCAACTACCGGACATATAAACCGGAGCGGGATGGTTTGTTTTGTGAACGAATTTTTGGTCCTGTGAAGGATTGGGAGTGTCACTGTGGTAAGTACAAACGTATTCGTTATAAAGGAATTGTTTGTGACCGTTGTGGTGTTGAAGTCACAGAAAGAAAAGTTCGTAGAGAGCGAGTTGGGCATATTCAATTAGTAGTTCCAGTTGCTCACATTTGGTTTTTCAGATCACTACCCAATAAGATTGGCGCGTTAATAGGTTTAAATTCCAAAGCTATCGATGCAATCATTTATTATGAGAAGTATGTGGTAATTCAACCAGGTATTTTAGCATCAGATGAAATTAAGAAAAACGATCTTCTTAGTGAAGAGGAATACTTTGACCTATTGGATCGTTTACCTAAGGAGAATCAACTTCTTGACGATGACGATCCTAACAAATTTATCGCAAAAATGGGAGCTGATTCCCTTCAAATGTTGTTGTCGAGAATCGACTTAGACAAGGAATCATACGAGTTGAGAGACAAAGCGAATAAAGAGACATCACAGCAACGGAAGCAAGATTTATTGAAACGATTAAACGTTTATGAGTCGTTCCGTGAAGCAAACAAAAGAAATGTAAATCGTCCTGAATGGATGATTGTCAATGTAATTCCTGTAATTCCACCAGAATTAAGACCTTTAGTTCCTTTAGATGGTGGTAGATTTGCTACATCTGACTTGAATGATTTGTATAGAAGAGTTATTATTCGCAATAATCGTTTAAAACGTTTGATTGAGATTAAAGCACCTGATGTAATCATGCGAAACGAAAAGCGCATGTTGCAAGAAGCAGTAGATTCCTTGTTTGACAATTCGCGTAAAGCAAGTTCTGTTAAAACGGAGTCGAATAGAGCATTAAAATCACTTTCTGATAGTTTGAAAGGGAAACAAGGACGTTTTCGTCAAAACTTGTTAGGAAAGCGTGTTGATTATTCAGGTCGTTCGGTAATTGTAGTAGGGCCAGAATTAAAATTAAACGAATGTGGTTTACCTAAGGAGATGGCATCAGAGCTATTCAAACCTTTCATTATAAGAAAATTACTTGAACGTGGTATTGTAAAAACGGTTAAATCTGCAAAGAAAATTGTAGACAGAAAAGATCCAGTAGTATGGGATATTTTAGAGAATGTTTTAAAAGGTCATCCTGTATTATTAAACCGTGCTCCTACTCTACACCGATTGGGTATTCAAGCATTTCAACCAAAATTAGTGGAAGGAAAAGCTATCCGTTTACATCCACTTTCTTGTACTGCATTTAACGCGGATTTTGATGGTGACCAAATGGCTGTTCACGTACCACTTGGAAATGCAGCAGTATTAGAAGCACAACTTTTAATGTTAGCATCACACAATATTTTAAATCCAGCAAATGGAGCACCAATTACTGTACCATCGCAAGATATGGTATTAGGTCTTTACTACATTACTAAAGGAAGAAGAACTGATGCTGAGTTTACAGTAAAAGGAGAAGGTCAAAAATTTTACTCTCCCGAAGAGGTAATTATTGCGTACAATGAAAAACAGGTGGATTTACATGCTTATATCTATTGTAAGATCGATGTAGATGGTACAAATAATTTTCAACTTATTGAAACTACTGTAGGTAGAGTTTTATTTAATCAAGTTGTACCAAAAACATATGGTTATATCAATGAAATTCTCACTAAAAAATCGTTGCGAGACATTATCAGTTCCGTATTAAAGAAAACTGGTACTGCTTCTACAGCAAAATTTTTAGATGACATCAAGGATATTGGTTATATGATGGCTTTTAAAGGAGGTTTGTCTTTTAATTTAGGGGATGTATTAATTCCTAAAGAAAAGGCAGAAATGGTAACGGATGCACATGCAGAAGTGGATGAAGTAACGAACAACTACAACATGGGATTTATTACCAATACTGAGAGATATAATCAAATCATCGACATTTGGACACATACCAACACGAGATTGAGTAAAATTCTTTTAGATAAACTAGCAAAAGACAGACAAGGGTTTAATCCTGTATATATGATGTTAGATTCTGGAGCTCGTGGATCTAAAGAACAAATTCGCCAATTATCTGGTATGCGTGGTTTGATGGCTAAGCCTTCGAAAGCAGGTTCGAGCGGTGGTGAGATTATTGAGAATCCGATTTTATCTAACTTTAAGGAGGGGCTATCGGTATTAGAGTACTTTATTTCAACTCACGGTGCACGTAAAGGTCTTGCGGATACAGCTTTAAAAACTGCGGATGCAGGTTATTTAACACGACGTTTAGTGGATGTTTCACAAGATGTTATCGTTAACGAAGAAGATTGTGGTACATTACGCGGATTAACGGTAAGTGCTTTAAAGAAAAACGAAGATATCGTTGAATCCCTATACGACAGAATTTTGGGTAGAGTTACTTTACACAACATTTATCATCCTCAAACCGGAGAATTGATTATCAAATCTGGTGAGGAGATTAACGAAGAAATAGCACAAATCATTGGAGATTCTCCAATTGAAGAGGTTGAAATTCGTTCGGTGTTAACTTGTGAATCTAAACATGGAGTTTGTGCTAAATGTTATGGTCGTAATTTGGCAACCGCCAAGATGGTACAAAAAGGCGAAGCGGTTGGAGTTGTAGCTGCTCAATCAATTGGTGAGCCGGGTACACAGCTTACATTGCGTACATTCCACGTAGGGGGGGTTGCTGGTAACGTAGGGGTTTCTTCTTCTATCAAAGCTAAATACGATGGTATCATTGAGATTGATGAATTACGTTCAGTAAATCATACTAACAAAGAAGGCAAAACGTATCAGGTAGTTATTGGACGTTCTGCAGAAATGCGAATTGTAGATCCAAACACGAAGATTTCTCTTGCATCTGCATTCATTCCATATGGTTCTAATTTATATTATTCTCATGGTGATTTAGTAAAAAAAGGAGAATTAATTGCTGAATGGGATCCATTTAATGCCGTAATTTTATCGGAAGTATCTGGAAAAATAGGTTTTGAAGATATTATCGAAGGGGTTACTTATCGAATTGAAACAGATGAACAAACTGGGTATCATGAAAAAGTGATCATTGAAAGTAGACAGAAAACTAAAAATCCTTCTATTAAAATTATCACCTCGGATGGGGAAGCCTTAAAATCGTATGATATTCCAGTAAGTGCTCATATTGTAGTAGAAAACAACAGTAAGATTAAAGCTGGTGATATATTGGTGAAAATTCCAAGATCATTTGGCAAAGCAGGGGATATCACTGGAGGTTTACCAAGGGTAACTGAGTTATTTGAAGCACGTAATCCTAGTGATCCAGCAGTTGTTGCAGAGATAGACGGGGTAGTTTCGTTTAATAAAAAACTGAAACGTGGTAATCGTGAGATTATCATCACTTCCAAAACTGGGGAAGAGAAAAAGTATCTAATTCCTACTTCGAAGCAAATTTTAGCTCAAGAAAACGACTTTGTAAAGGCTGGTACTTCTTTATCAGAAGGCGCTATTTCGCCATCGACCATTTTAGCAATTAAAGGGCCAATGAAGGTTCAAGAGTATATTGTGAATGAAGTACAAGAAGTTTACCGTTTGCAAGGGGTAAAAATTAACGATAAGCATTTTGAAGTTATCGTTAGACAAATGATGCTAAGAGTTTTAATTGAGGATCAAGGAGATACTAAGTTCCTAGAAGGTGAATTAGTTAGTAAAATTAATTTCCAACACGAAAATGATTGGATTTATGATAAAAAAATCATTATCGATGCTGGCGATTCTACTAATTATACTGCTGGTCAGATAATTAACTTACGAAAATTACGGGATGAAAACTCAATCTTAAAACGTAAAGATAAGAAGACGATGGAATATCGCGATGCGAAACCTGCAACTGCTATTCAAATTTTGCAAGGGATAACACGTGCTTCTTTACAAACAAAGAGTTTCTTATCTGCTGCATCATTCCAAGAAACAACAAAAGTGTTAACAAACGCAGCAATAGCAGGTAAATCTGATAAATTGCAAGGATTAAAAGAGAATGTATTGGTAGGTCACTTGATTCCAGCTGGAACTGGTATAAGAGATTACGAAAACATTATCGTTTCATCTGTGGAAGAACACGAAAGGCTACAAGCGTCTAAAAAGCACAATTAATAACTTCAATACAATTAAAATTATGACTAACGAACACGAAAGCAACGAAATAAATATTCAATTAAGTGAAGAGATTGCAGAGGGAATTTATTCCAACCTAGCAATTATCACTCACTCAAATGCTGAATTTATAGTCGATTTTGTAAAGTTGATGCCTGGAGTACCTAAGGGTAATGTAAAATCTAGAATCATCCTTACGCCACATCACGCAAAGAGATTATTAAGAGCATTGCAAGAGAACATTTCGAAGTTTGAGGCTATTCATGGAAACATAAAAGATACAGACAATTACGAAAATTTTCCAATGAATATTATACCTAAAGCTGAAGCATAATTTTAATACTCAAAATAAAAAAAATGCAGGACAAGATGTCCTGCATTTTTTTTGAATAGCTGAATAGATTAATTTGGAAAATATTGATAATGGCCAATTATGGGGAATCGGAATAAGCAATCTTCGGTAACTTGCCCATCCCCAATATTATGAATAATTAAAAATCTGATACCATCGGTTGATTTTAATTTGGAGACAATTCCAATATGGGTTAGGCCACCTCCGAGATTCCAACATACAATATCGCCAGGTAAATAATCTTTGGGATCATTAGAAATCTTTTTGATTATCCCTTTTCGGGAAAAAAAGGTCATTAAGTTTGGTACTCTTCTGTGGTCGATATTTTTATCAGGCGAAGAGAGTCTCCATTTTTTTGGATACTTACTAAAATTTGAAACCATGTCTATATGCACCTCTTTTTGTAAATCGACACCTGATTTACGATAAGATCTTATAATTACATCTGTACACACTCCTTTATTGGAAGGAACATCCCCATTCGGATATTTAATAGAAAAATAGGATGGGTCGTAAGTAACTTTTTGGTAAGTCAGCACCAAAGCAGAATCAGCTAAACGATCTAAAAAGGGATTTTGACAGTATCCTTTACAAAAGGGGAAAATAAAAACAAGAAAAAAAAAGAAATTTTTAAGCATAAAGTATAGCGTTTAAGGTTAAGCTATAAATTTGGATTTTTTGGAAGCATACCAACAGATGGTCACACAAAGAGAACCGACAAGAATTCCTCCGATAATATCTAAAGGATAGTGAACACCAAGATAAATTCTACTGAACGAAACCAAAGATGCCCACAATAATAGAAAATACCAGTATTTAGATTTTTTTCGAAGGAAAAGAATAGATAGTAATGCGATAGCAAAACTGTTGGCAGCATGAGAGGAGACGAAGCCATAGGTACCACCTTTATATTTAGAGCCATCGGGCAAAGAATATAAATTTATCTCAGCATTAATTTCAGTATTGTGACTAGGTCGGTATCTTTTCACGCTTTTTTTAATTATACCAGAGCTAATCCAATCGCTTAAACCGATTACGATACAACACAATATAAGTACTCGAAAAAAATGAGGTCGATAATATTTAAAAAGATTAAATATGATAAAAAGGTATAACGGAATCCATAGCCATTTTGAAGTTACAAGCCACATAACCTCATCAAGCCAACTGCAATGAAAGCTATTTAGCCAAAGAAAAAGAGATTGATCGATAGCTTCCATAAATCCAACCAATTATTCTTTATTTAAAGTATCCCAAATCAAATCTTTAAGCTCCATTAAATTTTTCTGTGCATGAGCAGAAATGATGATTGTAGGTGCATCTGTAGGTAATTTTTTCCGGATTGCCTTTAACTCAGATTCAGACACAAGATCCGATTTCGAAATAGCGATAATTCTTTTTTTATCTAGTAGTTCTGGGTTGTATTTTTTGAGTTCGTTGAGCAAAATTTTGTATTCTTTTTTAATAGATTCGGAATTAGCAGGAATCATGAATAGAAGGGTAGAATTTCGTTCAATATGTCGGAGAAACCTGACTCCGAGCCCTTTACCTTCAGCAGCACCTTCGATAATACCTGGAATGTCAGCTATCACAAAAGATCGATAATCGCGATATTGGACTAGTCCTAGGTTTGGGACTAAAGTAGTAAATGGATAATCCGCAATTTCAGGTCGAGCATTTGACAGGACGGAAATCAAAGTAGATTTACCAGCATTTGGAAATCCTACCAATCCGATATCTGCAAGAAGTTTTAGTTCAAGAATTTTCCAACCTTCGACACCTTCTTCACCAGGTTGAGCAAATCTAGGAGTTTGCCGAGTAGCGGTTTTAAAATGGGTATTACCCTGTCCTCCGCGACCACCTTTCATCAAAAGAATTTTTTGATTAGGTTCCGTAATTTCAGCTTCAATTTCACCAGTTTCAGCATCTTTGATAACGGTTCCAATTGGAACTTGTACAATTACATCTTCTCCCATAGCACCAGAGCATTGGTCTTTGTGCCCATTTCGGCCATTTGTGGCAACTAAATGTTTCGTATAACGAAGATGGAGAAGTGTCCAAAGATTAGGATTTCCTTGTATATATACATGACCTCCTCTCCCACCGTCGCCGCCATCAGGGCCAGCTTTTGGATTTCCCGAAAGACGTGAAAGATGAGCAGAACCTGCACCGCCGTTGCCAGAGCGCAAAAATATTTTTACGTAATCTATAAAATTTGAATTTGACATTGGTCCCCTACTTTGTTTATGAAAAAGGAAGAAAATCTGATAAAAACTGTTACAAATTTTCTATTTAGAGTGCAAAGGTACTATTTTTTTTCTGAAATTTTGACTTCAATCAGTTTGAAAATGTGATCAGAGACCTCTGAAATTTTGTTATTTGTGTTTATAGAGACCAATTTTTCTTGCGCAGAGTAATAATCCGTTAACACATGCGTATTTTTATAGTAATTCTCCATTCTAGTAACAAAAGTGGAAGAGTTGTCATCCGCTCTATTTTGAGAGACAGAACGTTTAACCATACGAGCCAAAAGTTCGTCTTGCGGTGCATGCAGGTAGAGTACCATGTCAATATTCAAATTATGTTTCGCAAGATATTTCGTCAAAAACTCAGCTTGAGGGAGCGTACGAGGGAATCCATCAAGCAAATATCCAGTATCGGAAGGGTTGTTTTTAATATAATAATAAAATATTTTCATGGTAATAGAATCGGGGACAAAATTACCATAATCAATCAGCTGTTTTGCAATTACGCCAATGGGTGTTTCTCTTTGTATTTCATCTCTGAATAAGTTTCCGGTAGAGACATGAATTAATCCAAATTTTTTACTAATAAGTTCGGAATGAGTACCTTTACCACTACATGGTGGTCCGAGCATGATAATATTTGTCATAATTTGAATCTAATGTTTCTACTTTAATAAATAACTAAAAGCATTATTCTAGAGGATAGAGAGATATTTATCTAATTTTTTTGAACCCTTTCTCAATAACAAAAGATAGATTTTTATTAATTTCTTCTTTGTTTCCAATCCCGCTTACGGTAGTGAATTTTCTCTGTTTTTTGTAAAATTCGATAACTGGTTTGGTATGCATTTCATATTCTTCCATCCGTTGAATGATAAGATCTGTATTCGAATCATAGCTTCTTTTTCTATCCGTTTTTGATCTTTCGGACAAGCGTTTGAAGCATTCGAGCATAGGTACATCAAGATTTATAGCAATAGAAACGGAAGTTTTCATTCTCAGCAACATTCCATCGAGGATATATGCTTGCACAATGGTACGCGGAAATCCTTTAAAAATAAACCCTTTTGCTGTTGGATGGTGTTTGATTTCGTTTTCGAGCATTTGGATGATGATTTCATCGGGGACATTGAGACCCGTTTCTAAAAACGGTGCTACTATTTTTCCTAGTTCAGTATTATTTTTTATTTGATTTCGTAGTAGATGTCCTGTAGAGATATAGACAAGATTAAACTTCTTAGCAAGCAAGTTGCCTTGAGATCCTTTTCCGCCACCAGGTCGACCAATAAGTACGACATTAAGGAGAGTTTCTTTAAGCGCAGATTCTATGGTGTGGTCAATTCTGGAAAAAACATCGTGTACTTCACCCACTCCATTTACGCCATAATAGATGTTTTTTTCTTGATAAAACTTAGCTACAGGAATAGTTTTGTCATCATATTCTTTCAATCGATATTCAACAACTTCGGCACTGTCGTCGGATCTACCACCTATTTTGGATCTATTTATCAACCTTTCTCTGAGCATTTCCCTTGGTACTTCTAAGCTAATCATGCAAGTGAGTTCGGTATTTAACTTCATTAATAAACCTTCGAGGATATAAGCCTGAACCATGGTACGAGGAAATCCATCAAAAAGAAATCCATTGGCTTCGGGATTCATTTTGATATGATCTTCAATGATTTGAACAATTAAATCATCCGGCACCAACCCTCCATGAGCAATGATTCCTTTTGCTTTTTGACCAATCTCTGTATCTTTAGCAATCTCATGTCGAAGAATGTCACCAGTAGATAAATAGACTAAATTATATTTTTCAATAATTTGTTTAGATTGAGTACCTTTACCAGCTCCAGGAGCTCCAAATAAAGCAATGTTTAACATAAGGTGTGATTTTAATCAAATAAATAGACCAAAGAAATAATATCGGTTAATCTTGAAATAATTGATATATATCGGGTAAATTTCTTCCCAATTCATCATAATCTAAACCATAACCAACAATAAATTTATTGGGAATTTCGATAGCAATGTAATCAATAGGGATATCTAGTTTATATGCCTCTCTTTTAAAAGTAAGAGCAGCAATTTTAATACTCCTTGGGTTCGAAGATTGTAATTGTTGAACGAGCGAGGAAACAGTAAGACCAGTATCAACGATATCTTCTACAATTATCACGTCTCTATTTGAGATGTCTGTATTTAACCCAATGATTGACTTAACTTCATTTGTAGAAGATAAGCCTTCGTAGGATGAGACTTTAATACAGCTAACTTCACAATCAATGGTTAGTTTTTTTAGCAAATCAGAAGCAAATAAAATTGCTCCATTGAGGACTACAAGGATGATTGGAGTTTTGCCATGATAATCACGATTAATTTTGTCAGCAAGGCTTTCTACGGACTTATCAATATCAATAGAGCTGATATATTTAATAAAAGTTTTGTCTTTAATTGTAATTTTATCCATCGTATCTTTTTTTTCTTTTTGCAAATCTACCTATTTTTTACCAAATTGGCAAATGGAGATTTCTGATTTTGAATAAAACGAAATTTGAATTACATTTGCAAAACTAATAGTGGGAATAGCCATTATCCGTTTTGACTTTAGCAATTTGTTTAGTAATTTATTAACCAACAACATAAAAGCCAATGAATCCAAAAGTAAGTATTATCATGGGAAGCACGTCTGATTTGAAAGTAATGGAAGAGTCTATGAAGTTTTTAGACGACATGGGAGTCCCATTTGAAGTAAATGCCTTTTCTGCTCATAGAACACCAAATTTAGTAGAAAAAATTGCCAGCAGTGCTTACGATAGAGGAGTACGAGTATTTATTGCTGCTGCAGGGGGCGCAGCTCATTTGCCAGGAGTTGTGGCTGCATTTACACCAATACCTGTAATCGGAGTTCCCATCAATTCATCTAACTCGGTTAAGGGTGTCGATTCATTGTTATCAATCGTACAAATGCCATCCGGAATTCCGGTAGCCACCGTTGCCATAGATGGCGCCAGAAACGCAGCAATATTAGCAGTACAGATGCTTGCAACTGGAGATGAATTACTATACAAAAAGCTACTTAATTTTAAATCAGAAATGAAAGAAAAAGTGATAGAAGCCAACAAAAAAACGGATGAATTAAAGTACAAATACCTTGTAAAATAGTCTATTGTCGTGGGGCGTTTTGTTCCAGCTCGAATGTGTATCTTTATAAAAAAACTGAATTGTATATTATGAAAACAAAAAGAGTGATTTTACTTTCTTTAGCTCTGATTTTTGGAGGATATTTTGGCCATACCCAAGTGATTATCACATCCGAAGCATTGCCTCAACCAGGCGACACTTTTGCTTTACGATATGATGTAAATCCGTCCATTCAGCTTGGGGCAGCTTCTACAAATTCACAACATTGGGATTTTAGCTCTTTAGCTGAAGATTCTTTAAAATTTGCCACTTATGGAATTTCAAATTTACTCCCATTCGCTTCCTCGTTTCCGAACTCTAATCTGTACACTTATGGCCCATCGATCATGTATGGTGGACCCGGAACTCCTATTAATTATGTTCAATGGGGCTGGATGATGTTTAACACCTCTTCGGAAGGGATGTCGGTGATAGGTTATAGAGTTGGCGAGGGTACAGATGTTACTGAAGCACATCATGACGTTCCATTAATGTTAGCAAAAACTCCATTTACCATAAACGACTTCTATTCTCAAACATCCAAATGGTCAGTAGTTTACAATCGAGTTCAGGGACTAGGCGATATTGACACTTTGTATACAAGTTATATCACTTCTTCGCTTACATGTGATGCTTGGGGAACACTTACTACACCTACCGAATCTAACATAAGTGTTGTTCGGTTAAAGGAGTATCGTATATCTGTAGATTCGGTATTTGCAACTACGAATAATGGAAGTGGGGATGTTGTAGTTTGGAAGTCTCTATTTGGGAGAGATACAGTGAATAATTATCAATATTACACACCAAACAAACGACATGCATTAGCTACCGTATTTTGCAAACCTGATAATACCATCAAATCTGCACAGTACCTTTATTACTCCGATTTACATACCAAAATTTCAGAGGATAATAGCGATGCTCAAATAATGTTATCCCCAAATCCAGCAAGAGATTTTTTAAATATCCATACAAATTGCACAAAGGCAAATGTGATTATCTATTCTCAACAAGGTTCCATTGTTAGGAATCTTGCTGACTTTTCCTCTAATTCTATTGATATTAAAGACCTAGCTAAAGGGTTGTATTTTATTATATTACGTTGCAACTCGAATGAATACAAAGGAAAATTTATTAAGGAATAGTTTTCTTAAGCTAATAGCAGATTCTTTATCTAGTTTTTTGAATTGGAAATACTCTTATACTGTCAATTCTTATAATACGAATCCTGATGCAGCTAAAAAAATGTGTCAGGATTTGTATTACATAAAACACAAAAAACAACATTCATTTGTAAAATAATGTATTTAGTAAATTCGAAATATACCGATCCATCATTCAACATAGCTACCGAGGAGTATTTGCTGCAACATTTTAAGGAAGATTTTTTCTTTATCTATGTGGATAGTCCATCCGTAATTTGTGGCAAGCATCAAAACCCACTAGCAGAGACTAATTTTCAATTTATCACCCACAACAACATCGCTATAATCCGTCGTTTATCGGGTGGTGGCAGTGTTTATCATGATTTTGGAAATGTAAACTTTTGCTTTATCATGAATGTGGAATCGGGGAAAATGGTTGATTTTAAAAAACATACAGCACCTATAATTAGAGTACTAGAATCATTTGGAGTAAATGCGGAGTTGGGAGTAAGAAATGACATTTTAATAAATGGATTAAAAGTTTCTGGAAATGCAGAACACGTATGGAAAAATAGAGTATTACATCATGGCACATTGCTTTTTAACAGTGACTTAAAAAAATTAAACGAATCTATAAAAGCAGATCCCAATGTTTATACAGACAAAGCAGTGAAGTCCAAAAGAAGTCTTGTAACAAATATAAAACCCTTTATTGATTCCGAAATCAGTCAACATCAATTTATGGAAAGAATTGAAGAGATTGTCTCAAAAGAATATAACCTGAAAAAGTTAGAACTAACCGAAAAAGATATTAAAAAAATTCAACACTTGTCTGAATCAAAATATAAAACTTGGGAATGGAATTATGGTTATTCTCCAAAATACAATTTAAAAAAGGAGATAACCATTGACGATATGAAATATAATATTGATATTTTTGTCGAAAATGGGGTTATTACTTATGCTTGTTTTAAATGTAACAATATTGAAGATAGAGAACTCTCTTCCAAACTAAAAGGATGCTTTCATCGAATTGACTCACTAGAGGTCATTTTCCCGATGCCGTTTGATTTTTTAATCAAATTGTTTTTTTAAAACCCCCGTTTTTATAGGGTAGAAAGTGAAAATAAAAAAATTTCATAAAACAATCATTTTTGTTATTTTTTATTAAATTAATCATTTTGAAAAATTGCTAAAATATTTTATTCCTCTATAAACTTGTTAATTAACAAAATATATTTTTATATTAGAAACATATTTGATATTTTTGTTGTAATAAAATTAGGGAAATTTTATCAAATTTTAAAATTCGTAGGGGAATGTCAATTTTATTTTTTAAAAGGTTCGTATATCCTTGGGGAAGGTATACACAAATAGGTCTGTTATTTATTTTATTTTATAACATATCCTATTCAGTGTTTGCGCAATGTACAAATACTATATCGTATGGATCTGCAACAGCACCAACTAATGGTGCTTCTGTAACAATTTCTACAGTACAATATGCTACAGAATATGCTACCATTAGTTCCGTAGCTGCATCTACTGTTTACCAATCTACAAGCTCAATTGCAACCGATTTTTTAACTGTAAGAAAAGGCACTTACAATGGTGCTGTAATTGCATCGGGGACAACTCCTTTAACATGAACATCCACAGGAGCAGACACTTACTACATACACTGCAACACGAACTCATCTTGTGGAACAGAATCATCAAGTAGGACAACAACTATTAGCCACATTATTGCAGTTCCAAGTTCGGGGAGTAATAGTGTTACAACTTGTTCTGCCCATATTTATGATAATGGAGGAGCTTCTGGTGCTTATGTTGCAAATTCAGATGGTTATACTATAATACATCCATCCATAGCAGGCAATTCTGTGCAACTTACTGGAAGCTATTATTCCGAATCAAATTATGATTACATTTATATTTACAACGGTGTTGGAACAGGTGGCACACTGCTTTATAGTGGCTCAGCATCTTCCAGCACTTCAATAGGAACTATTACTTCTACAGATCCAACTGGGGCTTTAACTATTCGTTTTACATCGGATGGCTCCGTTCAAAACAGTGGATTTGATTTTACAATTTCGTGTTTTGGACCAGCACTTCCGGGTGAAAATTGCAGCAATGCTCAAAATTTAGCAACGTTAACTTCGCCTTATAGTGCTTCAACTACAGGCTATGCTGATGACATAAGCACTTGCAGAACGGGTTACCCAGATAGAATGTTTTATCTGGATGTTCCGAACAACTACAGTGTAGATATTTGGCAGTCAACCAATGATTATGATTCATACCATTACATGGGTTATGGTGCAAGTTGTCCAGGAACTCAAATTTACTGTGTGGATGATGCAGACACTCAAAATAATCCTTGGGTTAACACAACAGGTACAACCCAGCGAGTTTGGTTTATTGTCGATGGGTATAGTGGCTCAGGAAATTTTACTTTAAATTGGAATCTGGTTGCTGCTTGTAATGCTCCATACATCCATTACGGCAAATGCATCAAGTGCAACAGTTTGTCCTGGCGGAAGTGTTACCTATCAATATTCCACGAGCAGTGGAGGCTATTGCTTAGGAGCAAATACTTGGGAATATCAGTGGGAAAACACCTCTGGTGGCGTTGTGAGATCATGGAGTACTACTGCTAATTTTACAACTACTCTGACTTCATCAACAACGTATCGTTTAAGAATGCGCTGCAGTGGATGCACGAGCTCTACTTTCTTAAGCAACGATGTTACAGTAAATGTATATTCTGTTTCTTCCACTACCCCAACCCTTTCTTCTCCTGCAAATAATAGTAATGTTTTAAATCCTTCCGTTTCACTCACTTGGAGTGGCAGTTTGGGAAATCACCCAAGTTCGAGATATGAAGTACAGGTAAACGGAGGAGCCTGGACATCAACAGGGACAACGGCTTCGTATTCAGCAACATTGAATGTTGGAGCAAACACGTGGAGAGTTAGATATTACGATGGATGTAGTGGCTTATATTATACTACATCTTCTAATACAATATACTATACACCAAACAACTATTGTGGAAATATTGATCATGGTGGCAACAATTGGACAATAAGCACAAACACAACCGTATCAGGGAACCATATCAACATTGGTACATTTACCATCAATAATGGCATTACAGCTACCGTAGATGCAACATGTCACTATTTTAACGTTGAGGCAAATGTAGTTCAAGTTATAGGCAATATAAATGGAGATGGTGCTGGCAATATTGGAGGGACTGGTGGTGCGGGAGGAATAGAGGCTTTTAACAGTCCAGACAACTATTGCAATGGAGGATACGGAGGCAAAGGTGGTCTTGCTGGTCAAGGAACTGGTGGTGGAAATGCAGGATCAAACGGAGGAAATGCGACATGTATAGACCAAATTTGTGGTGGATTTTTCTGTTCAGGCAATAAAGATGGACATGATGGTGGGGGTGCTGGTGGTGCTGGTGGTGCTGGTGGTTCTTATGGTGGACAAGGTGCATCAGGAGCAATATCAGCAAGTGGATCTACCGGCGGAGGGGCAACTGGAGGGACTTATGCTCTTGGAGGCTCAGTTGCTTCTACATACGGAACATCCTCTGGAACCGATATAAATTGGGGTTCTGGAGGCGGTGGAGCCGGAGGTGGTGGAGGCGCATGGAATAATGGGAACCCAGGCGGAAATGGAGGAGCTGGCGGTGGTCAAGTCTCCCTAAAAGCTGCATCCACTTTAACTCTTTCAGGCACAATATCTTGTAATGGGAATAACGGAAGTGCAGGTGGTAATGCGAGTGGTAACTCCACTGACAATGCTTATGATTGCACTGCTTCTGGGTACAATGGATGTTCCATTTGCCCTCAAGAAAGCTACGACTATGCAGGTGGTGCAGGTGGTGGTGCAGGTGGTGGATCTGGTGGAGGAATATTAATTCAATCCTGCGGAACGATGAGCTTTACTGGCAACCTTTCCGCTAATGGTGGAGCAGGCGGTGGAGCTGCACTGCCAAACACAAACTATGGTGCTTGTTTTGATTGGGCTCGAGGCGGAGCAGGTGGCGGCGGTGGCCGAATTAAAATCTTTAGAAATCCATGTGAGTCAAATACCATAACAGGAACTACCAATTGTTCTGGTGGTGCTGGAGGTGCAAGTTCAGATGGTCACATAGGAAATAGTGGTAATGCCGGGACAACTCAAACAGCATTAAATCACCCATCCTACCAAGCATTAAATGCAGGATCCATAGGTTCTGCGCAAACTGTTTGTACTGGAGCAGATTTAGCAGCATTTACAAACACAGTTTCTCCCTCTGGAGGAAATTGTGCTCAAACATATACTTATCAATGGATGAAATGTACCTCAGGATGTGGTTCTGCACCCACAAATTACACAGATATTGCAGGTGCTAATTCCATCGCATTTAATGAAGGCATTATCACTCAAACTACTTATTATGTTCGCAAAGTTACTTCCGGAAATTGTACTGCTTACACTCCTAGCGTTATCGCAACTGTTGTTCCAGACCCTGTTGCTCCTACGGCAACAAAATCTCCTAATACAGCATCCGTTTGTGAAGGTCAGGTTCTTACCCTCATTAACCCGACAGACAATGGTGGTGGCACTGGAAGTTGTCAAATCAATTATCGATCGAGCACTACCATTGCAGGACTTGCATCTGCTGGATGGTCAACAACTATACCTTCTACTACCGCCGTACCGGGCAACTTTTATATTGAAATGCAGAAAGTCTGTTCTGGCTCAGGATGTGATGTGTCGCCCATAACCCAATATTCTTGGATTGTAAACAGCAATTCTATTGCGCCAACATCTATTACAGGAACCTCTACCATCTGTTCTGGCAATTCTACTTCACTCACAGTGAATGGAGGTAGTTTGGGTACAGGAGCTAGTTGGAAATGGTATTCTGGATCATGTGGAGGCACTTCTGTTGGTACAGGCACATCAATAACAGTGAGTCCTACTACAAATACAACCTATTATGTTCGTGCCGAAGGCACATGTAATAATACAGCATGTGTTAGTTACAACGTTACTGTAAACAGTTTATCCACAAATGCAACTAACATCACAGTTACAAATAATAATACATGCAACACTACTTCTAAAACATTGACTTTAGTGGGAGGTAGTTTGGGTACAGGTGCCAGTTGGAAATGGTATTCCGGATCGTGTGGAGGAGTGTATGAAGGCACTGGGACTTCGATATCTGTAAACCCATCTTCAACCACTACCTATTATGTTCGAGCCGAGGGCACTTGTAACACATCCACATGTGCTAGTGTTGTTGTTACAGTATTGTCAGCTCCTACAAATGATTTATGCGTAAATGCTACTTCGATAGGTTCTCTTCCTTACTCTAGTGGATTACAAACAAACATTTGTGCCACAAACGATTCGCCACCTGTAGGTGCTAGCTCTTGTGGTAATCATGATAATAATGTTTGGTATAAATTTATAGGTACAGGAAATCAAATAAATATTAGCACGTGTGATATTACCACCAACTTCGACACCGAACTTCATCTTTACACTGGAAGCTGTGGGTCATTTACAGAAGTCAATTGTAACGATGATGGATTTGATATAGGCTGTAATTCTGGCAAGTCGAGTTTAACCTTTTGCAGTACAAATGGGGTAACATATTATATTTCTTTAGGAAGTTATCAATTATCTGGGGCTACTGGAAATTATACATTAACAGTCTCCGAGAAAAATATTGGACCAGCAACTATTACTCCAAGTAACAATTGTGGCGATGGATCGGTGACATTGTCTGCAAATGTAGGCTTGAATGCAGATGTTGTAGAATTTTCAATAGACGGTGGAACAACCATAGCATTTTCAGATGCAACTATTCCTTACCAATACACAACCTCAACGTATACGGCACCTAATGCTATTACGGTACATGTGAGATCTAAAAACAGCTCCACTGGTTGTGTTGGATCATGGACGAATTCTGTAATAGCAAACTTCTATCAACTTCCTTCACTTACGGTTCAACCTCTTTGCAATAATCCAACAGCAAGGCGAATAGAATTGTTTGCAAGTGGCGGTTCTAACATTTACACAAACTTTGAACAACAATCTCCTTCTGTTTCTCACGCTTCCAATATTTTTGCAGTACCTTTTAATACATCCAGAAACTTTAGGGTTACCGACAGTAGAGGTTGTTCTTCAACATGGTTAAATTATACTTCTCCTACAGGACCTTCACAAATATCAGGAGTTGCAAACGGTAATTGTATTGTAAGAGGACAGAATGATTGGTGGCATATTACAGATGTATCTAATCAAGTAATATTATCGATCCAGGATAACTCCAACAATCTGGGAGCTGTAAATGCATGGAGTTATATCGAACCATCCACTACGTATTACAATAGCACCTATTATCTAAAACGACACTTTAAAATCACTTCAGAAAATGCGCCAACAACTAATGTGAAAGCTAGGTTTTATTTTACCGACACAGAGCTTAATGAGCTAATCGTAAATTCAAAATTAAATCAAAACAGCACTGACGATGTAAATGGACTATCTGATTTAAAAGTTACCAGATACTCTGGAATAAATGAAGATAATAGCTATTCTAACAATGATTTTGGATGTACGCCTTGTTTTACGGTTTATTCACCCACTACTGGTTCTGCAACTGACTTAGGAATTGAGACAAAATACGTAGAAGTAACGATGTCTGGATTTAGTGAAGACTGGATACATGGAGGAGTGAACACATCCTCTATATTGCCAATAGAATTAGTTTCATTGGATGTGCAATGTATAAAAAATGATGCTCTAATTAGATGGGTAACTGCGTCGGAAATCAACAATAGTCACTTTATCATAGAACGTAGTACTGATGGAATTCACTATACTTCCATAACTCAAATTCCAGGAAGTGGAAATAGTAACAATTGGATAGAATACAGCTACATCGATGATCAAAAGCCAAATGGAATAGTATATTACCGTTTAACTCAAGTAGATTTTGACGGTACAACGCATGTATTTGAACCAAAATCTCTTGCATGTGATATGAACACTAAACTTCAGGTAATTCCAAATCCATTTACAGATAAAATCTCTATTCTAGGCTTGTCAAATGAAGACGTAATTATTGAAATATTCAATGGAAATGGTGCAAAAATTTACAATCATTCTATCAATCAATCTACAAGTTCAAATTTAGATATGAGCTTTTTAAAACCAGGTATTTATCTTTTAAAGATTCTAGATAAAAAAGGCAAATCAGAACAGTTTAAGCTCATTCGAAATTAGTCAAATTCATAAAAAATGCTCTAATTTAAGTAGAGCATTTTTTTTTAATGATGCTAAGATTGGTCACCGAAAAATTGACTTATTTTAATAATGCATCATACAAAATTTCCACAGGATGATAGGCTGTTTTTTCAGCTCCGTCTTTGATCTGATGGCGGCAACTGGTTCCTGTGGCGGTGATTAACGTGCTTGAATCCGCATTTCGGACGGCTGGTAGCAAGACCATCTCGCCGACTTTCATCGAGGTTTTGTAGTGTTCTTTTTCGAATCCGAAAGCGCCGGCCATTCCACAGCAACCCGATTTGATCTCTTCTACGTGATAGTTAATCGGAATCTGCATCATGATTTTGGTTGGCGTGGTGGATGACAGCGCTTTTTGGTAACAGTGGCCGTGAAACAGAATGCTTTTCTCCTCCTTTGAAAACCGTGATGCGTCAATGTTTCCCTTTTGGAACTCCGAAGCGATGAACTCGTCCATCAGGAAACTGTTTCGACCGATGAGTTTGGCGTCGTTTACCAAGTGGCTAGGCACTAGTTCGGGGTATTCATCTCTAAACGAAAGGATTCCCGATGGTTCGATCCCGAGAAGCGGGGTCTCGTCATTGATCAGCTCTTTGAAAATGAGCACGTTTTTAGTCGCCAAGTTGCGCGCTTTGCGAACCAACCCTTTGGAAAGATAAGTACGGCCGCTGAAACCATGGTTCACGATGTTGACTTCGTAGTTGAGTGCCGTCAGCAGTTTCACCGCTTTGATACCAATAACCGTGTCGTTGATGTCGGTGAACTCGTCAGCAAACAGATAGACGCGTTTAATCGGGTTTTCAATGGGTTTTAAATGTTTTTTGCACCAATTGCGCAAAGTGATTTTGTAGACCGTTGGAATGCTCCGTTTTGGTGCAAATCCGAGCGATTTTTTCAGAATGTACCCAGTAAACGGGTTGGTGGCGAAAAAGTTGAAAATATGTGGCATATAGGAACCCAATACGTTGATGTATGGGAAGTTGCCAATCATGAATGACCGCAGCGGAACATGGTGTGCATCGTAATAGTGTTGCAGAAATTCCGCCTTAAACTTGGTGATGTCTACGTTCGAGGGACATTCCGCCTTGCAGGCTTTGCAGCTCAGGCACAAGTCAAGGACTTCATAGATCTCTTTGTGGTCGAACGGATTTTTCTTGGGGGAGTTGGTTAGAAATTCCCGCAAGATGTTCGCCCGGGCACGGGTTGCGTTCTTTTCGTCCAATGTAGCTTGGTACGAAGGACACATGGCACCACCCGCCAGAATGGTTTTGCGGCAGTCGCCGGAGCCGTTGCATTTTTCGATGGCTCTGAGCAGTCCACCAGTAGTGGAAAAATCGAAAATGGTGTCAATTTCACGGGTGGGTTTGCCTAGTTCATAGCGCAGAAATGCGTTCATAGGGGGTGTGTCGGTAATTTTACCTGGGTTGAATATCCCTTTTGGGTCCCACTGCTTTTTCAGCTCTTTGAAAGCGGCATAAACCACGTCGCCCAACATCAACGGGATGAACTCGCCACGGAGACGGCCATCACCATGTTCGCCACTGAGAGAGCCGTGATACCTTTTAACCAACTTCGCCGATTCCAGCGCGATGGTGTGGAACATCTCCACATCCGCCGGATTTTTAAGGTTTAGGACCGGGCGCAGATGGATCTCACCGGTGCCGATGTGGGCATGATATACGCAACTCAGGCGATATTTTTTTAAAATCAGGTCGAATTCTTTAATGTATTGCGGCAGTACTTGAGGGTTCACGGCCGTGTCCTCGATCACGGGGACGGGTTTGGCGTCGCCGGGCATATTGGAAAGGATGCCCAGACCAGCTTTGCGAAGATCCCACACTTTGCGCATGTCGGATCCAGTGATGAGCGGGAAATGGGTTCCCAGATCTGCCCTGCGTGCATCGGATTCTAGTTGGGTGCACTTTTCACGGAGTATTTCTTCCGACTCTTCCGCAAAATCGACGATAACGATAGCGCCGGGATCACCTTCTACGAAGAAACGGTTTTTGCTCTGTTCTATGTTGTCGCGGGTAAGCTGTAGGATTTCGTTGTCCATCAGTTCCACAGCCTGTGGTTTGTATTTGAGTGCGATGAGGTTCACGTTCAGGGCGTCCATCACGGTGTTGGTGTGAATGCAAAGCAGTCCCTTATGTTTGGGAGGAAAAGGAGAAAGATTTACCTTGATTTCGGTGATAAAACAGAGCGTCCCTTCCGAACCCGCAATCAGTTCGCAGAAGTTGAATTTCTTGTCGGTGGCGGAGAAAACGCAGCTGTTGAAAAGCTCGTCTAGGGCATAACCGTTGTTTCGACGACGCAATTGTGGGTCAGGAAACTGGATTTTAATCTCCTCTTGCAATATTTTGTCTTCCAGTAATTGCTTGAGTCCTAGGTAGAGTTCACCTTCGGCAGATTGCAACGTCAGTTTTTGGTCAAACTCCTCTTTGGTGAGCGGGCCGAATTCCACTTCGCTGTTGTCGTGCAAATTGGCCTTGATGGAGAGGATGTGGTCGCGGGTGCTCCCGTATATGAGCGAATTGGCGCCGCACGAGTTGTTGCCCACCATGCCAGCGATCATGCAGCGGTTGGAAGTGGAGGTTTCGGGGGCGAAAAAGAGTTCGTGTTTGGCCACCACCCGGTTGAGTTCGTCGCGGATCACACCCGGTTGCACGATGGCGTAGCGCTCCTCGGCGTTGATTTCGATGATCTTGGTTAAATGGCGCGACACGTCCACGATCAGCCCTTTGCCCACCACCTGGCCGGCCAGCGAAGTGCCCGCGGTGCGGGGAATCAGCGGGATGTTTTGGGAGGAACAAAACCTGATGATGGTGTGGATATCCCGATTGTCCACCGGAAAGGCCACTGCCAGTGGTTCCTCGCGGTATGCCGAAGCATCGGTGGCGTACATCAACGTATGGAGCGAATCGGTCTTTAATTCCCCTTTCATTGCCTGTTGCAGGTCGTAAAATGTCTGTTTCATTTGCCCTTGATATTTGGTGCAAAGGTACGGATTATTTACCACTTAGCCACAAAGGCACGAAGACACAAAATTAATGAAGGGGACTCATTGGGTTCATTTCTGAATGTCAAAATAATAATTCTTACTCCACTCAAAAGTAATCCGAGTAAGGTGTTTCGCATTCGGAAAAGTATTGTTTGGGGGTGATGCCCGAGAACTCTTTGAATTCGTTGTTCATGTGTGATTGGTCGTAGTAGCCGCAGCGGTAGGCCAGTGAGGTGAGGTTTTCGAGTGGGTGTTGCTGGTAGGCGAAAAGAGTGTATTGAAACCGGATGATTTTCAGGTATTGTTTGGGGGTGAGTCCCACCATTTTTTTGAACATCCGTTCGTGCTGTTTGCGGCTCAAACAAGACTCATCAGCTAGCAGTTGAGGTGTAATCCCACCATTTGAGTCGTTGATCAGTTGGATGTTGTGAACCATACGTTTCCACTCGTATTCAGTTTTTCGGGAGAGCTGTTTGAGAAGAAATTGTTCAATTCGGTTTATCCTCTGTTGGAGTGTTTTCAAATGGCAAAGCTGTTCCTCCAAGTCGCGGGATACATTCCCGATTATTTCGCTTAAATCGATGTTTTCGTTAGAAAGGTCATTCAAGGGTAGATCGAAAAAGAGTCCAGCGCTGTGCGGGAAAAACTGAATAGTGAGCATTTCGGTCTTTCCAGTGGGCAGGACGTCGAAAAATCCGGTTTTTTGTCCGCTCAAAATGGTTCTTGATTGTAAGTCGCTATGTTGTTTAATCATTTGAAGGCGATCGCTAAAATGGAAGGTCAGTTCCACATATCCGTTTGGGACTACCCGTTGCAACTGCCCGACACCTTCGGCGGCATCCATTTCCAAAAACCAATAGTGCCTGATAAACAAGGCCAATGGCGCAGAAGGCTGAATGAAACGATAAAACATAGATTTGTTATTAAATTTGAAATGTGTTGACTTTGATTCTACAAAGGTTAGTCGGGATAATGAGAATTAAGAAGACAATACTTCAGATGTTTAAGTATAAACTTTTGACTACCAAAGATAAATAATAAATCATTTTTATTTGACAATAGTTTAACATCAATTCTTAAGTGCTTTTCATACCGAGATTATCGAAGTGTTCATTGACTAATGCTTCGATAATACTCAGCATGACAGTTTAGAATAAATCCACCAAAATTAATAACCGTATAAACTCAACCTATTTCCTTCTGTATCAGTAAAATGGGCGAACCAGCCACGACCTTCTGCTTCGATTTTAGTTTTTGGTTGGGTGATTTTGCCTCCATTTATTTCCACTTTTTTCATCCATCTGTCTAAATCTTTACCCGCATTTAGGCTCACTAACACTCCGTCCATTGATGGTTTGTAATCTGGGGAATAAAAAATTGCACCTGCGTCATTTGGCAGACAGGCCATCTTCTCTATGCCACAATCGATCTTTTCGAGATGGATACCAAGCAGGTTGTTGTAAAAGTTGACAGCTCGATCGAAATCCGTTGAGGGTATCTCCACCCAATAAAAAATGTTTTTCATACGTTTGATTTTTTTTGATTTACGATGCAAAATTAGACCAACGGAAACTCTTAAAATTGGAAAAAACAGACATCTTTGTTGAATGGATGGGTAATTTGTGATTTAAATCCCTAGCCACGAAGGCACAAAATTATCAAAGGGACACTATTTGAGTGTTCTAGGTGATTTTAAGTATTCCATTTGGCTAGTATTGAAGTATTTCAGATTAATCTATCGCTTTCAATATTTCAACACGGTTTTGAATAGCCGCTTTGTGTTGCTCCTCGCTCATTTCCGGATCACGGGTTTCGAAGTAGATGTTGCAAGGAAGGTCGCTGCATTTGCCACAGTGTGGAAGTTGTTTTTCATCGACACAGCAGTGGTACATCGGGCAGGTGTCCAGGCCCATGTATTGTGACCAGAAAACTTTGCCTTTGATATTGTTACAACCTTGGCAGTTAGTGCCGAACTCTTTGCACTCGGTACAATCGATACCGCAAATGGTTTGATGCATGATTTTAAAATTAAATAAATAAATTTAAGATTCCCAACGCCAAATTTTCAAATAAAACAGATATCAACTAGTTGGTTATAATTTTGGCAACATTCAACCCAGAATCAGCGATACAATCGCTGAAACGATTAAATGTTTCTAAATCAAGTAGTTCGATTTTTTCAAATCTCCTATTGATTAATTTTGGTTCAATTTTGAGGAGTTAATGCGTTGTTTTTAATAAAAAATAGCAAAAAAGCATGTTTTATCATTAGAATTATTGAAATTTATGTTATATTTGACACATAAACAAAACCAAATAATATGAAAAAACTAAAAATGTCCATCTTTTTATTCTTTGCCATCGTTGCAATGAATGTTTATTCGCAAAGTTATGACTGTGCACATCTGGTCCAATCATGCATAAGTGCATCTCAAACAATACCGTTGGGCGTTTGTAGCGGAACAGCCGGCGATAGTGTCGCGTGTTTAATCACTACTCCAAATCCTGTATGGTTTTGTTTTCAGGTGAAGCAAGCGGGTAAAATAAATATTAAATTGTCCACTTCCCCAAACAGAGATATTGATTTTGCTTGTTGGGGTCCATTTGCCGCTGATACTATTACCGAGATTCAAAGTCTGGGATATTGCTCTCAATTAAATATAGACACCTTGAGTGCAAATCATCCTTCATCTGTTGGTGCCAATCCAGCAGATTTGGGAGGTTATCCCATAGGAAATCTGATCGATTGTAGTTTTGAAGCTGGTAGTCAGGAGTATGTTCATATTCCAGATGCCCCAGTTGGACAATGGTATATTTTTCTTGTAACAAATTATTCGAATACAGCTACTGACTTAATGTTTGAAAGTGATTCATCTAGCATCGGGACATCCAATTGTGATTTCTGTGCTGCTGTTGATGACTTTTCTTCTCCAATAATGTCCATCTCTCCAAACCCAACGTCTGATCTGTTGAACTGTGTTTTTGAAACAATTAGAAATCGAAAACTTTCCATTGTCGATTTGACAGGAAAAACCATAAAATCTTGGGAATCTAACCTTCAAAAGGAACTGATTGACGTCAAGGCACTTCCCAACGGAGTCTATTTTCTGAAAGTGGAGAAAGATAACCGCAGTTTCTCCCAGAAATTCATCATCAGGAAGGATTAACCCTTTTGTTCGCACAGTTTTCAATACTATTTTCCACAAATTCAATCGGCAAGATCGTAATCATGCTGATCTCTTCCACGAAAATCCCTTCGTTGAACAAAGAACTAGCGACAGAACCGCATAAACTATTAAACCAGGATAAATCAATTAGTTAGACTTTTTTAATCCCAAAAATCTAAACCAAATGAATCGATTTTTGTCATAAAATTTGCACATCAAAGCAAATTTTATGACAAAATAATTTATACTTTTCAGCTTCATAGCCACGTATTTCATGCGTAGCTATGAATATTCGACACCTAAAGCTTCGTAATCTGATAAAAAATCGTGATTGTAATTAGTAAAACAACTGTCTCCTATTTTCCGCAATTGCAATTTAACTTTTACAAATAAGGAGAATCTTTGTTGAATTTTAAAATATCCTATTGATTAATTTGGGTATAACACTTATTTTTTATTCAGAGTAAAAAGTATTAAAAAAGATTGGGTTAAAATACTCTTCTATTATTGTTTACAAAAATATTAATTTACAACGATTTTTATCACCTTAATCGTCTCCTCCTTTTCGTTGATGATTTTGCAGAAATAAATTCCTTTTGTGTTGTTTGGTATTTGAATCTCCATTGTGGATTGCACTACTTTATCGGAGTATACTTTTTGACCAAGAAGATCGAAGATTTCAAGATTGAAATTATTTGAATTTGAAATCAAGGCAAATATGCCATTGTTTGGATTTGGATAGAGCGAAAAGGATGCTGATGCTAAATTCTCTGAAACACCAACACTACATGCATTTTGACAATAGGTTACTGTTGCATCAATAGAGCCTGTATTCAAATCCACAACGTTCCCTGTTTGATCACAAAAATCAATAGTACCAGAAATTGATCCTGTATTCATTGAATTATTATGAACACAAAATCCCCCAGAACCATCAATGTTTCCAGCATTTCTCCAATCGTGGTCAACAATTACGCTACCATTGTTTGTAAACAAATTTGGTGTCACTATTGAGTCTGTATTTAAAAAATTATTGCTTACATGAATAATTCCGGACAAAGAGTTTGTAAAACTTTTTGAATTCAAAATGTCTGTAACGTTTATGGATCCAGTATTATCAATAGTTGCAATATTTAAGAGATTTGTTGAGTTTACAGTACCAAGGTTTGTAAAACTTCCACCTGTGCTAATCATAAACTGCGTGGCATTGATTATTCCATTATTTGTGTTGTTTAAAATAGTTTGATTTAATAAACTGTCGATTTGAAAAGTTCCAGAGTTGGTTATTGTGCCTCCAAATAGGGCAACTCTTGGAATATTTAGCGTTCCGTTTACAGTTAAGGTTCCTCCAGAGACGGCAAATGCTCTCATAGCGGAATTGCTATTTAATGACCCCGCGTTATTGATGGTGATAGAGCCAGTTGAATATCCATAGTCTAAATCCAATGTCACAGAGTGATTGATGATTACAGTTGCACCTGGTGAAGGAGGTATGCCACCCCAAGTAGCAGGACTTGTCCAATTTCCGCTAGTGACAGAGGTTGTTTGGGAACTTAAATTGCCAATGCAAATTATTAGCAATAATGTAAAAATGGTAAAATTTCGTTTCATAATTTTATTTTTTATAATTATTTTCAAAATTAGGAATAATATTTAGATTTACAAAAAAATTATGAAGAGGCATTTTTTTAATTTCATCTTACAGAAGTATTAGAATAATTTTTCTGATAGAAAATCAAGCATATGAATAGTTATAATTTCCAAAATTGAAATTAAACATAGGAATTCAGCATAGGGTTTTCAGGATACACATGATGAAGAAATAAAAAAGTGGTACAGCTTCCCATACCACTTTTTTTTAATATTGTTTTTAGAACTATTTCTTTAGTTCGTTCAATCGAAGTTGAAGTAATTCAATTTTAGACTCTGCGTCGGATTGTTTTTTCCGCTCTAGAGCCACAACTTGTTCGGGTGCACCTGAAACAAATTTTTCGTTGGAGAGTTTCCCTAATACAGATTTTAAAAAGCCATTCAAATAATTAATTTCATCTTCTACTTTTTTGATTTCAGCTTCTATGTCAATTAAATTACCCAATCTAACGAAATATTCCACGCCATTTACAACAAAACCAACGGTATCTGAGGCTTTTTCTTTTGTATATTCGATGGTATCAAAATTACAAAGTTTGATGATTAAAGAATTGAAAGTTTGATCCATAGTATTTGGATTGGCAATAATTTGCATGGAAAGTTTTTCTTTGTTTGCTATGTTTTTTTCTTGACGAACAGTTCTAACATTCATGATTACTTGAGAAGTAAGTTCAAAAGCTTCTAGAATTTTAGAATCGATTTTTTCAACTTCTGGCATCTTTGAAATCATGATACAATCTTTTTCGTCTCGTTCACGCAAAATATGCCAAATTTCTTCTGTAATAAATGGCATAAATGGGTGTGCAACTTGCATCAAACGTTCAAAAATAACAATAGTTTGTTCTAATGTTTTAGCGTCTATGGGTTTCTGATATGCAGGTTTGATGGCTTCTAAATACCATGAACAGAAATCGTCCCAAATCAATTTATAGACACTCATCAATGCATCTGAGAGACGGAATTTTTCAAAGTGTTCATGGATGGTTTCTAGTGTTTGATTGAATTTCGCTTCAAACCAAGCGATGGAGTTTGCAGCATAATCGGGCTGAGGAATCTCATTGCTTACCTCCCAGCCTTTAACCAATCGTAATGCATTCCAAATTTTGTTGTTAAAGTTTCGTCCTTGCTCGCACATCGAGTCGTCGAAAAGCAAGTCGTTACCCGCTGGAGAACTTAATAGCATACCAACACGTACACCATCTGCTCCGTATAATTTCATCAAATCAATCGGATCGGGCGAATTGCCTAGTGATTTGGACATTTTTCGACGTTGTTTGTCGCGAACGATTCCCGTTAAATAAACATCTTTGAACGGAATCTCTTTGTTGTATTCTAAACCAGCCATAATCATCCTTGCTACCCAGAAAAATAGAATTTCTGGCGCAGTAACAAGTGCTTTTGTGGGGTAATAATAGGCAATATCCTCATTCTTAGGATTACATATTCCATCGAAAACAGAAATTGGCCATAACCATGATGAGAACCAAGTATCCAATACATCTTCGTCTTGATGCAATTGGTCGGCAGTGATATTTGGGTTTATTATTTTTGCTTTTTCGAGCGCTTCTTCAGCGTTCATGGCTACCACAAACTCGTTGGAAGAGATATACCAAGCCGGAATCCGGTGTCCCCACCACAATTGACGCGAAATACACCAATCTTTGATGTTATTCATCCAATGCGCGTATGTATTCTTATATTTCTCTGGGTGAAATTTGATGGTGTCGTTCATCACTACTTCAAGAGCAGGTGCAGCCATGTCTTGCATTTTGCAGAACCATTGTAATGAAAGTTTAGGTTCAATTACACTGCCAGTACGTTCGCTTGTTCCAACTTTATTAACGTACTCTTCGACTTTTACTAAATTGCCCGATTTTCCTAAATCAATTACAATTTCATCCCGAACATCAAAACGGTCTTTACCAATGTAAAGTTGTGCTTTTTCGTTCAATGTTCCATTATCGTTGAAGATATCAATACTTTCGAGTTTATATTTAATCCCAAGATTATAATCATTAATATCGTGAGCGGGAGTAATTTTTAATGCTCCTGTTCCAAATTCACGATCTACATATTCGTCAAAAATAATCGGAACACTACGGTTAATCAAAGGAACCATTACCCTTTTGCCTTTCAAATGTGCAAATCTCACATCTTCAGGGTGAACACAAACAGCGGTGTCGCCAAGGATGGTCTCTGGACGAGTGGTAGCAATAGTTAGCCACTCCTCAGTACCTTCAATTTTATATCTTAGATAATAGAGTTTTGATTGTACCTCTTTATAGATAACTTCTTCATCTGAAAGGGCAGTGAGTGCACTTGGATCCCAGTTCACCATTCTAACTCCTCGATAAATCAACCCTTTGTTAAATAAATCAACAAAAACTTGAATTACTGAATCAGACAAAGTTTGATCCATGGTAAAAGAAGTTCTATCCCAATCGCATGAAGCACCAAGTTTTTTAAGTTGCTCTAAGATAATTCCACCATGTTTCTCTTTCCATTCCCATGCATGTTTTAAAAACTGTTCGCGTGTTAAAGTAGATTTTTCTATACCTTCTTCTTTCAATTTAGCAACCACCTTTGCTTCTGTAGCAATAGAGGCATGATCGGTACCAGGAACCCAACAAGCATTATACCCTTGCATTCTTGCACGTCTAATTAACACATCCTGAATCGTATTATTTAACATATGACCCATATGCAATACACCCGTAACGTTAGGTGGAGGAATAACTATTGTATAAGGCTCTCTATGATCGGGAGTAGATTTAAAAAATTTGTTACTCATCCATACCGAATACCATCTATCCTCTGTTTGCAAAGGTTCGTACTTTGAAGCTATTTCCATTGTTAATATGTTACTTTTTTTATTTATGTGACAAAGTTAATAAAAAAAAACATTAGTCTAAGAATAGGCAACCTTTTGGGCACAAAATTGGTCTAAAAATTGACTTAAAAAAAAATTATTCACTTTGCAAATTTGTTATTAAACTTATAAATTCACTCTCTTTAACTCTAATTTCGAGATTATTCATCTATAAAAGTAAGGATTAATTTTACCAAATTTATGACAATTAACGACCTCTTAATTTGGTAAATAGTGATAAAAAATTACAAAAAGCTCAAAAATTAACATAAAACATGTATTTTTGACAATCTTTTGGACTACAAACGAAGCTAAATTTATTCATATGATAGATTTTCTAAAAACGACACTCATCCTAACACTCATTTCTATAAATTCTATTTTTGCACAAGCCCCCATTGCCAATTTTAATCAAAATACGACCACCGGTTGTGGAATGCTGATTGTATCATTTCAAGACATTTCAACCAACAATCCTACAAGCTGGAATTGGAGCTTTGGAGATGGTATTACATCTACATTGCGAAACCCAACCCATGCATACACTGCTCCTGGAGTATACACAGTAACTTTAACTGCAACCAACGGAAGTGGCTCTAATACAAAAATTAAAAGCAATTTAATCACTGTTTTTGCATTACCTTCGGTTACCTTTACGGCCACTTCTGATACCGTTGGGTGCCAACCTTTTCAAACAAATTTTACCTCACAAGCTACAGGGCCAGCCGCTATCATCCAATACACTTGGGATTATGGTGACGGGCAGTCTTCTAGCTTAGCTACTGGAAATCATGTATATGTAACCCCTGGGTTATTTACGGTAACTCTAACTATTAGAGACGCAAACCAATGTACTGGCAGCAAAACTAAAATAAATCATATAAGAGTAAAGCCCAAGCCAACAGCTATGTTTAATGGAACACCCACCTTTTCTTGCACACCCCCATTAACGACAAACTTCAATAATTTATCTTCTGGAAATGGGCTCACATATTCATGGAATTTTGGAGATGGCTCATCAATATCTACACTTCAAAACCCATCTCATGAGTACACCAACACTGGACTTTTTTCACCCACCTTGGTCATTACCAACGATGTTGGGTGTAAAGATTCAATTACCTATACCAACTACATAGATTTAAGTGGGTTTAACTCTGGATTTTCAGCATCTTCAACATCTGGATGCACCCCTTTTCAGCCAACTCTTACTGGAAATTCGGGACCTAATACAACCTATGTGTGGGATTTTGGCGATGGTACCAATGGCACTGGAGAGATAACCTCTCATGGGTTTACAACACCTGGCAATTATACTATTACCATGATTGCAACAAATATAAATGGATGTTCAGACACAACCACAATTAGTAATTATATAAACGTATTACCTGGACCAACCATCAATTTTTTAGCAAACGACACCATTGCCTGTAACTATCCATTTACTGTTAACTTTACTAACAACACACCAAATACACAATCTGTTTACTGGGATTTTGGAGACGGAACTACATCCACATCATTAAATCCGACTCATACTTATAATCAAAGTGGAGCCTATTCTGTTTCATTGACTGTGACAGACAATTCGGGCTGTGTAAACACATTCACAAAGCCTAACTACATAAACATCACATTACCAATAGCTAATATAGAAGCAGATGTAAAAAAAGGGTGTGTTCCACTTACCGTAAATTTCATCGATAATAGTAATATTAGTCCACCAGCTACCAGTTGGCTTTGGAATTTTGGAGATGGGCAAACTTCTACTGGACAAAACCCTACTCATATCTATTCAGACACAGGCCATTTTAATGTTACGTTGATTATCGTAAATTCAGAAGGGTGTTCAGACACCATCTTAATGCCAAATTATATTAAAACAGGAGTAAAACCAACCGCAAATTTTGTTGGAGATTCCCTTTTTGGGTGTCATCCTCTGAAAACACAATTCACAGATTTATCAACTGGTTATGGAAACGAGTGGCATTGGTATTTTGTAGATGATGGAGAATCAACCGAACAAAACCCAATGCACACCTTTCAAGACACTGCTTTTGTAGATGTCGCCTTGGTGGTAAGTCACAATGGATGCAAAGACTCACTCATGCGTGAGAATTATGTTTATATCAGATATCCTAAACCTAACTTTACAGCAGCAAATCCCATCTCGTGTAGCGCTCCCCATGCGGTGATATTCAACAACACATCGCAAGGTGCCACCGATTATTATTGGCAATTTGGGGATGGCACCACATCTACAGCCGCTAACCCATCGCATACATACACAAATCCTGGGTCATATTCTGTAGAATTAAGAGTATACAACGACACCAATATGTGTGCTGACTCAACAAAACAAACTTTTTTGATTAAAATTTCAAATTTACAAGCTTCCTTCAATTTCACTCCACCGGTTATTTGTCAGTTCGATACAGTATATTTTTACGATAGCTCCATTTCCAATTTTCCCATCAGTCAATGGAAATGGTATTTTGGAGATGGAATAGCTGATTTTACTAGTGGAGACACTACCTCTCACATGTACGTTGATCCTGGCATTTTAAATCTTCGACTCACGGTAATTGACTCCTTAGGATGTACTAAAAATTCGATACTGAATAATGCTTTAACTGTTAACTCATTACCTTCGCCTCGCTTCTCAGCATCACAGACTCGTGGTTGTCCTCCATTAAACACACAATTTACCGACCTTTCATTCAACCAGCAACCATCTACCATGGCTGCATGGTTTTGGGATTTTGGGGATGGAAGCACAAGCACATTACAAAACCCATCTCACACTTACACAAATACGGGTAATTATAGTGTAACCCTTACGGTTACGGACGCTAGAGGATGTGATAGCACATATATGATAGAGAATTACATTCAGCTCTCCTACCCTATTGCTAGCTACACTTCAGACACCATTGTATGTAGTGGAGACCCACTCTGTTTTACCAATTCATCTTCCGGCACCAACATCTCGTACGTCTGGGACTACGGGGATGGTTCGCCCACCTCAACCCTTTCAGATGTAACCCACAATTTCAACACCGATACCACAACAACATTTCCAGTGGTACTTACAGTCACGGACGAGTATGGATGTCAAAAAACCCACACTCAAAACATACTAGTCTCTAAGCCTGTAGCTAATTTTATTGCACTTTCTCAAACAGCGGATTGTCCTCCTTTTAATGCTCAGTTTACCGATATCTCGGATTTAGACATTATAAGTTGGCAATGGAATTTTGGGGATACCATTAGTGGCAACAACAATCAATCGTATGTAGAAGATCCTCAACATATTTTTGTAAATTCTGGTTCGTACGACATCACCCTATCGGTAATAAATACAAGAGGTTGTAGAGATACAACTGTGAAACCAAATTACATTTTCGTGGATGGTCCTAGAGGAACCTTTGATTTTAACCCGAAGTTTGGATGTGCGCCATTAACGGTAACATTTACTTCGAACACAGAAAATACAGCTGAATTTTTGTGGGTTTTTGGAGATGGAGGAAGTGCAACTGGAAACACAGTAACTTATACTTTTAACGATGGTGGATTTTATCTACCAGTGCTAGTATTAAAAGACTCATTAAATACAGCTCTCGGCGACACTTCATATTGTATGGTAACCTTGGTATCCAACGATACCATTAAAGTTGTGAGCGGAAATGCTGATTTCTCTACTTCAGATTCATTGTATTGTATAAATCAGCAAATTCAATTTACCGATTTATCATCAGGCAACCGCCCTGTTACGCAATGGCATTGGGATTTTGGAGATGGCAACACCAGCACATCTCAAAATCCAACACATGGATATTCAAGTACTGGGGATTATACGGTAACCCTCACTGCATGGATAGACTCTTGTGAACGTACAGTTTCTCACTGGGTTCATGTGTTTCCATTCCCCGATGTTCAAGTAATAATTTCGGACACGGTTGGATGTAGTCCGCTTGAAACTGACTTTTATGTAGTTCCGGAAACCGTTGTTCCAAATGGAGTAAATTGGTCGTGGAATTTTAACGATGGCACCTCAGCAGTACCTTATCAAAACACCGATCATCAGTTTCAATCCTCGGGGTTGTATGTTGCAGATTTAACCATCACATTTGAAAGTGGTTGCACTAACACGTATCATTATCCAGTAAATATCACCGTTTATCCAACGCCAAATGCTGAATTTTCTTTTGACGGGAACTATGTTTATCCAGGCACACCTATTCATTTTACAGATCAAAGTACTGGAGATGTATTCTCTTGGTTTTGGAATTTTGGAGATGGTAGCACCGAAGTAATTCAAAATCCAACGCACAGCTATCCAAATTCTGGTTATCATAGAATTTCGCTAACGATAACCTCGTCGCATGGATGTATGGATTCCATATCGTACCAGTTGGTTACCACCGAAGGGGTGAACATTCCAAATGTATTTACCCCAAACAACGATGGATTTAATGATACTTTTTTCATCGAAACATATGGGGAATTTGAAATTGCAGTGATGAAAATATTTAACAGATGGGGTATTTTAATTTGGGAGACATCTAGTCCAACAGAATTTTGGGATGGGAAAGACAGAGGTGGAGAAGAATACTCTTCAGGCACCTATTTCTACATCTACAATGCCAGATCAAATTCAGGAAAAACATATGAATCGAATGGAAGTGTCACGTTAATGAGGTAATTCCCATTAATTGTAAAAAGACACAGCAACTTGAAAATAAACTACAATGACAATAAAAGAAGCAATCTTAAAAAGCCTTGAAGACTTAAACGGTTTGACAAACTATTCAGAAGTCTATGATCATATTTTAACAAAAAAATACTACGAATTTAAAGACGCAAAGACGCCTGCTTCGACAATTTCCGCTTTGCTTGGAGACTTTATACGTAATGGTGATACAAGAGTAAAAAGAGTAAAAGAAGCTGGAGGAACTTTTTCATACTACTTAACAAAAAATGAAGCAAGTCTTGACATTGAAAGTATTGTAACCCCAACAATTCAAGAAAATAAAAAGACTGCTAAGACAGAAACTTATGAAGAAAGAGATTTGCATAAACTTTTGAGTAGTTTTCTTAAGACAACCGATATTTATTCAAAAACAATTTTTCACGAGCAATCCAATCGAACAGACGAGCATCAAAAATGGATACATCCTGACTTGGTTGGAATTAAATTTTTGAAATTGCAAACAAATGCAAGCCAGACCTTTTTAAAAGCAATTAATCGAGTCGACACTTTTAAGATTAGTTCCTACGAAATTAAAAAGGAAATTAATTCTGACTATGAATTAAAAAAATCGTTTTTTCAGGCAGTATCAAATTCCAGTTGGGCTAATTATGGTTATTTAGTAGCCTTTGAGATAAGTGATAGTTTAAATGAAGAAATGGAAAGACTAAATCAGTCATTTGGTATTGGAATTATCGCTTTAAAATCAAATCCATATGAAAGCAAAGTCTTATTTCAGCCTAAATACAAAGGCTTAGACTTTAAAACAATTGATAAACTCTGTAAAATAAATAAGGAGTTTGAGAAATTCATTGAACAGACAGAGAAGCTTATGACAGCAAGCGATAAATATGTGAAAGCGACCGAAAAAGAAATGGACGAGTTTTGCGACCGATATTTCTTAAATGACACTGAAGTGGAAAAGTATTGCAAAGAAAAACATATACCGATTGAAATAACAACCAATGGCAACATAGTGTAGCAACAATAAGAGTTTCAGTGGTAAATCAATCATTCTACCCCGCTCAAACCTCGGTGTAGTTTGACGGTGATGAAGTTCGCAATCCCTCACGGCTCCTAAACTCTTCTGCTAAACGCACTTTTTATGAACAAGCAAACATTTCCAAACTAGATGGATATAAAAATTGAAATATTAATTTCTAGCATTTTAACATTATCTGTGTTAATCGGAGCAATTCGTATTAATTTATTTAAGAAAAAAAAAGATGGATTAATGGTAGGAATGATAAGTATGCTGTCAATAATGATTGGTATATACCTATGGATTAAGAATGGAGTAACATTCGATTACGGAACAGAGATACAAATAGCTCAAACCCATGCTCCAATTATGTTTGCATTAGGTGTGACAAATATGCTTATAGGACTATCGTTCATAATAATTTCAATTTTAAAATATATAGTTTGGAAAATAAAAAGGTCAAATGCATAACAGTTAGCAAGCGACAGCCCAACTTCTTCTTCGAAACAAAAGAAACTTTGAAACAAAAACTACATTTTCGGAAACTAAACTTTTTTAAAAAGGTGGGCCAATCGCCTGCTGGCGGAACGTTAGAATACAAAAAAAGGGGAAACATAAAAAATTTCCCCCTTTTTTATTAATAATACTTCAATTATTTAACGGCAATTGATTCAATTTCTACCAAAACGCCCAAAGGCAAACGAGACACTCCATATGCGGCTCTGGCAGGAGGATTTTCTGGGAAATATTTTGCGTAAATGGCATTCATAGCTTGAAAATTATCCATATCGCTAAGCAAACAAGTAGTCTTTACAACATTTGAAAAATGGAGACCAGCTTCTTCTAAAATTGCTCCAATATTTTTCATTACTTGTTCTGTTTGTGCGTCGATACCTTCTACTACCAATCCAGTTTCAGGATTAACAGGAATTTGACCAGAGATAAACACCATTCCGTTAGCTTCAATTGCTTGACTATATGGGCCAATTGCTTTTGGTGCATTGTTTGTGTGAATTACTTTTTTCATTTGTTTTTTTTAGTTTACATTGATACATCTTCAAACAAGGATGAAAATATTCGGGAAATTTAATCCAAGCTCAGAATTAGTGCAAACTTAAAATAAAAAAGTGAAATATACAAGGCATAAGTATCAAATGAAATGGCAGAAGAATTCACGGAATTTAACTTTTAAGGAAAGAATTTAGCATCAACTAATTGACAAATAGAATAAATAAGAAGAAATGAGGTTGTATAATTAAAAGAAAAGTTGTACTTTTGCAAACTCTAAATAAAAACAAAACAATTAACCATTAAAAGTTAAACAATTATGTCAAATCAGTATGAAACCGTTTTCATTATGACTCCCGTTTTGTCTGAAGATCAGATGAAGGAAGCGGTAAGCAAGTATGAGAAATTTCTCACCGAGGCAGGTGCAGAAATTGTCCATCAAGAAAACTGGGGTTTGCGCAAATTAGCTTACCCAATTCAAAAGAAAAGTTCGGGTTTTTACCATTTAATTGAGTATAAAGCCGCAGGTGAGATCATTGCAAAAGTTGAGGTTCAACTAAAGCGTGATGAGAGAATTTTACGATTCTTAACAGTCAAATTAGACAAACATGCTATTATCTATAATGATAAAAAGCGTGATAACAAAAAAAATGCTCAAGCGAGCACTCAAAACTAAACTTGATTGAACAATGGCAAATCAAACTGAAATTAAATATTTAACCCCAATAGCGGTAGATATTAGAAAGAAAAAGTATTGTAGATTCAAAAAAACTGGGATCAAATACATAGATTATAAAGACGCAAATTTCCTTCTCCGTTTCGTTAACGAACAAGGTAAAATTTTACCTCGTCGCGTAACTGGTACATCTTTAAAATACCAACGCAAAGTGTCTCAAGCTGTTAAAAGAGCTCGCCACTTATCGTTAATGCCATACGTAGCAGATTTGTTGAAATAAATTTTTTAAAACAAAGAACAATGGAAGTTATCTTAATACAAGACATTGCAAATCTCGGATTTACTGACGAGATTGTAACTGTAAAAAATGGTTACGCGCGTAACTATCTTTTTCCAAAAGGATTGGCGAAACAAGCCAACGAAACAAACAAAAAGATTTTAGCTGAAAACCTTAAACAAAAGGCTTTTAAATTAGATCGAATTCTTAAAGATGCTCAAGAAATTTCAACAAAAATTGAAGGTATCACACTTACAATTGGAACAAAAGCTTCAGAAAAAGGAAAAATCTTTGGTTCAGTTACTTCAATTCAAATTGCAGAAGCAATTAAAGAAAAAACTGGCTTAGAAATCGACCGCAAAAAAATATCTATTGACGGCGACACGATCAAAGAGCTTGGAAATTATACTGGCAAAGTACATCTACACAAAGAGGTAAAAACTGCTTTTAACATCGAAGTTATAGCTGAATAACTTTTTGTATCTCAATGAAATATAAAAACTCCAATAATTATTGGAGTTTTTTTTTGCTATTATTAGAAAATTTTATATTAATTTAGCACAAGGTAACACAAAAATTTAAAAATATGCAAAAAATAATCATTCCTGCAGAGTTTTCAGCTAAGACAGAATTGGCTCTTCGTAGTGCTATCACCATTGCTTCTAAAATAAAGTTATCCATCGAAATTCTTCACGTGATTGATAGTTTTGATTATGGAATTAATTTTATCATCAACGAATCCAGTCCTATCATACTTCCTCCTGACACATTGGATGGAAAAAGGGATGAAGCAATCGAGCTTTTTAATCAATTAATAGATTCTGTAAAAAATAATTTTGACACTTTACCTCAAATACAACTTAACATCAAAACTGGTTTTGTATTAGATTCTATTGCTGAATCCATTGAAGATCCTACTTGTTATATGGTTATTCTTTCCGACAAATCTCAAATTGATTATAATTATAGAGATATCAGCAAAGCAAACTCAAAAATAATCCAAAGCTCCAATTGTCCTGTATGCATATTACCGATAAATAAGCAGTTTGTGGTACCTCAAAAAATAATTTATGCCACTAATTTTCAGGAACAAGACATTCAAAACATAGCCAATTTAGCGAATTTTGCATCTGCATTTGATGCTTCAATTCATGTAGTGCATGTAACCGACGATCCTGATTTTGAACAACATTTAAAAATTAGTGGTTTGCAAAAAATGATTTGGGATGAATCTGGATATGAAAAAATAAAATATCACACCATCAAAAGTGCTGACTTTTTAGAAGGGATTGATCATTTTGCAAACGATATTAAAGCTGACATGATAGCACTCATGAGAGAAAACAAGAATATTTTTCAAGCATTTTTTGCAGCAAATCACGCAAAAAAAGTAATTTTTAAAACAAATTTACCCGTGATAGTGTATCAAGAGCTCATTGATTAACTCGAAAAAATGAATAAAAAAGGGAGTTTTCAGAAATTGAAAACTCCCTTTTTGTATATTTAGAAAATTTAATTCTTTACCACGCTGATTAATTGGGATTCACCTATTTCATTTATAATTTTTACTTTGTATACCCCAGCGGAAAAATTGGACGTATTTAAGTCAACGGATTCTACATCTTTATAATTCAGCAAAAGTACTTTTTGACCATATGAATTTATAACTTCAAAAACATAATTACCTCTTTTCAAATTAGAAATCAGAACTTTATCTTTGAATGGATTTGGGTATATAGACAAAGTAGATTCATTTGATAAACATGAAGATGAAATTACATTAAAAGTTTCGATTGTTCCATCATAATCAACTTGTTTTAATCGATAATAAACAAGTTTAGATGATTTCACTTCATCAACAAAAGAATATTCAATATAGTCATTACTGTTCCCTGAACCATTAATTCTAGAGATTTCATTAAAATCAATTCCATTTACACTTTTTTCTATTATAAAATGGCTATTATTTGTCTCTGTAGCAGTTACCCATCTAAGGAGTGTTTTATCGTTTACACAAGATGCATTAAATGAAATCAATTCTACGGGCAAAATCGATGAATTGCTCTTCCCGCCATGAATCCATTGCTCAGAGAAACCTGGAACAGATATTTCGACATAACGAACATCTGAACCTAAATTAGGAGATATTGGAGTTCCGGTAGAGGGTGTATAAAGCGAAAAACAGCTCCCACACAAAAAATCATTATTTGAATAACTATTATCCTCATTAGGACCGGAATAACGTGTAACCTTTAAATCGGAAAGAGAAAAAACATCATCTGCACTATTTGAATTTAAAGTTGAATTTGTGACTAATTCAGAAAATTCATCATCACGAAAATACAATCGGAGCGTAACATTCGTAGAAGGAGTATTTTGAGCGGTAACTTTAAAATGTCTTTTTAAATAATACGTTTCGTTATAAAATGTGGTTGTAGGTTCAACATACGACCAGGCTGTAATGCTTCCAAGATCGTTGTTATTATCGTTAATAGAGAGGATCACATTATTCGATGGATCTGTAATGTGCCACCAACTATTTTCTCCTCGTATAAGGCAACTACCAGAAGTAGCTGTTCCAGATATTTGAGTAGGAATTCCTTCGGATGTATGATTTACAATTGGAGAATAACAACCGTATGAATCTTTAACTCGATAACTTCTTGTACTGCTGTAAGGTAACGAAAAACGATTAGACGGCTGCGACAAAAATGGAGAAACTTGTTGATATTCTGAATAACTACCTGAGCCTCCTGAAGCAATTAATTCAACTCGGCTCATGTTTTCGAAATTACAGAGGGCTTGTGTAGTTAAAGACGGCAATTGAAAAGCATTAGCGGTGGCAAAGTTGGTCCAAGAGCTAACACATCCAGTCAAAGTATTCCTAGAGCGGACATTAATCTGTACGGCTTGAGGTGCAGTTAATAAAGAAGTTGTATACTGAAAAGGAGATATTAAATCTGAAGTAGCGATGGTAATTCCGCCATCCAGTGAGAAATCTACTGCATCGGCATTAGCACCAACCATTGCTAACAAAGTAACGGGGCCATTTCCGCATACATAATTAGAAGTTATAGTGGCATCTGTTATGGATTGCTCTGAGACATTCAAAGAAAAATTTCCAGTGGCACCGCCTAACTGATAGCTACCCACAGAAACAAAGTAAGTAACACCAATTGTACTACAAAAAGTATAGCTCGATTTTCCTGAGCCACAACCAATATCGAATCCATCGTCATTACATCCAATTTCTGTCATAGATCCACAGTTACCTATGTAAACATGAATCTCAGTATCGAAGTTGGTAGCAGCATCACATGTATTAATATTTATTTGATTTCCTGTACCTATAAATTTAAACCAAACATTATTATCATGATTACCACAAGAACTAGCACCTACAGGAGGGGAATCGTTGGTAGCACAATTGGTAGATCTTGCTCCACTGTTAAACGGAAGAGCAGCAATAGATACCGCATTGACACAATCGTCGTTAGAAGGAGCAGAAATAACATCCACAACAACAGACGCACAATTGGTAACATTGCAAGCTCCTTCAGCTCGAACATAATAGGTAGTTGTTGTAGCTGGATTAACTACAATAGAAGCACCAGTCCCAACAAAAGCACCACCACAACTACCTACGTACCATCTCCAAGCAGCCGCAGTTCCAATACTACCCCCAGTTACAGTAAGCGTTTTGGAAGTACTGTTACATGTATTGTTGTTCAAAACAGTGATTCCAGTTGGTGCTACAGAGGGTGAACCAGTAATAGAAAGTGAAATTGTATTAGAAGTTGCGGGCCATCCATTATAAGTAGCAACACAAGACCAATTGATGGGGCTCGAAGTGCCAGTATTTACATCTAATGTTTCGGAAGTACCACCAGAGTAGCTTGAATAATAGGGAGCATTTGCACTGCCCGAAGCCCCCAAAGGGATAGAATTATAATACCATTGATAGGTGGGTGTTCCTGGAAAATTATGAGATCCTATTACATATTGAACATTCGTAGAAGAACATGAAGCAGAAGGACCAGATATTCCCAAAGTGTAAACTGGCAGGATGTTCACAATATAATCTTCTGTTTCGCCATAGCTAGTAGTAGTACATGCATCTGAGGAGGTATATGTATTATCGGAGCCACCTCTTACGCGAAGACGAGTTTGTCCAAGATTTGCTGTAATAGGCACAGTAAAAGTATAACTCACAGTTGCTCCAGAGCCTGATGAAGTAGGAGCTAAAGCTATATTTTCGGTGGACTCAAAGATCCCATTTTGATTGAAATCAATCCACGCAGCACTCCATTGATTTCCATCATTACCAAAAGAAACAGTTAGCTTATTAGTATTAGTCCCCCTTTGAAAATCTAAAACTGGACTATAATAGAGATCGTATGAATTTATAGAGTTATAGGATGAAGATTGACTAACACTATTATTAATGGAATTTGTAAGAGAAACCTTCGTAATAATATCTATTGAATTAATATTATTAGTTGTTGGGATACAATAACATATCGAGTTCATTGACACGAACAAAGGGTTGGAATAAGCACTAAGAGAGGAGTTTGAACAACTAACTAAACATCGGTAATAAGTTGGAACACTTTGATTTATAACACATGTATTGTAAACTGCACCCGCAATGTTTGAGTAAACGGTACCATTTGTAGAAGATTGCCATTGATAGGTAATTCCACTGGTCAAAGAAGGATTCTCTAAGGATAAATTAAAATTAACACCAGGGCATGCTTGAGAAGAAGAAGAGAGGGTATTACCAGGAACTGGCATTCCGGAGCAAGGTGAAACACAATTATAATTTAATTGAAAGCCAGAATTGTTTACAGAACCGTCTGAAGTAAACCTAACGGTAATTGCTCCAGAAGGATCAGTAGAAGTAAAGACAGGGATAGAAGCTGAACCAGAATATTGGCCAAACAAAGTACCTGAGACACCTACCCCATTGTAAATATACAGATAATCGAACCCATTTTCAGTTGCATAAGATCCATTTATTTGAATTTTATTGCCCAGAATTGCAGGATAAATAACCGTATATCCACTTGAATTATTAACATAATTACTGGAACTACCTCCATTATCGTAGATAGAGCCATTACAAGAGGTAATAGAATTATTCCCAGTTTCAGGGACACAATTTTCAACGGTATACGACACAACATTGGAGTAATTAACAGTTCCACTAAAAGAAATAGAGAAGCCAATCTATAATATTGTAATGCAGAAGTAGATGTAGTTAATTGACTACCAATAGCTCCCCCAATATCTGTCCATCCATTTATACCATCGGCAGATTTTTGCCATTTATGGCTTAAGCCGGTCAAATTTGTAATACTGGGAGCTGACAGCGTAAAATCAGAATTTGCACAACCGCTAGAGGATGAGATGATGATACTTTCAGCACTAGGAGTACCGGTACAAATAGGTGCTGGAGTATAAAAAAGAGAAATATCATCGACGGCAAAGCTCGAAGCACCTCCAACACTTGCATCATTTTGCCAAGTGAATATCAACCTGACAGTTGATCCAGCTAGGTCGGCAGGTAACGTGATGGTGGCTAATGTATAGGTTGAAGCCAAAGCTGGTTGAGTCCAAATTAAATTTGCACCTATTAGAGCTGTTGAACTTGAAGCAGGGGTATTTGCAGCTGGTGTTACATTGGTTGGAGCAGTATAAATCAATGCTCGATCATAACCAATTTCACCTTGCCCTTTCCAATAAAAATTCAAGGTAATATTTGTAGCACCATTTGGAATTACCACATCTCGATAAAAATGAGAAGTTGCGGAAGAGTTTTCTCTGTAATTAAATGCAGTTCCATTTCGAGTGATATAAGCTCCTCGATTACCACTTCTTTGTCCAGCTAATGTACCGACAGCCCAATAATTAAAAGTATGGTTTGCAATTGTCCATCCATTTAGAGGAATTGAATTACCAGTCTCAAAACCACCCTCGTTTGATGGGGAAATTAAATATGTTTGACTATGAGCTTGAAATTCAAAAAACACTGCACATGTCAAAAAAATTATTCTTTTAGAATAAAAAAAATTTAGCAGTATATTTAAAATGTATTTCAAGTCCATCATGAAAAACTTAAACTAAAATATTATACCTTATCTACAAATCTCATTCATAAATCTAAATAAAAGATTTATTTTGAAATAAATTCTCAATTTGATTCATATTACAAATATAATAAATTTTTGTGAATTTGTACATATAATAAAAATCACATATTACATTCTTTTAGATAAACAGTCAGAAAACTGCGTGTATAAGAAACAAAAAATACTATTTAGAAATTATCTATATTACATAAATAGCACTAAGAAAGTGAGAAAAAAAAAGAAAAAATAAATAGATCAAACAATTGAATACAAGACAAATTAAGATAAGTCGACCTAATTATTTAGAAAATTGGTAAAAACTTAGTAAGAAGATTTCAAAAAAATATGTGCTAAAAATTTCGTACTTGCATACAAAATAGAATTTTAAAATAATCGATATGAAGAAGCTCATTTTTATCTTAACCCTTTTCGTGATAATACCTTTTGCAGAAGCTGGAATAACTGTTACATCTCCTAACGGAGGTGAAGTATGGGCAGGTTGCACTTCTCATAACATCACATGGACATCATCGGCAGTATCCAATTATTTTAACATTGATTACTCAACCGACAACGGAGCTAGTTGGGTTTCGGTAGCAAGTAGTTATTATGTAACGAATGGAACATACTCGTGGACAGTTCCTAACATTAATTCAACTGCATGTTTAGTTAGAATTATGGATGCAAATACACCTACTACATTTGACATCAGCAACACTACCTTTTCTATTACAGCACCGCTTCTGATAACATCTGCAAATGGAGGAGAGTCATGGGAAGGTGGCACCACAAAAACGATTACCTGGGTAGCTTCTGGCACTACAAACTATTATGATTTATACTATTCGACGAATGCAGGAGCAACATGGAATGCAATTACCACAAACTATTATAGTACTTCGGGTCAATACAACTGGTCGGTACCAAACACACCATCTACGACTTGTTTAATAAAAGTTAGTGATCACACTAACACGACATGTATGACAGATGTCAGCAACAACCTATTTACTATCACGCCTGCCACTCCGGTTGTTACAGTTACCAATCCAAATACAACACAAACCAGATATATTGGGAATAACTCCACCATTACATGGACCAGTTCGTACATAACTTCAAATGCATTGAAAATTGACTACTCAACCGACAATGGTACAACTTGGATTCCAATTACAACAAACACTCCTAATACGGGTTCATACTCCTGGATAGTACCAAACACACCATCAACAGAATGTTTGGTTAAGATTACCGATTTAGGAAACCCTACCACGTATGATATAAGCAATACTACATTTACCATAGCGCCACCCTACATTATAGTTACATACCCCAACGGTGGAGAATCGTTTGTAGGCTGTAGTTCAAAGGGAATTACATGGAGCTATGCGGGGACTAGCAATAATTTCAAGATTGAGTATTCAACAAACAATGGCACCAGTTGGACTACCCTTACTACCACAGCCCTTTCGGGATTATACAACTGGTCTCCGGTTCCAAATATGGATGCAAACAATTGTCTTGTCCGTGTGAGCGATGCATCTGCGTTAAGCACAAACGATATTAGCAATGCCGGATTTAACATCATCCGCAATACGGATATAGTAGTAACCTCTGCTAATGGAGGGGAAAGCTGGGAAGCAGGAACCCTAAAAACCATCTCATGGGTTTCTGCGCCAAGCAGCTACCGTTTCAACGTTTATTATTCAACAAACAATGGATCTACATGGACCACATTGACGACCAACACTTCTGCCACCTCATATAGTTGGTCGGTTCCGAATTCGCCATCGACAACATGCCTAATCAAAGTAGAAGACTATTACAACACATGTATTTCGGACAACAGCGACGCACAATTTACAATTGCTCCACCTACACCAACAATCACTGTTACAGCACCAAACACCACCACTACTTGGTATGTTGGCAACAGCAAAAACATTACCTGGACTAGTCAATACTTGACTTCTAGCTTTGTGGCTATTCAATATAGCATTAATAACGGCTCCACATGGTCGGATGTGGCAACCATTACTGAAAATGATGGCACCTATGCATGGATTATTCCAAGCACTATATCTAATCAATGCCTTGTGAAAGTGAGTGAATACAACAACCCCACTGTTTTTGATGTAAGCAATGTAAATTTCGCAATTGCCTCTCCATTTATCACCCTACTTTCCCCTAATGGCGGCGAATCGTGGATTGGGTGCTCCTCACAGGCGATTTCATGGACTTCAGGAGGAATCACTGGAACCTACAACCTGTATTATTCCACCAACAATGGAACCACATGGTATTCAATTGCCAGCACTGCCTCTACAAGTTACACATGGACTCCAGTCATCAGTTTAAGTTCGAACCAGATGAGGATAAAGGTTTCGGACAATCTCAACACCGCCAAAGACTCTTCGGATGCAGTTTTCACATTAAATCAGAATACAGACATAGTGGTTACATCCCCAAACGGAGGCGAAAGCTGGGAAGCAGGTACTGTAAAAACCATCACATGGGTTTCAGCGCCAAGCAGTTACCGTTTTAATGTCTATTATTCAACCAATAATGGCACATCCTGGAATACTTTGGTTACAAACACGTCGGCTACATCTTACAGTTGGACCCTTCCCAATAGCCCATCTACCAATTGTTTGATTAAAGTAGAGGATTATTATAACACCTGTATTTACGACAACAGCAATACCACATTCACTATTGCACCACCTACTCCTGTAATTACAGTAACCTATCCAAATACCGCTGTGACTCTTTATTCCACACGATCGGCCACAATCAGTTGGACATCCCAATACGTAACTTCTACCTATGTCAAGCTGGAATACACGACCAACAATGGCGTTTCGTGGACTGAAATTGCTGCGATCACTGAAAACGACGGTAGTTATGCCTGGATAATACCAGCAACCTATTCAAGTCAATGCAGGATTCGGGTAAGCGACTACGCCAACGCTCTATTATTTGACGAAAGTAACGTAAACTTCACTATTTCTTCGCCCTCTATCACGGTGATTTATCCAAATGGCGGAGAATCATTGGAAGGGTGCAGTTCACAAACACTTACTTGGACGGCTCTTGGGACTTCAAACTCATACAAATTATACTATTCTACCAACAATTCCACAGACTGGACCTACCTAACTACAACATCATCCACATCCTACACTTGGAACCCGATAATCAGTTTAAATTCAACCCAATGTTATTTTAAGGTAGAAGATGCTAGTTATCCTTCGGTAAAAGATTCCAACAACGCGGTATTCAACATATACAAGAACGTAGACATTGTAGTTACAGCACCAAATGGTGGAGAAAGTTGGGAAGTAGGAACAGTAAAAACCATCAACTGGGTAAGCGAAACATCGTCGTACCGTTACAATGTTTATTATTCCACAAATAATGGAAGTACCTGGAATACGTTAACCACCAACACCTCTGCAAAGACCTACAGCTGGAGTATTCCGAACGCGCCTTCAACCCAATGTCAAATCAAAATAGAAGATTACTACAACAACTGCATCTTCGACATCAACGACGCAAACTTCACTATCTCACCTCCTACTCCTTTGATTACGGTTACAGCCCCAAATACGGCAACCACCTATTATGTCGGAAAATCCAACAACATCACATGGACCAGCGCTTACCTCACTTCAAGTTTTGTAGCAATAGACTACACTTATGACAATGGCACTACATGGAATTCCATCACTCCAATCACGGAAAATGACGGAACTTTTGCTTGGATTGCACCAAACACAGTTTCTTCAAACTGCCGCATTCGTATCAGCGAATACAACAACCCAATCGTTTTCGACGAAAGCAATGTAAATTTCAACATTTCTTCACCATATATCATTGCGACTTATCCCAACGGAGGAGAATTGTGGAAAGGCTGTTCTGCGCAGACTATCACATGGAATGCAGGAGGAACATCGGGTACCTACAAATTGAGTTACTCAACAGATAACGGAAGTACATGGAACGTCATCACTAGTAGTATCAGCTCTACCAGTTACGCTTGGTCGCCTATAATCAGTTTATCTTCAAACCAATGCTATATCAAGATTGAAGATTATTCAAACGCAACCATTAAAGACTCAAACAATGCAGCTTTTGGGATATACAAAAACATCGACATAGTTGTCACCAACCCAAATGGCGGTGAAAGCTGGGAAGTTGGTACTGTAAAAACCATCGACTGGGTTAGTGAATCTACTTCTACACGATTCAACCTTTATTATTCTATTAACAACGGTTCTACAAGGACTACCCTAGCTACTAATACATATACTCGCACTTACAATTGGACTATTCCTAATTCACCATCCTCTCAAAGTCTTATCAAAGTAGAAGATTATTACAATACCTGCATAAACGACATTAGCAATGCCAACTTTACCATTTCTCCGCCTACACCAGTAATATTCGTATCAAGCCCAAATACGGCAACCACTTATTATGTTGGAAAATCGTATAACATCACATGGACTAGTGCATATCTTACATCAAGCTTTGTTTCTATAGATTATACATTCGATAATGGAACAACGTGGAATTCCGTTGCTACAATCACTGAAAATGACGGAAGTTATTCTTGGACAGTACCTAATAATATTTCAAGCCAATGCCGAGTTCGAATCAACGAATACAACAATCCAACAGTTTACGATGAAAGCAATGTAAATTTCAACATTGCATCTCCATTCATCACTGTAACCTATCCAAACGGTGGGGAAGTCTGGGAAAAATGCACATCGCAAAACTTAACATGGACAGCTGGGGGAACATCAGGCACATACCGGGTTTATTATTCTACTAACAATGGTGGAGTATGGAATTACATCACCAGCACATCATCAACTTCATACACATGGAGTCCAGTTTCCGCAACCCCTTCTAGTAGTTGCTTAATCAAAATCGATGATAATGGTTCTGCCACGACGAAGGACTCGTGCAATGCCGTATTTACGGTAACACCAAACGATGACATCATCATCACCACTGCGAACGGAGGAGAACAATGGCAAGCGGGTAGCGTTCAAACCATCAGTTGGGTTTCAGCACCTACTTCCACTTACTTCAGTGTGTATTATAGTATCGACAATGGGATGAGTTGGAATACCATCACTACATACACTAGTGCCCACTCATATAGCTGGAATATTCCCAATTCACCTTCCACAACCTGCCTGATCAGAGTAGTCGATTATAACAACAATTGCATAGAAGATTTGAGCAATTCTCCTTTCTCCATAACGCCGGGAACTCCGAAACTGTTGACCCCAAATGGAAACCAAACGATGTATTATGCTCAAAACTACGCTATCACTTGGACCAATCAATATTTCAGTGGAACTTATGTAACGCTCACCTATTCGCTTGACAGCGGTGCTACCTGGCAACCCATCGCCTCAGTTGCAAACAATACAGGAAGTTACACTTGGTCGGTACCCAATGTGGCTTCCAGCAGGTGTTTGGTCAAGGTAAATGAATACAATAATGCCGCTATTTACGATGTAAGTGATGCCATATTCACCATAGGACCAGCTTTGGTAATCAACACTCCAAATGGTGATAACGGGGTTGAAGAATGGCGAGTTTGCACCCAAACCACGATCCATTGGACTTCAGGTGGATGTTCAGGCAACTGGAAGTTGGAATATTCTATCAACAATGGCACATCGTGGAATGTAATTTCCAATAGTTATGTTAATGCTGGCACTAACAATTCGTACGACTGGACTATTCCCAACACGCCTTCAACTCAATGTTTAATCCGAATCACCGATGTTTCCAACAGTGCTAAAACCGATGTCAGCGATGCGGTATTTAGCATTAAGCCAAGCATAACCATCACATCGCCAAATGGTGGCCAAAGCTTAGCTGTTGGAAGTGTAACAAACATCACCTGGGTTGCACCCGGAGCCTCCAACTATTACAATTTTGATTATTCGATCAACGGAGGAAGTACATGGACCACAATTGCCTACAACCAAAACATCACTACTGGAACATATGCATGGACAGTGCCTTCGGCATCATCTACCAATTGTTTAATCCGAATCACCGACAACATAAACACCTGTAAAACAGACATCAGCGATGTTTCATTTTCCATCGGTATGCCAGTACCTATAATCACAGTTACGTCACCCAATACCGGAGAAATTTTAAGCGGATGCAACAGTAAAGTCATTACATGGACGTCATCGAACATATCGAATAACTATACCATTGAGTACACAACCGATAACGGAACCACTTGGAATACTATCATTTCCAACTACAATACATTAGGCGGGTCACACACCTGGACGGTTCCAAACATCAACTCCGTAAACTGTCTTGTAAGAGTGAAGGATTTCAGCAACCCAACGATTATGGACATCAGCAATGTTCCATTCATAATTAACCAATCCGTAACTGCATCGATAACTGCTAGCGGAGCCACTTCATTCTGTTCTGGCGGATCTGTTGTGTTAACATCTTCTAGCTCATCTGGAAATGTATGGTATCCAGGAGGCCAAACGAGTCAATCCATTACAGTGAGTTCATCAGGACCAAATTATGTAGTTGTTACGAATGCTGGATGCGCAGCAACTTCTAATACAATTGTAGTAACAGCTACAACTCCTCCTCCAGCTCCAGTTGCAACTAGTAACTCACCTGTACCACTTAACGGAACCGTTATCTTGAATGCCGGAACGATTGCCGGAGCAAGTTACAGCTGGACTGGTCCAAACAGCTATACTTCGGCAGCTCAAAATCCGACCATAAACAATGCAACCACTGTTTTAAACGGGGTTTATTCTGTAATTGCAAGTGTAAATGGTTGTTCGAGTCCAGCTGGCACTACCACAGTAACAGTGACAGCAACACCTGCAACAGTAGCGGTAATCGGAAATATCCTCACAGAGTCGGGTAATTTCATCAACACCACAAAAGTTAAACTTAGTGGTTTTGCATCGGATTCGGTAACTACATCTTCCAATGGTCAATATCAATTCTCATTGAGTCAGGGAAATAGCTATACCATTACTCCGTCGAAAAACAATGACGTTAATGTTTGCAATGGAATTTCTACTCTGGATATTGTTTTAATGCAACGACACATTTTGAATACGCAACTATTGAATTCTCCGTATAAAATTATTGCCGCCGACGTAAACAATTCGGGTACTGTGACTAATTTAGATATTGTGCTGGTTAAATCGTTGATTTTACAGAATAGCACATCGTTCCCTACGGGCAAACAGTGGACATTCGTGAATTCGAGCTATGTTTTTCCCAATGCCCAAAACCCGTTCCCATACGAAAGCACTCGGTCGTATAGCAATGCAACGGCAGCAGTGGATCAGAACTTTGTCGGGATTCGTTACGGCGATGTAAATAACACCTACGATCCGAATGTTGCCAAAAACACCAGCTCGATATCCGTAGGGTTTAATATTGATAATCAACATGTTTCATACGGCGACATGATCTCAGTACCTGTAAAAGTAAATCGTTTTTCAAACATCAGTGGCTTCCAATACACTCTTTCTTGGGATCCTGCAGTTTTGGAATATGTAAGTACTGATAATGCAGCTCTAGACATGAATTACGGAGTTTCAAAAACAATAGATGGGATGCTGACCACATTATGGAGTACCGAAAATTTAAATGGTTATTCTCTTGCCGATAGCAGTGTTATTTTTGAAGTAAATTTCAGGGTAATCGGAACAAGTGGTAGCTCTACGCAAGTGGCGGTAACCTCGAGCATGACTACGGCCGAAGCTTATAACAATAACATCGAGGAACTAGCACTTGAAATTAGTTCTGGAACCATTTCCGTAGATGAAGCGGCTGCCATCAACGACACCGATAATCCCGATTATTCTTTATTGCAAAATTCACCAAATCCATTCTCTAACAACACTCAAGTAACATTTACAGTTCCAAATAATGAACAAGTTTCAATCGTTATTTACGATATTTTGGGAAATAAAGTAACCATTTTCGAAGGGTTCTACTCCGCAGGAAAGCACACGATTATTTGGGATGGCTCTAATGGTAATGGAACAAAATTGAAGGACGGCACTTATTTCTGCAGAATGAGATCGGGGAAATATACAAAAGTTGTAAAAATGACTCTATTAAGATAGTTTGAAGCATGACGGTTCCCTTGATAAATTATAGAGGGAGCCGTGATGGTTTGATTTCAAAATTAATTTTGCGCATTTCATGCTGTTAGAAATACAAAAACATATCGATAATTCAGCATAATTTGCAAAGTATGACCTCTAAAAACAACAGATTAATGAAGAATAAGACTTTTATTATTGCAATATTATTCACGATGATTTTCGGGAAGGCTTTTGGGGCGATCTCGTTAATTATCAAGCAACATCAGGCTCAAAATGGCACACAAGTTACTGTTCCTGTTCGTGTGAAGGACTTTGCAGCGATTATTTCCACCCAAGGCACTATTCAGTTTGACCCCAATGTGGTAACTTTTGCCTCGATTCAAGATTTTGGATTAATGGGGATGACTGCGTCTAACTTTGGCACAACCCAAACTTCCAGCGGAAAATTAACATTTTCATGGTTTGACAACTCCTTAAGTGGGGTTTCTTTGGCAGATTCAACGATTATATTTAGTATTCGCTTTAATGTTATCGGAAGTGCCGGACAGCAATCCACTATTGAATTTATCAACTCGCCCACAGCGATAGAAACTGTAAACACAAGTTATCAAACCGTTTCAACCACATTGGTAAACGGATCTGTTTTGGTAAATAATACATCTGCTCAAGGAGCCGTTACGCTTTATGCTGATACAATCAGCGGGACTTCAGGCACCCAAGTACCTGTTTCGGTAAGAGGAATAAACTTTACAAACATCAATTCCATCCAAGGAACTATTGAATTTGACCCAGCAGTGGTGACCTTTCAAAACATCAACTATTTTGGATTATCCGGAATGAATTCTTCAAATTTCGGTATTACTCAGGTATCCAGTGGAAAAATCACTTTTTCGTGGAACGACGCTACACTATCGGGAATTGAAAAATTGAACGGAGACCCCTTGTTTACCATTCTCTTTTCGCTTACGGGAAGCATCGGAAGTCAAACCAACATCAGCTTTGTGAATACACCTACGGCAGTTGAAATCACCGATTCATTGTTTAACACCTTGTCCACAACACTCACTTCGGGTCGGATCAAAATAACAGGAATCACAAGTTCTCCATTTTCAATCAAGGCAGATTCCACAACTGGACCCAACGGATCACAAGTGATAGTTCCAATCCGGACATGGAAATTCAACCAGATGCTTTCGACGCAGGGAACTATTCAATTTAACCCAAGTGTGATCAACTTTGCTGGAGTCGAACAATTCGGTTTGCCGGGAATGGATATAGGCAGTTTTGGCACCTCCCAGACTTCTTCCGGAAAACTAATGTATTCATGGTCGGATGGTACACTCGTTGGACAAACTCTAACTGATTCAACAATTTTGTTTGCCGTTCGGTTTAATGTAATTGGAAATTCCGGAGAATATTCTTCCATTGATTTTATCAACACCCCAACTGCATTAGAATGTACCGATATATCTTATACAGCCTTAGTCGCAAACTATCATTCCGGAAATATCGAAGTTACGGGACCAAGTTCCATTTCTTTACAAAACCCAAGTATTTTATCCTACTGCGCAGGGGATGCAATCTCGGCAAGTTATACCAAATCAGGGACATTCAACAGTGGAAACAGCTTCATTCTTCAACTTTCCGATGCAAGCGGCAGTTTTATCAGCCCTGTCAACATCGCAACAATTAACGGGATTAATTCAGGAACATTCAACACCACAATTCCCGCTTTAACTCCAAACGGCACCCATTACCGACTTCGTGTAATATCAACAAATCCGGCAATTATAGGGACTTCAAATAGCTCCGACCTCACCATCTCGGCAGTTCCGGGACAAGCAGCAAAACCATCCGGGAGCATCACGCTCTGTCAAGATGCAACCAATACCAATTATACAACCACCGGCGCTACGAATGCAACCGGTTATATCTGGTCGATTTTGCCTGCTTCCGCCGGATCAATCTCCGGTAACACAACTTCGGGCATCGTTGATTGGAATTCCACATTTTCAGGAACAGCCTATATCAAGGTTGTCGGAACCAACAATACTTGCAACGGATTGATATCCGATAGCTTGGCGGTATCCGTGCTGATAAATCCACTTGCCCCTTCCAAGCCGATTGGAGATACTCTACTCTGTACAAATTCGACTAACTCAATTTATACGATTCCATCGGTTGCCAATGCAACTTCTTATACATGGTCGCTTTCTCCAGCCGGTGCAGGTTCCATTTCCGGAACGGGGACTTCCGCCACGGTGAATTGGGACAATGCTTATACAGGATCAGCCTCCATTAATGTTGATGCTTCTAATGGAAGTTGTTCCGGAGCGACCTCCCTTACACGCTCCGTCACGATTTTAGCCACGCCAACTGCACCTGCAATTCCCGCAGGAATCACCACCGTTTGTCAGGATGCCCCTGATGCCCAATACACAATAAATAAGGTTACAAATGCAACTTCATACCTCTGGAGTATTTCTCCAACAACTGCTGGAACCATTTCGGGAACGGATACCACTGCAATTGTAAACTGGAATGCAACTTATTCAGGCATTGCAACCATCAGCGTTTCGGCTCAAAATCAGATTTGCGGCAGTGCTTCATCGCCAAGCCTGAGTGTAAACGTTTTACCTTATCCTGCCACTCCTGCCACACCTTCGGGAAATATCGATCTATGCGTAAATCCTTCCAATACCACTTTTTCCATTACCAGCGTTGCCAATGCAACCTCGTATAGCTGGACCTTGCTGCCTGCAGGAGCGGGAACTCTCACTCCGTCGGGGACTTCGGCTATTGTGGATTGGAACGACACATGGACTGGTATCGCAACGATTGGTGTTTCCGCATCCAATGGAAGTTGCGCAAGTTCTGCTTCCCCTAATCTTTCAGTTACGGTTAGAGCGTTACCGGTGGCTCCGTCACAACCAACCGGAGTAATTTTACTCTGTCAGAATGCCGCTAATTCAAGTTACACGATTTCGTCCGTCGCCAATGCGACTTCTTACGAATGGGCAATTACTCCGAGTACTGCCGCCACACTATCGGAAACTGAGACTTCGGTGATTGCAGATTGGAACGCATCGTATTCAGGAACGGCGATTATACATGTCCGTGGACTTAACAATAGTTGTGCGGGCAATTGGTCAACAGATTTGAGTATTGATATTTTACCTATTCCTTCACAAACCACGCTTCCGGCAGGTTCCACCGATTTATGTCAGGATCCGGCAAATCAAACATACACAACATCCGTTGCTTCGGGAGCCACTTCATATCAATGGAATATCTGGCCAGCCACGGCAGGAACCATTACGGGGACCACAACTTCAGCAATCGTGGATTGGAATTCCACATTTTCCGGCACTGCCTATATCAAAGTGATGGGTAAGAACAGCAGTTGCGACGGAAGTTTTTCGGACAGTCTCGCAGTTGTAATCCGTGCTTACCCGATTGCCCCTTCCAAGCCGATCGGAGATACTTTACTTTGTACAAATCCGACTAACTCAATTTATACGATTCCATCGGTTGCCAATGCAACTTCTTATACATGGTCGCTTTCTCCAGCCGGTGCAGGTTCCATTTCCGGAACGGGGACTTCCGCCACGGTGAATTGGGACAATGCTTATACAGGATCAGCCTCCATTAATGTTGATGCTTCTAATGGAAGTTGTTCCGGAGCGACCTCCCTTACACGCTCCGTCACGATTTTAGCCACGCCAACTGCACCTGCAATTCCCGCAGGAATCACCACCGTTTGTCAGGATGCCCCTGATGCCCAATACACAATAAATAAGGTTACAAATGCAACTTCATACCTCTGGAGTATTTCTCCAACAACTGCTGGAACCATTTCGGGAACGGATACCACTGCAATTGTAAACTGGAATGCAACTTATTCAGGCATTGCAACCATCAGCGTTTCGGCTCAAAATCAGATTTGCGGCAGTGCTTCATCGCCAAGCCTGAGTGTAAACGTTTTACCTTATCCTGCCACTCCTGCCACACCTTCGGGAAATATCGATCTATGCGTAAATCCTTCCAATACCACTTTTTCCATTACCAGCGTTGCCAATGCAACCTCGTATAGCTGGACCTTGCTGCCTGCAGGAGCGGGAACTCTCACTCCGTCGGGGACTTCGGCTATTGTGGATTGGAACGACACATGGACTGGTATCGCAACGATTGGTGTTTCCGCATCCAATGGAAGTTGCGCAAGTTCTGCTTCCCCTAATCTTTCAGTTACGGTTAGAGCGTTACCGGTGGCTCCGTCACAACCAACCGGAGTAATTTTACTCTGTCAGAATGCCGCTAATTCAAGTTACACGATTTCGTCCGTCGCCAATGCGACTTCTTACGAATGGGCAATTACTCCGAGTACTGCCGCCACACTATCGGAAACTGAGACTTCGGTGATTGCAGATTGGAACGCATCGTATTCAGGAACGGCGATTATACATGTCCGTGGACTTAACAATAGTTGTGCGGGCAATTGGTCAACAGATTTGAGTATTGATATCACCCCAACACCTCTTAAACCAATAAAACCGATGGGAGATAGTGTTTTATGCATAAACAGCTCAAACTCTGAATATTTCACACAGACGATAATCTCGGCAGAAAGTTATTTATGGCAATTGATTCCATCCATTGCAGGAACAATATCTTCATCCGATACCACGGCAACTGTTGATTGGAATGATGCCTGGGTAGGGACTGCAAAAATAGTAGTTGCCGGACAAAACAATTGTGGATCGGGTTTAACGTCAGATACCCTAACCATAATCATAAATGATGTCCCATCAGTTTCACCTACCACAGCTTCAATAGATATTTGTCAAAGTGTTTTAACTACAATTTGCACAGCATCAGGAGGATCAACTGCAAATTTATACGAATGGCTAATAAATCCAACAAGTGCAGGTTCAATAATGGGAATCAGCTCAACAGAAGCACAAATAAACTGGACATTAGGATGGTCAGGGATAGCCTATATTTCTATGAGGGGCTCAAATAATTGTGGATTTGGTTATTGGTCAGATTCACTAGAGATCAATAGACATCTGAATCCTGAAATTCCAATTATTACACAAATTGGGAACATTCTGAATTCGAGTATTTCAAATGGAAATCAATGGTATTTTGGAGGTGTTTTGTTACCTGGTGAAACAAATTCAACATTAATAAATCCTCAAAATGGTTCCTACTCAGTCATAGTTACAGACCAATTCGGATGTACATCTACTTCGATTCCATTCATTGTTAATAACGTCCAAATATTCGAATATAAGTCAAATGATGCAATCTATATTTTGCCAAATCCAAATAGCGGAAATTTCGAATTAATCATTCCAAGCCAAAATGAAGTAATTAACTTAGAAATTTATAATGCACTTGGGCTGCTCATCTATTCAAAGAGAATTGAAAACAATAACCAACGAAATTTGTTTGAATTAAATCTACCAAAAGGTGTTTACCTGTTAAAAGTAATCCCTAATTGTAATTTTACTAAAAAGTTAATCATTGAATAATACAATCTTGAATTTTTAAAAGTAGCTCTATAACCTTTTGACAAAAAAAAAGCCTTCAATTTC
>CAZZHH010000021.1:0-58284 GCA_964653595.1 uncultured Lentimicrobiaceae bacterium
AAAGGGAGAAAGCTTTTCTCTCTTTCTTCTGAAAAAATATTTATTATTTTACCCTGTAAAGTTGCATTTATTACTTGAATTTAGGAATAAAAAAAATCAGCGGAAATGGACCCTTTAAAATCGAAAGCACTGGAGGCAAATTTAGCTCAAACGAGAAAAATCGAGTTTGAGATTCCCGAAAAACATCAATGGTTGTTGTCTTTGTCCCAAAAGTACTGGGGCATTCACACCCGGACGAAAGAGTTTTTGACGGAATTCCACCATCCATACTCAAACAGGAAAGAGGTCATCCAGCAGCTAATAAACATTTCATCCAGCGATTTTTGGATATACAAGGATTTGCCCGAACGAGAAAAAGTCCTCCCTCTTTTTTTGGACATTTTCGACACGCTACTGAAAGAGAAGCTACCCGACGAATCATCCAAACAGCTTATATTCATATATCTAAATTTTTTCAGCAAAAACAGCGACACCTTTTTGGAGTTCGACATGGCAGTGGATGCCTTTTTGGAAATATTGGAATACAACTTCGAAGCCAAATATTTCAGCTACATCGTCAACCTAAACTGTTTTTTCAACTGTCTGGACAAATTATCACGCGACCAAAGGACCCAAGGCAGGGCATTGTCGTTTATGCGCAAACTGATCGGCAAGAGCATCAGTTTTTGGGAAAACAGCACAAAAATAGATCAATGGTATCAGGATCACAAAGCCAAAATGTCCGATGATTACACGAAAGAGATCAATTCATTGGGCACAGATTTTTTCTCCCGATGGAGAACGAATCTCGAGGGGAGCGAAAGTTGGGAGGAGTTGGTTAAAAGCACTTACACCTTTTCGGACATCATCGACGCATTCAGGAAGAAAATCGATCTCTTCCAAAAAGCCACCGAACAATTTTATTACATTTTCTTTCTGATCCACCTTCCAGGGATGATCTACCATCGGAGTTACCTTCTGGTGGATCTGAACAAAGCGATCAAGCGGATAAGTTCGGAACTCAACGATGAACAGATCCTCCAATCGATCAATGAACTTTTCCTCCTTTTTTCGGAATTGAAGAGCAGCAACACAAATTTGATTTTGGATTCGATGCTCACCCTCGGAAAGGAGATCATCAACACCCATAACGAAAAACTGATCCACCATTTCGAGAACAAGATCATTGCGTTCGGATTCGAGAAGCCGGGGATCGCCTATCTGACAAACGATTGGGAGCTAAAGGTAAACCCAAACCATGTAAAGAACATCCGGGTTTGGCTTGAGTTGATCGAATACAACCCAGAAATGATGAAAAACCTACTCTCGGCACTGATCATCAATTTGCGCATCGGGGGGATTTTCATTTTCGACACGGATCTCTTCCAAAAAGATGTCACCCAGCTCCTGAACTCGAAAATATCGCCCACATACAAACAGATCAAACAACTCACCCGAATTTTCCCGGTCTATTTCAACGAGATCGGGGCCGAGGGAGTGCTTCGGGATGTCACCACGAAGGTAGATGAACTCTCTAAGAGGAATGACAAACTGATCCATTTCCTGCGCAAACAGATTCATACTGAAGGCAATAACTCACACATCCAGATCACATACCAGGTTATTCGCTTCTGGCATGATTTGGATATTGGCAGACTGAAAGAGGTGGTTCCCCAAAACGTACTCGACACCATCGACACGGAGAGCGCATGGGTGAAAGGCGTTCACGAGGTCATCACCCAAATCTGCCAATACAGCAAGAAACCGCTGGAAGAGATCATCGAAATGGAGAGAACCGAGGTGAAGAAGATCCTTTCGAACATCGCCCACGCAAACAAAAACGACCTCACCCGAGTCGGTTTGATGATCGAATTGTTTCAGATCTTAAAAGAAAAATACTCGTTTGAAGCCAACAACATAATCGACATCCTAAAACATTACCATTTCATCGAAACAGCCGACATCGAAAACCTAAGACTATGCCTCAGGGAGAAGAAAGACATCGAAGCACTAAATGTGATCTACTCCTTAATGATCCAACTGAACGATATCATTTTCGACCCGGCCAATAGCGAGGGATGGGAGAACATCTACTACAAACGGCATATCGCCTTCGGAATCCCGTCGATGTATGGTGAATACCATGAATCGAAGTTTGAGGCATTGGGTTTAACCTTCCGATTGGAACAGGTTGCATCCGTTTTGGTCAGTCGCATCGTAGCCGAGATCAACACCGAATACTTCACAGCCAAAACGCTCAAAAAGATCTTCTCGGTCATCCAACTTTTAGTCAAAGGGCTTCGGCTCGACGGAATCTCTGATCAAGGATTTGATTCAAAGTTGGAGATGTTTCAGTACAGCCTTACTTCGAAAAGCTTCACCATCAAGCAGTACATCAACATATTCCAATTCATGGAGGTGAGCATCAAAGAGATCATCAACAAATACTTTATCCGTCCTTACGTTGACTTGTTGGAGATTATCATTCCCCAGCACGATTTTCCGGTCGATCCCTCCTCTTCCAATGCCCGCAAGAAACTGATCGTGCAGAAATCGGAGGGGTTTTACCGTGAATTGCTCTCTTCCGCGTTTTTAATTCAAACCCTCGACAATTTTATCGGCGACATTCTGAACAATCTACGGAAAATGGTGAGCAATCTTTCGGATGAAGAGATTCAAAACATCATGACCTATGATTCTGAACTGATTCTAAGCCCGCTATATCAGAAAACGCCCATTCTGGACAATCAGGTTTTCTTGGGATCAAAGGCCTATTACCTGAAAAAGTTGTACCTCAACAACTACCCAGTTCCCCCTGGATTTGTGATTTCCACGGAGGTTTTCCGAAGAGTGAACTCCATCATCAAGCTCTCCTCGCTGAATGCCGAAATCGATGCGATCGTGGGGCATCACATCGCCGAACTCGAACGCATATCGGGATTGAAATTCGGGAACCCCAAAAAGCCTCTGCTGTTAAGCGTCCGTTCCGGAGCCGCAATCTCGATGCCAGGGGCGATGAACACATTCCTGAATGTAGGGTTAAACGACGAAATCACCGAATCCCTGAGCAAGCAGGAAAACTACGGATGGACCTCATGGGACTGCTACCGCCGCTTGCTTCAAACCTGGGGGATGTCGTATGGGTTGTCGAGAAACGACTTCGACCAGATAATGAAACATTACAAATTGAAGTATGACGTTTCACGCAAGGTTGATTTCACGCCTCAAAACATGAAGGAGATCGCCTATGCCTATAAAAAGTTACTTGTCGACCACCAGATCCACTTCGAATCAAATCCATTCCTGCAGATCAAAGAGGCGATCATTTCGGTCTTCAACTCGTGGTACACCCCGAGAGCCATCGTCTATCGGGACCACATGCAGATTGCCGAGGAGTGGGGCACGGCGGTGATCGTCCAACAAATGGTTTTCGGCAACCTGCATTACGAATCGGGCTCAGGAGTGCTGTTCACCCACGACATCCAGGACAATGATTCGGAGGTGACCCTGACGGGTGATTTTTCATTTCTGAGCCAAGGGGAGGACATCGTGGCCGGATTGATCAACACCCTGCCAATCAGCGAACGTCAACGGATAAAGCACTACCATAAATGCCCGTTTTCACTCGAGTCCGAATTCCCGAAAATTTTCAGCAAACTACAGGACATTGCACACAATCTCATCGACATCGACGGATTTGGGCACCAAGAGATAGAGTTCACCTTTGAGACTTCGAATCCGGAAGATCTATACATTTTACAGACCCGGGACATGTCGATCCGGAAAAACAGCAAAATCAACCTATTCGACGAATCCGAAAACAAGATGGAACGGGTGGGTTGCGGGATCGGAATCGGGAACGATGTGTTAAACGGGATAATCGTTTTCGATATGGAGGATATCGAATTTTCAAAAAACAACCATGCGGGGAAACCCACCATACTGATCCGGCCCGACACGGTTCCGGACGACATCGAAATGATCTTTGAATGTCAGGGATTGTTGACCGGAAAGGGAGGGGCCACATCCCACGCCGCAGTAACCGCCTCCACGCTTGGCAAAGTTTGCGTGGTGAACTGCGACGACATGATAGTCAATGAAAAGGAGAAAAAATGCACCATCAATGGAACGGCATTTTCGGCGTTTGACCCCATTGCCATCGATGGCAACAACGGGGTGGTTTACAAAGGCCATTACCCCACCAAATTTCAAGAATTATAAATCAAAAAACAACAATATGAAAACAACTGTTAGTGAAAAAAAGCTCCTGGGAATCAATGGACTGGGGCGCATCGGAAAACTAAGCCTCTGGTATCATTTGGTTGCGCGGGACTTTGACGGGCTGGTCATCAATGTCGGTAGAGAAGTCGGGAAAAGCCTCGAAGACCTCATCCATTCGATCAGCACAGATTCAACGTATGGCTCGTTGAACAATTTCCTTCACGGACATTCGGGCAAAAGATGCAAAATCGAAATTGTTGACAGCGAAAAAAAAGTGATTGAAATTGACGGATTTCCGATTAAGATATTGACCAAAGAGCGAAACCCGCAAAACATCAACTGGAAAGAGGAGGGAGTGCGTGTGGTGGTAGATTGCACGGGAAAATTCATCGACCCCACCACGCCTGACAACGACCCAAAAGGGAGCATATTGGGACACTTGAATGCCGGAGCGCAAAAAGTGATTGTGAGCGCCCCTTTCAAGATAAAAAATGCCGCCTTGGCAGACACGGGCGACTTTCCCACCTTGATTTACGGCATCAACCACATGAGCTACAACCCATTGAAACACCATGTGATTTCGGCCGCAAGCTGCACCACAACTGGGTTGGCGCACATGATCAGCCCGCTTCTCGAAGACAAAGAGACGAACAATATCCTGACGGCTTCATTATCAACAGTTCACGCCGCAACCAACACCCAAAGTGTTCTGGATTCGGTCCCATCAACGGGGACTTCGGATTTGAGAAAAAACAGATCGGTGTTGAACAACATCATCCTCTCCTCGACAGGAGCCGCCAAAACATTAGAAAAGGTGTTGCCTCAAATAACCAATTTCGGATTCATGGCCGATTCGATCCGCATCCCGACCACTTCGGTCTCGTTGATCGCCCTAAACATCACCTTCAATTCCCGCTTAAACGAAAACGGCATACCCATGATCAATGCCGATTACATCAAAAATATTTATAGAATGGCCGCTACCGGGGCACAGAAAGAGTTACTGTATTTCAGCACAAATCAAAACGTTTCGCTCGACCTATTGGGCTTCCCGGCAGCCATTGTGATCGAAGGAAATGAGATCCATACCCGGACAGGATTTTTGAATGTACCGAACGAAGCATTGGCATTCGCTGGAGTCAAAAGCACCCAAGACATCAACATCCCGGTCACTCACGCGAAGATCATGGGATGGTATGACAATGAATTCGGGAGCTATGTGAACTGCTTGGGCAAATTGACCGAGCATGTCGCCTCCCACATCGGATAAATGAGATCTTTTCAATCAATAAAAAAGCCTGTGTTCGCACAGGCTTTTTTATTGATTGAAAAGATCCAATTATTTTACGGTATTCATGTGCTGCAGCAAATCAAGCACTTTGTTCGAATAGCCCCACTCGTTGTCGTACCAAGCCACCAACTTGACAAAGTTCGGGTTCAGCATCATCCCGGCTTTGGCGTCGAAAATGGAGGTTCTCGGGTCGGTCATGAAATCGGAAGAGACAACATCCTCTTCGGTATATCCCAGAACCCCTTTCAATTCGTTTTCCGAAGCCTTCTTCATGACGGCCTTGATTTCGTCGTAGGTCGTGGATTTCTCGATCCTACAGGTCAGGTCAACCACCGAAACGTTGAGGGTAGGCACGCGAAACGACATCCCGGTCAATTTCCCTTTCAGATCGGGAATCACTTTCGTAACGGCAATAGCCGCCCCCGTAGAGGAAGGGATGATGTTTCCGGCAGCGGCACGTCCTCCGCGCCAGTCTTTCGCAGAGGGGCCGTCCACCGTTTTTTGGGTTGCGGTGGTCGAGTGAACAGTGGTCATCAGACCCTCGATCATGGTATAATTGTCGTGAATCACTTTTACAAGGGGGGCCAAACAATTGGTTGTACAGGAGGCGTTTGAGACAATCGGTTCGCCATTATAGGTGTTGTGGTTGACGCCCATCACAATAGTCGGGATTCCATCCTTGGAAGGAGCAGAAATCACGACGCGCTTGGCGCCGGCCTTGATGTGAGCTGAAGCCGCTTCCTCTGTGATAAAAAGTCCGGTTGACTCCACCACATACTCGGCGCCCACTTCGTTCCATTTGAGGTTTTCGGGAGAGCGTTCGGCCGTGATACGGATGGGGTTGCCATTGACCACCAGTTTTCCGTCCTGAACTTCGACATCTCCGTTGAAACGTCCATGGACAGTGTCATATTTTAGCATGTATGCCATATAATCAACACTTATCAAATCGTTGATTGCGACCACTTGGATATCTTCGCGCTGAAGGGATGCCCTGAAAACCAGGCGACCAATGCGGCCAAAGCCATTGATTCCTACTTTAATCTTACTCATAATACCTTGTTTTAATTTTTGACTGTATTTATGCAAAATCTATTAATTCTTTGCAAATTTACATAATATACCTTTCAAGAATCGCTCCTTTTTGTTAAAACACACGTCACGTGTTTTTTTTCGCTAATTTTGCACTGAATTTAAAAACAGAATAAAGATGTTAAAAGCAAAAATTAATACTGAAAAAGGGACCATGGATGTTGTTTTCTTCGAAAATGACGCACCAAATACCGTAAAGAACTTTGTTACCCTTGCAGAAAAAGGGTTTTACAATGGCTTGAAATTTCACCGCGTAATTCCTGACTTCGTCATCCAAGGCGGTTGTCCTATCGGCAACGGAGCCGGTGGTCCTGGTTATTCAATCGATTGCGAAACCAGTGGCGAAAATCAATACCACGATCGTGGTGTGTTATCGATGGCACATGCTGGTAAAAACACTGGAGGTTCACAATTTTTCATCTGCCATAGTCGCAGAAACACGGCTCATCTCGACCGGATGCATACCTGTTTTGGAAAGGTTGTGGAGGGGTTAGAAGTGATAGACTCCATCCGTCAGGGTGACAAAATCACCTCTATTGAGATTATCCGCGAAGCATAAAAGGATAATCATCACCAATAACGACCAATTTATAGATAGAATTGGTCGTTATTTTTTATTTCCTACCAAAATCTGCTGGAATTTCACCCCATTTTTCGGAAGGCCATTTTAAAATTGGATTAGAGTATGTGTTGTTAACCAACCACATTTCGGCACGTTTTATTTGATCGTACCAAGCTTTATTGCTATCCGATAGAGGATGTTTTGTTTTACATTTTTTATCGCGCACCCAAGCCATGGCTGTTACGGAATCGGAATATATTGGAATATTGCTATTTTTACTTTTCAAAAAAGCCAATCCGTGAACCAAAGCTAGAAACTCACCAATATTATTAGTACCATCCGGATATGGACCACATTTAAATAACTCTTTTTTGCTATCTGTAATCACTCCCCGATACTCCATTGGCCCTGGCACACCAGCACATGCAGCATCCACGGATATGCTTGGGATAATGGGTGAGGCAGTAGATGGTAATATTTTCTTTTGGGCTGTTCCAATATAAACGGTATAAGGTACTTTTATGGCTCTTTCGGCCTCTTCAATAGATTCAAAAGATTTGAATTTTGCACCCTCATAACCAACAATTTGTTTTTGACACTCTTCCCAACTTGCATAAATACCTGGAGAAATTCCCTGCCAAACGACATAATATTTGCAATTTTTCTTTGCCATAAACTCAATTGTTGTATTTTTGTGCAAATATAAATCATTCCTTTTATAAACAGAACAATATTTCAAAACATGAAAAATGATATCTTTAAGTTAAGTACGATTTTGTGTTTATTATTTCTATTTTCGTGTGGCGAAAAGACGATTTATGAAACCACTAATATTCAAACCAACCAAGAATGGAATATTTTAAAACCAGTTGATTTTAGTTTTGACATCCAGGATACTTCAAAAACATACAAAGTTGTTCTTCTGCTAAAGATAGATAAAGCAAAGATGCAAGAAAAATCGATTCCAGTCTCGATAGAGATATCATATCCCAACAATGAGAAGAGAAATCTAACCAAACTGCTTATCATCCAAAATGCAGAAGTAAAAGATGGAGTATCTCAATTCCCAATTCAAGACCATAAACAGTTTAGCATATCGGGTAAATACACCTATTCTTTCACCCATGTAACCTCAAAATACAACTTAGCAGGGATTGAGAGTGTTGGCTTAAAAGTGATGACTACATCGGCTAAAAAAGAAGAAAAGGAAGAATACTAGCTGTATGTCGGTTAACGATCACAAATTGAAAGACAAATTAAAGCCAATCTTGCAGACTCTGCCAGAGCGTCCGGGGGTATATTTGTATTACGACGAATCGGAGACAATCATTTATGTAGGGAAAGCAAAAAATCTAAAAAAGAGGGTTTCACAATATTTTCAAAAAGATCCAGATAATGCCAAGGTACGAATCTTGGTTCGAAAAATCGCTAACATTGAGTTTGTAGTTGTAGAAACAGAGATTGACGCATTGTTGTTGGAAAACAACCTCATCAAAAAATACCAACCTAGGTACAACATTCTCCTCAAAGACGACAAAACCTACCCATGGATTTGCATTAAGAATGAGGCTTTCCCTCGAATCATCACTACTCGCAACCGCATTAAGGATGGAAGCAAATATTTTGGTCCCTACCCATCTCAAAGAATGCTTCGATCGCTCACAGAGATGATTCAACAATTGTATCCATTGCGTACCTGTAGTTTAAATCTTTCGCATGATAATCTAGACAAAGGAAAATACAAAGTATGCTTAGAGTATCACATTAAACGATGCAAGGGTCCATGTGTAAGCCTTCAATCGGAGGAAGATTATCTTCAAAACATACAACAAATAGAGTTGATAATTAAAGGAAACACTGGAGTAGTTATAAAACAACTTCACCAAGTAATGATGAATTTTGCAGAACAATTAGAGTTTGAAAAAGCACAAGTCATAAAAGAAAAAATGGAATCGTTGCAAAACTATCAAAGTAAATCTCTAGTTGTAAATCCAACCATCAACAATGTAGATGTTTTTGGGGTAATTGTGGATGATGATTATGGTTATATTAATCATATTCGAGTTTTACATGGCTCAATTGTAGGAGTTCGGACTATTGAAGTAAAAAAGAGATTAAATGAGTCGTCTTCCGAACTTTTATCCATTGTGATTGCCGAGCAAGTAAACAACAATGAAGAGTTGGCCAACGAGTTGATAGTTCCTTTTAAACCAGAGTTTATTTTTCCAAGCCTCAAATATACAATTCCTACCAAAGGCGACAAGAAAAAACTGCTAGAGATGGCAGAAAAGAATCTTAAATTTTACTTACTTGATAAAAAGAGACAAGAAGCATTGGTAGATCCAGAACGACATAGCAAACGTATTATGCAAAAGATGAAAATCGATCTCGGTCTAAAAAATGAGCCACGACACATAGAATGTTTCGATAATTCCAACATTCAAGGTACTAATGCAGTTGCGGCAATGGTGTGTTTTAAAGACGGTAAGCCAGCAAAAAAAGAGTATCGCCATTATAATATCAAGACAGTGATCGGTCCGGATGATTACGCTTCGATGCGTGAAGTAATTTATAGAAGATATTTATATTTATCCGAAAACCAGCTTCCATTGCCAGATTTAATCGTAGTAGATGGTGGCAAAGGGCAACTTGCCAGTGCAATAGAGAGTTTGAAAAAGTTAAATATTTTTGACAAGGTAGAAGTGGTAGGAATTGCAAAACGCTTGGAAGAGGTATTTAAACCCAACGACCCGATACCACTCTATATCGACAAAAAATCGGAGACACTTCATGTGATTCAACATATCCGCGACGAAGCGCATCGTTTTGGGATTACACATCATCGAAGCAAGCGAGATAAGTCAACGTTAAAAACCGAACTTACAGAGATATCGGGAATTGGAGAAAAAAATGCCGAAATGTTGCTAGTTAATTTCCGTTCAGTAGAAAAAATCAAAAGTACAACGATAGAGGAACTTGCAAAAATTATTGGCAAATCTAAAGCTCAATTAGTGTATACTTATTTTCAGAATAAAAAACTTGGGGATTAAAGTATCTCCAATTTACCTAACAAAGTTTTTATAATGGTGATATCTTTCCCACACGTCATCCACAAATTTTGTAGTAAAAGCTCCTCGGTAATATCCACTTTTTACAACTGCGTCGTTGTAATACTTAGGTACTGATTTCAATTTTAGATAGGTTTCTACATTTTTATCCCAAACAGTAGGGTCTTTGCCATACTTTTCGGTAAGGTTAATGGCGTCAATCACATGACCAGGTCCTGCATTATACGAAGCTAGGACAAATTTAGAGAGCTGTTCTTTGCTTTTTACCTTTTTATGATAGAACTTTTCAAGATATTTTAAATAATTAGCTCCTTTCATGATTTGAGTCTCAGGAGATGAATTATGATAAATACCATAATTACGAGCAGTTTCAGGCATCAGTTGTAACAGACCAAAAGAGCCACCATTACCAACTGCCGAGGGATTAAAGCCAGACTCTTGGTATATCAAAGCAGCATATAGTTTCCAATCCCACTGATTCTTTCTAGCCGCAAGTTTTATATATTTATCCCATTTTGAAATGTACTTTTGCTTCGAATAGGATTTTCGATTTATCAGTATTTGAGGATGATAAGTTGTGTTGTAATAGCGAGTATATATGTTTTTATACGTTTCTGTTTTTTTAAATTTTACTAACCATAAATCAATACTATTTTTTAAACTATCACTCGATTGAGGAAGAACCCATGATAGATCTGTGGGACTAGAAATCTCTCGGCTGTAATCGATATTTGTAAGCAATCTAGCATTATTTTGGGCAACCTTTTTTTCAACTACGGTATAATCGATATCGCTGTTAGAAACACGTTCAATTAAGTTTTCACTATTATAATCCGAATTAAAAATAATTTTAACATGCATTCCATGTTCTCTTTCCCAGGTTTGTATGTTATCGGCGTATGATGTATGAGCAGGAATATGAATATTTAAATGCGAACCAGATGGCAGTGTTTTCAAAAAGACTCCATTATTTCGATGCACCAATACTAACGGAGAAGAGCTGTGAGGTATAGTAAAATCAAACAACATCTCTCTTAAATCCGTACGATTAAAATCGCCAATTATTAAGTCTGCTTCCCCTTTTGCTAGAGCAAAGAACTCTTCCTTTGTGTTTTCTTTAACGATTGGCACAAGCTTTATATTCATATAATTGCAATAGTAGGTCAATAAATCGAGTTGAAATCCAGAGGGAGTTCCCCTATCTATGTAATAATCGGTAGAATTGTAATTGATGATTGCTCTAAGCTCTCTTTTTTTAATTACTTTACTCAACGAAGTGTCCACTACCGCAATATTTTCTTTCTTTGTCTGGATTTGCGAACAAGAAAATAAAAATAAAAGAAAAAACAAAAAAGGAAATAATCTCTTCATACTTATTTAATAGTGAATGGCAAAAATACAAAAAAAAACAACACACATCCCTGTTGAAAAAATTAACATTTTTTGATTTTTGACTATTACTTCAATTTGCATCGATATAACTTACTTATTTGTTAGACTTTACACACTCTCTTCAATTCAAAAATAGATTTTTATAAATAAATTTTTAATTAATTAGACGTTCAATATCCACTAGAGAATTCAATAACAGGGAAGTTTTTGTTTAAACTTAATGACTGTTTGTGAAACCCAGAACTTCAAAAAATGGATCATATTTAAAAATACGTTTTTAGAAAATAATCTAATAAAAAAAGTCAAATTTGAATAAATGAGAATAAATAAATAGCGTATTTAGCAATCTCCTCAAAATAGATTTGTACTTTTGTAAAAAAAATAATTTACATGGAATTTATAGAAAATCAAAATCGCACCGAATTAAGTGAGTTAGGAGAATTTGGGCTCATCGATATACTAACCAAAAACATCGAGATTAAAAACGCATCCACCATCAAAGGAGTAGGTGACGATGCTGCAGTAATAGACAGTTCATCGGATAAGTTACTTATATCTACAGACGTTTTGATAGAGGGGGTTCATTTTGATTTAACCTATACCCCACTCAGACATTTAGGATACAAATCGGTGGTAGTAAATCTGTCGGATATTGCAGCCATGAATGGCACTCCAGAACAAATTACAGTTAGCATTGCCGTATCTAATAGATTTTCGGTAGAAGCAATCGAAGAGTTATATCAGGGAATATATTTAGCATGCGATAGATATGGAGTGGATTTGGTTGGAGGAGATACAACTACCAGCAAAAGCGGTTTGTTTATTTCTGTTACCGTAATTGGGAAGGCTCCCCAAGAAAAAATAACTTATAGAAGTGGCGCCAAAAAGGGAGACCTTATTTGTGTTACCGGCGATTTGGGTGCTGCATACATAGGATTATTAGTACTGGAAAGAGAAAAAAGAGTGTTTGAAGCAAACAACCAAATGCAACCCGATTTAGAAGGATTTGACTATGTGTTGGAGCGTCAATTAAAACCCGAACCAAGATTGGACATTGTTTCAAAGTTATCAGAACTCAATATTAACCCATCGTCTATGATTGATGTTTCTGATGGCCTAGCTTCAGAATTAATTCATATTTGTACCCAATCAAGCACGGGATGTCGAGTTTTTGAAGATAAAATCCCCATTGATTATCAAACGGAAGAGACTGCAAAAAAATTTGGACTTGTACCTGTTACCATGGCCTTAAATGGAGGTGAAGACTACGAGTTGCTATTCACCGTTCCTCAAACAGACTTTGAGTCCATAAAAAACGTGGAGGGAATTTCCATTATTGGATATATTACTGATAAAGCGGAAGGAATGCATCTGATTACCAAAGATGAAAAAGTTTTTGAAATCAAAGCTCAAGGATGGGATGCAATGTTGAACAAAAATCGAGATTAAAATAGTAATTTTCTCACAGAAGGTTATCTTTGAAAAACTATGGATAGTAAAAAAATATAGAGAGATGGCAAAGCTATCTCTCTATATAACCAAAACACACAAATAAAAAAAGGAGTATCAACCTCCCTCTTTTATCGTGGCATCGACTGGATTTGAACCAGTGACACAAGGATTTTCAGTCCTCTGCTCTACCAACTGAGCTACGACGCCTTACGTTCATGGTGCAAAATTAGAAAAAAAAATTGATTCTACAAAATTTTCACTACAATTTTGAAAATTTTATTTATCGCCAACTCCGCAAAAAGAACCAAAAACACTGAACATCAATCAACTAAAGAACCTTTTGAATAATTTTCTTCTTTGACAATTTTATTGTTAGAATCGTAAAATATCCATTTCCCATGATTAAAGTAGTCGTTTAATTCGGGATTTCGAATTTTCTGGCCTTCTACTTTCACACCGCCTGATTTATGGTATTCTTTATATAGATAGATGTTTTTTTTAGAATCGGTGAGAATTAGCTCCGAATACATAGCTCCATTTGGATAATAGTATTTTTGACTTTCTACAAACCGACCTTTTTTGTCGAACACTTCATCCAATTCTAGAATTCCACCTGGGTAATAATCTTTCCGTTTAAGTACAATTTTTCTAAAGTACTCGATATGTGTGATTGGATTTCCGATGGAGTCAAACACTTTAAAGGTATAAAAATCGCCGTTGGCACTTTTTACAAAACTTCTTTCGGTCTTACCAGAAATAAAATAGTTGGTAAAAAAGTTTGCAATTTGTCCATACTGATAGCTTCCTTCGTGAATTAATTTTTCGGTATTTGGGTAGTACTCTTTAATCCAACCAGTGCATGGATTTTTGCCACAAAATTTCACAGAATCTCCTTCAAGAATTGGGCAAAATGCGTCATATTTTGTAATACCTTCCACATCGGATAAAGTATCATCACGCATAAAAAAATCGTCATCAGTTTGAGAGAGAACAGCACCCATGTTGACAAAAAAGAACACACATATTATCAAGCACCTGAAATTCATCATACTATATTATATTCGGTAAGTATTACAGCCATTTCTTGTTGAAGTAATTTCGCTTCTTCTGTTGCTTTAAAAGCAAAATCGGAATCTTTAGATGCATATAAAATACTGCGAGATGCATTTATCAATAATCCACAATCATTATTTATCCCATATTTAGCTACCTCATGAAGACTTCCACCTTGGGCGCCAACTCCGGGTACTAAGAGAAAATGATTTGGGATTATTTTTCTGATCTCAGATAACATATTGGCTTGGGTTGCACCTACTACATACATCATTTGTTCTTCGGTGGCCCATTTTGAGGAGGTTTTCAAAACTTTTTCAAAGACTCTCTCTCCAGAAGCAAGCATTTCAAACTGAAAATCAGCAGCACCTTTATTTGAAGTTAGTGCAAGAAGAATCACCCATTTATTTTGAAACCCCAAAAAGGGTGCAACAGAGTCTTCCCCCATGTAAGGTGCTACCGTAACGGCATCCACGCTATGCAAAGAACTCGTTGGAGTAAAAAATGATTTTGCATATTGAGCAGAAGTATTTCCAATATCTCCACGTTTAGCATCCGCAATCACAAACACCTTTTCGGGCAATTGATTTAGGTATGCTATCGTTTTTTCGTAACTACGAATACCTTCGATGCCGTATGTTTCATAAAACGCCAAATTAGGTTTATAGGCCACAGTATAGGGAAGGGTAGCATCGATAATCTGTTTGTTAAATTCAAAAATAGGGTCTGATTCGTGATGCAAAAAAGATGGGATCTTGGATAAATCTACATCTAATCCTACACACAAAAACGACTTTTTTCTTTTAATACTCTCAACTAGTTCTTTTTTATTCATCCTATTTTTTTAATTAAATTCACATTCTATTTTTAACACATTCTTTAATCATGGCCATAAACCTTGCGAAGAAAATTACCAATTATCTACTTTTTGTACTTTTGGGTTCATCGATTCTTTAAGAGATTGTATAGTTTTTACCATTTCTGCATCCACCTCTTTAAGGTGTTCAAATCGTTGAGGAAACCAAGTAGGCAACTTTGTATCAAACCATTTTTCGATGGGATTATAAGCAGCATCTTTTAACGAAAACCGAGTAAATGTATACCTATATCTTCCATCTTTGGCTTCGATGGTAAAATTATAATTAACAATTCCAGCCACGGTATTAACACCATCTTTAGCAGGAGTATGTACCTTAATTTTCGAACTGCCTTCGATGGTTCCGGTAGCTTCGTTCGAAGATTTTATCACCTCAGCAGTATTTTTATAATTTAGAGCGATCCAATCCATTGCTCTTTTAAACAATTCATTTGAAGTACCTTGTTGAGTTACCACTTCTCTGTAGGTAATCATTTTTGTAGTGCTATCGATTGGAAGAACAGGTGGTTGTGGTTGTTTATCCTTTTGGGCAATCAGATTTGAAGCAAAGAGGACAACCAAAATTGGGATTAATAATAGATTCTTCTTCATTTTAAAAAATTTGAGGTTAGATTAAGTTATTTTCTTTGATATTCGGCAAAATAATAGGTTAAGCCGGATGCTTCATCCAAAAACTGTTCCGATTTATCCGTCAATGTCCAACTATTTTCTTCAATAACTGGAAACCAGGTGTCCGCATCGAAATTTTGAAGCACATGGGTAATATATAATTTTGAAGCGACCTCCATAAACTGTTTATAGATCATGGCACCGCCAATTACAAAAACTTCTTTCTCTCCTTTTACTGCATCCACGGCATCTTCGATGGAGTGCATCTGTTCAGCCCCTTCAAAATAAGCCGTTTTATCCAAGGTAAGGACGATGTTTCTGCGGTTTGGCAATGGTCGTCTGGGCAATGAAAACCAAGTATTTTCACCCATGATTACAGGTTTTCCTGAGGTGATCTGTTTAAAGTGCTTTAAATCATTGGAGATATGCCATAGTAATTGGTTTTCTTTGCCAATTTCGTAGTCTTTGCCAATGGCCACGATGATCGAAATATTGTTCATTCTTTAATAATATGTTTTTTGGATTCGTACTAAACCGCAACAATGGCTTTGATATGAGGATCGGGATTGTAGTCCTCAATCTTGAAATCATCAAATTTAAAATCAAAAATATCGGTTATTTCAGGATTGATAATCAGTTTAGGCAACTGTTTTGGCTTGCGTGTGAGTTGCAATTCAGCTTGTTCAAAATGATTTGAATAAATATGAGCATCCCCTAAGGTGTGAATGAACTCTTTCGGTTTCAGTCCGCAAACTTGAGCCACCATGGCTGTCAACAAGGCATACGAAGCGATATTGAAAGGCACCCCTAAAAAGATGTCGGCACTGCGTTGGTACAATTGACAGGAGAGTTCTCCATTTGCAACATAAAACTGAAACATGATATGACAAGGAGGCAATTTCATCTGATCCACTTGGGCAACATTCCACGCACTGACCAATAGTCTGCGGGAGTCGGGGTTTTGTTTGATCTGATTAATCACTTGGGAAATCTGGTCTACATGATTTCCGTCATAGGCAGGCCAACTGCGCCATTGATAGCCATAAATCGGCCCCAATTCACCTTGGTCATCAGCCCATTCATCCCAAATTGTAACTTTATTCTCTTTTAAAAAAGCTGTATTGGTACTACCTTTTAAAAACCACAACAATTCATACAAAATAGATCGAATATGTAATTTTTTGGTAGTCAATAGAGGAAATCCCTTTTGTAAATCGTATCTCATTTGATAACCAAAGACACTTCGAGTGCCAGTACCAGTACGATCTTGTTTATCGACTCCATTGGTTAGCACATGATTAAGAAGAGTAAGATATTGTTGCATTTTTTGATTTTCTTTGAACCTCAAAAATACAATTTATTTTTATAATGGCAAAAAATTGTATATTTGTGCAACTATTTAGGGCGACTGTTCGTCTAATAGTTTGTAAAAAAAGAAGCGTCAACTTAAACAATACAAAAATGAAAAGAAAATTAACCATTTTTTTGTCTTTTGCACTGCTAATCATTGGATTAAATGCACAAGCACAAACCTATTTGATGGGTGCTGCAGGAGCTAGAACCGTTACTGGTTGCAATCTCACCATTTACGACAATGGAGGAGCTGCCGGAAATTATGGAGCCAACCGCAACGACACCATGACAATCTTATCGGGCACTCCAGGGACACCTTCGGTTAAAATAACTATTGAATCTGGAGATATTGCAATTGACGACTCCTTGTTTATTTACAACAGCAGCACTTGCGATCCAGCAAAATTGGTATACATGGGACCGCTTAATGCTCCGTTTTTTAACAATAGCAACATGATTATATTTGGCGACTGGTCTACCTACGCTACCATCGACAATCCAACTGGAGCAATCACTTTAAGATTTAAAACGAATGGAGCAAATGATGGTGCTGGTTTCAAAATCACCACTGCTTGTCAAGCTCCTTGTCAACGTATTGTCGCTTATATAGATACTGTAGCTTCTTTTCCTAACCCTCACCGATTAACTCCCGACGATGGATATAAATACATAGATTTATGCCAAAACGACACTATTCATTTGGTAGCTAATGCCTTTTTTATCGACAATAATTATGCATACCAACAAACTCTCGACTCTTGTACTTTTAAATGGAGTTTGGGAGACATTGTGGTAACCAATCCAATGGGAGTTACTACGGTTGATCACGTTTATGCATCAGGAAGAGGGTACGATGTAGTACTAAACATTACCGATCAACGAAACTGCTTTAATTTGAACTTTTCTGGAATGCGAGTGCGCACATCTGTAAACCCAATTACAACCATAGGTACACTAGAAGACATGTGTTCTGGCACTACACGCTTGATATCTGTTGGTTATAGCGACTCTTCCGATGTTTTAGTATCCCCAATTACAAGTATTCAAGAATCTAGTTTGTCGTTCGACAGTACCATGTATGTACCCGACGGCGACAACTGCCCTGGGATGCCAGCTTGTTATAACACGTATGTGACATTCAACTCCTTTGCCCCTGGTGCAAAAATAACCGGTGCCGATGATATCTTATCCATCTGTTTTACGATGGAACACTCATTCTTGGGCGACTTACAGTTTAGAGTTGTTTGTCCAACAGGACTATCCACCATTACACATGCTCAGCCTAACGGCGGCGGCCGTTTTTTAGGACTCCCTATAGATGGATCCAACTCTTGTGACGCCAGTCCGGCTCAACGAGGAGTGGGTTGGAACTACTGTTGGAGCGAATATCCATCCTATTCATACCATGGTACTGCTCCCAATTACTTACATCAAAACCAATCGGGTACTAGCTGCGACTCGTCCAACAGACAAAACCACACCAACTATTACAAACCGATGAATTCATTCAGCAGTCTGATTGGTTGCGACCTTAATGGTACTTGGTCGATCGAAATATGTGACCTTTGGGGAGTTGATGATGGTTGGATCTTCCAATGGCAATTAAATTTAGACCCTTCTCTATTACCAACTCCTTGGACCTACTCTATTGGTGTGGACAATGTATTGTGGACTGGTGCTTTTATCAACCAACAAAGCGACTCTACCGCTCTCCTTAATCCATCATTAGGAGGCACATACAACTACACTTTCTCGGTAATTGATGATTTTGGCTGTGCATATGATTCCATAATGCATTTAGAAGTTATTGAAACACCTACTCCAAATCTTGGTAACGACACCTCATTCTGCGACAACGGAACAATTATAATTTTAGACCCACATTATGGCATTGCATCCACTTCTTATAGTTGGAGTGATTTTACTACCGACCCAACGTTGCCAATATTAACTCCTGGCACCTATATGCTAACCGTAACAAATCAGAATAGTAACATCAGCTGTACTGCATACGACACGATAACCGTGCAATATTATCCGCAACCTGTTGCTGAATTTTCGGCAACACCAATTGAAGGATGTTCTCCCTTGCTGGTTCGTTTTTCTGACCTGTCGACACCTACCGATATAAACTATGTATATGCATGGGATTTTGGCGATCCAGCAGCGCAAGTAAACACTTCTGCTTTAAAGAATCCCGAACACCTTTATACACAATATGGCAACTTTGATGTGTCGGTATTGATTACCACCCCTGAGGGCTGTACATCTACCATCACTAAACCTGGATATATTAAAGTGCATCCAACTCCCGAAGCACATTTTACTCCTAATCCTCAGAATGCATCCTTATCGGATAATCCAAATGTAGTTTTTACAAATGAAACGGAGAATTTTATATTATCGGAAACTACCTGGTTCTGGAACTTCCAAGATGGATCTACTTCCACCGACATGCATACATCACACATTTATACAGCACCAGGCGATTACGATGTTTACTTAGTAGCTAGAAATTCTTACGGGTGTTCTGACACAGTTTATAAAACAGTAATCGTAGAAGACGAACTATTCATCCCCAATATTTTAACTCCAGATGGCGACAATAATAACGACATTTTAGTAATTGGGAACCTCAACACAAACAGGGACAATGTTTTAAAAATTTACGACCGTTGGGGTAAGAAAGTATACGAAAAGAAAAATTACAATACTACTTCCCTTTGCCAAAAAATGGATGCTACTGGAAAGTCATGGCAATGCGGATCTGTTGAGAATTCTGACAAAGGTTGGAATGGCGAGGGTTGCGCAGATGGAGTCTATTTCTATACCTTCCACTACGAAGGAATGATAAAAACGGTAGATAAAAACGGATCCATTACCATTATTGGAAGCAAATAATTGAATACCATATTTTCGAAATTTCTACAAGGCTAATCTTCAACGGTTAGCCTTGTTTGTTATATCAATCGTAAAATTTATATACTATTTTTTGCCATCGTAGATAATAAAAAAAAATGACATAAAATAGCATTGTAAATGAATTCAACTAAAATAATGTTTGTATCTTTGAAATCAAAAAACAACCAACTAGTTTTTAATATTTAATTCCTTCAAATTATGCTATTCTGGAGATATAATAAGATAATTGTTTTCTTTTTAACACTCATGGCTCTTTCTGTAACAGGATTTTCGCAAGATGATGACGAAGACTCGTTGGAGGAGGGATGTGTTAGTATTCAAAAAATTGGCAAGAGCTCACGAAAAAGTTTTGAAAAGGCAAAGAAATTATATCAAGAGCGTAAGTTTTCCGAAGCTACCTCTCTTTTGATGGAATTAGCAGAAGAGGAACCTACGTTTGCTGAATCTTTTTATTTAATGGGTATAATAAATTTAAAACAGTTAGAAAAACTAGATTCTCAAAACCCAGGGAAAGGAAACATTCCATCCGACGCCTATAGAAACTCCATCATAAACAAAGCGATTGTGAATTTTCAGGCTGCCATAAGGGTTTGTAAGGATGTTAAAATTGACAGTTACTTTTTTTTAGGGAAACTATTATTTTCACAAGAGAAATATAAAGAAGCAGCCATCCCATTAGATTATTTCATTAAGAATGCGGACACAGACAAGTTTGGAGATGACATGTATGAAGCTAAAAACCACTACGAATACTGTCTATTTTTAGATAAAGTGATGAACAATCCGGTGCCTTTTAACTTAAAAAAAGTAGAGGGAGTCTCCTCCGAAAACCATGAATATCTTTTTTGCATATCCCCAGATGATGAAATTTGCTTTTACACTCGTGTATTAACTCCTGAAGTTCAAAGAGGATATCCGTCGGAGTCGAAGCCAAAGGAGTTTTTCTATGTCAGCTATCGTGATTCGAATCAACGATTTGACAAAGGGACTCAGATGCCAAAACCTTTTAATCAAGGAGGGAGTGAAGGCAGTCCTACTATTACCGTAGATAACCGGTTGATGATTTTTGCAAAAGTTACTATGGTAAATGGGTATCCAAATAGCGATTTATACTATTCTGAATTTTTAGACGAAGAGTGGTCACCCATTAAAAATTTAGGTCCAACCATCAACAATCCAAATACATGGGAAAGTCAACCCAGTATCAGTGCAGACGGAAAAACATTGTATTTTATTACCGATAGAGATTCCAAAAATAAAGGGTTAGAAATATATGTTTCCTACAGAAACGGAGATGGTAGTTGGGGAAAAGCAGAACCCCTTAGTGATGAAATTAACTCTATAAAAAATGAAAAAACACCCTTCATTCATAGCGATAGTCAAACGCTATACTTCTCTTCTGATGGACATGCAAGAGTAGATAAAATGGATATTTTTTTCTCAAAGATGGAGGTTAATGGGAAATGGATGAAGCCAAAAAACATAGGTGTTCCAATAAATACAGAAGGGGATGATGTTGGATTTTTTGTTAGCACCGATGGCACAAAAGGATATTACAGTTCGGACGTTTCTGGAAATTTCGATTTATACTCATTTGAGTTATATGCCGAAGCCCGACCACAGAAGGTAGTAGTTATCAAAGGAGAGGTAACCTCCGAAAATGGAGAGCCAATAAAGGCTATTGTAGAATTAAAAAATACAGAAACAAAAACGGTAACTCAAATTCCAATTGAATCATCCACAGGAAAATACGCAACAGTTGCACTACAAAAAAACGATTATGTTTTAACCGTTAAGAAAGATGGATATGCTTATGAAACAAAATACATCGATTCTAAAGACACTACCACTTCTATAAAACATGTAGTTGATTTTGCTATTAGCCCCATTGAAGAGGGCAAAAGTTACAAGCTTAACGACATTTACTTTGAGACAAATTCTTACGAATTAACGAAAGAGTCAAAATTAGTGATAGATGCATTTATCGATTTTTTAACCGACAATTCATCGGTAGTAGTTCAAATACAGGGACATACAGATAATATAGGAAAAGATGCCGACAATATGATTCTTTCGGAGAATAGAGCAAAATCAGTATATGATTATATTCTAGAAAATGGCATACCTAATAGCCGATTAACATATAAAGGATTTGGAAAAACAAAACCTGTAGCAACGAACGATAATGAAGAAGGAAGATCTAAGAATCGTCGGACGGTTTTCGTAATCTTAAAACAATAGGTGACTTCTAAAAATTGATTTTTCAGCGTTGGTTTTCAATTTTGAAATCCTCACATACGACAGTATGCTGCGGTTTCAAAATTTTAACCGCCTCGAAAAAACTAATTTTGAGAAGCCCCCAAAGGTATGTGAATAATAAAAAAGCCAACTTTTTCAAGTTGGCTTTTTTATTATTGGTAATCAGAATCAAATATTCTTCAAAATTACAGCAGTTCCCATGCCACCACCGATGCACAATGAAGCCAGTCCGTATTGTTTGCCAGAGCGTTTCATTTCGTGAATCAAGCTCACGGTGATTCTGTTTCCGGAAGCACCAATCGGATGTCCCAAAGCAATGGCACCTCCGTTAATGTTACAAACTTGGTCAATCCACTCTCTTTTAACTCCGTGATCTTGGCACAATTGAGTAATAACGCCCAATGACTGAGCTGCAAACGCTTCGTTAAGTTCCAAAACTTCCATCTCGGACAGTTTCATGTTTGCTTTACGAAGTGCGTTTCCAATTGCAGGAACAGGTCCCATGCCCATGATTGCAGGATCTACACCACCTTGACCAACGGCAACGATTTCTACCATCGGAGTCAATCCAAACTCTTTCACCGCTTCTTCAGATGCGATTAGCATAAAAGACGCACCGTCGTTAATACCAGAAGCATTTCCGGCAGTTACCGTTCCATCTTTTTTGAATGCAGGTCGTAATGCAGCCAACTTTTCAGGAGTTGAAGTGCGGTTTACGAACTCATCCGTATCAAAAGTGATGGTCTCTTTTTTGGTTACAATTTGCACAGGTACAATTTCCTTTTTGAATTTACCACCATCGATAGCTTTGGCAGCATTTTGTTGCGATTTAAAGGAAAATTCATCTTGTTGTTCGCGAGTGATTCCATATTTTTCGGCAATATTTTCAGCGGTTATTCCCATATGAAGATCGCTGAACGCATCGGTAAGACCATCCACAATCATGGTATCAACAGCTTTAAATTCTCCCATTTTGATTCCATTACGGATGGAGGCTGGCAATGCAAAAGCGGCACCCGACATCGACTCAGTACCACCAGCAATAACTAGGTTTGCTTCGCCAGCTTTGATGTTGGTGTATGCATTGAGAATGGCTTTCATCCCACTACCACAAATCATGTTGATACCATAAGCAGGAACCTCTTGTGGAATTCCAGCTTTGATAGCTGCTTGACGCGCAATACCTTGTTTTTGTCCAGCAGAAAGAATGTTTCCCACTATCACTTCATCAATTTTAGAAGGATTAATTTTTGTCTCTTCTAAAATATTTTTAATGACGATAGAACCCAATTCTGCAGCACTGACACCAGCGATGGTTCCGCTGAACTTACCAATTGCCGTACGTTTTGCGGCAACAATAAAAACTTTGCTCATATTGTATATTTTTTATAAGTTAATTTTCAATCTATACATTGACTTTTTAGAAGTCCAATTATGATTTCATTGGAATCAAATCGTTGGCGATAATCAGTTTAGCTTCGGTTTGAGCTTGAACTTCTTCCACTGTAAACTCAGGATGAATTTCTTTTAAGACGATTCCTTCTTTTGTAATCTCCATCACACCCATTTCGGTAACAATTAAATTCACTTGACCAGCAGCGGTTAATGGAAGGGTACATTTTTTTAGGATTTTATGAGCACCACCTGCAGTATGTTCCATTGCAAGGATCACTTTTTTTGCACCTACTAGCAAGTCCATTGCACCACCCATTCCTGGGGTTTTTTTACCAGGAATCATCCAATTCGCTAAATCACCTTTTTCATCCACTTGCATTGCTCCAAGAACAGTAACATCTACATGACCTCCACGAATAACAGCAAACGACATGGCACTATCGAATGAAGAGGCACCTGCATTGGCTGTAATGAATCCACCACCAGCATTGGTAAGATTCAAATCTTCAGTTCCGGCTTCAGGAGTCTGTCCTATTCCTAACAATCCATTCTCAGACTGTAAGGTAAGTTTCATTCCTTGTGGAAGATAATCGGGAACCAATGTTGGTAATCCTATCCCTAAATTTACCACATCTCCATCATGAAGTTCAAGTGCTACACGACGTGCGATGACTTCTCTAACTTGTTTTTTGTCCATATTGTTGATATTTTTATTTGCTTTCCAATCTTCTGTTCAACTCTTGAGCGGCATACGAAGCTACATCATCTGCGTATGAATTCATGCTAAACCCAGCATCATAACCTAGCTCTTGGGCTAGTTCATGAGAGATTCTAGGACCACCACAAATCAAAATCACTTTATCTCGTAGTCCTTCTGCTTCGAGCATCTCCACTAATTCAGTGAGATTTTGGATGTGTACATCTTTTTGTGTTACCGTTTGGGAGACGAGTAACACATCTGCTTTCATCTCGATCGCTTTGGCAATAAATTCATCGTTTGGAACTTGGCTACCCATGTTGAGGGCTTCAATCATCTCATATCTTTCCAGTCCGTAGTGGCCAGCATATCCTTTCATGTTCATAATTGCATCAATGCCCACGGTATGAGCATCTGTTCCTGTACTTGCTCCAACTACCACCATTTTGCGTCCAATATGTTCACGGATAAAGTCATCTGTTTCATGCATATCCATCACGGTAGATTCTACTTTTGGCACATGAATCGTTGTGTAATCCACAGTATGTGTGCATGTTCCGTAACAATTAAAAAAGGTAAAACCTTCGGTAAGTTCTTTATAAAAAACCACTTGAGGATTTTCGAAACCCATTTTTTTCATCAGCAATTTAGCTGCTTCAATGGATTCGTCGTTACAGGGTACAGGTAGAGTAAAACTCATTTGGGTTTTCCCATCGTTCATTGTGTCGCCGTATGGCTTTATCTTTTTAAGGTCGAGCGTAATGTCAAAATCACGGCCCTCCATTGAATATAATCCACCACTCATATATTTATTTTTTTTTGCTTATGTTTTTAATTGTATTCTTTAACAAAATTTAAAAAGGTAAAGGGTGCAAGGCAAAAGGTTCAGGGTGCGCAAAGCGTGATAAAAGATACGTATTATCAATTTCATAACTTTAGTTTTTTTAATTCTTTCTGTATTCAATTAGTTTATAAATCTTAGATGATAGATTTTTTGCCTTATCAATTAATTGAGTTGCAACTTCTTCTTTTACAATGGAAACTTTTGAAGCAATATACAATTGAGTTCGTAATTCTCCGCATGATCCCTTTGCTATATACAAATATTGAATAAATTCTTTATTGGTTTGTCTTTCAAATCCTTCAGCAATATTTGAGGGCACAGAAATAGCAGAACGTTGCATTTGATCACGAAATCCAAAATCTCGACAATCTTTCAGATGCTCGTACACCTGCAAAGAAAGGCTCACCGCTTCTTTCCAAATATCTAAATCCTCAAAACACTTCACTGAACTCATCTAAATTTCTATTTTAATTATCGATTATCCTTCACCTTGTATCATTTTACCTGTTTTTCATTATCTCCACAAACGGATTAATATAGTTAGCCCCTTTTTCTGCTACACCTGCAAGACCTTTACCACCATTTTTCGGACGTTTTACATCCCCAAACATCCCTTTTTCGAGAGCCGAGAAGAGCCCTTCTTTTTCAATTTTAGTAAGTGTACCCAATGCATCTTCTAGTACTTTTTGTGCTCTTTTTTGAATGATCCCATCTTTTTTGAATTCTACTTCATCGCCGATGTTTTTCATGTTATTGAAGATATATTTTGCATTTTCAATCGCCAAATATCGATCCGACATAAACGGAGTATGTATTGCTTCGGTCATCATGCCCAATAGTTGGATTCCTTGACCTGTCCATATAGAGATTTCGTTAAAAAGAGCATCTTGAATTTGGCCTTTGAAAACATTTCCAGTCATAAATTTTGTTGGGGGCATATATTTCAAAGGCGCTTTTGGAAAAATCTCGCGAGTCATTTGCGCTTGCGAAAGCTCATATAGGAATCCATTTTCCAAATCGGGGTGCATTTCAAAAGCGTGTCCTAAACCCATTTGCTCTTCAGGTAATCTGGCTAACAAAGCCAATTGTTCGTTGATTAAATCAGATGCCAAAACGGTATGAGCTTCATCAAAAGCATCTGCAGTTGTCAAATAATTATCTTCTCCTGTGTTGATAATTACGCCTGCAAAGCCATTTATAATTCTAGAGAAATATTGATCCACCAAGGTGCGTTGCATATTGATATCACGGAAAAGGATTCCGTAAAGTGCGTCGTTGAGCATCACGTCTAACCCTTCCAAAGCTCCCATTACGGCAATCTCTGGCATACAGAGACCCGAGCAGTAGTTACACAAACGGATATATCTACCTACTTCATTGCTCACCTCATCAAGGGCAGAGCGCATGATGCGAAAGTTTTCTTGAGTTGCATAGGTACCACCAAAACCTTCGGTGGTAGCACCATAAGGGACATAATCTAACAAACTTTGTCCGGTAGTACGGATAACCGCAATAATATCAGCACCTTGACGAGCGGCAGCTTGCGCCTGTACGACATCCTCATAAATATTTCCAGTAGCTACAATCACATAAATGTATGGCTTTGCACCTTCGCCAATGGTCGATATAAAGTTTTCGCGTCTTTCTCTATTCGCTTTAATGCGTGCTATACTGGAACCCACATAAGGCTCAATTGCTTTTTGGATCTCGTTCATGGAGTGAATTTTCATCTCCACAAGGTCCAACTCATTTACTGAAACCTTCTCTGCTATTTGCTGAGGAGTTAACCCTGTCTCAACAATTGCATTCCCAAGATAAAACAACACACCCTGACTTAATACATTTTTATCTTTTAAACTATCTACAACTACGTTTGGAAGAGGTACCTCGTTGGCATCTATCCCATCAATTCCCATTAACCGACATAATGTACGTTCAACGGCAACGGTTGTATAGTTATTAACGAATTTTTGCACATCATCGGCAATGCTTTTCGAAACCAGTTTAGCTTGTTCCACCTTTTTGAAATCAAGCCCTAACTTACTTGTTTGCATAAATCTACTCTTTATTATTCTAAACTGTTTTTTTGCTTACTATATTTATGCAAAAGTCCGAAAAAAAGCTTAATTTTCCAAATAAATCTTCATTTTCAAGCATATATATGTTTGTAATAAGATTTTTATTCGATATAATTTGCAATTTTTAAATTTCTTTTCACAAAGTTTTAAAAAAATCAGAATATCTCCCTATTTATCTGAAAGAATATTTGACAATTCATGGACAATTTTCAAAAGTTCATCATCTTCTGGATCGCCTCTAAATTCGATTGCTACGATTATTTTGGCATCTTTTGGGAGAATGTTTGCTGGGGTGTCTTCAATTACAATGTATGGATTAATGGACTGTGTATTCAACAAATATAAATCTTTAATATACGCTTCTTGCTCCCATTTACCAATTTTTTTATATGTTTTTTTGCACATTTTTCGTGTCCATATGAACTCAAATTGGGATAAATCAGGGACAATCTTTTTAAGGATAAATTTGGCATAATCTGATTTTGCAGATGTCCAGATACCCACATTAAAGTGGGCAAAACAGAAATTTAAAAAATAGTGCAAATTTGGCCTAAGATAAACTTTTCGCTCTTTAAAATAGAAATCAGGTTCAACGGACAGTTTTTCATAGGTGCTATGAAGAATGGTTTCATCGATATCTAAAACAATGGTTCTCTTTTTAGACAAAGGTGGGATTTCCCTATTTTTTGAATAATCTATTTTCGGATTTTTATGGATCATAAAAAGTATAACATCTTGAATATCATTTAGTTAAATAATCAGAAGCTTTTGTAATTAATTCATCCTCCACTCCTAATAATTTTGCGATTTGAATTGCTTGGTTTGTTGCAATTTTGGAGTTTGATTCGATAAGGGTGTAATCCATAAAATCGTTGATGTTTTTGATTGTGAGTTGGTTGGTGAGTTTATCCGTGATTAACCCTCTTACTGCTAACCTTCTTCCGTTCCATCGTAGGCCACTATAATGGGTGGTAACAAGGCAACAAATATTGTAGTTTGATAGAATATCGAGAGTTGCATTCACAATTGCTTTTCCTTCTTCTGGATTGGTAGTTCGAGCTAGTTCGTCGATCAAGACCAATATTTTTTTATTGGTTTTAGACTTTCTAACAATTTCATCCACTTTCATCATTTCAGAAGCAAAAGAGGACAAGCCATTTAGCTCCGACTGATCGTCCCCAATGCTCATCAAAACCTCATCTACCAAGGACATCTGGGAAACTTTTGCTGGAATATAAAAACCAAATTGAAAGAGATATTGAACCAAGCCAATTGTTTTGAGTAAAACCGTTTTTCCACCCATGTTAACGCCAGTAATCAAACAAGGACTGTTAAACAACTCAATATCAATGGGTTGATAGTTTTTCTGTTTCGATTCCAACAAAGCTTTCAATTGTGGATTAAACAAGCCTTCAAATTTTGAAGAATTACTTTGAATCGCAGGCCTAACAAAACCGTACTTCTGGGCAACTTGGGCTTTTGCAATGAGTAGATCTAGATAGCTCAACAGGTGCAAGGCAGCACTTAACGAGGATGCAAAGGGGGCTAAAAGAGCAGATAATTTTTCTCTGATGGAGTCCTCTACTTCTACCATCTTTTGTCGCAGTTCTTCTGCAACGGTTGGGTTATCGCAACTTACTTTTTTAATATCTTCTCTTAACTTAAGAAGCTCCTTGCTGTAGGAAGAATAGATATAAAAATGGGGAATATTTTGCTGGTCAGGATCTAAAATATCAATCACACTCTGTAAGTCAGGCAACTTTAAAAAACCTATCTCAAGTTGAGCGTTTAAAATAGAAATCTCTTGACAAACAATGGCAAAACTTTTAATTTCAAAAAACTCTACATCATCTAGATATTCGGATTTTTCTACTCTTATGAGAGTATTATGAATATCTTTTACCTGATATAACTTATTAAACACCGATTGAAATGGTATTTGTTTTGAATCGCAGTTTAACAAATCGAGCACCAAGTCAAGATTTTCAAACTCTGTTTCCAATTGTTTTTGATTAGTAATAAACGGTTGAGATAAAAGCAATCGTTTACCCACCCCCGATTTTAATTCGAGCAAATCGACTATAAATCGTAAACCTTGTATTTTATCGATAACCGTTTTTAACGTTTTCATGAATGATATTATTTGTTTGTGACCATTCCTTACGAAGCAAAATTAGTAAAAAATACGATTGTCTCTATAAAAAATGAACACTATTTATGGACCACAATTTTGAAAAATCAACCCTCGATTATTTTACAAACTGTGATAAGAGAACTCCACAATATAGTATTTATTCCAAAATTAAAAAATTGGATAACACAAGAAACAACAAGCAATGTTTTTATGTAACTATTTTTTATTTTTATCGACCGTTTATTTTTTTGTACTTTTGTATCAAAAAAAAAGATGCGTTGGATTTGTGGAATAATATTGAAATTAATGGGTTGGAAGTTGATTGCTACAATTCCGAAAGAGTCGGAACGATGTGTTTTGCTTTTTGCTCCACACACTTCGGCGTGGGATTTTGTAGTAGGCAAATTGGCATTAATTCGATTGGGTTTGGTGTCTAATTTTTTAATTAAAAAAGAGGCTTTTTGGTTTCCTCAAAACTTAATTATCAAAGCGTTAGGAGCTATTCCTGTAGATAGAAGCAATGCTAGAAATATCACAGATTTTTCGGCACAACTATTTGAGAAGCATCCACGTTTATCGCTGATGATAGCACCTGAAGGGACTAGAAAACGCAACGATCATTGGAAGCGGGGATTTTATGTGGTTGCCCAAAAAGCGAATGTCCCAATTGCATTATCCTACATGGATTGGAAAACAAAAGTTGGTGGAATTGGGAAAATTGTAATACCATCGGGAGATTACGAAAAGGATTTAAAAGAGATACAGGATTTTTATCAAGGAATGCAAGGGAAACATAAGGGATGTTTCAATTTAGAAGAGTAATTACTAAACGTTGGAAAAAAACAAATGAAAACTAAAGATAAAGAATTTTTACAATTAGCCATTGATTTAGCTATTAAAAATCTAAAGTCTGGTAATGGTGGCCCTTTTGGTGCTGTTATCGTGAAAGATGGTGAACTTTTGGCAACAGGGGTTAACTCGGTAACCACCTCAAACGATCCCACTATGCACGCAGAAGTTGCTGCAATACGAAATGCATGTAGCAAACTAAACAACTTTCAATTAGATGGATGTACAATCTATTCGAGTTGTGAACCTTGCCCTATGTGTCTGGGAGCAATATATTGGGCACGACCTGAACGATTAGTTTTTGCTGCATCAAAAGACGACGCTGCGGAAGTAGGTTTTGACGATTCATTTATATATAAAGAGATTGTGTTAGACTATTCTTTAAGGAGTATAACCACCCAACAAATGTTAAATGAAGAGGGAAAACAACCTTTTGATGAATGGAAAAAGTTTGAAAATAGAGTAGATTATTAATGCATTGAATATTTTATCATTATATTTGAAATCCATCTTTATTTAATATGGAAAGTAAAAATAAAAATAGTTTGATTTTAATTGCTACCCGCAAACAAAAAGAAAAATTGATTGTTTTGACATATGTTTAAAAAAATATATGTATGATTATTGGAATTGTTAAAGAACCTAGTTTTGAAAATCGGGTGATATTTTTGCCTGAAGCGATAAAAGAACTCAAAAAATTAAATCTATCGATTCTAGTTGAAAAGGGAGCTGGTGAGTTTTCGTTTTCATCAGACGAACAATATATTTTGGAAGGAGCAGAAGTAGCAGATCGCAATGACATTTTATCAAGCGCTGACCTACTTGCATCTATCAACCCAATTTCTCAAGAAGACTTACAGAAAGTAAAAAAGGAAGCTATCCTTTTATCTGCTTTTAATCCGTTAACAAATCATTCCTATGTTACCAACTTGGTATCAAGTGGATTCACAAGTTTTAGTTTAGATATGATCCCTCGAGTTACACGAGGTCAAGCGATGGATATTTTATCTTCGATGGCAACTGTATCGGGATATAAGGCGGTATTGGATTCAGCGATGCGTTTGCCTAAGTTTTTTCCAATGTTCATGACTGCCGCTGGAACCATAACACCTGCAAAAGTATTAATTCTAGGCGCTGGTGTAGCCGGATTACAGGCAGTAGCAACTGCACGCAAACTTGGAGCGCAAGTATATGTTTTTGATGTTCGTCCTGAAGTAAAAGAACAAGTGCTAAGTCTAGGAGGAAAGTTTGTAGAAGTAGAAGGTGCTGTTCATGATGTGAATGCTGGCGGATATGCAGTAGAGCAAACGGAAGAGTTTAAGCAGCGACAACAAGAGGCAATACATAATCAGGCCACTAAATCGGATGTGGTAATATGCACCGCTCAAATTCCAGGGAAAAAAGCTCCAATTTTAATTCAAAAAAAGACTGTGGAAGAGATGAAGCCAGGATCGGTTATCATTGATTTGGCGGCCTCTACCGGAGGAAATTGCGAGCTTACAGAGGATAAAAAAACTATTCAAGTAAATGGAGTTCAGATAATTGGACAATCCGAATATCCATCTACCATGCCGATTGATGCTTCAAAAATGTTTGGAAAAAACGTAATCAACTTGATAAAATTGATGGTTGACAAATCAGGAGCACTTCAATTAAATTTCGACGATGAGATAGTCTCAGGATGTTGCATCACCCACAAAAATGAAATTATTAACCAACGAGTCAAATCAATAATTAGCTAGTAATATGGAATCAGTTTTACAATTTGTATTCGACAATAAGGACATGTTCATCATTGTCATTCTTTCAATTTTTTTGGGCATTGAAGTGATATCCCATGTACCTGCAGTTCTTCATACTCCTCTTATGTCGGGAGCTAATGCCATCCATGGGGTTGTAATAATAGGAGCCATTATTGTGATGGGACATGCCGAAGGAACAACTGCTATTATTTTAGGTTTTTTAGCAGTAGTGTTAGGAACTCTAAATGTGGTAGGTGGTTTTGTGGTTACCGATCGAATGTTGGAAATGTTCAAAAAGAAACCTGGTAAAAAATAAGAACGATTTAAAAGACAAATTATATACTTAATTTATAAAGAGTCACCCTGACAATATAAAAAAGTATATTTTAAAAACATTAAAATATTGAAAATATGGAACTTATAGGTAAATACATACTCGAAATCAGCTACATCTTGGCGTCGGTGCTTTTTATCATTGGTTTAAAAATGCTTAGCAAACCAAGCAGTGCACGTAAAGGGAACCTTTGGGCTGCAGCAGGAATGACCATTGCAATAGTAGCTACTCTTTTGTGGCATACCAATTCGGAAGGTGAACACATTGGAAACATTCCACTAATACTAACCGCTATTGCCATTGGAACCGCTATTGGCTGGGTGGTGGCCTTAAAGGTAAAAATGACTGCAATGCCACAATTGGTATCTCTTTTTAATGGAATGGGTGGTGGTGCAGCTGCATTAATATCCATCATGGAATTTCCGCATATTAGCAAAGAACTTATTGCCACTCAAGGCATGATGAATGGGCATGTACTCTCGATATTATTGGGACTTTTTATCGGAACTGTTTCTTTCTCTGGAAGTATGATTGCATTTGGAAAACTAGATGGTAAAATTGGCGATATCCGTATAAAATCATTAAAATATTTCAACATTTCACTTTTAATTGGCATCTTGGCATTTATTGGATATGCAATGTCGCTTGGCAATGTTAGCCCTTCCGAAAACATGAATATCGTATATATTTTGTTAGCAGTTTCTGCTTTATACGGGGTATTGTTTGTGATGCCAATAGGTGGTGCAGATATGCCAGTTGTAATCTCATTACTAAACTCATTTACAGGTGTTGCAGCTGCGATGGGAGGCTTTTTATATAGCAACCAGGCAATGCTAACCGGTGGAATTTTAGTAGGTTCAGCTGGAACCATTTTAACAGTATTAATGTGCAAAGCGATGAACAGGTCGCTATTAAATGTCATCATCGGTGCATTTGGAGGGGGAGGTTCTTCTTCTACCAAGGTGGCAGGTAATATTAAAGAGATATCGTTGAGTGACATGGCGGTTCTCTTGAGTTACTCTCAAAAGGTAGTGATTGTTCCAGGATATGGCTTGGCGGTAGCACAAGCACAACATTTATGTCACGAACTAGACAAAATTCTCGAAACTAAAGGAGTAGAGGTTAAATATGCCATACACCCAGTTGCGGGACGTATGCCAGGACACATGAATGTACTTCTAGCAGAAGCAGATGTGCCTTATGACAAACTGATAGAGTCGGATGAAATAAACAAAGACATGCCCAACACCGATGTAGTTTTGGTGATTGGAGCCAACGATGTGGTTAATCCAGCTGCTGAAGACGATCCAGCTAGTCCTATTTATGGGATGCCTATTGTAAAAGTTCAAGAAGCTAGAAATACGGTAGTTTTAAAAAGAGGAATGGGTAAGGGGTATGCAGCTATCGAAAATCATCTGTTTTATCACGACAGAACTCGAATGTTATTTGGCGATGCCAAAGCTACTCTCCAAGCGCTAGTCCAAGAAGTAAATGCCATTGATTAATCGTTAGTTGACACTTTTTCTATCGCTTCTTTCCATCCTTTCATTAATTTTTGCTGTTGATGAAAATCCATATAAGGGTGAAAGATTAAAAAATCATCTTTCCATTGAGGTTGATTTTGAAAATATAAATCCGCAATCATTGCAACACCTAAAGCAGTAGTTTCGTGATTGTTTTTGCGAGCAACATCAACTCCTAAGATATCTGCTTGAAATTGCATTAAAAAAGAATTTGCAGAAGCACCACCATCTACCGCAAGGGTGATAATGTTTAAATTAGATTCTAATTTTATCACATCCAACACATCCATGGTTTGAAAAGCGATAGACTCTAACGCAGCTCGAGCAATATGTTCTTTTTGTGTTGAACGAGTAAGGCCAAAAACTGCACCCCGAGCATTCATGTCCCAATAAGGGGCGCCAAGTCCTGCAAAAGCAGGAACAAAATAGACTCCTCCATTGTCTGGCACCTTCTCTGCTAACTCTTCAGTTTCAGAAGCATGGCGAATAATTCCAAGACCATCTCTAAGCCATTGGATAGCGGCTCCAGCAATAAAAACAGAACCCTCCAGAGCATAACATACTTGATTGTCTAATTGCCATGCAATCGTTGTCAGCAAACCATGATTTGAAAAAATGGGTTTGTTGCCAATATTCATCAGCATAAAACAACCCGTTCCATAAGTGTTTTTGACCATCCCAGGTTTTGTACAACCATGTCCAAACAACGATGCTTGTTGATCACCTATAACGCCTGTAATCGGAATTTTACCAATTCTAAACACATTAGGATCAGTAAACCCAAAAAGGGATGAAGATGGTTTTACTTTTGGCAACACTGAAATTGGTATACCAAAAAGCGAAAGTAATTTCTCATCCCAACATAAATTTACAATATCGTACAACATGGTTCGAGAAGCATTGGTAACATCCGTGGCATGTACTAACCCACCAGTAAATTTCCATAAAAGCCATGAATCGATAGTGCCGACTAAAAGCTCCTGATTATCTAATGCCTCTTTAGCTTTTTCACAATTCTGTATAACCCACTCGATCTTACTAGCAGAAAAATAGGAGTCTACCATTAATCCAGTTTTATGATGAATTTCGGCAGTTAACTCCTTGTTTTGCTTAATCGCTTCACATCGAACAGAAGTACGGGTATCTTGCCAGACTATAGCATTGTATATAGGCAAACCAGTGCGGCGATTCCAAAGCACAATAGTCTCTCGTTGGTTGGTAATACCAATAGTTCGAATATCACCTGAAGTAATGCTATTTCGAGAAAAAAGAAGTTGAATAACGGCATTTTGAATTTCAAAAATTTCCAATGCATCCTGTTCAACCCATCCAGGGTGAGGAAAAAATTGAGAAAATTCTTTCTGTTCGATATCAATAATGTTTAAATGAATATCATACAAAAGAGCTCTACAACTAGTAGTACCCTGATCGATGGCTAGAATATATTTCGAATTATTCATATCTGTTATATTTATGAGAACAAAATTACAATTTAATTGATGCTTAGTAAACAATTTTCAATTGTTGTATGTTATTTAAGTACAACACACCCCTTTTTGTTGGTTGGGTTTTAATTGTGTTCTTGGTGGTTCTTGAATGCACATTAGGGGGTGTGTTATTTTACCCTCCTCAAAACCTATTTTCAGAAAAAAAACAGATTATTTCAAAATTGATTTTGCCATACTGATGCTGCTTTTTGGGATAAACCTAAGAGAAGCATCTGTAATGACAAAGCTGGGTGAGCACATGTGTTTCCTAGTAGCGATTTTGGCATAAAAACCGCTTTGCTGCGCAGCAATTTTTCCGCCAAAATCGGGTTGGTTGTTGGCCTATTAACCCCACGCGGGGCGTGGGGTTAATAGGCTTCGACCCCTTCGGGGCCGTGCTACGCAAGTCGTACAACTATGTTCGACCCCTTCGGGGCCGTGCCAGGCATCTTATCCAGACTTTTCGACGACTTCGGCGCCGGGGCTTCGCAACCATAATTGGACTATTCGGCACCTTCGGGGCCGTGGCTTAGCAACCATAATGGGACTGTTAGGCGCCTTCGGCGTCGCTGTTTCGCAACATGATCCAACCTATTCGACGCCTTCGGCGCCGTAAATCGGCAACTTCATCCGAACTATTTGGCATCTTCGACGCCGTGAAATTGCAAGTTTAGCCACCCTATTCGACCCCTTCGGAGCCGTGACAAATAAAGAAAATCGAACCTGAAGCATTTCCGTTTATAGAGACGAAATATAAAGAGTTGAAAGCATAGATTGATGATTCAAATTTAAATATATTTTAACTTATAAAGATATCCATCTAACTCTTTATTCCAATGCATAAAGCTAATTATTCTTCAAAATTTACAACATTATACTCATTAACAGGACTATATAAAAAACATACTTTTACAAAGAAAAATTGACACTTTTACAGTATTTGTCAATAATTAAATTTCAACATGATTTTCACCAAAAAATATTTATAAATTAAATTTAATAAAGTTAAAAAGTGTAATTAATTTATTCTATATTTGTCGTCGATAAATAAATAACTACCTACAAACACAAAAAAACAAAAGCTTATGAAAAGAGAAAATTTAGATTCAAAAAAACAACGTGTGCGTACACACACACACCGCTTAGGCGATGGTGGTTGGCAACTTTTCTAATTGTAATGATGATGCCGATGATTGGGAAAGGGCAAGAGTTATTACAAACTACCCGACGTTATGCTGCACATGTTTGGAGCGAAAATCCCACTCAGCCAAATCAATATATGCTAGCAAATGTTTCTGTATCGCCAACAGTACAAGATTGGGTAACCCCATTTAACTTTTTCACAGTAACTACATGTAATAAATTTTCATTAAGATGGTTGTATACTGCTGCTGAACCGAACAGTACAGAATATGGCTCTACCCATCCTGTAAAGTGGCAATTTTTCAGAACAAATGGAACCTTATACGGAGAATATCTCGAACCCGAAGTTAATATGATTGGAGAGTGGGAGCCTAATTATGGAAACTCATCTACATACACAAATGGTATTACACCAGATTTTCAAATAACCGAACCTGGTACTTATTATTTATACTGCATGGATTATGAAAATGATGTATGGATCCCAAATGAACCGACTAACAACAATTCAATAATAATTCAAGTAATTCCAAGCGAAGATAACAACAATTATGCAATTAATGCACCCGACAGCATTTGTTTTCAAGATTTTCTTTGTTGGTCAATCATCCCTTATGTAGATCCTAGTAGAATTCTTTCATCCAATTGGACATATTTGGCAAATCCTTGTGAACAGGCAAATCCAGTAGGACAAAATACCATCACCGTATCTTTTAGAAAATTATGTTCTAATGATACTGTCACAATTTCAAAAATTGTAAATGTAACCAATTTTGTTGATTTCCAATTACCAGCTGGAGTTTGTCCAAATCAAGTGTTCAATGTTGGAAATATTACTCTCTGCAATCCAGCAACGCCAATAGTTTCATGTATATGGAACTGGGGAGATGGAACATCTAGCAATACTCAGTACACTAGTCACAGTTATTCTACACCTGGCACTTATACAATTCAACTGACTTTAAATGTAAATTATTATGGAACTGTACACACTTCTTCAATTAGTAAAACTATCCAAGTTAATTCATTACCAAGTGCTCCTATAGTTTCTGGCAATTTCAACACTTGCACCAATCCTGGCACATTCACAATCACAAATCCTGATACAAACACGACGTACTCGTGGATTGCAAATTACACAAGTGGGATGTCGGGCACAAATACATCTCAAAATATCACTTGGAATAATAACACATTTCCTAATGCACCAAGTTTTGGCAACATAAAGGTTATAGCTAGCAGACATGGTTGTGTCGATTCAACAAGTTTCAAGGTTTGGAAATGTTGTACAGATGGCATATCGCCAGTGTACTCTGATGTAACTGTTTCGGATTTTCCTGCAGGCACTGTTTTTATTAATGGAACAGTAACCATAAACAGCAGCTTTTCGGAAGAAGAAACCTTTTTCAGAATGGGACCGGAAGCAAAAATTGTTATCAATGCACCAAACACATTTACTACCCTCTATAAAACTAACTTTAATGCCGGATGTGGCTATATGTGGGATGGAATATATGTGAACGGAACAACTAGTAAGGTTGTAATGGATCACATAATTCCAGTTAGCGGGGCAATGAATGCGATTAACTCTACAAACGGCGGAAATTTTGAAATAAAAAATTCACAGTTTAAGGATAATTATATTGCCATTAAAATCACAGATTACACCCCTAACCCTTTCAATCAAATTAATCATCCAGGAGTTGTATATGGTTCCACTTTTAAACATATAAACGGACTAATAGCCCCTTATGCTGGTCAAAAAGCACACACTGGCATATACACCGATAATGTGTATGAACTTACCATTGGAAATAACAACCAAGCGGCTAACACTTTCGACAATTTATTATGTGGCATACAATCTTACAATTCGTACATTACCTTAAATAAAAACAATTTTGCAAATATTAAAAAAGTAGGTAGATGTGCTATACTTGATCCAACAGATTTCACAAGCTTATATTGCGAAACTGCAATTCATGTTGCCAAAATTCAACGTGGAACATTAGCTTACACTCCTCTTGTAAGACTTACGGGAAATGAAACAAACCAAAACACATTTACTAACTGCGATCAAGCATACTACAGTTACAAAGCATGGCAAACGATATCTTACAACACAGTAAATTCAACAAATACTGCATTTTTTTGTCGTGACCTAATGAATGGATCTACCTTTAACAACAACAAAATCAATGGATCGAAGCAAGGTATTTATATCCTTAATTCAATTCCTACTGTAAAAAATATAACCATACAATCAAACTCAATTTCAAATGTAGTAAGTGGAGGATTTGGCATGAATCTTTTAAATTGCCAATCGGCAAACACAAACAGGGTGAATATTTTAAACAATGCAATTGATCTTATCCCAAATAGAGCTTGTACAGGAATAATGGTAGCTGCTTGTGATTCTATATCCATCATAAACAACAATCCTATTGGGTGTAATGCAGTAAATTCCTCTTCTTATAACAAAACCAATTTAGGAATAAAGATAAGCAACTGTCCAAACAGCCTTGTAAAGGGGAACACCCTAAGCAAATTGGGTACAAGTATCTGGGCCGAAGGATTGCTAACCGGTACACAGTTTCAATGTAATACCCTAACCCAAAACTATTATGGTTTCTACATGCCTAATTCGGGAACTGTGGCTACCGCATACAGCAACCAAGGCACTTCTGCCATACCAAACGACAATAAATGGACAGACCACCCAAGTCCAACATCGGGTATTCCCACCTATAGAATTACTGGGGATGCAAACTCTAATATTATATCGAAAAACTGGTATTATAGAGCAGGAATTACGAGCTACTTCCCTAATGTTGTTAGCCCAAATCCAGCAACTAATTTTGTAGCAATGTCTCAATTATCTTCAAACGCTCTTTCACCTTGTGGCAGTAAAGGTGGAGATGATGACAACTTCGCAAATACAGATACTACCTCTACTATGGAAGCATCTATTCCCGAAAATGCAAACTTAGCCATTCAAATGCGCTATTTGTATATGTCGATGCTATACAATACGAATTCTGAGTTTTTTGCTAATGAAATAGCTGAAACAGCACAAGGGTTGTACGACAACATTCCGCTAATTGCAAAAATCAACGAGCTGGCACAAAACGATTCAACCCTCGATAAAGCCATTGCGTTAAATAACACATTGGCCCCTGTAAACGAAATGGAAACCTATCGTAAATTTGCCAATGACATCTATTTAAACTACGTGGCAAAAGGAGCTCAACCGTCGGCCGAATTGATCGGCGAACTATACACCATTGCCGATATGGCTCCAAATATCGGAGGAGAAGCAGTGTATATTGCCCGGGCAATCCTCAATTATAATCCGGAATTTGTACATCGAAATAACATTATAATGCCTCTCGACATCAAGGTGCAAGACAATGTTCAATTTTACCCGAATCCAGCCAATGATGTGTTGAATATTTCAACAGTAGAGAACTTTGTTTCAGGGAGTAAAATCGAGTTGTATGATATTACTGGACGAATGGTTTACAGCACTGCTATTGTCACCGAATCGAATAGCACTTCCATCAGTCTGAAAGAGGTAAACCAAGGATTGTATTTGTGCGTAATTAAATCCAACAAAGAAATCATCTCTTCCTTTAAAATTTCTGTTGTAAAACAATAAGAAATAATTCCATTGCGTTACAAGCTTTATGCTTGTAACGCATTTTTAATACAAAGAAGTAATAAATATATCCTCCTAATTTTTGAAAACAATGAAAAAACTATTGTTAATAGTCTTTTTGTTTATTTTGTGTAATTCTTACACTCAAAATTTAGTATTGAACCCTAGTTTTGAAAACTTCTCTCCAAGAGATTCAAATCAAATTTTTTTATTTGTATGCGATATTGATAATTGGTTTGAACCATACTCACAACCATTCTGTACAGATGAATATTTCAACAGAAATGCGCCTAATACATCAACATCATGGGCTTTAGCGCAACAAGAAATTAGAACTGGTGATGGAATGATTGCTATTAGTGTTTATAGAGGACCAACAGATCCATCTATTTATAGAGAATATGCTGAGACAAAATTAGGCACACCATTGATAAAAAATATAAATTACTGCATTTCTTACTATGTGTCATTATGTAGTAGGGCAAAATTTGCCATTGATGCATTGTGTGCATGCTTTTCATCAGACAGTTTATTGACAATTCCTCCTGATATGCTAATTCATTGCAATTCTTGTGTTTTAACATGTAATTCAAGCATTATTAATGATACAATAAATTGGGTCAAAATCAGTTTAAACTATCAAGCACTTGGTGGCGAGCAGTATTTAACAATCGGGAATTTTAAAACTAATAATGAAACAAATTATTTGGAAACTAACTATCCGAATTTTGGAGAATTAGCAGAAACCTATTACTTTATCGACGACGTAGCCGTTTACGAATGCAGCACCCCGGAATACCCGGCCAATATTGGAGAGGACAAATGCATTGAACCTGGCGATACCATCACGTTGGGCAGTGTGCAACGTGCGGAATATCTGTATTGGTGGTACGACATGCAGGGCAATTTATTGGACACCATGGCCACCCTAACGGTTAATCCAACCCAAACCACCAGCTACATTTTGGTGCAAAAAGACTTTAAATTTGATGAAACCCGCGATACGGTTACCATCAGCGTGGGCAATTGCCCCATAGACTATAGCGGGATTAGTTTTGAAATATATCCCAATCCAGCCAACGACATTGTGAAGGTCCGGTTCAACTCCATCGTTCCCGAAGGATCCGTAATGCAAATTTATGACATGATAGGCCGAAAAGTGGCCGAATACCCGCTCAAAGGAACCGAAAACATAGCCACGGTGAACCTATTTGAACTGGCCACGGCCATATACCACGTAACCGTAGTGGTGCCGGATGGGTTTCGGAAAAGTGTGAAGTTAGTGGTAATGCATTGAGTGCCGAATTATAAAAATCTTTGATTTTTCAATAATTCGAGCATCCTCGAAAAATCACAAAAATCGAAGATTTTTTATTTTTCGGGATCGAAAGTCTGTAAAGTCCATAAGGTCATAAAGTTGTATTGAATAAATAAAAAAGATTTTCAATGCTTTACCCCCAACCCCCTCCCGCTATTGCAGGATAATCACGATTGCAATCGTGACCGGGGAGCATTGAAAATCAAGGTTATGTTTTAGAACATTGTGGACTATAGAATTATGGTTGTCACACTGAGTTTATCGAAGTGCGGCTATTATTAGCCTCTTAATATTATCCTTTACTTCGGCAAGCTCAGTTCAGGCTTTAAACTCAGGATGACATTCACAAATTGTGATTTACTTAAATTGCATTAAACAGTAAATTAGGTACCTACATTATTCTAAAACACAACCAAAATCAATAAGCAAGAGCATCAGATTTTCTACACTCCCGGAATTTATCCCGCTAAAAGTGGGAGGGATGGGGTAAATGATGAAAATCAATCTAAAAGAAACTTAGAAAGGAATATAGATTAATTTTGGATTTATCTCTTTTTCAAATCCTCAAAGCATTTTCTACACAGAGGTTCATAAGAGTCCATTTCGCCCAGCATCACCAATTTATCACCAGCAGCGGTTCGGTGTGAATAGTGGGCCAAGTCGCCACACGACATACAAATTGCATGAACTTTAGTTACTTGCTCGGCTACAGCTAAAAGTTGAGGAATAGGACCAAATGGATTTCCTAAAAAATCCATATCTAATCCAGCTACAATTACCCTTACACCATTGTTTGCCAATGTATTACACACTTCCACAATTTCTGCATCAAAAAACTGTACTTCATCAACACCCACAACTTCTACATCGTTTGCCAACAGTAGTATTTGCTGGGCACTCTGCACTGGAGTAGATTTAATGGATGTTTCATTGTGAGAAACTACGTCGGAATCATCGTATCGAGTATCGATGGATGGTTTAAAAATTTCAACCTTTTGTTTAGAAATCCTAGCTCTATTAAGGCGTCGAATCAGTTCTTCCGTTTTTCCAGAAAACATAGATCCACATATAACTTCAATCCACCCTTTTGTTCTATTTCTATTGTTGGTATTTTCTAAAAACATTATCTTTGCAGTATCAGATTTTTAATTACTTTTATCGACAAATATACAAAATTATCTTATCAACAGCTATGGGTTCAATCAATATTCAAAAACAAGAAATCGCCACTATTCTAGAAATGATAGTTGAGCAAACCGAAACAATTTTAACCTATCCAGTAGGACAAATTCCTCAAATAGAACTAGACATTGTTAGAGATAATATTCGAAAGCTTTATAACAATTACACAATTATTGATAAAATAAACTCTCAAATTGTGGATCGTTTGGCACACGACTACGTTTCGAGTAGCACAGAGAACGAGGCTTTTGCAAAAGAGCAAGACGATAAAACAGAAGCTACTTCAGTGGAAAAAGAAGAGCCAAAGAATATATCTTCAATTACTATCCAGGATGTCGTTTCGGAAATCTACACAAAGACTGTAGATTCTTCTCCTAGCGAAAACAGTAACACCGCAGAAGTGATAGATGAATCACAAACTTTTGAATCTCAAGTGAATGAAACTATCGCTGAAAAGGAAGATTCTTTTGTAGATAAAATAAAATCGAATGAGGTAGAAAAAACAAATATCATTAACAATTCAGAGGTAGAATCTCGTGAGATAATACAACCTAGGGTAGAGGAATCTAATACAAACTTAGAAAATGGGAATATTGCAAAGCCAGCCACAATAAAACCAGAAAAAGAAGATAAACAAATCGCTTCAAAAGCAACTTCAAAATCAAAACCTAATCCAATTCCTACTGGAAATTTATTTGAAAATTCCTTGTCTTTGGCTGATTCTTACAAAGACAACAAGCCTTCGTTACACGAAAAAATTGGAAGTTCAAAAAGCGACAACAGCATCATTCAAAAACTTCAGAATTCACCCATCTCGGATTTGGTGAAATCTATCGGTATCAATGATAAATTCCTTTTTATCAAGGAGCTTTTTAACAACAACGGAGAAGAGTACAACGAAGCTATTCAGTTGCTAAACAATTTTTCGAGCCTAACCCATGCCTTTGATTACCTAGAAGTTCTTTCACAAAAACATCATTGGGATGAGACTTCAAGTGCTAGTTTAAAGTTATACGATTTGATCCGCAGAAAATTCCAGAAATAATTTCGGTGGCAAAACTTACTTGGAAATACATCTTTACCGATATCCGAACTTGGATTCTCGTTTTTTTTCTCATTCGATTGATAGGAATCACCAATCCACCTTTGGATATTGCTCACAGTTGGCGTCAAGTTACAGGGAACATGGTTTCGAGAAATTTTTTAGAAATAGATGCCAATATTTTGTATCCTCGAGTAGATATGGCTGGTGAAAAATCTGGAATCACTGGAACGGAATTTCCACTTTTAAATTATTTGATTTATTTAGTATCGGTTGTTTTTGGATGGCAACATTGGTACGGCAGATTAATTGTTCTAATAATCAGCTCGATAGGTTGCTTATACTTTTTCAAAATTGTGCGTAAACTTTGGGGTGAAAAAACATCCTTTTTCGCAACATTACTGCTTCTATCTTCCAATTGGTTTATCTATTCCAGAAAGATAATGCCCGATACATTTAGCGTTTCACTCGTACTTATCGGCATCTATTACACCTTAGTATTTATTGACAAAAAGAATATAATGCATCTACTGCTAGGTGGAGTCTTGATTTTATGCGGAGGATTAAGTAAAATACCAGCTCTACTTGTTGCAATACCCTTAGTAACAGTATTTTGGGATTCAGAGATAAACCGTCACACAAAAACAAACCTGTTTCTTTGTTTCAGTATTGTTGGGTTACCGATTGTTTTTTGGTATTTTTATTGGGTGCCATACTTAGTGGAAAAATATGGATATTGGCATTATTACATGGGAACGAATCTTATGAATGGACTATTAGAAATCACTCACGATCTTCGAGGAGTTGCAGAGAAGTTTTATTTCGACGCCCTAAAGTTCAGTGGGTTTATTCTCTTTATATTTGGATTATGGATACTCTTTTTTAAAAATAGAAAAACCAAAATGCTCCATCTATTAAAATGGATGGTGGTAATTGAGATTATCTTTTTCGGGTTATTTATGATAAAGGCGGGTAGAAATTTTTGGGTACACAGTTATTATATCATCCCTTTTGTCCCAATTATGGCTTTAATAGCAGGCTATGGTCTCGCAAATATTTCATCCCGCAAAATTGCATTTACCGTCCTTCTTATCGTAATATTGGAGGGAATTGCAAACCAACAGCATGATTTTAAAATAGATACAACCCAACTCGACAGAAATGAATACAAAAAATGGGCAGACACATTCTCAAAAAAAGAAGAACTTTTTGTCATAAATGGTGGTAATAATCCAAAAGACCTCTATTTTACCCATCGAAAAGGGTGGAGCATAGAACCATCAAACGCAACCAATATCCATCTAATAGATTCATTATCAAAGTGTGGCGCTAAATATTTGTGGATAGTAAAAAAAGAAAATCCTTTTTTAAAAATATCAAAACCCATCGTGTTCGAAAACAAATCGGTAGTTGCATATAAATTGTAAATTAAATCGCTGAAACGATGTAAAATTTTTCGAGAATGAAAAATTAATCCTTTCAGCGATTAATATATATCTATTACAAAAATAAATTTGTCAAATAACAATCGAATTACTTCTTGATAAACTTAGAAGTTTCAAATAATTGGTTATTCTTAATTTGCAAAACGTAAACTCCTGCTTTCAGCATCGAAACATCTACCATTTTATGATCAGGCTCTAACTGCATATGGAGGACAACTTTTCCTGCAACATCCATGATTGTTAACATTGCGGAATCATACACTTTAGCGTCTAGTTCAAAACGATCCACAACTGGATTTGGAAAAATGGAAACAGAAGCACGATTATCGTCGATTTCTTGAATGTTTACACCAAAACAAGCGTTGTTAGTTGCATCCCAAGTAGTTCCATTTTTCAGAGTTCCATCATAATTGTTTGCGGTACCATCATTAGCTAAAAGGCCTGTGCCTTCGTCTAAATTCCAATATGCACCTAAGTTGGTTTCACTACCCAAAAGTTTAACATCTTTGAAGTTGAAAATTTGGCTATCAGTACGAACAGTTTTCCAGATACGCACATCGTCCACAGCACCTTTAAAGAACTCAGATCCGGCAGTATTAACACATTTTCCGATGTAGATTGCTGCAGGAGTAGTGCTCCATGTAATGGCAGTAGATGAAGAAGCCAATGTTTTGCTTTCAGCCAACACACCATTGAGATAAATTTTTGCCACCATTCCATCATATGTGCATGCTACATGCGACCACTCATTCAAAGGGAGTTCTACACTTGGCATATTATCCACTTCACCAATCAAAATGTTGGTAGTTTGTATTACAAACCGAAATTTACCATTGTAATAACCCATCGCGTAGCCATTTACAGATGTTGCAGTTTTTGTCATATACGAAACAGGAAATCCCGATGCAAGTTCAGGTTTTACCCAAGCTTCGATGGTAAAATTCTGATTTACGCTTAATCCAGAGCGACTGCCACAGTCAATATGGTCATCAATGCCATCAAATTGAGCTGCATTGCAGGTAGATACTAAAGGAGTAATGGTAATATAATTTGTTTTCACCAATTGAGATGTTTCCCCAAAAGGATTAGAAACAACGAGTGTTACACTATAAACCCCTGGAGTGTTGTAAGTAACCACAGGATTTTGCACATTTGATGTATCAACGACCGCACCAGGGAACGACCAAGCCCATGCATTAGGAGTACCAACGCTATTGTCTGAAAAAGTTATTGGAGTAGTGGCCATTGTATTTGTAGAGCTTGCAGAAAAACTTGCATTTAAAAGAGGAGTATAAGTACTTGGTGATTTTACAACAAACAAATCGTTACCGCCAATTGATGTTGAATTTGTTCCATGAAAGTTGGCTGTACCACTATATCTTCCACCTATTATAGCACTACCATCTCCTGCAATGCTTACACCCAAACCAGCATCAGCAGAGGTGCCTCCAGCATGTTTAACCCATTGAAAAACACCGTCGTTAGAATATTTTGCCAAAAAAATATTTTCATTTGTATTATTAGGCAATTCGGTAGTTTCAAAAGTAAGATTGCCAGAATAATATCCTGCAAAGTAGACATTATTGCTATTATCTAACCCAATAGCGAGAGAAGCATCTGCAAGAGCACCTCCATTTTTCTTAGCCCAAAAAGCACTAGAAGCATTGGGGGATAATTTACAAATAAAAGCATCGGTACCACCAGCACTGTTGAAAAAGTAAGAATAAAAATTTACAGAAGTCTGAAAAGCACCAGTTACATATAGATTATTATTGGCATCGGTAATAATTGAGTTTGGAGCAAGAACATCCACCATAGCTGCATCAAATTGCTTAAACCAGCCAATATCACCAGCGTTTGAATATTTCGCTATAAAAAGATCTTCGCTGGTAGCACCTCCATTGTTAGCACCTTGTAACGAAGAGCCTTCAAAATTTAAAATGGCGCTAAATCTACCCATTACAATTAAACTATCATCTGCCGCAATGGTAAGAGAGATAGGGTTTTCATTTCCTGAACTATAAACGGTTTTTACCCAAAGCTCTGCACCTGATGGATTAAATTTGGCAACATACATATCATTAGCACCTTGACTAATTTTAGTGGTTGTTACAACCTTTATAGTTCCTGTAAAAGAAGAAGTTACATATAAATTATGATTCACATCGATGGCAAAGGATTTAGCATATCCACCTAGTTTATATACTGAAAGCACATTTCCATTATTATCCCATTTTGTGATAAAACTCTTTGCTCCATCTGCATTATCAATCGTTGTTGTTCCAAAAGTTGCATTGCCTTCATGCCAACCCAACGTATAAATATTTCCTAGTGCATCACATTTTACATCTATTGCTTGATCTGAAGCAGAACCTCCCCCTTTTTTTGCCCATTGAATTACTCCACTACTATTTAATTTTACTAAAAACAGATCTTTGTCACCAGATGAAGTTAAGTTGTTTGAACCTCCAAAATTGACAGTTCCAGTAAAGAAACCAACAGCATATATATTTCCCGATGCGTCGGTAGTTGTTGACAATACTTGGTCGTCGCCAGTGCCACCAGCAGCATAAAGCCAACTATAATTGGATTGAGAGTTTACAGAAAATTGGATGGCGAGCATACATAGAAATGAGAAAAGTACTTTTTTCATAAGTTTATATATTTATTAAACATGGGTAAAATTAATAAAAAAAATTGCTTCAAAAAAATAAAGACTAAAAAAGGAGTAAGAATTATCTTAAATGGTTGCTTTTGAAACTATAATTTAAAATAAAACTGCTGAGACAATGGCTTTTTTACAAAAATTCAATACATTTTTATGAATTCTATCAACTACATTTTACAAAAAAAACGGCCTCGGCCGTTTTCTAAAAATTATGCTTGGTGATCGATCGCAGCTTTAATAAAATGAACGAAAAGTGGATGATGGCTTGCCACTGTACTCTTATACTCGGGATGAAATTGAACCCCGACAAACCATGGGTGAGAAGGTATTTCGACAATTTCGACCAAATTCTTATTCGGATTTACACCCGACAATACCATTCCAGCTTGGATAAAATCATGAGTATAATTATTATTAAACTCAAATCGATGACGATGTCTTTCTGAAATATTTTTATTTTTGTATATCTCAAAAGCTAAAGTGTTTTCTTTAATTTCACAAGGATAAGCTCCCAGTCGCATTGTACCACCTAAATCATCTATGGATTTCTGTTCTTCCATAATGTCGATTACAGGGGAAGGAGTTTTTGGGTCAATTTCAGTGGTATGAGCATCTTTCCAACCTATTACATTTCGGGCAAATTCAATAACAGCACACTGCATACCCAAACAGATTCCTAAAAAAGGGATTTTGTTTTCACGAGCAAACCTTACTGCTTCAATTTTTCCTTCAATACCACGGGCACCAAAACCAGGGGCAACTAATATTCCATGTACATCTGAGAGTTGTTCTTGTACATTTTTATCATCTAAAAATTCGGAATGTACTAGTTTTACCCTTACTTTACACAAATTAGAGGCGCCTGCGTGAATAATGGATTCAGAAATGGATTTATAGGCATCTTTTAATTCAACATATTTTCCTACTAAAGCAATCGAAACGGTTTGGGTAGGATTTTTCAACTTTTGCAAAAAAGAGTTCCATTGAGTTAAATCGGGTTCTGGAGAGTTGTTAATGCCCATTTTTCGAAGCACCTCTTTATCTAAACCTTCTTGAAACATCATCAATGGCACTTCATAGATGGTATCTGCATCAATAGATTCTATAACAGAGGTAGGATCCACATTGCAAAAAAGAGCAATTTTGTTGCGCATTGCATCGCTAAGAGAATGCTCCGTTCTACATACAATAATATCTGGCTGAACTCCTTGTTCTAAAAGAGTTTTAACAGAGTGTTGAGTTGGTTTTGTTTTTAATTCACCAGCAGCAGCTAAATATGGCACTAAAGTAAGATGAATACCCAAGCACTTATTGCCCATCTCCCATTTCATTTGCCGAACAGCTTCGATAAATGGAAACGACTCGATATCCCCAACTGTTCCACCAATTTCAGTAATTACAAAATCAAACCGATTGTCGGCACCTAATTTTTTTATTTTATATTTTATCTCATCTGTGATATGAGGAATTACTTGAACTGTTTCTCCTAAATAATCCCCTTTACGCTCTTTGTTGATTACCGTTTGATAAATTTTACCGGTAGTAACATTGTTATCTTGGGAAGTAGGCGTATTTGAAAAACGCTCATAATGTCCAAGGTCTAAATCGGTTTCGGCACCATCCTCAGTTACAAAACATTCGCCATGCTCATATGGATTCAATGTACCGGGGTCGATGTTAATATAAGGATCTAATTTCTGAATCGTTACCGAAAAGCCTCGAGCTTTTAATAATTTAGCCAATGATGCTGAAATAATTCCTTTTCCTAAGGATGAAGCAACGCCTCCTGTGACGAAAATATACCTTGTTGTTGACATGATTGTTTTTGTTCTGCTTTTAATTTGCAAATATCTTTATACTAATTGATATACCGAATTTTTTTTTGTTATTTTATCAACATTTAATGTTAAAAACTCAAAAAAAGCAAAAAACCTCTGTCAAAAACAGAGGCTTAAAAAAATTTTTTAGTTAAGATTATTTCTACAAGTAAGCTTTAAGATTTTTGCTTTTAGTACTATGCTTTAATCTTCTGATAGCTTTTTCTTTTATTTGTCTCACGCGTTCTCTTGTTAGGTCAAACTGCGCTCCAATTTCTTCGAGGGTATATTCGTGGTTGTGTCCAATTCCAAAATACATAAACAAAACCTCTTTTTCTTTATCGCTGAGTGTGGATACTGTACGTTTAAGTTCATCTGATAATGATTCTTGCATCAAATTCAAATCAGTCTCTTGATCTTCGGTTCCGGCAAATGTATCTACCAACTTGGTGTCTTCATCTGGCGAAATTGGAGCGTCGATAGAAACGGTACGAGAGTTAATTTTCATAAAATCACGCACTTTGTGTTCAGACATATCAAGGGCAACACTTAGTTCTGCAACTGTGGGTGGTCGTTCGTAAAGTTGTTCCAATCTGGAAATCTCTTTTTTTAGTTTGTTGAGAGACCCAACTTGATTTAAAGGCAATCGTACTAATCGAGATTGTTCGGCAATGCCCTGAAGAATTGCTTGTCTAATCCACCATACAGCATAAGAGATAAATTTAAAACCTCTCGTTTCGTCAAATCTACGAGCAGCTTTGATTAAGCCCACATTTCCCTCATTGATTAAATCGGGCAAACTAAGACCTTGGTTTTGATATTGTTTTGCCACCGAAACAACAAATCTCAAATTGGCTTTGGTTAATTTCTCAAGAGCCATTTGATCTCCAGCTTTAATTCGGCGTGCTAAATCAACTTCTTCATCGGGAGAAACCATATCCTCTTTGCCAATATCTTGCAGGTATTTATCCAAAGAGGCAGTTTCACGATTGGTAATTGATTTAGATATTTTTAATTGTCTCATTTTATGTCTTTTGTTGTGTGTGTTTACAAACAGTAAACTATTTTAAATTGAAAATGTTCATTTATATTCCAATAGTATATATCACCCTCATCCCATTAAGGTAATAACCTTCGATAGAAATTCCTCCCTTTTTTGTTTTGAGATAATTCTCAACGTCAGTAGGTTCATTCATCACTTTTCTATCAATAGATATTAAAATAAACCCTTCTTGAATTCCAGCGTTTTTAAACAATCCTTTTTCTAATCGTTCTACTTTAAGACCACTATTTAATCGTAATAGTTGTTTTGTTTTTTTATCTATCGGTGTTAAAACCGCCCCAATAAATTGAGCAACATTTACCTCCTCTTTTTTTACGATAGAGGTATTTCCATTTTTATTTCTTAGGGTTATCTTTTTTAATATCGTCTTATTATCGCGTAAAATGAGAGCATCTACTTTGTCTCCTGGTCTGTGTTGTCCTAAAAACTCTTTTAATTCTGAGTAACTGTTAATTTCCAAGCCATTGAGAGATAAAAGCACATCTCCTTTTTGAATATCACTTTCGGAGGAGGATCCATTGGGATCGATGTTATTAACATAAATCCCCTTGATTATCTCCATCTTAATATCAGAGGCTAGTTTGCTGTTTATTTCAGAAAAAGAGGCTCCCATAAAAGCTCTTTGTACTTCGCCGTAATTTTTCAAATCTTCTGCTACTTTTTTAGCTACGTTAGACGGAATTGCAAAGGAATAACCAGCATAAGAGCCAGTATTTGAAGCAATAGCAGCATTAATACCTACCAATTCACCTTTTATATTTACTAATGCCCCACCACTATTTCCAGGATTCACAGCGGCATCGGTTTGTAAAAAAGACTCAATATTACTATTGCTACCCAAAATATTTAAATTTCGTGCTTTTGCACTGATAATACCAGCAGTTACGGTAGATGTAAGATTAAAAGGATTCCCAACAGCTAACACCCACTCTCCAACTCTAACCTTATCGGAATTTCCATACTTTAGAACAGGTAAATTAGTAGCGGAAATTTTAATTAAAGCCAAATCGGTAGTTATATCCGTTCCTATTAACTCGGCAGTAAACTCTCTTTTATCGTTAAGGGTTACGGTGATAACTTTCGCATCTTGAACTACATGGTTGTTGGTAATAATATATCCATTACTTTCTATTATCACCCCCGAACCGGTTGCAACAAGCATTTGAACACCTCCTTGTGGATTTCTAAAGGAGAATGGATTCCCAAACCCAAAAAAATCGTCATAAACAGTACTTTTTCTTTCAAACTCAGTTTTAATATGAACAACTGCATGTACAGAGAGTTCGGCAGCAGAGGTAAAATCTGGTCCTGTTTTAATAGCAAATTCATTATTTTGAGCCACTGTTCGAAAAGGCAATATACTTATCATCCACAGGATATTTAAAAAGAGAATTCTTTTTTTCATTTTCTTATAGGATTTCATTTTTAACGATTAACTTAATATATAAACCAAAATGCACCATCTATATTTACTAACAATTATTTTAGTTGAACAGAAACGATTTTTGTACTTCTTTAGTATCTATAAAAAACTAATTTTTGTTAATTATTATCTAGCTTCAACAATACATTTTTTCATTATCTTTGCAATAGAATAATCATCCATATGCTGAAATACAAAAAAAAACAAATTGTTAGAAATATCATGGCAGTTATCATACCAATTTTATTGATAACAATCACCATTTTGGCATTAACCTATTATAAGAAATTAGATTTAAGAAAGATAGATGTAGTGAAAAGCACAAAAAACTTTTTTTTCTCTAAAGATAGCTCGCAAACTCTTCGTGACAAAAAGACACTTACAATTGACAAAATAGTGGAAAAAAAAGACAATTTGTCGTTTACAGAGATTCCAGCAGAAGATTGGGGAGACGACTCTATTGGAGAAATAGCTCATTTTGAAGGAAACACTCCCGCTATTTATGAAAATCTAGACACCAATCAAGTGGTTACAGATGTTCTTCTTGCAAAGAAAAAGTATATTATTCCTATCAGTAAAAAAGAGATTGAAATCGACTCATTACTCATGAACAAGAACACCAATGATAAATTCATTCCTTTCACTCTTGAATTTTGGGTGTCTCCTATCGGTTTTTCCGGATATAAAAAGTCAAAAAATAAAGCTATCCTCTTTGGAGTGACCGACATCGACAATACTGAATTATTTATTGAAGATTCAAAATTCTACTTGATTATCAACAGTGATTTATTTTTACTAGAACCTTCCAATGAATTTTCTAAACTTGTTCCCATTCAAAAATAACTTCTCTAACCAACCCTTAATTATCAACACACGAACTGTATATTTAACTATTTTGAAAGAAAAAAATTAGATTTATGACTCTCAACTTTTCCAAATTTCATGGTGCAGGTAACGACTTCATTCTTGTCGACAATAGAGATAAAGAAAGCAATTTAAACCAAGAGCAAATTCAGTTTCTTTGCCATAGAAGGCTAGGAATTGGCGCCGACGGATTGATTCTTTTAGAATCGCCCAAAACAACTAGTTCTTTATTTTCCATGAAATATTTCAATGCCGATGGATTAGAAGGAACAATGTGTGGTAATGGTGGTAGGTGTATCACTGCTTTTGCAAATCAACTGGGGTTGAGTCAAAGCTCCTTTGTTTTTGATGCCATAGATGGAATTCACCATTCCAACATACTTTCTTGCTCAAACGAATCTTTTTATGATGTAACTCTAAAAATGAAAAGAGTAGAAAAAATCACCGAAATGGAGGAAGATTCTTTTTTAGATACTGGATCGCCTCATTTAGTAGTTTTTGTAGATAACGCAAAAAATGCAGATGTAGTTGGCATGGGTAAAATGCTACGAAACCATTCTCGATTTGCACCAGGAGGGACCAACGTTAACTTTGTCTCATTTTCAAAAGGGAAGTTATTTGTACGCACTTATGAACGTGGAGTGGAAGACGAAACCTTATCCTGTGGAACTGGAATTACAGCATCTGCTTTGGCAATTGCTAAAAAACTAGCTCTCCCACTTGAGCAAATTGAGGTTGCAACGTTGGGAGGAAATTTTAGCGTAACCTTTAAACAAGATGGAACTATTTTCGATGATATCTGGCTTCAAGGTCCCGTAAAATTTGTATTTCAAGGAACTGTTATTGTTTAAAAACAAAATCCCAAATTGTATTTAAGGGAGACAATTGGGTTGATTCCCGTTTTTAATTGATCTTTCTTCTCGTATACAAATGGATAATAATTCGGATTAATTGGCATAAAAAGATCCCATTTACTAAATTTTACACCCAATCCAAATCCAATGTTGTGAATAAAAACAACTTTTGGAATTGCACTCTTCCAGGAATAACCCAAATTCAAGGTTACGTATGTATTCTTGTACGAAAAGGAGCTATTTTTATACCCTTTTCCCCCTAAAAAAAACTCCTGATTAGCCTTTTTAAAGACCAAATCCAGGAACATACTAGAATTATTAAAAGTTGAAAAATAATTTCTAACAGCAATCGAATAAAGATACCCTGAACTGAAAGAGCCATCTACCAACATTTTTCTTAAGGGTAAGACATTATATAGAAAATAATCCTTATCATAAAATTCTTCATTCCACAATCCTCCCATAATCATCGAATTTATTTGATTGACATAATTTTCGGCAAAGCAAATACCTATTCCAGCTTCTATTGTTATATTTTTTATCAGCTTTTGTTCGTATAATAAGCCAAACTCACCTCTTGATAATTCCAAGGTAGAAATTTTAATTGCATGAGGTAAAACGGTGAAGGTGGAAGACGAATTTAAACCACCATCATTTTTACCTGTACCACCAAAAATAGAGGTTGGGGGTGGTGAAAATTTTTCATCTAAAGGATTAGAATTTTGAGAATAAGCATGTAACGTAAGTACCAAAAGGAGCATTAAGAGAAACCTGTTAATAATCATGAAATTAAATATATTAATGGAAGAAAAAAATCTATGAAGTAAGGCCACCAGATACGATAAACTTCATTACTTCAGCAGAGGAAGCATCTAATTGATTAACTCGAGAAGCATCCACAATAAAAAGATCGCCAGCGATAGAAACCGACATGGGAATATAAACAGCAATTTTTGTCTCAGGAAGTCCCAGAAATTGAAGATTTTCTTCCATAACAAAACCGATTCTCTCAAGTCCGTTATTATCAATTTGCACCAAAACTGGTTTGTCAAATTTTTTCTTTTGTCCTACAAAAGCAGAAACTAGGTCCTTAACAGAAGAATAAATTGTTTTTATAAGTGGTGTTTTTTCAAAAATTTTTTCAGCAGAGTGAAGTATCGGTTTGTGAATAAATCGAGTTGCAATCCATCCAATAACAGTAATTCCAATAAGAGCGGCTAAGATTCCAACACCAGGAATTTTGGTATTAAACAAGGAATCAAAAAACAATACAACTACGATCAATAAATATATTGTAATTCCGATGGGTGCAGTATAAAACAGCCCTTGCAAAAAATATTGTACAGTTCGCTTCCAAAATATTTTCATCATACTAATTTTCGTTTTTTGAGAAAGAAATTTAATTATTCCCTATTCCATATTTGTAACATCTACAAAAATAGACAAAAATCAACAGAATAAATATTTAATTTAAGAATAAAAACTGTAATTTTGAAAAAAAATAATATATGCTTGATTTTTTCGAACAGTTATTAAAGGAGTTTACTCTGCCACTTACAAGTCCTGTTTTAGTCTTTTCTCTGGTGCTCATGATTATTCTAATGACTCCTATTTTACTGAAAAAACTAAATATTCCCTCCATTGTAGGACTCATCTTATCAGGAGTATTAATAGGCCCTTTTGGGTTTGGAGTATTAGAAAAAAATGCAGCTGTTGATTTATTTTCTACCATAGGGTTATTGTATATTATGTTTATTGCTGGTTTAGACCTCGATTTAGCTCAATTTAAATCCTATCGTTATAAAAGTCTTGTGTTTGGGTTCTTTACTTTTGCATTTCCCTTTGGTGTGGGGTTTCCAGTGTGCTATTATTTATTAGACATGGGTATGAATGCTAGTATTCTAACTGCTTCTATGTTTTCCACACACACTTTAGTTTCTTATCCCATTGTCAGCAAATTGGGTATCACAAAAAACCAAGCTGTAGCGATAACCATAGGAGGAACCATTTTAACAGATACAGCAGTATTGTTATTGTTAGCTATGGTTTTAAACAACCATCATGGAAATTTGAATGAAGCATTTTGGGTAAGGATTTCTATATCTATTTCAATTTTTATTGGAATCATGTTTTTCATTATACCAAAAGTGTCGAGGTGGTTTTTTCAAAAGCTTGAAAGCGAAAAACATTCCCATTACATTTTTGTATTATCGGTAGTGTTTTTTGCTGCATTTTTATCTCAAGTAGCTGGATTAGAACCAATTATCGGAGCTTTTACTGCCGGATTAGCACTTAATAAACTTATCCCACAATCCTCAGCTTTGATGAATAGAATTGAGTTTATTGGTAACGCATTATTTATTCCATTTTTCTTGATAAGCGTGGGGATGATTGTTAACATAAGCGTAGTTTTCCAGGGTACTTTTGCAATATATATGGCACTCACTCTTTCGGCAGTTGCATTATTTGGAAAATGGATTGCTGCTTTTTTAACTCAATTAATTTTTAAATATACATCATCCCAACGAGGGCTAATTTTTGGGTTAAGTAGTTCGCATGCAGCTGCTACTCTAGCTGTCATACTTGTAGGTTATAACAATCAGATTTTGGATGTTAATGTCCTAAATGGCACCATTATATTGATTTTAATTACCTGTATCGTTTCTTCGTTTGCCACAGAAAAAGCAGCAAAAAAAATTGCCATTCAAGGGGAGTTAGACAATAACTCCGACAAAATTGAATTTCGATCAGGCGAACATATCTTAATTCCATATTCAGAAAGTAAAAACTTTGATAAGATTTTAGATTTTGCAGTTTTAATAAAAGAAAAGAAATCCATTTTTCCCCTTTCCATATTATCCATTGTCCCAAATGATAGCGAGTCCGAAATAAATATTCAAAAAGCGAAACAACAATTCATCAGCACGAAATCTCAGGCATCCGCATCTGAGGTGACTGTCAATTTTATCGCGACCATCGACCACAACCCTGTTGGAGGTATTGTACGAACTTCTCGAGAGATTATTGCTGACATTATCATTGTTGATTGGATAGAAAAAACGGGAGTTGTAGATTTTATTCTTGGAGAAAAAGTATCAGCGATTCTCAAAACAAGTGAGAAAACCATTTTTTTGACTTCTATTACTAAACCCTTTATCTCACACGCCAGAATAGTTCTGATGATACCCCCACTATCTGAAATGGAACTAGGATTTTCTCAACTTATCGAAAAAATTTCTAAACTTTCCATTGAGCTCTCTATTCCAATATTGATTTTTTGCAACGAAAGAAGTACTGTTTCAATGAAGTCTCTTTTTACAAAAAACAGATGGAGAGCGACCGTAAAATATGAAGATTTTAATGAATGGGAAGACTTTTTAATACTTTCAAAATTCATCGATACAAAAGATTTAATTATTCTAATATCCTCGAGAAGGGGAGCCATTTCATACTTTCCTCAAGTAGAAAACATACCTACAAAAATTAAAAAGTACTATCCAGATCATAATTTTATTGTATGTTTTCCAAAACAAAACAATCAATCAGATATCACACAAATGGGGAACATCGACATGTCAACACCAGGAGTTATAAATACTGGAATTGAAACTATTCAAAAAATTGGAAAGGGAATCGGAGATTTACTTAAAAACAAATAACATTCATAATGGATACAAATATAATTAACACCATCAACTCCATCTGGGAGAATCGATCCCTTTTAAATGAAAATAAAAATATTGAAATCATTCATCATATCATTGAAAAATTAGATAAAGGAACCTTGAGGGTTGCTACACCTATAAATGATAAATGGCAAGTAAATGAATGGGTGAAAAAATCGGTCATTCTGTATTTTCTAACAAAAAAAATGGAGACTTTAAACATAGGTCCTCTAGAGTTTCATGACAAAATTCCATTAAAAAAAGATTATGCTTCTAAAGGGGTTCGGGTTGTCCCTCATGCCGTTGCCAGATATGGGTCCTTTTTAGCCAACGGCGTAATATTAATGCCATCTTATGTAAATATTGGAGCATACGTGGATAGTGGCACAATGGTCGACACATGGGCAACAGTAGGTTCTTGTGCTCAAATCGGAAAAAATGTACACCTTAGCGGTGGTGTGGGTATTGGAGGAGTACTAGAACCAATTCAAGCAAGTCCGGTTATCATTGAAGATAATTGTTTTATTGGTTCTCGTTCGATCATTGTAGAAGGAGCACACATTTGTAAAGAGGCTGTTTTGGGCGCAAACGTAGTTATAACTGCATCCACTAATATTATTGATGTCACAAATAAAGAGCAAATTGAATATAGGGGATATGTTCCTGAACGATCGGTAGTAATACCAGGCTCAATCCCTAAAACATTTCCTTCAGGGGTATACAATGTGCCCTGTGCGCTGATTATTGGGAAAAGAAAACCATCTACTGATCTAAAAACCTCATTAAATGATGCCCTTAGAGAATATGGAGTATCGGTATAATTTAATTCATTATTGAATAATTCAACTTATGATTACACACAGATAATCTATTCTGAATTTTTAAAAGTAGCTCTATAACCTTTTGACAAAAAAAAAGCCTTCAATTTC
>CAZZHH010000022.1:0-13993 GCA_964653595.1 uncultured Lentimicrobiaceae bacterium
TATCATTAAATTTGCAAAAACAACAAGTTGCATTTAACACTTGAATTCAGCAAATTAATTTTTAAATCTAGCTTTAATATACCATCTTATTTAAAAAGAAGGCATTATCTCTATTTTTGGTTCCTTTGCCTGAACTTCTTATTTTTTGGTATCCGTATGATATAAAGAAGTTTTTGTACCAATATTCGATTTGAGGTTTTTCGGTTCTAATGATAAAATCTGATGAATTTAAGGGTTCAATTCTACTTCGTTCGGGATTTTGCACAATCGTATATCCATTAACTGCCATGGTGTTAATATTTCCATCGTAACTATAGGCTAACAGGGTGATATTGCTATCACAATGAATTGCCACTCTTGGCTTTAAGTCGTAAGATATCATTTCGTTTAGCGAAAAGTTATGATCCCAAATCAACGACCCTTTCAAGTCAAATCCACTAATAATCGCATTGGTGTATCTATATCCTTCAAAATAAGTTCTGTTGTTGGGCATTGGTCTGCCGTAGAAGTCGTAATTCATACTCTCGTCGGTTCTATATTCAGGATAATAGGCTTCTACCAAAAAAAGAATGGTAGAATCTCTCCATATCGGATTATGGACCAAAAGTTGTAAATCAAGGGAGGAGGACTCCCCTACGCTATTCTCGGCCTGTACCTTCTTCTTTAATCGATCTTGTTCTTTCGTACTCAAATATCTGTAAATCATTTTATGCTGATTGAAGTTAAACAATCTTGCTGTATCTAATTGATTATAATTTCTATAACAGGCGGTATAGACCCCTGTATTTACTTCGGTACTTGGAGAGAAAAAATTCCCTTGAATTTTATTTTTCAAGACATAAGTACCTACAATCACAGATGAATCTTGGTTAACTTCAACGATTTTTGCAGTATTCACAAAAACATCTTCATCCATTGGAAGTTTATAACTTGAGACCACGATGCCATCTACGCTGATTCTATGCAAAATCAATTCGTTGCTCTTTTTGGAGATATCATTTCTAACACCCACTATAAGCTGTGTTGAATTTGTGATGGTTTGGACAAACTGCACATATCCATTCGAAACGTTTGGGAATTTAATAGGCTGCAAATTTCCATCGGAATATTTCAACAAATAGAAATTTTCGCTATTATCATCATCGTAACTAAAGAAAGCTCTATCGCTGAATGAGTACAATACACTTGGCGCAGCTTTTTTGGGAATAGACAATTCGAACACTTTTTTTATAGTATCTTTTAGAGATATAGAGACATATTTATGGATAACCTCTGAATTTCGTTTACCTTCGTATTTAAACAGTATTGAAAATTTAACCGAATCGGCGTAAGTGAGTTTCGGTTCCATTAATTTAGGCATTTGCACATCGGTAATCCATTGTTTCCGAAAAAAAACATCATAATATACAAATCGCCAATTCACGAGAGTTTTGGAGATACTTTCGTTTTCAAAATAGACAATTAATCCCTTATCATGTAGATTAATTACATCATACGGATAAACCTCTTCGGGAGCCTGTAATTCAATTCGGAAGGGTCTATCAGATTGGGCAGTTAATCCAAATCGAACAATCATTAACAGAAAAGTAAAAACAAATAGTTTATTCCATTTCATTGAATCATTTTTTTTTCAAACTTATGCAAAGATAAGGGTTAATGTTGAGGAATTCATTTTTCGGAAATCAATTTTAGCCGGTTTGCAGATATAGCGAAAACTAGGATTATCAAATAGCATGGCAACATGATCCAATAAGCATTTTGAGTGCCAATTTCGGCTACAGAAGCCAATTTTCCGTATACCAAGGGCATCACAGCACCTCCAGCAATAGCCATTATCAGCAATGCTGAACCAAGTTTTAAATATCTTCCAACACCATCTAGAGCCAATGGCCATATTGCAGGCCACATCAAGGAGTTAGCAACTCCTAAAAGTGCGATAAATAAAACAGTAGATGGGATGACAATGCGAATAGGGCTAAACGTTAGCAAGTCGATGAATGGGAAGGATAAAAAGTGTTCAGAAGGAGAGAAAATTGCCAAAAAAGTAAGAATAATAGCCAGCATGGAACATGCTATTAAAGCAACACGTTGGCTAAGAACTTTTGGAATTAAAGCAATCCCAACAAAATAACCAACAATCATTGCTATTAAGGTGAGGGAAGTAAAATACTTTGCAGATTCCATTGCCACACCAAGCGATTGACCATATCTAATAATCGTATCTCCGGCAATTACTTCCACGCCAACGTAGAAAAAGAGTGCTATTACTCCAAACCAAAGTTGTGGGTAATGAAAAAGGCTCTTATGGTTTTTTTCACCGATAGTTGACTCCTCTTCCTCCGAATTTATCTCAGGTAGTTTGGCAAAACGAACAAGAAGTGCTAATCCAATTAAAATTACGGTCATAAGTAAGTAAGGAGATATTAATCGTTGTGCCAAATCGTTGAGAAGTAATTCCTTTTGAGCTAAATCTGTAATCCCCGATAATTGACTAGAAATTTCCTCTGCATCGTGTAAAACTAAGGAAGCTAAAATGATTGGAGCCAACACTCCAGCTAATTTATTACAAATACCCATGATACTGATTCGTTTAGCAGCACTTTTAATAGGACCTAAAACGGTTACATATGGATTTACAGCAGTTTGTAATAACGCCAATCCTGTTCCCATCACAAATAAACCTATCAGAAATAACATATAAGAACGACTGTAAGCAGCCGGAATGAACAACACAGAGCCAATTGCCATAACCAGCAATCCTAAACTCATTCCATTTTTAAACCCAAGCTTTTTTAAAATCATGGATGAAGGAATTGCCATCACAAAATAGGAAATATAAAATGCAAACGTAACAAAGTATGCCGTAAAGTCATTCAACTCACACGCAGTTTTCAAAAATGGGATCAACACTCCGTTAATCCATGTTGCAAATCCAAAAACGAAGTACAAAACCCCTAATACGATTAAGGAGAACAGATAGCCCTTTACTGGCGATGCTTGTGATTTCATATTTTTTTTCTGCTAAGTTAGCAATTTTTCTGAAAACAATAAACAGAAAATGCAATGCAGATAATAATTGAAAATAATATGTAATTTTGCACAGATAGACAAGAAACAAATTATTACACTATTTTATATGAAACCAACTTTAGTAATTTTAGCAGCAGGCATGGGTAGCCGTTATGGCGGACTCAAACAGATTGACAAACTTGGCCCCAACGGAGAAACCATCATCGACTATTCGGTGTATGATGCCATGAACGCCGGGTTCGACAAAGTGGTGTTTGTCATCCGCAAAAGCATAGAGGCAGATTTCAAAGAGGCTATCGCCGATAAATATGCTGGAAAAATCGAAGTGGATTATGTGTTGCAAGAGACCGATAAAATTCCAGCCGGTATCCAATTCAATCCGGAAAGGGTGAAACCTTGGGGCACTGGTCACGCCATTTTGATGGCCGCTGAAAAAGTTACTACCCCTTTTGCTGTTATCAACGGGGATGATTTTTATGGAGCAGATGCTTTTGTAAAAATGGCCGAATTCCTCTCAAATCTCTCGGAAAATGACCAAAAATCATACTCAATGGTTGGCTATCGTCTTGGCAATACCCTTTCGGAAAACGGATATGTATCCAGAGGCGTTTGCAGCGCCAATGAAAAAAAACAGCTGACCAATGTAGTAGAACACACCCAAATTGAGCGCAAAAACAACCAGATTGAAGCATTTGACGCCCAAAACAAGGTCATCGCTCTTGGCGAAAACACCCCGGTTTCGATGAATTTCTGGGGATTTTCTACTTCTATCTTCACCCACTTGAACTCCATGTTTGCCCAATTTATCCAAACAAACAGCGACAACCTGAAAGCTGAATTCTATATCCCTTCGGTAGTCAATGAACTGATTCACAACAACAGCGTATCCGCAGAGGTACTAGACACAACTGCACAATGGTTTGGGGTAACCTATCAGGAAGACCGCCCAACCGTAGTGGAATCGCTCAAAAAACTGCATGAGAATAAAACCTATCCAACCCCGCTTTGGAAGTAAGAAAAGTGAAAAGATATTCCGTGAAACGTGAAACGTGAAAAGGAGAAAGATTTTCCGTGAAACGTGAAAAGAGATTCCATGAAAAGTGAAAAGTGAAAAGAGAATACAGAAGTAAGAAATAAGAAGTAAGAAAAGAGCGCGAAGCGAGTCTGGTAATCCCAGTCTCGCTTCGCGCTCTTCTTTTCACGAACTATCTTTTCACGTATCACGAGTCGTCTTTTCACGTCCCCGCTTCGCGCACTTTATAGACTTTATAAACTTTCTGACTTTTGACTTATCTCAGTTCCAGACAGACCACATTTTCGACATGATGGGTGTGGGGAAACATATCCACCGGTTGTACTTTTGTGATTCTGTATTTTTGTTCAAGTACAGCCAAATCTCTGGCTTGTGAAGCAGGGTTGCAACTTACGTATACAATTCTGTTGGCTTCCATTTGGAGTATAGTTTCCAAAACATCGGGATGCATTCCAGCTCTAGGAGGATCGGTAATTACCACATCTGGGCGACCGTTTTCTTCCACAAAAGTTGCATTTAACACTTTGGCCATGTCGCCAGCATAGAAAACGGTATTGTCGATGTTGTTCAACGAAGAGTTGATTTTAGCATCTTCGATGGCTGGTTCCACATACTCCACTCCCACCACTTTTTTGGCTTTATGCGCTACAAAGTTTGCAATGGTTCCAGTGCCGGTATACAAATCGTACACCACTTCGTTGCCAGTCAATTGAGCAAAATCGCGGGTAATGCTGTACAGCGTATATGCTTGTTTGCTATTAGTTTGATAAAACGAAACCGGTCCAACTCGAAAGGTAAGATCTTCCATCTTTTCTTCCAGGTAAGGAACTCCTTTGAACAGATGCACTTTTAAATCGGAGATGGTGTCGTTTTTCTTTTCATTGATGACATAATTCAACGAAGTGATCTCTGGAAAACGTTCTGCCAAGAACTCCAACATTGGAAAAATGGCGTCGTCTAAAAATCCGAATACTACAATCAACATCACCTGTCCGTCGGGAGTAGTGCGGATGATGATATTTCGCATCAAACCTGTCCATTGGCGTGCATTGTAGAATGTCAACCCTTTTTCTAAAACATACTGTCTGATTACATTACGGATGGTATTGGAAGGTTCTGCTTGCAGGTGACATTCCGAGATATCGATAACCTTATCGAAGACATTAGGAACATGAAAACCAAGTCCAGGAGTTTGTTCTACCGAATCATCTGAAATTTCTGAAGGTGTCAGCCATCGGCGGTCGGCAAAGGCATATTCCAATTTATTGCGATAAAAATAGATCGGGTCGGCACCGATAGTCGGGGGGATATTTTCTACATCCAACTTTCCTATGCGGATAAAATTATCTTCTACCTGTTTGCGTTTGAATTCGATTTGCGCTGCATAATCCATGCATTGCCACTTACATCCGCCACAGAGCCCAAAATGTTTACACACAGGGGTTATACGCAGAGGGGAACTTTTCTTTAAGTTGATAATGACACCTTCCATAAACCTACGTTTCTTCTTCACAATACGAACGTCGGCGATGTCACCAGGAACGGCATGTGCTACAAACACCACTACCTCATTATGACGAGCGATTGCTTTGCCTTCGGCACCTGCATCTAAAATCTCCAAATCTTCAATAATAATCTCTTCTCTTCTTTTGCGCATAACTTTAATATAGGAATATAAAATGCAAAAGTACTCAAAAATGAAATGATACCCAAACAAGGGCAAATCAAACGTAAAATTAATCGAAAAGAAACTGAATTTTATTTAAAATTTGCGTATGTTTGTAATCTAAAAAAAAGAGACTAACATATTTTTTCAAGAACCTAAGTATTTTTTAATGAAAACCATATCCAAAATTAGCGTTATATCGATATTAATCAGCTTATTAGCTTTTACTTCCTGCAAAAATGAATTAGAAATCAATGGGCCTTTAGATTCCAAACTAGCCGTGTATGGGTTAATAAATTGGACAGATACAGCGCATTACTTCAAAATATATAAGACATTTTTAACCGAAGACAATATCTATGTTGCTGCTCAAAATATGGACAACTATCTATTATACGATTCAATAGAAGTAATGCTAATAGAAAACGACAACAGCGGTGTATTAAAATACCACTTATTTGACACCACTACCTCTATCCCAAAAGAGTCTGGCATTTTCTCGAATCCGAATAATCCAAACAGACAAGTACTGTATGTAAATAAAGATTTTCTAACTCCTACTTCAACGTACGAACTACAAATAAAAAACCGATATACAGGCAGTATTATGGCTACCAGTGGTTGTTCGGCTAACTGTTCGGAAAAAGATTTGATAAAACTGCCCTATCCAAGGACATACGGCACTGGGGAATATGCCCCAACTAACCCTTTAAGATTTTCATCTACTGAGCTAAGATGTGCTAATTTAGATGTGAATTTGAGCTTGATTACAAAGTCAACTTTTACATTTTATGTACCTGTCAGAAATGGATATAAATACGAAGTATATTTTAACTTCTTCTATTGGGAAAAGGAAAATTTCATTACCAATCCAAACGACTCTGTTTTGAAAGGGCCTATAAAGATAAATGTAGGGTCATTAGCAAATACAGATGAAACTACACCTGTAAAAATCGAATGGAATCCATCTACCTTTTTTTCAGCATTAAGAAATCAACTTCCAACATTAGGCGCCAATAGTTACCGTGGTAGTGGTCCAGTGCACTTATATGTATGGTCGGCAGGAAGAGAGTATGCAGAATTTATTGCGAACAACAACCAAGCTTCGCTCAGCATTATTGAAGACAGGCCAACGTTAACCAATATTTCGAATGGATTAGGATTGTTTTCGAGCAGATACTTGATGCACATGAACAATTGGGAGTTGCATCCTTATACGAAAAATGCATTAATCAATAGGCCAGAAAACCGGGTACTTGGTTTTAAATTTTAAGTAAAGCCCAAAATGAGTAAAGGAATTAAGAATAAAAAACTTAACGCAAAACCTTCACCCATCGTAGTTGCAAACAAAACATACTTCCCATCCAATTTTGCATGGGGAGTTATCTTATTTTTCATCACATTTGCTTTATATTCAAACACCTTAAGTCATAAATTTGTGTTGGATGATTTTGGAGCACTAGCAGATAATTGGGTAGTAAAAAAGGGAGTGGATGGAATTCCTATTATTCTAAAGACATCGTATCGGTATGGCATCAACATGCTTTCCGATAATTTATATCGTCCCTTGTCCCAAATCATGTTTGCGATAGAGTGGCAAATATCGCCTAAAAATCCATTTATCCACCATTTTATGAATGTACTTTTTTATGCCCTCTCGATGGTTTTATTGTTCCAAGTGTTAAAAAAGTATTTTTCACAAACATCTACCCTGATTCCAGTTTTAATTACCCTCTTGTTTGCCGTTCATCCAGTTCATACCGAAGTGGTAGCAAATATCAAAAGCAGAGATGAAATAATGTCGTTTTTTTTCTTGATGTGCACTCTATTGGCTTTACACAAATGGTTTACAAAAAAGAATATAATTGCTTTAACACTGGGAATTGTTAGTTATTTTTTGGCATTCCTGTCGAAAGAGGGTGTAATCACCATGCTTGCCATATTTCCAATTATGGGCTGGTATTTTACAAATGCCAAGATGAAAAACATAGCCATAACTACTCTTCTAATGGCAATTCCAGCCGTTGTGTATTTATCGGTCAGAGGGGCTGTATTATCGGAGTATGGCACCAATGCACCAGTAGCCATCATCGACAACTTTCTAAGTGCAGCACCCGATAAAATGAGTTATTATGCTACGGCCATTTATCTATTGGGCAAATATTTGGGGTTACTTTTTTTCCCCGCCACACTCATCAGTGATTATTCCTATAATCAAATTCCAATAGTTGATTTTAGCAATACAATAACAGTTGTTTCCTTAATCATTTATTTGGCTATATTTAGTATTTCTGTCCTGTTTATAAAGAGGAAATCGCCCGTTATTTTCGGAATCATTTTATTTTTAACCTCCATGAGTATTTACAGTAATCTAATTATCCCAATAGGGTCTTCTTTTGCCGAAAGGTTTCTATTTTTGCCCTCCCTTGGATTCTGTATTGCGCTGGTTTTTATAGGATTTAAACTCTTTCAGATATCCACAGATGATGTAACCCTATCCCCAAAAGCACTTTTAAAAAAATCACCTATTTGTATCCTTCTTTTTACAGTCATCCTTTCGCTTTATAGTTTCAAAACTGTGGTTAGGGCAAGTGACTGGAAAGATCAGTACACATTATTTGGAAAAGACATAAAGCAGGCTCCAAACAGCGCACATTTGAGATATTACTGGGGATTGGCAATAAGAGATAAAGCATTGGAAAGTGCAGATGAAAATAGCATGAAGTCGATGATGCTAGAAGCGGTAGAACAATTTGACAAAGCGGTTGCTATTTATCCCTCCTATCCCGATTGTTATGAGCAATTAGGATTAGCCTGGTACCGATTGAAAAATCGCGAAAAATCGTTAGAAAATTACAACAAAGCATTAGCGTTAAACAACACAAAAGCAGTTACCTATAGCAACCTTGGCATCCTCTATTTTGAGCAAGGCGATTACCAAAAGTCGATAGAATTGTACAGCAAAGCGTTAAGCATAGATCCAAATTATGCAGATGCACATTTCAACATGGGTAGCACTTTGGGCATGTTGGGAAGATACGATGAGGCTCTTGAAAGCTTTAAAAAATGTATCTCTTTCGATCCAGAAAATGCAAAAGCACATCAATTTATTGGAATCACCTATCAGAATCTGAAACAAGAGGAGGAAGCTAAGATTTGGCTCGAAAAAGCTGCAATTTTAGAACAGAAAAAGGCACGTGAAAAATCGATAAAATAACACTTATTAGCTATAGCCAGAATCAAAATTCACCAATTTTATCTAAAAAAGACCAAACCACCTCTCACATTCACTGCATTTTTTATCCATTTTTGTTGATTTGTGAAAGGAACATCTACTATTAGGGTAGCTCCAATTTTAGAAGTCAATTGATAAGAAAAAGTGACAATTGGTGCGACAAACAAAAACGAAGTATTTTGAAAATCAACTAAATACAAATTATCTAGGCGAGAAGTAACGTGCAAATTTTTCATCTTGCCACCACCAATCATACCACCAGCAGAGATAAAAAATGGAGCTTTAGTAAAAAGATATTCCACAGCAATACCTCCCGACCCAATTCGATAATAGGAAGATGGTTCGTAATTAACCGTAATGGCATTACCCAAACCTCCAATTAACAGCTTTGGAGTAACAAATAGCGATATCCGTCCACCCAAACAGGTAGATGTATTACTAATTGTACTATACTCATTTTTAATACTATAATACCCGCTACCATAAAACATTCCGCCCATAAAATGATATCCTTCTTTCGTATTTTGAGCAGATAGTGTTATCGATATGAAGAAAAAACAAAAGCTATATATAATTTTCATTTAAAAAATCGTTTGTACCCAATTAAAAGCCAAAAGTAACCAAAAAAGAGTTTCGAAAATATCTTTTTTAAAATTCATATTCTAAAATTTTCCCAAGAAATTCAAATGATAGGGTTGCTATTATTTCAAATGATTCCAAATAAATTCATAATAAACTGAACAATAATGATTTTAGTCTGTTGATAAGCATAAATATAAAAACTAAGAACATGAAATATATAAATCATATCCTATCTGCAATATTTAGTTTGCCCTTTATTATTTTTGGAGCAAATTACTTTTTCAACTTTATTCCCATGCAACCATCCACAGGCGATGCTGCAACATTTATGGGAGTATTATTTTCAACAAAATTCCTTTTAGTCGTAAAAATCCTCGAAATTTCTCTAGCTCTCATGATTTTTCTGAACATAAAACGAGCTTTTGCACTCGTACTTATTGCACCAATAGTTGTAAACATAGTACTTTTTGAGCTTTTAATAGTTCAGCAACCAGGTATTGGAATTGGATTACTTGGTCTGAATATATTCCTGTTTTATCGATACAAAGAAAACTATTTGCCAATACTTAAATCTTATTGATTGAAAGTACCCAGATTAAAAAATATTAACCAATTAAAATAACAACAAAGATGAATACCTTAATAATTTACGCGCACCCTAATCCAGCAAGTTTTTCAAACAGTATCAAGGATACGTTTATTCAAGCATTTAAATCAAAAGGAGATACTGTTACACTTCGCGATTTGTATGCAACTAACTTCAATCCAGTTTTATCTGCCGATGATTTGCAAGCCATTCATTCGGGCAATACACCAGAGGACATAAAAGCGGAGCAAAAATTAATCACGGAAGCAGATAATTTAGTATTTATTTACCCGATATGGTGGACAGGATTACCTGCAATCATGAAAGGATACATCGATCGAGTTTTAACATACGGATTCTCCTATATTGCAACCGAGAACGGTATTGAAGGCTTGTTAAAAGGCAAAAAGGTAATTATTGCCACCCCTCATGGTACTCCAAAGGCATACTATGAGCCTTCCGGTATGTGGAAATCGTTATCTCAAACGCAAGACCAAGGAATTTTCGAGTTCTGTGGGATAGAAGTATCTAACCATTTCTTTTTCCCAATGATGGGAACAGAGGATCATGATAGAAAGAATTATCTTAAAGAAGTGGAGGATTTTGTAGCAAAGATGGCATAACCTATACTTAAAAACTTTTATTCGTTAACGAACTAGTTAGAGATAGGAAAAAATACCTACCCGATTTTTCAAAAAATTGATTTAAAATCACTATTAAACACTACTTTGGATCTCAGAATTTGCGTTTTGAGTATCAAGGTAGTTTTTTTTATTGGAATCTTTAATAATTCCGAACAAAGTCATTCAAATCCTCCTCTTCTGTCAGTTCCATTTTCTTTTTCAAACGGTAGCGTGTTTTCTTAACACTCTCAATAGAAATACCCAAGATGGAGGCAATTTCTTTAGAATCGATGTTAAGTTTCATCAACAGAAACATTCTTAATTCTGCAGGAGATAAATGATCAAATGACTCCTTAACCTGTTGGATCATACCAGGATATGCTCTTTCGAAATGATTTTTGAATTGAGACCAATTCTCCTCTGTGAGTATTTTCATCTGAGTAAGTTCCGAAATATTTTTCTCAAAATATGGATTTCGAGTTTCCGTGGCAGCAGAAAATGATTCCAGTTTATTTTCCAAATCTCCAATCAGCTTTGTTTTCTCAATAAGATTTAGCATAAAACTTTCCAGCTCTTTCTTGTTGAAGTCGAGTTCATTTTTCATTCGCATCAACTCTGTTTCTCTAAGTTTCTCTTGAGATTGGAACAACTCTCTATTTTTCTTATTTCGAAAAGTTAGCAATAGCATTATTCCTCCACCCAAAAGCGCACTCGCAATAAGCAAACTAACCAACAGCCAATTTTTTTGCAATTGTATACGGCGATCCTTTTCCAACAGTTTAATATGTTCTTCTTTCTTTGATGTTTCGTATTTCATCGACAATTCTTCGATCGTCTTTTGTTTTTGCATCGAATACAAACTGTCTTTAAGCTTATTAAACAGATGATAATATTCAAATGATTTTTCAAAATCCCCTTTTCGTTTATAAAAAGAAGTAAGCATCCGAAGAGCCACTTTTTCCTCTTCCAATTGACCTTTCTGTTGAGCTAACAGATATGATTCATTAATTTTGATCAGCGAAGAGTCGAGCATATTCAGTTTATCATAACAAGTTGCGATATTTTGTAAAATAATGGGAATTTGTCGTTCATTTTTCAATAATTGATATAAAATATAAGAGTGATGAAGATATCCTTTCGCAATATCCCATTCATTTTTTCCCATATAAGCCAATGCTAGATTATTGTATGACTCAGCTTGTCCTTCTATATCGCCATTTTTCGATCGCAAATCTAAAGACCTTCTAGCAATGACAATGGCACTATCAAATTTCTGTTTAGAAAACAACATGACAGATTTTGAGGACAAAAAATATGCTTCCAGAGAGTCGTTTTTTGAGTTCTTAAAATAGGTCAACGATGAATCAATCAACACATTAGCTCTTTTAAAATCATGGGCTAAAAACAAAACGATACCTAATTCGCCAAACTCTTGAAATTTTCCAACCGTATCCTGCATTTTTTCATACAATAGAAGAGTTTGATATCTTAATCCTATTGCCATATCATACACCCCTTTTGAAGAATAGCAAATAGCTTTTGTCTTTAATGCGATTAAATACTCCTTTGGATAATTATCAGCATTAATCTCTATTAATGCACTATCCAAATAAGTGATGGCTGAGTCATATGCCGATCTTTTTAAAACAATTAAACCATTATACAGGTGAAATATCGCCTTGTTCGTTTTAGAATTTAAATCTAATTTTCGGTACTCTTTTAAGTGTTGTTCTAATAGATTAATTTTTCCAGAATGAGACAAACTTAAAAACAAGGAACGATACAAACTATCTGATGTCTCCTTTGGATATTTTGAGAAGATGAGATAGGTATTTTGAACATCTGTAGTGTCAAATACAACCATTTCAGAGTTTTTCTTTGTATTAGAATCATAACCACAGCCAGTTAATAACATCAGAAAAACAAAGAACAAAAATTTCTGAAGTCCATAGGTGAAAAAATAAATCCTACCCATTGTCCACGTTGTTAAGAAAATTTTACTTACACAAATGTACCTTTTTTTTTGTTTAAATTCAACTTTGTCCCCATAAAAAAAAGTTGTCCACCTTTTTGTCCACGGTTAGTTGATGTTTTTGACCAACTTTAAACAAGCAATCCAAGTCTATGAAAACAATTGGGAAGCATAAAAAAGAGGCTTCAACAAAACAAAAATCAAAATGTAAATAAGTATGAAAAAAAACATCTTTTTATTTTTACTTTTCTTAAGCATTTCAATATATGCAAATGCTCAAATCACCAATCCAGCTCCCTATTGCAATGCCACCTTCGACGATATGGAAGGATTTCTGGTGGAAGACGCCATCAATAGCGTTTCCATTGGAACACTGACAAATGCAACCAATGCTCAGTATGCCGCTCCGCATTACGTGTTCTACAATAATTTGGCGGCACCATCTCTGACCAAAGGAACAACTTATACCCTTACCGTAAAATTCAATGTTCACGGGGGTTGCGGATACGGCGTATGGATCGATTACAATCAAAACAATACTTTTGAAGCAACTGAAAAAGTGGCTGGGACTACTTCTGGCAACTTACTTGATATCACATCAAACACTACTATCACACAATCCGTTACCATACCCGCTACTGCAACTACAGGCAATACCCGGATGAGAGTAAGAATCGTGGAAGACGATATGTACAACATGGACAACAATTATGTCATCGCAGCCTGTAATGCAAGCACCTCAAGCACGGATGTCATGGACTGGGGAGAAACAGAAGATTATGTCGTAAATATCGTATCTTCTGGAGGTTGTACTCCAGTTGCAATAACCACACAACCAACGGCTTCCCAAACCACTTGTGCTCCAGGGGGAGCATCCTTTACGGTTGCAGCAGCAACTGGAACCGCACCAATTACCTATCAATGGCAATATTACAATGGATCCACATGGAATAGCGTAGTAAATGGAACTCCTACAGGATCAACTTATTCCAATGCTACAACGGCAAACATGACCGTAACCGGAATTACAGCTGCTACAACACATCAATACAGATGTTATCTTACCAATTGCAGTGGCGCAAATAATGCAACCTCATCAACAGCTTCCTTGGTGGTGAATGCGAAGCCAACCGCACCAACAGTCGGAACTATCACACAACCAACTTGTGCCACCAACACCGGAAGTGTCGTCTTAAACGGACTGCCAGCCGCTGGAACTTGGACGTTAACCAGAACTCCTGGGGGTACAACAACCACTGGAACGGG
>CAZZHH010000022.1:14093-56499 GCA_964653595.1 uncultured Lentimicrobiaceae bacterium
GGGGTACAACAACCACTGGAACGGGAACCTCCACTACCATCACCGGACTTGCAACTGGAACCTACACATACACCGTCTCGAATGCCGCAACCTGCGTGTCAACCGCTTCCGCAAACGTAGTCATCAATACTCAACCAACAACGCCAACAGCGCAATTTACATGCACAACCAATGGATTAATGGTAACATTTTCAAACACATCCACAGGTGCCACTTCTTACAATTGGGATATTGCAGGATTTAACACTACCGATGTAAATCCAGTATATTCATTCCCATCCAATGGTCAATATACCGTTGTGCTCACCGCAAATAATCAGGGATGTTCTTCAACTTACACCCAAACGATCACAATATCCGGCGTTGGGATTGAAACAGCTGAAATGAGCGACAATCTGATGGTTTTTCCGAATCCGACATCCGGAATGATCACAATACAGTTGAGTGAGCAGGTTTCCAATGCGAAGCTATTCATATCAGACATGATGGGTAGAGTTGTGTTTCAAAAAGAGATAAAAGAAATAAAAGAACCACTAGATCTTACCTCATTATCCCCCGGTATTTATGAATTACAGATTAATAATGAGAACAAAACCATTCATCAACGAATAGTTATTCAAAAATAATAAAAAAGAATAAGTTGTCAATATCTGTCAGAAGGTTTAAATCAAACTGAAAGGTTATTTTATTCAGAGGTAAAGCAATCTGGCAGATATTCAATTTTAATAATCAAAAATCCGGAAAGCCGAAAACGGAACTAGAGTAGGCAAAATTACTAAAACAAAAAAAAATGAAAAAAATGTTTTTTCTGTTGACCATCATTATAATGGCAACAACTTTAAATGCTCAAATCACAAACCCTGCCCCTTATTGCGTAGCTACTTTCGATGATATGGAAGGATTTCCTGTAGCAGACGCTATTAACAGTGTCTCGATTGGCACACTCACAAATGCCACCAATGGGCAATATGCTGCTCCACACTATGTGTTTTACAACAATTTGGCGGCACCATCGTTGACCAAAGGCACATCCTACACTTTAACCGTGAAATTCGATGTTAAAGGGGGTTGTGGATACGGTGTATGGATTGATTACAACCAAAACAACACATTTGAAGCGAATGAAAAAGTGGCTGGGACAACCTCTGGCAATTCATTAGATATTTCATCCAATACAACCATCACTCAATCAGTTACTATACCTGCTACTGCCACTACTGGCAATACCCGGATGAGAGTGAGAATCGTAGAAGACGACTACTACAACATGGATAACAATTATGTAATAGCCGCCTGCAATGCAAGCACTTCCGCCGACGATGTGATGGACTGGGGAGAAACAGAAGACTACGTCGTGAATATCACGGGAGGTAGCACTACTACTCCAGTTGTAAACACCACGGCAGCATCGTCAGTTACATCAACTACTGCTACCGTCAATGGAAATGTAAATGCAAACAATACTACCTGTACCGTCTCTTTTGAATACGGCACAACCACTTCATATGGTTCTACAAAAGCGGCCACTCCTGCTTCGGTAACCGGAACAACAGCAACCAACATAACCGCTCAACTAACAGGCTTAACACCAAACACATTATACCATTACCGCATTAAAGTAGTAGCAGGTAGTACTACCTATTTTGGATCAGACCAAACTTTCAACACGCTTACTACAGGATTACAAGAGAATTCTTCTGAAATCACCACAGAAATATTTCCAAATCCATCTAAAGATATAATTAATATCAACCGTTCTTCCTCTGACAAAATTAATGTTCAGATTATCGATATTCTTGGGCAAACAGTATTATCTCAAACAATTACTTCCAATCAAAGTCAACTATGTATTTCTGACTTAAAGGATGGATTATATTTTCTTCAACTTGTTCAGGATGGAAATGTTATTAATCAAATCAAATTTGTAAAGTCTGGTAAATAAAAAACATGAATGATTCCTTGCCAAATCACACATAGGAGCCCAAAAGGCTCCTTTTTTTTTTAATTATTCACTAATTGCAAACTCCAATAAGTGGAATAGAATCCTATGTTCTAATTTCAAATTCTCTACAGAATTTTGTTTTATCATTGGAGTAAAAAAAAGTGAAACTCCTGATAATAGAAGACGAAAAGAGTTTAAGGGAATCCATCATCGACTTTTTACAAGTGGAAGGATATCTTTGCGAAGAGGCTCAAACTCTGGAAGAAGGCTATGAGAAGATGAACCTATATGGATATGATTGTCTCCTGATCGATATTGGATTGCCCGACGGGAATGGATTATCGCTGATTAAAGAGTTGAAGAAACTACATCCAGAAACGGGGATTATCATTATTTCTGCCCGCAACTCTATCGATGATAAAATTGAAGGGTTGGATCTTGGTGCGGACGATTATCTGTCGAAACCGTTTCATCTGTCTGAACTTAACTCTAGAATCAAATCCGTTTTAAGGAGGGTGAAATTTGAGTGTAAAACCGAATTGAAAATCGGAGAGCTTTTAATTTTACCTGATTCAAGACAAGTTTTCGCAGGTCAAGAAGCAGTTGTACTTACCAAAAAGGAATTTGACATGCTAATCTTTTTTGTTTCAAATCTCAATCGGGTTCTGACCAAAGAGGCCATCGCAGGGCATCTTTGGGGCGAGTTTGCAGACACAGCAGATTCTTTCGACTTTGTATATTCTCAAATAAAAAATCTGAGGAAGAAATTGCAGGAAAAGACCAACCTAGATTACTTTAGGAACGTATATGGGAGAGGATATACTTTTCAAACACCTGATAACAAGTAAATTACAGACAACTCATAAAACAAAATTCCAATGAAACTTGTAAACAAAATCAATCTACAATTTCTCCTGCTTTTGCTGATTATATTTACATTTGCCGGGATCTTGTTTTATATCGCCATTAAGATGGTAGCAGATGAAAACATCGAAGAAATACTCGAGAGCAGAACCCAAAGAGTGATGCTTTTCATCGAGTCAAATCCACAAAAAAAGAGTGGCATCATCTCTCCGGACCAGTCAATCGTTGTTAATGAAATCACTCCCACAAAGCCTTTTAAACACTTTTCGGACACCACTATTTTCGACAATTATGAAAATGAAAGGATGGAATTTCGCAAGCTCACTTCGGTTGTTAAAATCAACGAACATTATTACCAAATAGAGATAACCCTTTCACAACTTGAATCGGAAGACATGGTTGAAGTGATTTCATACTTTATGTGCGGACTTTTTGCTTTTATCGTGATTGTTTTGTTTGTACTTAACCGTTGGTTGTCAACCACTTGGTGGCGTCCTTTCTACCAAACAATGGATCAATTAAAGCGGTTTAAGATCGATCAACTCTCCTCCGTTGAATTTGAACAGACCAACATAGAAGAATTTAAGCAATTAAATTGTGTATTACAAGAGATGATGACGCAGATCATCGCAGACTTTAAGAACGTGAAAGAGTTTACGGAAAACGCATCTCATGAGATTCAAACACCGTTGGCAATCATCAAGAGCAAACTTGAAATAATTTTACAAAATAAAGACTTAAGCCCAGATTGCAACAATCAAATCCAAGAAGCATATTCCGCTACGAGCCGTCTTTCCAAACTCAGTGAAGCGCTTTTGCTCATCTCTAAAATTGAAAACCAGCAATTTATCCATTTATCGGTAGTCGATTTTAATAAGTTGATTCAAGATCGAATCCAATTTATCGAAGAGATGTTGCTTATGAAAAACATTGAAATTAGCATAAAATCAGACCAACCTTTTATTCACAAAATGAATATTACACTTGCTGAAACGCTCATCCACAACTTACTTGGAAATGCCATCAAACATAACATGGTAAGCGGCGAGATAAGCATCACCATCACGAAGAGTCAAATTGTCTTCTCAAATACCGGAAGTGCTTTTGAAGGTGATCCTGAAAAAATATTCAATCGATTTGTGAAATATTCCACCAATGGAGAATCCATAGGATTAGGACTTTCCATTGTCTCAGAAATATGCAAAAACAACCATTTGACGATTCAATACGATTACGATGATGGTTGGCATCACTTTCGAGTCAAGCGTATTTAACAAAAAAGTGTCCCAATTTTTTTCATTTCCAAACTATCTACAAATTCATGCAATATATTTGTCACAACAAAAAACCAAAAATCAATAAAATATGAAGAAAATTATCTTGACATCAGTCTTAGCATTATTCATCCTTAGTGCAAATGCACAAGAGAAAAACGAACATTCAAAATGTTGTAAAAAGATCGTGGTTCCAGAATCGGTGAAAAAAGCTTTTTCGGATAAATATCCAGAGGTAAAAAAAGTGAAATGGGATTTGGAAAAACCAGGACAATACGAAGCGGAGTTTAAGCTGGCAAAAGTCAAGACTTCGGTGCTTATCGATGAGAATGGAGCTGTTTTGGAAGTGGAAAATGAAATCAATAGAAAGGATTTACCTCAGGCCGTTCAAAATACGCTGAAAACCGATTTCTCCGGTTACGAGATCGAAGAGGTGGAAAAGGTGGTTGCCAATGGAGTGGTTACCTACGAAATGGACGCAGAACAGGGTAATGAAGAGTTTGAACTGGTGTTTGACGTCAATGGAAAACTGCTTTCAAAAGAAGTGGAAAAAGAGGATGGAAATGATTGATGAAATCTACTTTTCCAATGAGGCCTTGGCGCTACCAGCCAGCTGAATTGTAGTCTTCCAGGACATAAATTCCAAACAGCCCTTTTTTTAATTTCAAGGTCACCGTGTTGTCGTCCTTGTACTGGTCGTAATCGAGAAAATAACAAGGGCCCCAGTAATGGTTGTACTTGTCGTCGTCGAATCTCAGATGCGAACTGCCTTTGTTTGTGATGACTTCGAACGTTTTATCTACTTGAGTCCTGCTATGGAAGTATGAGACATTTAAAATCAAAAAAATGGAGAAAACAATTTGGGGAAAGCCAAAAAAAACAATCAGCGGCCGTTTGATATCGGACAGTCTTTGCCCGAACGAATAGAGCCATTGTGGAAATTGAGTTTCGGTGTCTTCTTTCATGATGTTTTTGAAGAATCCCCTGAAAATCAGAAGTGAAATGGGGATGATCAAATAAATGGACAACATTATAGCGTTGGGAATCAAGGTTTTGATCCCAATGGTATAAAAAATCCAGCCGTTTATCAGGGTTGCTATAAATGTTGTGAAAACATCGGATTTTAGAAAGACCAATAAGAGGTATGCGGTGTCGCTCAGGATTTGATTCATGGATTGCTTCTTGATGATTGAAACCATGTTTGTCAAGAGCGGTGCTGTGATGAGCGACAAAAGGACGGAAGAGATGATAAATTCGGTTTTTAGGGTGAGAAAAAAGTGAAGCTGAACTGAAAAAAACGGAATAAAGAAAATCAAGGAACCCCAGAACTCAAGGGTTTTGTATTGCGACATCTTCGTTTTGTAATAATCGGAATTGATAAATTCCTGATATTCCATTTGTGCCGCTCTCCGTGCCCGTTCACGGGCTTGTTCTTTCAAATCGGTTTCGGAATATGCAGCGGAGGCACGGGTATAATTGCGGGATGTTTCATTGTAAACCCGTCCAGTTTTTCCCCTCAACATCGATTCATAAGCCTCGGTCAATGCGATGAAATCCTCATGCGCGGTCGGACTTGGGTTTACGTCCGGATGAATCCTGCCGGCTTTCTTCCGGTAGGCGTTCTTAATTTCTTTAATGGTGGCGTTTGGTGACACCTCCAATATTTGGCAGTATTCATTCATGAAGACAAATTTAGCTGTTTTTCAATAAAGCACAAAAGAATTTTGATTTTTGATGACTTAATCCTCCAATTTGCCAATTGAATCATTAAATGCTTTTTATATATGAATAGCATTATCAAAAACACATTATACATTTATATATCAGAAACTTACATCCACCGCCTCTTTTTGTCCACCATTTTGTCCACGACATGAACATCGCTTTGATGCTGATCTATGATAATTATTGATTCCTTTGCAAAGTCAATAATCAAAACCAGGTTTTGTCTTAAAATAATCAAAAATGAAAAAAATCGCACTATTTGTTGCAATCATCACATTCTCAGTGGCGGTGTTCGCCCAAACGCAAACAGTAATCACACGAAGCGAACGGTCGACCGCCCCAAAGGTGAATACGCTTACAGACCCTTCAGTTGCCATCACTTTGGGCACGGTCACCCCAACGACCGTTCAAGCTACGTTTACACCGAATACCGAATGCATTTCCTATTACATACTTATAGGAAAAGCCGATGAAATGGCTCAATACGTGACGATGATGGGGCAACCGATCGAGGCTTTGATCGAATCGTGGGGACTCCATTTTTATGCGGATTCCACCTACACATGGAACGAATTGATTCCAAACACGGAATATACCATTTATGCCCTACCCAAGGATGGATCGGGAACCAATTATACGATGCAGACCTTGGTGTGCACAACCGCGCAACTGGGAGGTACCGGGCTTTCAACGTTAACCATAAACGTTTCCGAGATCACGGCCACACAAGCACGTGTTTTGGTCACACCAAACGCAGAAACTTCTGTTTTCCACGACGGAATCATCACCGTAGATTATTACAACGAAATTGGCGCCGATTCAGCACTGGAAGTGATTAAAACCAATCCGTATCCGTTGTATGCAACCGACAACTGGGTTTGGTTAGATTTAACCCCAAATACAAACTATTATGCGATTGCTGTGGGACAAAATAGCAACAATGAATGGGGAACACCAACCATTGTTCCCTTTGCAACCCTCTCTGGCACTGGAGTTTCTTCTATTCAAAATTCAACTTCCTTGTTTTCAGTAATACCAAACCCAAACAATGGCACCTTTGAGGTCAAACTGGAATCATCTGACATATCTGAAATTGAGATTTATGATGTAAATGGCAGAGTAGTTTACAAACAGACCATTTCCAAAACCAATCCAAAGATTAACGCCAATCATTTAGAAAATGGGTATTATTTTGTCCGATTGTCCTCTAATTCCAGAGCACAAAATACCGTTCAAAAAATGGTAATTTCAAAGTAATTCAACTAGAGTTTATGTAATAGCGTAATTCAACTTTGAAGGATTGTGTTATTGCATAAACTCTATTATATATGCCCCTAGATAACATTACTTACCTAATTTAAATTCGCTATGAATCGAAATACAAATGGCCATAGCGGGATTATTTTTTATCAGATTAGAAGGGAATTGTAGACTATATTATTCATTATGTTTCATTTAACTCGAAGTTATAATTTTTTGCATTTCATACAAATCCAAAAAAAATTAGCTTTAAAAAGATTTTTTGAATGTAACCAAAAATTAATATTTAGCCATCGCTAACACTTTCATGTCTTTGGGCATTTTTTCGATGGCATAACGCAATGCGGTCCGGGGCATCCCCTTTCTGTTTGCCATGACATATTCAAAAACTTCTTGTTCATGTTTTTGGCATGCAACTTTCAGCATCCAGCCATACCCTTTTTGAACCATGTCGTCTTTATCAAGGAATAATATATCTGCAATTTCAAAAATATCTTTCAAAAACAAACCTTTTTTAGCCGGAACTATAAGCGAAACCGCAGCTGCTCTTCGCATCCAACGATTTGAAGAGGTTGCCCATATTTTTAACACTTCAATTTTTTCAGGAAACATTTCAATGTAAGTTCCTACTGTATGATTGCAAAATGTGTCGCATGATGCCCAATTCTGGATGTATGTATTTACCCAACGCTCAAATAAAATAATATCTTCAACCAAATATTTCTTATGAAGCTGATACGACCAGTTACATGCGATAAACGACTCCTCCATATAACCCGATTGCCAGAACTGTTCACAAAAATCTAGAATAGTTGCTTTTGGCAAATCCTTAATCTGTTTAAAATAGGCTTTAGAGATCATTTGAACCTCCGCAGATTTTATTCCGTAAAGCTTTACCTCTTCCTTAAAATATCGTAATCCAGATTGCTTTACTTTTTCGTCGGATAGAGCTATTAGGTCTTCGCGGATAGTTTGTATTATGTTGTTCATAATCAAATGTAGTTTATAATTTACACACTAAAAGCAAAGTTACAATAAATATTTTTGGTTTGAAAAAGTAAATTTCTGAGTAACCATTTTGGAAAAAACACTGCTTTTGTAATACAAATAAAAGGGTCTTTGCATAAACCATACAAAATGTCACAGATGCGGAGAACCCTATTTACAGTGATGGCTAAAGCCGGATTGACCAATTTCTATTGGAACAGCAACTTGAAAAAGAACGGGGCTTATGAGAAGCGGTTTGACAAACTGTATGAGGAATAAATTTGAAAAACAAATTGAAGAAAGAAAAATTCGACTTTTTATTTTTATAGTGATCTGATTACTTGGATTCATCTGATCACTATAAAAACTACTCAGTTGAAAATAAACCAAATAGAACCTCATTGGATCTTCATTTGTTAAAAATACGATTACTTTCAAATATATTTTCTAACTTTAGCCTTGAAAACACACCAAAATAGATAATAGTGAGAAAACAGATTAAAAATTTAGTGATAATTGCATTAGTTTTTATGTGCAACTTTGTTTATGGACAAAAGAATGATTTTTTTAGTTTAACACAAATCAGTTATGGAGCAGAAAAAGCTGGAAACAACCCTGCATGTGGGTTTAAAACTGTTTTAGGTTACCAGATTAATACATTATCTTCAATTGGTGTAGGACTGGGAATAGACAGTTACGAGAATTTGGCTCTGTTACCTGTAACATTAGATGCAAGGTTCACTTTTTTAAAAAGTAAAGTTCGCCCCACGTTTAATGCATCTATAGGGTACAGCTCCGCATTGAGACCAAATAAAAAATATTTTTATAGTGATTCTGATTATGCAACGCTAACTTATTCTGGCGGTTTAATCCTTAGTCCATCAATTGGGATTAAAGTCTATTTACCTAAGGACATATCTATATTTTTCGATATTGGTTATAAAATGCAAAAGACAAAAAGCGTTTCAAATTATGAATATTTGGAAGGATCAAGTTGGGTAAAAGGTCAAAATACAGTTAATAAAACTCTCAATATGTTTTCATTAAGCGTAGGTTTTCAGTTCTAATCACGTTTCGCCCGTCCGGATCAATTCCGGCGAATATGATTGTGGAACAGAAGATGTATATGCTTTGATTAAAGAATATTGTAATTAATCTTCGCTTATAAACATTTAATTACCTTGTGATTACAGAATATGAATGATTAAATTATCCAGATAAATCATTGAAAAAAAATTTAAGTGTTTTTATCGTACAATTTTTAACGGGTCATTTGTAATGATACCTATATTTGCAAAATAAAAAACACAAATGAGATGAAAAATGAAATTGAAAAATATTTGAGGGAAGGAATTAACTTCAATAATGTTTTACATAATAAACTGGGAGACGATACCGAGGTGAAAGATTGGTTTCTCAAAGCTACAGGGTTATATAGTTCAGACTCTGAGATTAAACGCCCAATCATTTTTACCCCTTTGAATAATATTGATGCAAAATATGAATATCAGTCAAAATTTGAATATTTATACATCAGGAAATTTTATAAAAGTTATGCCAATTATTGCGAATTGCTTAATACAATTGAATTCCAAATTAATGGAACAGTAACTCTTACAAAAACAGAGTTGATATCACCTAAATATTTTGACATTACTGATATTACAAGAGCTCAATTTAAAGATGACAATAAAATCCTATTCAATTATGACAAACAAAATAATTAAAATCGCCTTAGCTGTATTGTTTTTTCTATGTTTACTCCAAATGCCATATGGCTACTTTCAATTAGTTCGTTTTTCAGCACTTCTTGGGTTTTCAATTTTGGCATATCTGGCGTTCCAAAAACATAGAATCGTTGAAATGATAGTGCATATTGGATTAGCCATATTATTTCAGCCATTAGTAAAAATAGCACTTGGAAGGGAAGTCTGGAACATCGTGGATGTAATTGTGGGCATTGGGTTATTAGGCTCGTTATTGTATGATTGGAAGAGGATGGTTTAATTAGAATACAAAAGATTGTGAAAATTACAAAAGAAGATCTTACTTGGAAAAATTCATGAAGTCGATCAATTTGGATGATCCAAAATTCAATGAATTTTCCAAAATATTAAACTCTTTTACAAAGCCAGACGTGCAAAAACTTGAAAATATGATTCATGAAACACCAGCTCATTGCCATAAAACTGAAAACATTAAAAAAATGGAATATTGTAAACTGGCGCACTATTAACATCTTTGAAATTACATTTGTAAAAAATAAAATAAAATAAAATGAGCAAAAAGACAATTAAGTGCAAGTTATTTCACACTACATCTAATGGGGTTGCTGAATATTCTAAGGCGGAATTAGTTGGCAAAAGAATTTATATTGGCGATAATTTAGCGTATATTGATACTTTAGGAATTGATTATTCATTTCCATATAATTACTCTTATGACACTTGGATAGATGATGAAATAGATTTGGGGAATTCTAAGAAAAAGAACATCAATACTGTAATAAGATACAAGAAAGAAAATATTGATTATGAGTATTATACACACTTAACATACTGTAAAAAAATAAAACTCAGCTATATTTTCAAAAATCTTTGGTTTCAAAAAGCTAGCAACATTATGTGGATAATTAATGTTCTGGTTGCGATAGGAGCTATTGTGGCAAATTTTTGCAGAAAATAATATCCAAGTGAATATCGCACTCTTTCCCGCTTATAAATGAATTCTTTGGAATCAATCTTATGGCACATGAAACGCTTCTATGAGCTTTATTATCAGGCAAATATAAAACTGCAATGCAGCGTTGCAGTTTTGCTTCAATGATAGCAAAAACGGGACTGACCAATTTCTATTGGAACAGCAATTTGAAAAAGAACGGAGCTTTTGAGAAGCGGTTTGATAAACCGTATGAAATTTGATAGTTTAATCAATAAATATAACCAATTGTTTTTAAACATAATACATATTAATAATCCACCAAATTAATAGAAATGTCAAGTTTATACTTGACATTTCATTTTATTTCAACTATCTTTGCCAAACAGTTTAACCGAACGGTTAAAATCAAATGTTAATATACGCAAGATGTCTGAAATAGAAACATTAAACACCGAAGAGAAGATTTTGGAGGCGGCCAAGCGGGTGTTTATCCGCAAGGGTTTTGACGGCGCCCGGATGCAGGAAATCGCCGATGAAGCGGGGATCAACAAGGCGTTGTTGCATTATTACTACCGCAGCAAGGACAAACTTTTCACCGTGATCTTCGATGAAACGTTGGGGCAACTCACGGGCACCATCCATGAACTCCTGAACACCACCGACGATATTTTCGAGCTGGTTGACAAATTTGTGGATTTCTACACCGATTTTTTGAAGAAGAATCCCCACATGCCCATCTTTATCATAAACGAAATCTATCAAAATCCAGAGCGGATGAAGGAACGGATTGGAAAAAGCAGCAATTTTCCCAAACCGATGGAGATGATCCTAAAATTTTCCAAACAGGTAGAAGACGGCGAAATCAAAGAAGTCAACCCCATCTACTTTATCCTAAATATGGTTTCCATGTGCATCTTCCCGTTTATGGCTAGGCCGATGATACAAACTGTTTTTAAGGTGGGCGATCCGATTTTCGATTTTATGCTCGACGACCGAAAAGCATTCATTAAAGAGACATTGATCAATTCGATAAAAAAATAATTTGTGCGAAATTGCAAAGTGCGAAGTCACAGACTTCGCACAACTTGGTTTAAAACAAAAAATAACATTAATTTCTGATTTTTTTGTCCCCTTTGGGGATTAAGGGGACAAAAAAATCAGAAAAAAAATAAAATAAATGAATATGAAACAACCATTTTTAATCCTGTTTATGTTTCTGTCCACGGCTACTGGGTTCAGCCAGCAGATCACGTTGAAGGACTGTTTTGCCGAGGCGGAGAAGAACTATCCGTTGCTGGTTCAGCAGGAACTTTGGCGACAATCGTTTGCGGAAACCAATACCATGTACAATAAAACCTGGTTTCCACAGGTGGATCTGAATGCGCAGGCGACCTATCAGTCGGATGTCACCCAGATTTCGTTACCGATCCCAAATCTCAAGATGCCAACTTTTGAAAAGGACCAGTACCGGGCGACAATCGATGTCAAACAACTGATCTGGGACGGCGGAACCATCGGAAAAGAGAAAGGTGTCAAAAAAATAGAGAACAGCATCGAGCAACAAAAAGTGGCCATCGACCTTTTTAAGCTGAAAGAAAGGATTACCCAAATCTATTTCCGGATTTTGCTTACCGACGAAAGCATCGGACTCACAAAGCTGATGATAGAAGATCTCGACACCCGCCTAAAGACCATCGAAGCAGGAATCAAAAACGGGGTGATTTTGCAAAGCAGTGCCGACCGGTTGAAAGTGGAGATGCTGCGAATGCAACAACGTGTTACGGAGCTTCAAACAGACAGGAATACAAACATCTCCATGCTGAACACCTTGCTGGGCACCTCCTACTCCACCGATGCAACTTTGGCCCTGCCACAAATAGCCGTTTCCGGCAACAGTTTTCAACTTCGACCGGAAATGCAACTGTTCGATTTGCAACAGCAACAATTTTCGGCAAAGATGAAAACGGTTACCACCAAAAACATGCCCCGACTCAGCGCATTTGCCCAAGGTGGATACGGTCGTCCGGCACTGAACATGTTCGATCCCGATTTTCAGCTCTTCTACATCGCTGGATTGCGCCTCAACTGGTCGCTGTGGAACTGGAATAACGGCAGCAACGAAAAGAAAATGTATTCCATCGCCGGCCAGATTGTAGAGAAACAAAAAGAGATTTTTGCCCGAAACACCAACCTGCAACTGCAACAACAACAGGGAGAAATCACCAAAGCGGAGACACTGCTCAAAACCGATGACGAAATCATCACGTTGCAGACCTCGTTGAAAAAAACGGCGGCCACACAATTCGAAAACGGCACCATCTCAGCCAACGACTACCTCAGCGAACTAAATGCTGAAACGATATCAAAACTGAATAAAAAAATGCACGAAATACAACTCGTGATGTCAAAACTGAATTATCAATTTGCAACAGGGAATTTGGAGTTTTAGAAGAAGGTGGAAGTGCGAAGTTGCAAACTTCGCACAACTTACTTGCATCGTGATCTTCTTTTTGTCACACTGAGCTTGTCGAAGTGCACGTTTCACGAACCGGAACGAAGTGGAGCTCAGCGAAGCTAAAAATCTTTTCACGATTAAAAAACACAAATTACACAATAAACATAAAAACCAATGAATATAAAAACAATCGCAACAATCGTCCTTCCTTCATTGCTGATGATGGCGGGATGTTCCGACAAAGACGTCAAATGGGACGTTCAAGGTCAGTTTGAAGTTACAGAAGTGATGGTGGCTTCCGAGGTGGGCGGAAAAATAATCGAATTCACCGCCGAAGAAGGTCAGACGCTCACCCAAAACCAAGTCTGTGGCTACATCGACACCATGCAGTTGTACCTGAAAAAGCAACAACTTCAGGCTTCCGTCGTCTCGATTCTTACACGCAACTCGGGCATCAAGGCTCAAGTCACGGTGATCGACGAGCAAATCGCCAACCTGAAGCGGGAACAACTTCGGATGGCACGGCTGATCAAGGAAAATGCCGGCACCCAAAAGCAACTCGACGACATCACTGGACAAATTGAAGTGTTGATGAAACAAAAAGAGGCAACCATGACCAACTTCGCACAATTCAATGCGGAAACGGCTCCATTGCAAAGCCAAATCGACCAACTCAACGATCAAATCCAAAAGTGTATCATCAAGAGCCCAATTTCCGGCACCGTCATCTCCAAATACGCCGAACGAGGAGAACTCTCGTCATTCAGCAAAGCCTTGTTCAAGGTGGCCGATCTCTCGGTGATGACCTTGAAAGCCTACGCCACTTCGGCACAACTCAGTTCGGTGAAACTCGGTCAAAAAGTGACGGTTTATATAGACACCGACGGAAAAAACTATAAGAAACTGGAAGGTACAATCACATGGATTTCGGATAAGTCGGAGTTTACGCCAAAAAGCATCCAAACACGCGACGAACGGGCCAATTTAGTGTACGCTCTGAAAATCAAAGTAAAAAATGATGGAACAATACGAATCGGAATGCCGGGGGAAGTGAAATTTTAGTTGAAAGTTTATAAAGTCTATAAAGTCGAAAGTCTGTAAAGTCGAAAGGAAACAGCCAAATGCAGGTATAACGGGTAGAACAGGTGAACCAAGTAGAACGAGTAAAAACAGGTAGAACAAGTAAAACAAGTGAACGTTACTCCTACTTTAATAAAACATCAATTTCTTTCTTCATAAATCATAATTCTGTATTTTTACTCTCTCTTCTGCATCGCTGATTTCGAGTGCCTCAGTCATCTTCTTGGGTTTTTCTATAGCCTCGCATCGCGATCTTCTTTTCACGGATCTCTTTTCACGTTTCACGTCTTTCTTTTCACGTTTCACGCTTCTTACTACTTCTTTTCACGTTTCACGAAAAATCTTTTCACGCAAAAAATATGATCACAGTAAAAAACATAACACGCAGTTTCAAGGCTATCAAAGCCGTCAAGGAGACTTCTTTCGAGGTAAACAGGGGAGAGATCTTCGGGTTGCTCGGTCCCGACGGTGCCGGCAAAACGACCTTGATGAGGATGATCAGCACGTTGTTGGTTCCCGATTCCGGCACAATCACCATCGACAATTTGGATGTGGTGAAGGATTATGTTGCCTTGAGGCTATTGATCGGGTATATGCCTGGCAAATTCTCGCTATATACCGATCTGACCATTGCCGAAAACTTGAGGTTCTTCGCCACCATCTTCGGGACCACCATCGAAGCCAACTATGAGTTGATTAAAGACATCTATAGCCAGATAGAGCCATTTAAAGACCGCAGAACCGGAAATCTTTCAGGAGGGATGAAACAGAAATTGGCTTTGTGCTGTGCGCTGATCCACAAACCTGAAATATTGATCCTCGACGAGCCCACTACCGGCGTGGATCCTGTCTCGAGAAGAGAGTTTTGGGACATACTAGAAAATCTTAAACATACCGGAATGACTGTCATCGTCTCAACACCATACATGGATGAGGCCAAGCGTTGCGACCGGATTGCCATGATGATCCAAGGCGAGATAATTGAAATCGACACCCCGAAAAACATCATTGCCAAATATCCTGAAATCCTTTACGCGGTGAAAGCGTCCGACATGTTTCAACTGCTCAAGGACATCCGCTCGTTCGAGGACACCGCTTCCTGCTTCACCTTTGGCGAATACCTGCATGTGACCCTGAAACCCGGTTGTGACAGCAATAAACTGCAATCGTGGCTGGAAACAAAACAATACTCGAATTTTGAGTTCAAGATCACTAAACCGAATGTAGAGGACTATTTTATGTCGAAAATAATAAAAATGGAAAATCATGAATAACGGATATGCCATAGAAGCGCACGAACTGACCCGCAAATTCGGACATTTCACGGCCGTGGACAGAATCTCGTTTGCCGTTGAAAAAGGGGAGATCTTTGGCTTTCTGGGCGCCAACGGTGCCGGAAAAACCACGGCCATGAGAATGTTGTGCGGCTTGCTCTCTCCAAGTTACGGCCATGCCTCTGTCGCTGGTTTTGACATCGAAAAACAGTCAGAAAAGGTGAAAATGAACATCGGGTATATGAGCCAGCGGTTTTCGCTGTACGAAGACATGACTGTTTGGGAGAATATCCGCTTCTATGGCGGAATATACGGACTGAGAAACTCGGAAATCAAAGCCAAAGCTGATGAGGTGATGGAGCGGTTGGAAATCAAATCGGAGCGGAATAAGCAGGTGAAATCCCTCCCCTTGGGTTGGAAACAAAAACTGGCATTTTCCACAGCCTTGATCCACGACCCGAAAGTGGTCTTTCTGGACGAACCTACCAGCGGTGTGGATCCCATCACCCGGCGACAATTCTGGGAACTGATCTACGAAACCGCCAACAAGGGAATCGCCATCCTGATCACCACACACTACCTGGACGAAGCCGAATACTGCAACCGGATGTCCATCATGGTGGACGGAAAAATTGCCGCATTGGGAAGTCCCGGCGAACTGAAAACGGAATTTAAAACCAAACATATTGACGAAGTGTTTATTAAACTGACAAGAAGTGAAAAGACATCTCGTGAAACGTGAAAAGAGCGCAAAGCGAGACGAAGAAGAAATTTCGTGAAACTTGAAAAGAACGCAAAGCGATGTCTTCTTTCACAACACTGAAAATCGTTTCACTCTCTTTAGACACGCATTGCGTTCTTTTCACGTTTCACGACTAATAAACATCAAGCATACATTAACTAATAAAAAATGAAAACATTTCTCGCATTTATCACCAAAGAGTTCATCCATATCCTCAGGGATAAGCGGACGTTGCTTGTGTTATTGGGGATGCCGATTGCACAGATTATTTTGTTCGGGTATGCCATCACCAACGAAATCACCAACGCAAATATAGCGATTCTTGACCGCTCGAAAGATGCCGAGAGCCAAAAAATCACCAATCGGCTGCTCTCTTCTGATTATTTCAGGCTTCAGAGCAATATTTACTCCACCGATGAGGCTGAATCGCTCTTCCGCAAAGGGAAAATCAAAATGGTGGTGGTCTTTCCAGAGAACTTTGCCAAACAACTGGAACGGGAACGTAAAGCGAAGGTGGAAATCATCGCCGACGCCTCCGAACCCAACACCGCTTCGATGCTGAGCGCTTACACTACGGCCATCGTCAACAATTACAATCTGGATCAAATGCAGCAAACCGGAATACCTGTTCAAATCAGCACCGAAGTCCAAATGTTGTACAATCCCCAACAAAAGGGGGTGTTTATGTTCGTCCCCGGCGTCATCACCATTATTCTGATGCTGATTTGCACCATGATGACCTCCATCGCCATCACCCGCGAAAAGGAAAACGGCACCATGGAAATATTGCTGGTATCGCCACTCAAATCGTTTATGATCATCATCGGAAAAGTGGTGCCTTACATCGTGTTGTCATTATTGATTGCCCTCATTATTTTGGTGATGGGAGTCTTGGTGTTTGGGATGCCTATTAGGGGAAGTTATCTCTTGCTGTTTTTGGAAATCACCCTGTTTATCATCACCACGCTGTCGCTGGGAATTTTTATATCCACCAAGACCTCGAGTCAACAAACGGCGATGATGATCTCCATGGGTGGAATGCTGCTGCCGACCATCTTGCTGTCCGGATTCATTTTTCCAGTGGAAAGCATGCCTGTTTTATTGCAATGGATTTCAAATGTGGTTCCTGCCAAATGGTTCGTGATCATCATCAAAAGCATCATGATCAAGGGGGTTGGGATTACCTACATTTGGGAAGAGACGCTCATTCTTGTGGTGACTGCATTCATCTTAATTTTTGCTAGTATTAAAAGTTTCAAAACACATCTTGACATATGAGAACATTATGGTTTATCATCCAAAAAGAATTTATACAGATTTTCCGCAACAAACCGATGCTGATTATCATTTTCCAATTGCCCGTGATGCAACTGTTGATATTGTCGTATGCAGCCACGTTTGAAATCCGGAACATCAACGTATGTGTGGTCGATCAGGATCACTCCGAAACATCCAGATCGCTGGTGGCTAAAATCCCCTCCTCAGGATATTTCAACATCACCAGTTATGCCAGATCACGTCAAGAAGCCATCGGGGAAATTCATCGTGGGAAAGTGGATATGATTCTGGAAATACCGCCCAAGTTCGAAAGAGAGTTGCAAAGCCAAAACAAAACCTCCGTGCATTTAACGGCGGATGCCATCAACGGACTGAAAGCGGGTTTGGCAATGGCGTATCTTCAACAGATGCTCATGAATTTCAACTCCGAACTGATTGCCGACTTAGGATACATCAACGCCTCCGGGGTTCCGGTTGCAGAGCCGGTGACACATTTTTGGTATAATCCGTTTATGGACTACAAAGCGTTCATGGTTCCCGGAATTCTCGTAATTTTAGTCACGGTGATCGGGGTGTTTTTAACGTCGATGAACATCACCCGCGAGAAAGAGGTGGGCACCATCGAGCAAATCAACGTTACTCCCATCAAGAAATATCAGTTTATCATCGGGAAAATGGCTCCGTTTATGTTTATCGGACTTTTCGAAATGGCCTTCGGACTCGTGTTGGCCGATCTGTTTTTCGACATACCGATACGGGGAAGTCTGGTGGCTTTGTTCACCTTCCTATTCCTCTATCTGCTGATTGTGCTGGCCATGGGGCTCTTTGTATCCTCCTACACCGAAACGCAGCAGCAGGCGATGTTTATCGCGTGGTTTTTCATGGTGGTTTTCATTCTGATGGGTGGGTTATTCACCGCCATCGAGTCGATGCCCGAGTGGGCGCAGGTCATCACCTGGTTCAACCCCATTGCCTGGTTCATCAAGGTAATGAGGCTGATTTTACTGGCAGGAAGCACCTTCACCGATCTGTGGCGCCACTTCTTTGCCATGTCGGCATTTGCGGTATTCTTCAATATTCTGGCAATCAGAACATATCGGAAGACCAGCAGTTAAAATTAGGTGAAAGAGCCACGAAGGCACGAAGACACAAAGTAATTTATCAATCACGATTCAATTATCCGAATACTTAAAAAAATGAATGCTACTATCAAATAAAAGAAAGCTACACAAACCTCAGCAAAAAATCTAGGTTATCCAAAATTCAACCCAGAATCAGCGATACAATCGCGCAAACGATTAAACCCAACTAAATCAAGTAGTTCGATTCTTTCAAATCTCCTATTGATTATTTTGGGTTCAAGAAATAAATGCAACTTTATAGGGTAAAATATTGACGAATAATTTGCAATAAATTTTCTTTGATAATTGGTTTTGTAATATAATTATTGCTACCAGCATGAATAGCTTCATCTTTATCACCAGAGAGTGCATAAGCTGTTTGTGCTATAATAATCACATTTGAATTAAATTCACGGATCCGCTTAATAGCTTCTAATCCATTCATCACAGGCATTTGAATGTCCATAAATATGAGATCTAAATCCGGGTTGCTACGACTTATATCAACAGCATCTAATCCATTTGTTGCTTTTAAAATCTCCTTACAAAAAGGGCCCACTCCTTTTTCAATTAATTTTAGCGATACTTCATCATCATCGGCTATCAAAATTTTCAAACTATTAACTAAGTCTTCCTCTATATCGTTACATATGACCTCTGAATCGGATTTAATAGATGAAGTTAAGGTTTGGTATGGAATAGTAAAATAAAAAGTAGAGCCAATACCAACTTCGCTTTGAAGCCAAATTTTCCCTTGAAGCATTTCTACATATGCTTTTGAAATGGCAAGTCCTAATCCAGTACCTTGGCGTGCCATTTTATCTTCAATATCTGCTTGAATAAAACGCTCAAAAATTGCACTCTGCCTCTCTTTGGCAATACCTATACCTGTATCTTTAACAAAAAACTCAACCAACTCTCCATTTTTCTCACAACCAAATTCAATAAATCCTTGATTGGTGAACTTAATTGAATTTTTAAGTAAGTTAGTAAGGATTGATTGCAATTTTTCTGAATCTGTATTTAGGAGAGTGTGATTATCTGGCAGCATTTTTTTGTAAATAAATTGTAATCCTTTTCTCTCGACTTCAGGCTTAAAAAAGCGATAAACTGTTTCATTCATCTCATTAACATCTATCATCTTAGCATTAATTTTCATCAATCCTGACTCAATTTTAGAAATATCAATAATGTCATTGATGATACTTAACATGCGTTTTCCACTTTTTTGTATTATTTGCAAATACTCTTGTTGTTCCTCGGCTGAAATATTGGGTTCATTTAATAATTCTGCAAAACCTAAAATACCATTCATTGGAGTTCGAATTTCGTGCGACATATTAGCAAGAAATGCGGATTTTAAACGATCGCTCTCTTCTGCTTTCTCCTTAGCTTTATTTAATTTTAACATCTGTTGTTTCACAAAAAAGAAAAGTAATAATGCAGTGACTAATATATACAGAAATCCTTTAATCATACTATATTCTGTCAATATTTTCTTATCCGACACAAAATAACCAAAAAAGGCATCGGACAAAAATATCCACAAAAGGCCAATAAATAGATAACTCAACGTAATTTGATACTCAAACCGTTTCATTTCATTCATAAAAGTTTTAAATTTCATCATAATCCAACTTGTTAATTTTCAACCGCAAAATCTTCTTGTGATTTTTGGGTCAAAGAAAATATTCTAAAAGTTATTTTATTTTAAAAAAGTTTTTTCCATTACCATCGGCATCATTAAAGTATTCATAAATCATTTTCAATAAATGATCTTTTGAAATTGGTTTTGTTATATAATTGTCACACCCGGCATTAATTGCTTTTTCCTTATCCCCAGTGAGAGCGTACGCAGTTTGAGCAATTATTTTCACGTTTGCATTGAACTCTCTAATTTTTCGTGTAGCTGTATAGCCATCCATTTCGGGCATTTGAATATCCATCAATATTAAATCAACATCTGGATTTGTTCTACATATTTCTACTGCCTCTATTCCAGTTTTTGCTTTTAAAATCTCTTTACTAATGGATCTGACCGATTTTGATATCAACATTTGGGAAGTATCATCGTCTTCTGCTATTAAGACTTTTAATTGCAAAGAGGGATTAACCTCTTCTTTAACAACATTATGTTGCTTGAATTCAGTGGTTTCAGAAGATACAACAAAAGGCAAAGTAAAATAAAAAACAGAGCCATTAATATTTAAATCCGGAAAGCTCTCTACCCATATTTTGCCACCCAGCATTTCTACATAAGCTTTAGAAATTGCTAATCCTAGACCTGCACCCTGAAAAGCTCGTGAATCGGTAATATCCGCTTGGATAAACCTTTCAAAGATCGCTTTTTGCCTCTCTTTTACTATCCCAATTCCTGAATCTTTAACATAAAATTCAACATAATCATTTTTGTGTTCACAGCCTACCTCAATCATCCCCTGATTGGTAAACTTAATAGCATTTTTTATTAAATTTGTAAGTATTGAATTTAATTTTTCCCGATCGGAGGTAATTTTACTCTCCGAAATCGCAAGTTTGTTAGTAACAATAAACTGCAATCCTTTTTTTTGGATTTCGGGATTGAAAAAATTATAAAGATTATCAATAAGTTCTGTAATATTTACCTCTCTAATATTTAGCAACATTAAGCCTGCTTCAATTTTCGAAATATCGATGATATCGTTGATAATAGTTAACATTCGGTAGCCACTTTTCTCTATTAATTTTATGTACTCTTGTTGCTGTTGTCCAGATAAATTGGGTTCTTTTAAAAGGGAAGAAAATCCAATAATCCCATTCATAGGTGTACGAATTTCGTGACTCATATTGGCCAAAAAAGCTGATTTCAATCGATCGCTCTCTTCTGCTTTTTCCTTGGCCTTTATCAACTCCAACTCATATCTCTTTTTATCGGTAATATCTTCAATCATACACAAATTATGAGGGTGGTTATACAGTTTTTCACTCAATGGGACGATGGTCATATTTACCCAAACTACATTCCCACTAGGTTGAATATAGCGTTTTTCCATCTGATATCCAGGAATTGCTCCTTTAAGAAGAAGCATGTTTTTCTCTTGATCTAATCCGACATCATCGGGATGAGTAATTTCCATCCAATTTACAGAGGGCATTTCCTCTATAGATCTACCCACAATCTCGGCATATCTTGGATTTGCTTGAATGATTCTTCCATTAAGTGAATCCGATAAAGAGATACCAATAGGAGACTGCATAAAAACAGTTTTAAACCGAGATTCGCTTTCACTTAAAGCCAATTCTGCTAGCTTTCGTTCGGTAATATCGGAGAAACTAACCAAGCTAGCCCAAACTTCACCTACAGAATTTAAGATAGGAACACCAAAAACTTCTAACAACTTCTCAGTACCATCGGGTCTTACTACAATCATATCGTCTACATAAGACGACTCTCCGATCATTCCTCTATGAATTGGCATCTCTTCTACAGGATATGGATCACGATTTTCAGCTTTAAAAGCCTTATATACTTCTGCTAAGTTATTTTTATTAGCATCTGGCATAATACCTCGTCCAAGTAAATTCATGGCTGATTCATTTGCTAATAAGGGCTTACCAGAAGGCACTTCTACCATAAAAACACCTTGAGTAAGATTTTTCAACAGCGAATTTAAAAGCTCATTTTGCTTAGATATCTCCTCTTTGTTACGTTTAAGTTGTTCCTCATTCTCAATTCTATCCGTCATGTCGATAGTGTATCCAGCTAACATATTTGTGTCGCCATAAACAATAGGAAATTTAATGGTTTTATAAAAACGACCATTCAGCTCTTCATCTACTTCAAGTAATTTATTATTGGATACTACATGCCAATCATCTTTCGTAAATTGTTCCGCTAAATCAGGAGGAAAAAGATCAAACATAGTTTTGCCAATCATTTTTGAACCCGGTATTCCAATCATATCAACATAGTTTTCACTAGCCATTATCACTCTACTTTCGGAGGGGGATACCTCTTTAATAAAGGAGTATATTGGAGAATATTTCAAAAATTGGCTCAATAATTCATTGCTTTTTTTGATTGAATTTTCAATCTGTTTTCGCTCTGTGATATCTCTGATGAAAGTTTGATAAGTCCCATTTGGCATTCTCCTAGAGTTCATCTCTACAACTCTTTTCCCTTTATCTTTGCGAATAATCTCTCTCTCTTGAATTACGGTTTCTCCAGAGTTCAGCAAATCAAATCGCAATGGTTTTTCGTTTAATAACGAAGGGGCAAACAAGTCGTTAATATGCATCGTCAACAGCTCCTCTTTTGTGAAACCTGTAAGCACCGATGCCTTCCTATTTCCTTGTATAAAATAACCTAATTTATCGCCCTGCAAAAAAGCATCTGGAGCAAGTTCTAAAAGTAATCGATTATTCTCTTCGCTCTCAATCAACGCAATTTGGGCTTGTTTTAAGTCGGTGATATCCATCAAAGAGGCGATACTTTTGGTAGTGCCAGGTATCATGTTGACACAATTTATCATATTGCGAATTTCTCCGTTTTTCCTGACAAATCGAAATTCATATTTGATTGGAGCATCCCCTTTTTCATTCCTTCTGTTGTAATGATACATTTTCATCTTTTCCAAATCTTCAGCAACAACAAATTTGGTCCAACTCATTTTCCCCTCTAAGTCTTCTTTAGAATAACCTGAAAGGCGCACCCATTCATCGTTAGCTAACGAGATAATAGTGTCTTGCTCGATGATAATTGCCGCAGTGCCAGTACTTTCAAAAACCGTTCTATAGAGCTGTTCGCTATTTTTTAGCATAAAATCTCGCTGATATTCTTCTGTAACATCTCGAAACACTAACACCGCACCCCTAATTTTATCCTCCGAATCGAGTAAAGGAGCAGCAGAATCAGCAATTTGATATTCACGACCATCCTTAGATAACAATATGGTATGATTGGCTAATCCTACAATCTTCCCAGAATCTATCACTTTAAAAAATGGATTTTCAGCAGGTTTTTTAGTAACTGCATTTATAATGTTAAAAACCTGGTTTAAAGGTTGTCCTATAGCATTCGTTAAGTTCCAACCAGTTAACGATTCTGCAACCGGATTAAGATAGGTGATTAGTCCTTCACAATCGGCAACAATTACGGCATCTCCTATCGATTTTAAAGTAATTGTAAGCTCTTCGTTGCTCTCTTGAATTTTTTTTTCAAACAACTTGCGTTCGGTAATATTGCGAACCATCGCTTGAATTAACTTTTGATCAGAACTTTGAAACAAATTTAAACTAATTTCAACATCAAAGGGAGTTCCATCATATTTTGTATGTGTCCACTCAAACAATTGAGGTTCTCCATTATAAACTTTAGTAATGTAGTCTTTGGATGCTTCTTCTGAAGTTCTTCCATCCGATTGATAAAGGGGAGAAAACTTGTGAGGTGGAAGTCCAATAATTTGATCCATGGAACATCCAAACATCTCCAAAGTTTTTGGATTACAATCCGTAAAAACAAATGAATCCATTAAAAAAATGGCATCATTCGCAGATTCAAAAAGTTTTCTATATTTTGATTCACTATCAATATACGCATTTTCAAATCTAGATTGATCTATTTGAATCTGTCCAATTTTTGCTTTTAATAAATCATTCTCTTGCTTTAATGTAAATAACTCACTTAAAAGCTCTTCCTGATTTTTGTCTTGATTATCCATAAATTAAATCATTTTCTCAAACTAACTACAACTTTCTTAATTTTAATAATTAACAAGCACCTAAACAAATAAATTCTTAGAATTAATATTTTTTGTAAATATATAACAAATAGCAATTTGAAAGTACAAAATCGATAAAAAAATTCTTTATAATTACAAATGAATAATTAAATCACCTACTTTAGGTATAACATTCCAACATATTAAATTTTTAAATAAAAAAGGACTTCGTTCCTCTGAGATTTATAGGATCGAAGATTTCATTTTTTACTCCTAAATCATCAAAAAAATCACAGAAGTTATTATCTTTTTGTTTTACTAAAACATCGATTAGTAGATTATTATATGCTCTATATTGAGGGATTTGGATTAATCTGCACATTTTGGAGCACAAAAAAACCGTAAGATTTGCATCTACGGTTTTTTACTTACAGACAAATTCTTCAGTTTTTGTAAGAATTAATCAAATGTCATACATTTCAAAGAAGATAGACACTGTATCTCATTAAGACACAGGCTAATTTTGATCGGGAACTTGATCATGAGTGCATGCTTTATTTATTTTCACCCCTTCTTTGGAAAACTCGCATGTATATCCAATTTTTTCGATTGCGGTTACCAATTTTTCTTTATTTTGTTTAGCAGGGTCGTATTCGATTTTCACAACTTTTGTCACAACATCGGCAACTGCAGTTACTACACCATCAAGTTTAGACAGCTCTTTATCAAGTAAAGCTTTTCCATTGGCACAATGAAAGTTTACTTTCACGTTAAACACTTCGGTCTTTGGGCTTTGTGCAAATGTGCTTGAAATTGCAATAAGGATAAAAGCAACAAAAATAAATTTAAGATTTTTCATTTTTTACATTTTTAGGTTAAATATTTTGGATAATATATATTTCAAAGGTACGATTTATTTTTTTATAAAGCTACTCGAAAAACATTAATTATCTATTTTACACAAATGATATGGATGAATTTTTCAAGAATAGATTATTACATTGTTGATTTATTATCGAATGGAATATTTTTTCTTCAATACGATGGTCAATACCAACCCAATAAAAGCCAATACACCTCCAGTTACAAAAGCAGGAGTATAACTACCAGTAGTATCATACAACCACGATCCAACAATAGAAGCGATGGCACCGGTACCAAAGGCTGTATAAACAATTCCATAATTCACACCTAAGTTTTTGGTTCCAAAAGTTTGCGCTGTTAAATTTGGGAACAATGCCATAGAGGCAGCAAATCCCCATCCTAAAAATCCAGAGCATAAATAAAGCACTCCTTGGTTTACTGCAATAACAGGGAACAAAAAGAATGTGGCGGTTTGTAAGGTATAAGTAATTACTAATACCGTAAGAACGCCAAACTTATCCCCCAAAAACCCAGCTAGAGGTCGTCCAAGTCCATTAAAAAAGGCAAAAATCGACAAAGCAAAAGCTGCATCTACAGGCGCTAACTCAACCACTTGCTTTCCATAGGGCAAAATAAGGGTGAGACAGACAAATCCTCCGAACAAGATAAGTGTAAACACAGTCCAAATAAACCAAAAGATAGGATTTTTTAGCATTTCTAATGGAGTAGCCTCGTGAGTTAAGTGAGTAGTTTTTACTTTACTTTGGCTGGAGGTCCAACCTTCTGGTGTCCAACCTTCTGGTGGATTACGAGTAAGCCAAGATGCAAAAAGGGAAACGGAGGTAGTAATTGCTGCAATAATTAGGAAGGTATTTTCGATACCAAAATCAGGAATCAAAATTTTTGCTTTTAGTGGGGCCCACACAACGGCAGAAAGTCCCATTCCTGTAACAGATAGGGCAATAGCTAATCCCGGAAAATCAGGCAACCACTTTCGTGAAGGAGGAATTGCACATGCATACGCAATTCCGCCAGCAGTACCACCAATAAGACCATATGTTACTATTAGCCACCAGGTATATGGGAAATCGCCCACTCTGGAAGCCAGTGTATAAGAAATAGCAAATAAAAGTGCTGCAAATAACCCAGTTTTTCTAGGTCCAATTTTATCTTGCAATCTACCAGCAGGAATCGTCATTATACTCGACATAAAGATAAAAATGAGAAAGGGTATATTTGTTTCCATCTTTGTCCATCCAAATCTTTCGCCCATCGGATTAATGAAGGCGCTCCAAGCATATGCTGTTCCAACCATTAACGTAAAAAGGAAGCCTGCTAGTGGAATGCTCCATCTGGATAATACGTACATTTTGTTACTTTTCATTGTAACCTTTTTTGTTTTTTTAATTATTAATTTGGATTTCAGACCACCATTTTATCATACTTGACTATCAAAAACAAAAAAGATGGATCCTTTCGGGTTCATCTTTTATCATCTTTAAATACATTTGTTAATGAACAAAATGTGCGCAAAAATACGATAAATAATTAAACGACCAATAGATAGATTAGTTTTAGGCAAAAAAACAATTTGTAGGGAAGAGTAAAGCATACTGATGAGAATAAAAGAAACAAGGTTAATCAATCCTCAAAATCATCATTATGATAAATTGTGTATGCAAAGAAAAATGTCCGTGGATCGCTTAATCCAGTAAGTTTTTTAGCTCTATCTTCATCAAATCCATTATTAAGCAACTTTAAATATTGTTTGTACGACATATTTAACAAAAAACAAACTTCATCTACTTTAGCTTTAAGTTTCAGCGACTTTTGATTTAGATTGCCAGGCAATGGCTTACAATTTACAGGATGATTTTTCTCAAACCATACCATATATGCAGGAAGATACTTTAATCCATAAGAGGTTAATTGTGAAAACAGCTCACTCTCTTCCCAATTATGGATTTGAGTAAGTTGGTATATTTGAGTAAGACAATCTTTTTTTCGAATAATAAAATATTCAGCCATCACATTATCTTCTGTATCAGAATTTTTAAGCAAGATTTCGTTGTACACGAAAAGAGTATAGCTATTTGCACCGATTAAGATTTCGGGCAACACTTCAAAAGGATCTGATTTTGACAATCGAGCGGAAGATAAAAGCTGATTAAAAGTTTTAGGGTAACTTGACAAATACTCTTCTGCCTGATCAGACATTTGTTTATACAATGTCGTAGCAACTTTTTCTTGAGGAGTGGAATCGAGAATTTTCCATATTAAATTTGAGTATTTATTGCTTCGCGGCAAACCAAAACTGCGCAGTAGCTTCTTCTCAAGCAACGACACCTCTTGATACAATTCACCATCGCGAGTAGCTCCTCCTTTTCGTTGCAACAAAAAATATTTATCGAGATAATTATGAATAATTTCTTTGATGTCCGTTTTTATCATTCCGATTTTTTTCAATTTATTGCTTTTACGCAAGAAATAAAAAAAAGTTTAGCGAATTCTCAAAAAAAAAACAGCATTTTACAATCACTCTTTGACAACTAACGAGTTATGGTTTCCATTTGTAAAAAAAATAAAATAGAAATAAACAAAATTCAACATTTTGCATTTATTATTTTGACAAATAATAGTCTAAAACACAAAATAGGATAAAAATATAATAGCACATTTGCATTTAAGAAATTCAAAATATTAGATTAAATTTGCAAAAACACACAAAAAGATGATTAGCAATAACGTTATATTTTTTTTAGAAGAGCTTTCGAGAAACAATAATCGTGAATGGTTTTTGGCGCACCATGACGCTTACCAAGAGTCGTTATCCGAGATCAAGGAGTTAACTTCCACACTTTTATCCGAAATTCAAAAAATAGATAAGAGGCTCGTTGGTGTAAACAGCAAAGACTGTACTTTTAGAATCTATAGAGATATTCGATTTTCGAAAGACAAAACTCCATATAAAAATCATTTTGGAATTTATTTTGCCCCTGGAGGAAAAAACAGCTCAAAACCAGGATATTATTTACACATTGAGCCAAACGAATCATTTTTTGGTGGTGGAGCATGGATGTCACCCACAAACGAACTTTTTGCAATCCGTCAGGAGATTTATTACAACTACCTCACATATAAAACCATTGTAGAGGAACCTGATTTTGCAAATGAGTTCCCAAACCTCGACAGCACATATATAAACAAAAAAGCTCCAAAGGGATTTGATCCAAACTTTGAAGGAATTGAGATATTAAAGCATAAATGCTTTTTCTTTTTTCAAAAGATCAACAATGATGAGCTATCCTCTCCACATTGTAAAGAAAAGATAGTAAGATTATTTCAAATGCTACAGCCTTTCAACGCATTTTTAAATTCAGCAATAGAGTAACAGTGCATTCCAAATCCTAAACAATCCTTAAAATAAAAAAATGAAAAGAGTCAACCTATTAAAAAATATTGGTTTTTGGATAATCGCAATCCTTTTCACCTTTGCTTTTGCATCCTATCAACGTATGACAGGACCCACATACCCAATAAAAGGAGTTATAAACATTGACAATACAGAAATTTCGTACAAACTTTTGCGCACTTGGGGAGGCAATTCAGATGCCAAAATCGAAATTGTAGTACCAGAAAATATCCAAGGAGAAGTCATTTACAAAAGATACAAGAGCAATGATGACTGGCAAACCGTGCCCATGGAAAAAACAAAAAAATCTCTTGTTGCCACTTTCCCCAATCAACCTCCAGCTGGAAAAATCATGTATCAAATCGTATTAATAAGCGAAAAAAGCAGAGTTAACATTTGTGAAGAGCCCGTTGTCATACGATTTAAAGGGGAAGTTCCTACGGCATGGTTGATTTTGCATATTATTTTCATCTTTGGAGCAATGCTTATGACCATACGCACAGCTTTAGAAGCTATATTTAGAAGGAAAAGAGTCTTCCTATTCACCAAAATTACACTTTTCTTCTGGGTTGTTGGCGGAATGGTATTTGGGCCAATAATCCAAGAGTTTGCTTTTGGAGCATTGTGGACAGGGTGGCCATTTGGTCACGATTTAACAGATAATAAAACGTTAGTAGCTTTAATATTTTGGGTTATAGCATACTTTAAACTTAGAAAAGATCCTACCAATCGTTTTTGGCCAATTTTGGCTGCAATCATAATGATAGCTGTATTTCTTATCCCCCATAGCGTCTTAGGTTCCGAAATTGATTATACAAAACTGCCCAAATAGATGAGCGTTACAATTCTAATTATCTGTATCACGGGTGCAATATCCTTTATTGCTTTTCAAAATCCGAATGTATTTGACAAACTTAAGTTTAATGCTTATCAAATTAAACACGGCAATCAATGGTATCGTTCGTTTACTTATGGATGGATACATGCTGACTATGTTCATTTGGCAATCAACATGTTTGTTCTTTACTCTTTTGGTAGTGCTGTTGAGTTCTTTTTTGCTCATCTTTTTCCTGGCAAGGAGACACTTTATTTTTTGGTGCTCTATTTAGGTGGAATCGTTTTTTCTACTTTATTTGATATGCGTAGATACAATAACACCCCATCGTATAATGCTGTTGGAGCTTCTGGTGCAGTATCGGCGGTTGTTTTTGCGAGTATCCTATTTCATCCTTTGGGTAGTTTGTCGTTACTTTTTATTCCCATAAAAATTCCTTCTTTTATTTTTGGCACGTTATACTTGATTTATTCGGCATACATGAGTAAAAAAAACGTTGACAACATTGGTCATAGTGCACACTTTTGGGGTGCAGTATATGGATTTTTGCTACCTATTGCTTTAAACCCAAAACTTTTTCTTTACTTTGTATCCGAAATTTCACGTTTCTTCAATTTATAATTATCTGAACTAAAATTCAAGACAGATGAAAAAAATTATACTCATTTTCATTTTAAATCTATTTTTTATGTCGCTGTGGGCACAAAAAGACAGTTTAAACACCCCTGAAAAGCTATGTGAACACTTTTTTATGCTATTTGAGACGGATACCGACAATGCCGTAGATTTTATATTTTCAACCAACAAATGGTTCAATACCGCATCCATGCCTCAACTTGCGGAAATAAAAGGAAAAATCAAAAAACTCTACTATTTTGGGAATTTCAAGGGATTTGAAATAAGTTCAAAAAAAGTACTCAGCCCTTCCTTGGTTCTTATTACCTACATTGCAAAATATGATCGTCAGCCAATAAAAATCGAGTTTTATTTCTATAAACCAGATAATCAATGGCAAATTCAAACCTTCCGATTTGAAGAAGATTTAAAAAACGACCTTCAAAACGCTCATGAAACAATACATCCATACTAGATACTTGTGAAAAAAGATAATGAAAGCAACAAAAAAAAGATTTTACAAGTAATTGTAATACTTCTGATTATCATTATTTTTGGAACCATAGGCTATTGTATCATTGATGATTATCCTATCTTTGATGCATTGTACATGACCATCATTACCCTTACCACAGTGGGTTACAGCGAAATTCAACCACTTTCGGATGGAGGAAGATTATTTACCATGGTATTATTGTTAATCAGTTTTGGTTTTTATGCTTATTGTTTAACTTTAATCACATTGATCATTGTAGAAGGAAAACTATCCAGTTTTTACAAGAATATTTTAATAAAAAAAGAGATTAGAAAAATGAAAAATCACACCATCGTTGTAGGGTATGGAAGAAATGGCAAACAAGCAATTGCCGAGTTATTGTTGCACCATAAACAGGTGGTGGTAATAGACAACAATCCATTAATTCAAGACAACATTCCAGATAACTTAAGATGGATCGTTGGGGATGCCACTCAAGATGATGTTCTTATTGAGGCAGGCGTAAAAGTGGCAAAATCATTAATTATAGCATTACCAAGCGATGCTGACAATTTATTTATATCAATATCAGCAAAAAACATCAATTCAAAAATCATGATTGTTTCCAGAGCCTCTACAGAGTCAGCAGAACGTAAATTAAAAGCAATTGGAGTAAATCATGTAATTATGCCCGAAAAAGTGGGTGGAATATACATGGCTGGTTTTGTAGCTCAAGAAGATTTAACAGAGTTTTTGAATCACTTACGTGTTGATCACAACAACCCAGGCATTTTGAGTGAGCTTGATTGCCAAGAAATCAATTCAAAATTTTTAAATACCAATGTCGAAACACTATTTTCTTCCCGAGAAGAGATCAATGTACTAGGGGTAAAACTAAAAGATGGAACGTTTGTAATAGCGCCAATTCGATCGTTAGCAATTGATAGCATTGAAAAAATATTCATCATGGGAACCCATTCAGACATTGAGAATTTAAAAAAATGGCTAAAATAATATTGACCATAAAAATAATTAAGATAAAAAAGCGTTAAATGTAGGTTTTACTTCTAATATTAGTCTGGTAAAAAAATCAAAATAAAATATTTATCTTTGTAGCATAATAATAAAAATTGTAATCTCTTGAAACATTTTGGATTAAAGATACTAGTTGCACTATTTATCACAGCAGTAATCTGTACTACTCAATCATGCTCTAGAAAAAATAAAGGCTGGACAAATAGAACTTATCATAATATTACCGCTCACTATAATGCATATTTTAACGGATATGAAAGTTATAAAGAAGCAGAAACCACCTTAAAAGGCACCTTTAAAGAGAATTATTTAAAAGTGTTACCTATTTTTCCGGTTACATCAAAAGAGGCTGCAATAGGAGCTTATCCCCAATTAGATCGGGCAATAGAAAAGGGAGCTAAAGTGATAAAAAAACACTCCATTTTCATCAGAGGAATTGAATACTGCAACTGGGTGGATGACAGCTATATGATGATTGGAAAATCTCTTTTTTACAAACAAGAGTATGATCAAGCAAAGCGCACTTTTAACTACATTCTCAACAATTATAAAAAAAGTGAGCTAATTGACGAAGCCACAATTTGGTTAGCACGTTCGAGTCAGCAGCTTAATGAAACAAGTAAGATTGAGACCATATTTGAAAACTTACGCATCAAAATCAGAAGAAATCCTAATCCCAAAACTCAGCTACTTTTCAATATGGCTTATGCAGATTATTTGATAAGTACCGAGCAATATCAATCAGCTATCGATCCAATTCAAAATGCACTTCGTCTGAAGCCAAACAAAGAGAACAGACGAAGACTTCTTTTCATTTTAGGCCAATTATATCAAATCAATGGTCCTTTGAATGCGGCTTTCGACCAATATGCAAAAGTATTAAAACTCAACCCAAAATATGAACTTGGATTTAATGCTAGAATAAACATGGCCAAGTGTTTTGAGGGAGGTAACAATTCTGCTAAAAAGCAACTTGTAGTAAAAGAGCTCAACAAAATGCTGAAAGATGATAAAAACAAAGAGTATTTCGACCAAATTTACTACACTCTAGCTGAAATATCGTTGAAAGATGACAAAGAGGATGAAGCAATTGAAAACTTAATACTTTCTGTAAAAACAAGTTTAATAAACGATTATCAAAAAGCAGCCTCTTCTTTAAAGTTAGCTGATTTATATTTTTCTAAATTACAATACGTAAACTCGGAACAGTATTACGATACAGCAATGACGGTATTGCCTAAGGATTATCCTAACTATACTGCTATCAAAAACAAGACGCAAGTACTTGGCAATCTGGTACAAAACTTAATCGTTGTTCAAACACAAGACAGTTTGCAACGTTTATCAAAGATGTCAGAATCTCAAAGAAACAGCATCATTGATGGAATAATTGCTGAGTACAACAAAAATGAGATGTTGCGCCAGAAAGAAGAAGCCGAAAGAGCACTCACATTGCAAACATTAACTCAGAACAATAATTTAAACAACAACAGTCAGGGTGGGTGGTACTTTTATAATTCATCTACTTTGCAATTTGGAGCAGCAGAGTTTAAGAAAAAATGGGGCAATAGGAAGCTTGAAGACAATTGGAGATTGAGCAACAAGGAGCAAATTTTTGAAAACTTAGCAAATACGGATTCTTTAGACGGCAATGAGGAAGATAGCACAGTTGCCTCTAATTCAAAAGCTACATCTACCGACCCAAGGAACAGGGCAACTTATATAAAAGACATCCCAACAACTCCTGACCAAATTAAAAAATCAAATGAAAAAATTGCCAATGCTCTTTACAATATAAGCTTTATTTACCAAGAGGGACTCAACGACACAAAAAAATCAAACGAAGCGATAGAACAATTAAACGAGCGGTTTCCCGATTTCAAAAAAATCGTTTCTGCTTTATATCTAGCTTACAACAACTATTCATCCATCAACAACACGGATAGAGCAAACTATTTTAAGCAACTTATATTAAGCAAATTTCCTAATACCGACTATGCAGAAATATTAAAAGACCCTAATTATTACAAAAAAATCAAAGAACGTCAAAACGAAGGTGAAAAGTTTTATACTGAAGCATACAAAGACTATGAGATGAAACAATATAACAATGTTATCTCTAAATCAATTTCTGCGCAAGAGAGATTTCCTAAGGATAAAAATTTACTTTCAAAATTTGAATACATCGCCGCAATTTCAGCTGGAAAACTATATGGTAACGATAGCTTAAAAACTCGACTTACAAACATTATCTCTAAATATCCTGATACACAGGTAAAAGAGTTATCCCAAATAATGCTAAATGGACTATTGAATGCAAATTCAAACAACAGTGGGCAGTCAAATACTCAAATAGACAGCAAACCCATTTTACAATACACCGAAAAAGACTTTCATTTTTACATTCTTACAGCAGATATTAGAGATGTTAACTTCAATGATTTAAAAAACAAATTTTCGGATTTAAATAAATCATTCTTCTCTACTTTAGACTTACAGACATCTGCTATTTATATCGATGAAAAAAATCAACTTATTACTATTGGAAAATTTGAGAACAAAACCAGAGCAATGGATTATTATAACTTTGTAAAGAACAACCAAACAGTCTTCAAAGGCATAGACATATCAAAAATAACGCAGTATATAATTTCTGATCGCAATTACCCAATATTTTATAAGAATAAGTCTATTAGGGATGAATATCCAAAATTCTTCGAGACAAACTACCTAAAAAAGTAAATTTGCCAGAATTATTGGATTTAAAATTTGCAATTGTAAAGATTAGTTATTATCTTGCACTCAAAAAAAATATAATATGGCAAAACCAAACGACTTCGAAGCACCCGCAATAAATATTATAGGCAATGGGACAACTCTAAAGGGAGACATTTTATCGGATGGAGATTTTAGAATTGATGGAACTCTTATTGGATCCATACAATCTAAAGCAAAGGTAATAATCGGTGCAACAGGAATAGTAGAAGGTGAGATTAAGTGTGCTAATGGAGATTTTTCAGGCGTTGTAAAAGCAAACACATTTGCATCGGAAATGTTAATTTTGAAAGCAACCTCCAAGTTAATTGGCAACATTCAAGTAGGCAAACTAAGTATTGAACCAGGTGCACAATTTAGCGGAAGTTGTAAAATGGAAAGCGATAATGCTAAAGACTTTACAAATGAAGTAGAATAGCATTGAAAAGAATGTCTACCAATTCAAAAAAAAATCAAGACCTCAGAAAAAATTTAAACAACTATGGCAAATACTCCTCCATAGGCTTTCAGATGATTTTCATCATCATTGGAGGAACTTTTGGAGGGTTTTACATCGACAAATGGATAGCTTGGAAGTTTCCAGTTTTTACCGTTGTGTTGTCGATACTTTCGGTTATTTTTGCACTCTATTTTGCACTCAAAGATTTAATTAAGAAATAATAGTAATGACACTTTCCAAATTAAAAAATCAATTTATCATTAGAATCCTGATAATTAGTATTTTTCTATTAACAGTACATTTGATATTGGCCAATGTGGCGAATAATTTAACCACTAATGTTTTTCCATATATCATCCTTTTATTTACCCTACTATCTACCTTCTCCCATTTTTATCTTTTAAATACTGCATCCAAATCATTTCGAAAATTTTCAAATGCTTTTTTACTAACTACCACCATTAAACTCTTAACCTATTTGTCATTTATGGCATTTTATGCATTTTTAAACAGAGACGTTGCCAAAATTTTTATTTTTAATTTCACCGTAGTATATTTCATTTTCACTCCTTTCGATGTGATAATGATATTAAAGCAAGCTCGAAAAATCGACAAAACAAAAGAGTAATACTATTAAAACTTAGGAGAGGGAAGCAGACAAAATGGGCATTTTTTTTTTGATCTATTTAATATAAATCCTAATATCAAAAAGGATTTCACCTTTTCGCTTCTAACTGTTTGAAAATTTGCAAAATTTCACTTTGCCAATAGGTAGCCGAGTATTTGGTTTCGATGGTATTTTTGCCATTTTCCCCTATTTTAATCCTTAAATCTTTATCATTAACAAGTTTGGATATAGCATCTACCCAAATGGCAGTTTGGTCCGCTAAAAATCCATTTACCCCAGTTTCAATAATATCATTGTTAACACCCACAGCTGACATGACAGTAGGAATACCATACGACATACATTGGAGACCTTTAAAGCCACACTTTCCACGTGTCCAATCGTTATCAGGTAAAGGCATTATGCCGATATCCATACTAGTTAACAGTTGGTATTCGACATCTGTAGACCACACTCGAAATTCATAATTAAAATCACCGAGTGCAGGCATTTTATCAGAAACTACAACAAATTTAACTTTATCGATTAATGCAATAGCGCAAGCTTTTAAAATCGGCAATGCCCATTCGATATGTTTTATGGTTGTAGTACTACCTATCCAGCCAATGACAATTTTTTCATTATCGGGTTTACTTGCATAATCAAAATCACTCGCAACAGGCATAAGGGAAGTAGGTACAATTTTAACCTTTGGATTATAAGGACGAGCATAATCAGCCAAAAATTGGTTCCCAGCTAATACCATACAAGAGTTTCGAATAATATCGGCAGTTTTTTGTGGTTTTTTGAGCCATCCAAATTTTTTATTTGCAACTGACATATCTAGGAGCCAAATGGAATCATCAAAATCGTAGATTAGATTTGTTTTTTTTGCAAACTGTCTTTCAAAATAAGAGGTTCCAATCATAATCGCTTCTCGTTGGACAAAAATCACATCGTAAGAATCAGCTCTTCGAAGGTCGTTCAGTCTTTTAAAGAAAGCTTTTATAAGCAAGCAAGTTTTTTTAAACGTATGACCCGGGCTATAAAACCAAACATCGTCGGTTTCAGTAATAAGAGAAGAGTATGTAATTTGGCAATTGTTGGCAATAAAAAAGGGCATAAATTGGTCGAACCGAAATCGTTGACTTGGAGATCTAAATGGTCTGTGAATTCCTATAAATAGAATTTTTGTCATCCGTAAATTCAATTAATTCTAAAAAGACCATACTTAATAACAGTCAAAAGGATTTTTAGTCCATCCGAATTTTTTAATTTTTTCCCTTCTCCATTATTTCTAGGGAAATAATTTACGGGAACTTCAGCCACATTATTTCGTTTAATGCGCATTGCTTTTATTATAAGTTCTGCTTCAAAGCCAAATCTATTTTCTTTTATATTCAATTTTTCATACAAATTTCTGTGTATAACTTTATACCCACAAGCCATATCTGTCAGCTTCACATCAATAAGCAAAGAGGTAAAGAAGGTAAACAACCTATTAGCTAAGTATCTTTTATAGGAAGATATAGGACGTACGATACCCGGCAAATATCGGGAGCCATTAACAAATTGTACCTCTAATTTTTTCATCGCCATCAACAAAGATGGGATATCGGATGGCAACAATTCAGAGTCTGCATCTTGAACAGCAAAAACATCCCCGTTTGCAATTTCAAAACCCCGTTTAACAGCAGCACCTTTACCCCCATTTTGACTCAAGTGAAGAGCCATTAATGCTGGAAAATCTTTTTGTAAATTTTGAATAATATCAGAAGTTTTGTCGGTAGAACAATCATTTACAATAATTACTTCTACTTTTTCAACAAATTCAGGCATTGTAACACCATAAACAAGATTTACTGTTTTTTCTAAATTCTGTTCTTCATTATAAGCTGGAATTACAATACTTAAAAACATATTACAATACTAGAGGTTAATAACATATACAACTATCGATCAAAAATATTATCCTTGTTTTTCTCCATAGGACTAGAACAATCAGTTTCCACATTGACGGGGTTTTTTGGTGTTTGAAACTGTTTTTTCACATCATATTTAAGCGATTTATCGTTATAGCACTTTTTGATAAATAATGCCCAAACAGGCAATGCGGTATTTGCCCCTTGACCTTGAGCTGTACTTCTAAAGTGTACAGAGCGATCTTCAGCACCAACCCAAACACCGCCAACAATCTCGGGGGTAAAACCCATAAACCATCCATCCGAATTATTTTGAGAAGTCCCCGTTTTTCCAGCGATAGGCATTTTTAGATCATACTTATATCTAAGACGAGATGCAGTTCCACCTTCTACAACACCTTGCATTAGCTTTACCATAAGATAAGCAGTTTGTTGGTCGATTACCTCTTGTGATTTTTTTTGAGTAAATGACTCTAGCACGTTCCCTTTATTATCACAGATTTTCACTAAATAGTTTGGTTGCGTATAAATTCCTTGATTAGCGTATGCACTAAAGGCTCCTACCATTTCGAATAGAGAGATATCTGGTGTACCCAAACATATCGAAGGGACTTCTGGTATATCGCTAGTGATTCCCATTTTTCTACACAAGGTAATCACCGTTTGTGGGGAATATCGTTTCATCAAATATGCAGAAATGTAATTTACCGAATTTGCTAGTGCCCATCTTAAAGTTACCATTTCACCATCTCTTGCATCGCCCGAATTTTTTGGTGTCCAAGTTGTTCCATCGCCCATTTCGAAAGAAACAGGCACATTTGGCACCATCGAACAAGGAGTAAATTCACCTTCTTGCATTGCCAATGTGTATACAAATGGTTTAAAGGTAGAACCAACTTGACGTTTAGCAACAATCACATGATCGTATTGAAAATTTTTATAGTTAATTCCTCCAATATATGCTTTCACGTTACCATTAACAGGGTTAACGGCCATCAGACCGCACTGTAAAAAAGACTTATAATATTTTATAGAATCATAAGGACTCATAATGGTATCTTTTTCGCCCTTTGTAGTATATACGCGCATTCTCACGGGCTTCATAAACTCGGTAGTAATCTGCATATCGCTTAGTCCGCTGGCTTTATAAGCGCTATACCGTTGAGTTTGTTTCACCGATTTCATCATCAATTCATCCACTTCTTTTTTTGATAATCCATAAAATGGAGCATTTTTCACCCCTTTCCACTGAGCAAAAAATTGCTTTTGCAAATCACCTCCAATATACTCTTTTACAGATTCTTCGGCATATTTTTGCATTTTATAATTGATGGTAGTATAAATTTTTAATCCATCTGTATATAAATTGTACTTTGACCCATCTGATTTAACATGACTATCACACCATTTTATCAACTCTGCTCGTAAATATTCTCTAAAATAAGTCCCTAAACCAGCTGTATGATCTTGAATGCGGTATTTAGACATGTCTATCGGTTTTTTCTTTAAACTATCTAATTGATTTTCAGATATATAATCATATTTATACATCTGATGGAGTACAACATTTCTTCTCCGAAGTGCATTTTCTGGATTTTTAATCGGACTATAAGCAGTAGGAGCTTTTAATAACCCAACTAAAACTGCCGACTCTTCAATAGATAAATCAATAGGTTCTTTATCGAAAAAAGTCTTGGATGCAGATTTGATACCGTGTGCTAAACTACCGAAATCAACAGTGTTAAGGTACATCGCAATTATTTCTTCTTTGGTATAATTTCGTTCTAACTTAGCAGCGACAACCCACTCCTTAAGCTTGGTAAATATGAGTTTAAAGATGTTTGAGTTTGGGTCACGAGGAAATAAGTTTTTTGCTAATTGCTGTGTAAGCGTACTGCCACCACCTTTGTTACTAAAGGTCAAAACACCAATAGTTACCCTCAATATTGCTCGATGATCTACCCCTGAATGACTATAAAACCTTGCATCTTCGGTGGCCAAAAGAGCATTTACCATATTTGGAGATATTGCTTGAAATGGGATAGATGTTCTATTTTCAATAAAATATTTTCCTAACACAGTACCATCATCGGTATATATTTCAGAAGCAAGATTTGTTTTTGGATTTTCTAGCTCCTCAAAAGAGGGCATAAACCCTAACCATCCAATCGAGATAAAAAAGAAAATAAGGATAATTAATGCAATAGCTCCAAAATAACTACGCCATAACCAAGTAATCCATTTAGGTTGATGTTTTGTATTTCTTGACCCCATATCTTTTTTTATCTTTAATGAGTTTCTAACCTAACTCCAATTTCTGAAATTCCAATCACATCCATTTCACGCATCCCATGTTCAATTTTTATTGAGTAATTTCCAATCTGTGAAAAACGAAACTTAGGTTTAAAAACAATTCTACAATCCTTGTATTTTCCATTACCCCTGCCTTGCCATTCACCTTGATTATTAGCCAAAATACACTCTACTGTATCCTTTGCAATTTGACCTTTTGGGAAAGTGGTGGTAACAAACATAAACAGATTTCGATACCTATAATCCGTTGTATTTCTTACATTTAAATACATATTAAACCATTGCATAGAGTCTTTTATTTCAAATTGATGAACGAATGTTTTTTTAATATTCCATGTCTCGTTTTCAATGGTATCATTTTTCTCGTAATAACGCTTTACGTCACACGATGAAGTAACGATTGCAACTATAAAAAAGGATATTAGCACTATATTTTTCATACTTAACAAGTTTTGTCAATCATAAATCAAACAAACAAATGGAGCAACCCTCTGAATAATCAAGACAGTTCAACTCAATCTTCTAGTTTTTTCTTATCAAACCTACTTAAATCTCCATTTTGAACACTCATGTCATATTCTGTAGGCTTTACATTAGTAAGTGCATACTCATCTAAAGATTCGGGAATTACCCCTTTTTTATTTTTCTGAATTAATTTTTCAACATTTTCAGCAGATAAAGCAAACAGATGCATCGGATTGTGCTGATATGAATACCACATTATTCTTTTGAAGATATCCGTTTTTTGATAAATTGCGTTTCCTTTATTTGTTTTAAGCATTACATTTGAATCAGGAAAAGTCTTATATTCTTCCAAATATGTTTGATGCTCATAGTTTAAACAACACTTTAATTTACCACATTGACCTGCCAACTTTTGAGGGTTTAAAGTCAATTGTTGCGTGCGAGCAGTATTGGTAGTTACTGAATTAAAAGAGGTTAACCAAGATGCGCAACACAACTCTCTACCACAAATGCCAATACCTCCTACTCTTGATGCTTCTTGTCGAACACCAATTTGTCGCATTTCGATACGAATACGAAAACGTTCAGCCAAAATTTTAATTAATTCTCTAAAATCTACTCTATCTTCTGCAGAATAATAGAAAACAGCTTTGGTGCCATCTCCTTGATATTCAACATCATTGAATTTCATAACCAAATGTAAATCAGAAGCAAATTCTCTTGTTTGATTTAGGGTAGAATCTTCTTTTTCAATTGCAGTTACCCATTTTTCAATATCTGCCACTCGGGCTTTTCGATATACCTTTTTGATTTCTTCCGAATTTGGATCGATGTTTTTTTTCTTCATCTGCAATCTAACGACATCCCCCATCAAAGTTATAATTCCAATATCATGACCTGGAGATGCTTCAATAGCCACGATGTCACCCTCTTCAAACTGACCCTCAGAAGGTAAAGAGAAAAAATCTTTTCGGTTGTTTTTTAAACGAACTTCTACCATCGGGAAAAAGTCCTTCGATGAGGGTTTAGGAATATCTGACAACCAATTATTACTATCGAGTTTGCAACAACGATGTTTTAAGGGTTTATGATTTTCAGAATCTAGTGGAGATTGACTCATTCCTCGTGACAAAAATTGATTTTGAGCAATTCTCGTTCGTTCGTGGTTATCAGAAGCAACAATAATTTCGTCCTCTGTATTAATATTATCCTCAGAAAGTTCAGTACTGTTAAATTCTTGAACTTCGTCAAGGTCCTCTATATTTTTACTTTTATCCTTATTCATTCGTAATATCTTTGCATTTTCATAATTTGCAAATATACAAAAAAAACATTAATTAAAAGAGCCTTAAATGAGACCAAACCAATTTATTATAGCTCAAAAAATATCCAAATATTAAAAAAACATAAGATCACCTATCGTAAATGAAGAAAAAAATATGGGATGAATACAAACACCGTATATATAATTACTCAAATAATACAACAATATAATTTTCAATACATTACAAAAATTAAAATCCGAACAAAAGTTAATCAATCATTCTATTCGGCAGGAATCCATTGTTTTCTCTGCCTGACAATCAAAATTTCATCATCAGAAAATTCCATCCAAGCAAAATCATATACATGGTGATACATTTTCCCACTACTGTTTATATTGAAATGAGTTAAAAACTTAAATTGAAACTTTTTGGCCACAAGCTCAGCCCTAAATACCTTTTTTTTAAATGATTTTGGTCCCATAATTTCTAACAAAATAGAACGATTTCGATGAAGCACTCTATCCAACGGAAATGCTTCTTTCTTTGTTACTGACCTGAGAGTAACATGATAATCATTTTTGCACTTTAGAGAGCAATAGATTTTATCCTTCCTTCCAAAAAACTCGGTATCGCATACTTTACATATCATAATGCAAATATAGCAAAAAAATAGAATTGAAAATATTGTTAAACTAACCGTTACTTAACGGTTAAATTAACAAATAAACTTAATTACAAGAAAAACAACAATATACAATATCACAAATGTTAAACAACAGATTTTTTTAAATTTTGTTTTTCACTACTAACCGACTAATTTTGTAAAAAAAGAGGGCTACTACCATTCGGGTTCACCCTAATGTCGTAAATTTGTTTTGCTAAAAAATAAAAAAGAACATGAGCAAAGATATAAATAAAAATACTACTAACCGACTAAAATCAAAATTTGTCGGTTAGTAGTATTTTTTTATCACTACTGACCGATAAAAATCAAAATTTGTCATATTTTGTGTTTAAACATC
>CAZZHH010000023.1:0-51237 GCA_964653595.1 uncultured Lentimicrobiaceae bacterium
GGAAACCTAACAGAAGTACCCTTCTTTTTTGAAAATTTAGTCGGTTAGTAGTGAATTTTATACTATTTTATTATGTCTCGAAATGGTCTTATATGCTTGTGTCAATCGTGAAAAAAAAAACTGCTTTTGTTCGTTTAAACAAAAGCAGTTAGACAAAACATACTATTTATGTGTCTATTTAATTACCTTTAACGCATTGTTAGTAGCATTTAACAGAGGTAAAACCGATAAGTTTTCTCCTACAGCTTCTTTCATCCATACTTGAGGAGCTTTTCTGCCGATAGAATACATTCTCATTACTTCGTTTCCAAAATTCTTTCCTTCTAAGTATGTTTCAATTTGATATTCAATTAATTGTCCTACTGGATAAGCAGACAAATACAACGGAGCATCAATCATGTGAGAATAAATACCTAGAATGGGCTGATCGGAAACACCAAAAACTGGAGCATAATACTTGTTCCATACTTCGATAGAGATTCTATTTACGGTTTCTTTTAGTTGCTCTGGAGTAGCATTTGGGTTTGCATAAAGCCATTTCCAAACGTTCATATCTACCAAAGATACACCCATGATTTCGTAGCTACCCCAAAAAATATCTAACGTTTGTAGCTCTCGTTGATTTGGAGTTGGATCTGTGATTCCTAACAAACTTAAATCTCTTTTCTGAAATACAAATGCCAATGCTTCGGTAAAAGATGTGTTGGGAACACCTCTCATAAAATAATTGTCTACATGATGAAGTGAAATTGTTTGTTCTACATTATGACCAAATTCATGAACTGCAATATTATACCCTTTATAGTCCATGCCATTGCTTCCAATACGAGTTCGCAAATGAGCTACATCACTTTTCATTGCTGCTTCCCATGCATGTCCGGCACCTCTGGAAGCATCTACTGCAATTTTTGAGCAAATAAACTGTGCTTTCTCTCTTGGAAAACCAAGTTTAACCAATATCTCTGGCAAATCATTTTCAAAAGCAGCTTTGTTGGGGTATTTCTCTCTAACTTTAGCATCTAATGTCTCTGCTGCTATCGTACTTCTCGATTTAAATCCATCATACCAAATATCAAATGCTTCAAGTTTTCTCCCTAATCTTTTTTGAATCAATTTGGCCACCTCTTTAACGGTTGGAGAGGAGATAAAATCGGTAAACATCTTCTCTACTTCAGCCTGTGGTATTTCCATCTCCTGGTCAAATTTTCGGGAAATATACGTTGGATAAGCTGGACTATATTGATCTATCGCTTGCATCGCTTTGAAATTTTCTAAAAGATGATAATATCTTGTAGAAGGCTCTGGTGTTGTTTTTACTTCTATTGAGTTGTTGAAAACTTTATTTGTAAACGGATTCCATGTGTATGCATTGTTGTTTATAACTTCTGAAGGAATGCTTTGAGTAATAATCCTTTTCATTACTTCATATATCAAGCGCTGTTTATCTAAACCATCTTTTTTGTTCGAATAATTTGATTTTAGCTCGTCTCTTAACCCCCAATGGGTGATTAATTTCATTTCGTCTGAAAATCTCTTTTTGCCGGTGTTGTCAAACAACTTACCCATGTATATATTATAATTTGATATATAAGTATCCGCAAGGGTAGAGGTTTCGCTAGTTTTTAGCAATAAAGCAGCAGGAACTCTAGCAGTAAAAACATCGCCTAATCGAGCATAACCCCAATCGCGAGCAGTCCATAGACTTCCAACTAGCTGTTTCTCTTGAAGAGTGTAAAATGGAAAATTGAGGGTAATAAGGAGGGCTATTTTATTGTTGAAAAAATCATCTGTGATATGTGCGTATGGATCCCATGCCCCAAACAGTTCATCTATCGGTAAAACTTCTCCTTGTTCTAAATGTAAGGGCCTTTTTAATTCAACACTTAACTTATTGTATAAACCATAAATCTGTTCGAAGTTTATTTCCAATTTTTGAAAAAGTTGAGCAAGTTTGGCTGGATTAGAAATAAAATTTTCTGTGCAAAATGTTTCAAAGTCCTCTTCAGAGCCGTCTGTTGATCTCCATAAAGCAGCAGTTTGGTGAATGCATTTTTCAATGCGATTTTTCTCTTGAGAACCGGTTTTCGATACCAAGGATTTGGTAAGTTTATCTACCGTACTTTTGCTAATAGTACTTGCCGATTGTGAGAAAACAACAGAAGATATCGATAATAATATCAACATAATGCTAATTTTTTGTTTCATACTTTTTTGTTTTTAAAAATTCATTTTTTATTAACGTGCATTTTGAAAGCTAAATCATGTTTTTTTTAATATAATTATTGGGTGCTAAATTAAAAAAAAATAGCATTCAATTTTTTTTAATGTCTATAATGTGCTTTATTAAAAATAAAAAATTGTTAATGTTTGACATTTTTGGAATCTTTTAAAAATGTTTTTATAACAATTTGTACCTTTGCCACCTTGAAATAAAACTTATAATTCTATAACAACAAGTAAGTAATGAAACAATCGGTAAAAATTAATGTTAAATCTGAAGTAGGAGAATTAGAAGGTGTTATCATTCATACACCAGGTGCGGAAGTAGAGAATATGACTCCCAAAAATGCGCAACGTGCTTTATACAGCGATATATTAAATCTAGATATAGCAAAATGGGAACATGCTCAAGTGAGTGGAGTGTTGAAAAAGGTAAGCAAAACATATGAGGTAGCAGATTTATTAGAAAACGTGTTAACGAACAATAAAGCAAAAGAACTTTTAATTAACACCATTTGTAAATCTGAAAATTTAATCCAACTACAAGATGATTTATTAGATATTTCACCTTCCGAATTGTCAAAAATACTAATAGAGGGAATGCCTTTAAGTAGAAATAATCTTACCGAATTTTTAAGTAAAGACCGTTTTTCACTCACCCCTTTGTATAACTTCTATTTTACACGCGATGCCTCTGTATCCATTAATAACGATGTGCTAATCTCGAGAATGGCTAATAAAGTAAGGGAAAGAGAAAGCTTGATAATGGAGGCAATTTTTAATTATTCTGGTGTTTTTAAAACTTCTACAGTTAACTCTGCATGGTATAATCATACTCCAGAAGTGAAAATTGAAGGTGGAGATGTATTAATTGCTCGCGAAGATATTTTAATCATTGGAAGTAGTACAAGGACAACAACTCAGGGTATCGACTTTATTTTATCTCGTATTTTAGCTCAAAAAGATGAAAAAAGAAGATATATATTAGTTCAAGAATTACCAGAATCTCCAGAATCATTCATCCACTTGGATATGGTTTTTACTTTGCTTGATCATCATTATTGTATGATGTTTGAACCAGTAATCATGAAGTTAAACAAATATCAAACGGTTCAAATAGCCATCGAAAATGGAAAAGTAATTGAAATAAAAAATGTTCCAAATTTAATAGTTGCTCTTAAAAATCTTGGGATGGATTTAGAGCCACTTTGGTGTGGTGGCAGAAAAGATCTGTGGATTCAAGAAAGAGAGCAATGGCATAGCGGTGCCAACTTTTTTGCATTTGCTCCAGGAAAGGTATTGGGATACGGTAGAAACATGTATACGCTTGAAGAATTAAATAATCATAATTTCGAAATTTTACCAGCCATCGATGTGGTCAATGGAAAAATAGACGTTAATGATTACAAAAAATGTGTTATAGCAATTGATGGAAGTGAACTTCCTCGTGGTGGGGGTGGAGCTCGCTGTATGACGATGCCTGTAAAAAGAAAATAAATTTTGAGATATTTCCACTCACAAAGCCTAGTGAATGATCCTTTTTGTTGGGGTTTAGGAACAATTATAGTAAGATTTGTGAATGTTTTTTTGTCTCTGTTGTAAATAAAATATGAGTTCAACTAATAATTATTTGATGAAATTCTTGTTTGTTAATTAAAAAAAGTTAATTTTGTTCCGTATTATTAACCAAAAAAACAGTTAAGCATGAAAAAAATTAGTTTGTTATTTGTTTTTGCTATCGTAATTTCTATAGCATTTAGTAGTTGTAAAAAATACGACGAAGGTCCTTCATTATCTCTTCGTTCAAAAGCTTCTCGTTTAGCAGGAGAATGGAAAATTACAAAATTCACAGAAAATGGTGTTGCTCGTAGTTATGATGCCAATGACAGAATAAAAATGGACAAAGAAGGTGTTTATTCGTATACACATACCATTGGTAATTCGTCAATTACTTCTACTGGAACTTGGAAGTTAATAATGGATGATAAACAAATTGAAGTTACTAGCACCTATTCATCTTTTACAGACACAGAAGTGTATGTAATTAAACGCCTTTCAAATAGCGAACTCTTTCTTGAACAACAAGATGGTTCTGATTTAATTAGAATTGAATATCAAAAATTGTAATTTAAAATTACCGATTATTCATAAAATAAAGAGAGACAAATATTTGGCTCTCTTTATTTTATCTTTTAAGGTTTGGATGCAATTCGTTTAATGGTTAAGAGTATCAATTTGATATCTGTTTGCAAATTTGAACTTTTGATATATTTAAAGTTTAAGTTTAATTTAGAAGGCATAATCTCCTTAATATATGTTTCTTCGGGATTGCTAGATCTTGCCAATAATTCGTTTTCAGCAAAATACTCAAGAGATGCATAATCGGTTAAACCAGGTTTCACAGACAACACCATTAATTGCTCCTTTGTATACAAATCAACATATTTTTTTACTTCAGGTCGGGGACCTACAAAACTCATTTCACCAATAAGTATATTAATAAGTTGAGGAAGTTCATCTAATTTGTACTTTCTAATAAAATAGCCTACTTTAGTAACCCTACTGTCTTTTATTCCAACCGTGAGAAGTCCTTTTTTATCTGAACCAATTGCCATAGAGCGAAATTTCAAAAGTTTAAATGGTTTTCTATTCAATCCGATTCGTTCTTGTTTATAAAAAACACCTCCATTAGAATCTAAAACTATCGCAATTGAAATAATTATTAATAATGGCGACAATAGGAAAATGCCAAATAAACTCATTAAAAAATCAAAAGTACGTTTCATCTTGTTTACTTTTTATTTAGCACCATTTTTACCGACTTTTCGATGGCATCAACCACTTTACATACTTGTTCGTTGGTAAGAGAATAATAAACAGGGAGACTAATTTCGCACTTGTAGTTTTTGTACGAAATAGGGTAATCATCTATCGAATATCCCATCCCTTTGTAAAAAGTCATCATCGGAACCGGTATGAAATGGACATTTACGGAAACCTGTTGGTCGAAGATGTGTTTCATAATCTCATCGCGTTGTGCTTCCGTAACTCCCTTGATCCTGAGCGGATAGACATGATATGATGAAGTTTTGTCGGCAGTTTTATACGTTGGGATGATCGCGAAATCTTGTTTTGATAGCAATTCTGTATAGAGATCAAAAATAGCTTTTCTCCGAACCAACATATCCTCGTCGTAGCGATTTAATTCAATCAGACCTATTGCAGCCATAATATCAGTCATGTTGCATTTGTAGCCTGGCTCAATAATGTCGTATCTCCAATTTCCGGGTTGCATTTTTGCCAATGCATCTTTCGATTGACCGTGAAGCGATTTTGTATTCAGATATCTGTATTCTTCTTCATTGTCAAATGGTTCAGGTAAGCAAAGACAAACTGCACCTCCTTCAGCCGTGGTAAGATTTTTAACTGCATGAAATGAAAAAACAGTAACATCGGTCAGACAACCGGTTCGGCGACCCTTATAAATAGCTCCGATGGAGTGAGCTGCATCAGATAAAACCATAATGCGACCCAATTTCACTTGGTTGGAGTGATTTGGTGTAAACATCTTCGCAATATCTTTACGACGAACCAAAGCATTGATTTCATCGTAATCACAAGGAAATCCAGCTAAATCAACAGGCATGATAACTTTCGTTCGAGGCGTGATGGCTTTTTCAATTTCTGCAATCGAGATGTTAAAATCATCACAGATGTCAACAAAAACCGGTTTCGCTCCGCAGTGCATAATCACGTTTGCCGTACCCGTGTAGGTGTAGGCTGGAAGGATCACTTCATCGCCTTCTCCGATGCCAAACCAGCGCAACAAAAGCTCCAACCCTGCAGAAGCAGAATTAAGACAAATTGTCGCTTTTGCATCGCAATAGGCACTGATACGCTTTTCAAACTCTTTGGTTCTCGGACCTGTGGTAATCCAACCCGACTTTAACGCAGCCGTTACTTCATCAATTATTTCCTGGTCGATTCTGGGAGGAGAAAATGGTATCATAGTTTTCTGTTTTTTGTAATGAAATTTAGTCAATTTTATTTGACCATTGGGTGCTTTTTTTATTATTACTTTTAATTATGGCGAATTCGCCATAATTAAAAGTTGGATTGTAAATTTGTTCCCAAATACCAAGATATTCCAATGTATTTCAATTTCTCAACCATCGGTAGCGAAAAAAGATCCATCCTTAGCTTTCATCATGTCCGTGATACAAAGATAATCTTCATTGTTTATCTGAAGAAAGGAGATTTCTGTACCTTTGATCTTGATTTTTCCCATTTTTTAACTTTATTATTTAGTCAGTCAAATTCAAATTGATGCTATTTTATTTTTACATTATTAATTAGTTCGTTTGCTAAACCACTTAACTTAAGAGATTAAAAACACTAAGTTGAAATACTTAGTGTTCTTAGGGTCTAAGTGGTAAAAAAATTATCGAGTAAGGTAATTTAAAATATTGGTTTCAACACGTGCAAGCACTTGGTCCGTATCAGCTTTTTGGAATGCTCTTCCGGTTATGTTTTCGTAAAGTTCGATATAACGCTCGGAGACTTGTGCCACAAATTCAGGACTCATTTCAGGACAGGTTTGACCCTCTTTCCCTTGGAAGCCATTGTCCATCAACCACTCTCTGACAAACTCTTTCGAAAGTTGTTTTTGTTGTTCGCCTTTGTCAAAACGTTCTTGATATCCATCCGCATAAAAATATCTGGATGAATCTGGCGTGTGGATTTCGTCAATCAGATAGATCACACCATTTTTTTTCCCGAATTCATATTTAGTATCTACTAAGATCAATCCATGTTTTGCGGCTATTTCTGTTCCTCTTTGAAAAATCGCTAGAGCATATTTTTCCAATGTCTCATATTCATTTTTAGAGATGATTCCTTGGGAAAGAATCTCTTCTCTGCTAATATCTTCATCATGACCTTCCATTGCTTTTGTTGTAGGGGTAAGGATAGGAGTGGCAAAACGTTGGTGTTCTTTCATCCCGTCAGGAATTTTAACGCCACAAATTTCACGAATTCCATTTTTGTATGCGCGCCACGAACTTCCCGTTAAGTAGCCTCTGACGATCATTTCGATTGGATAAGGTTCGCACTGATGACCAATGGTGACCATCGGATCGGGAGTGGCGATTTTCCAGTTTGGACAGATGTCGGTAGTGGCATCCAAAAACTCGGCGGCAATTTGGTTAAGCACTTGTCCTTTGTAAGGAATTCCTTCGGGAAGAACCACGTCGAATGCAGAGATGCGGTCGGATACCACCATCACCAACAGATCATCATTGATATGGTAAACGTCGCGAACTTTACCATGATAAACGCTTTTTTGTCCCGGAAAATTAAAATCGGTACGTGTAAGGGCTTGAGCTTTTTTCATACTATTTTTCGTTTTTTATTTGTTTTTGTCTTAAATATCAACACTTAATCTTAAATGGCCACCAAGTCCGTCTCTAATAATTCTCATCAATGTAGATAAACGAATATCGCTTGCATCATTTTCTATTCTTGAGATGTATGTTTTGGTTGTACCACATTTTTCGGCTAACTGCTCTTGAGTCATGCCTTGTTCTTTTCTAAGTTCCTGAAGCATTACTCCAAGTTTAAAAGCCTCATATTCCTGCTCGTAATTTTCTCTTGCTTCAACACCTCTTTCCCCATATTGGGAATTTAGATGTTCTTCAAAAGATGTCAGATTCTTATTTCTCTTTTTCATCGAAGTATTGTTTTTTTAATTTTTCTGCTTTATCAATTTCATTAACTGGCGTTTTTTGTGTTTTTTTCTGAAATCCATTTATTAAAATAATTAATTTACCTTCATCAAAAAAACTGAAAACTCGGTAAATATTTGTTCTATTTTCAACTCTGATTTCATAAAGTCCTGAAGAGCCAGTTAAATGCTTAAAATACTTTGTTGGAACATATTCAAGATTTTGTATTAATTGTAAGGTCCAGTTGAATTTCTTTTGAACATCTGGTTTTAATGTGTAGAAGTAATTTAAATAATAATCCTTGTAATAAAATACTTTTCTGAATTTCATTCCTTTAATAATACAAAGTTAGCTAATTAGTGAACAATAAACAAGTTTATCTCGAAATTTTTTCAATAAATTGTTGCTATTTATCTTTTAATCCAATTTTTATTTGTCTTTCATGCTTTTCATCATCCAATTTCTGGTACGCTTCAATGATCTTGGTCACCAGTTGGTGTCTGACCACATCTCGGTTATCCAAGAGGATGAATTCAATGTTTTTGATGTTCTTTAAAATCTTCATCGATTGTATTAATCCAGAATTTTGGTTTCGAGGCAAATCCACCTGGGTAACATCACCGGTGATAAAGAATTTCGCATTCATTCCCATCCGGGTTAGGAACATCTTGATTTGTCCCTCGGTTGCATTTTGCGCTTCATCAAGGATTACGTATGCATTATCGAGTGTTCGTCCACGCATAAATGCAAGGGGAGCTATTTCAATCGTTTTGTCTTCTAGATAGGATACCAATTTCTGGGGAGGAATCATGTCGCGGAGGGCGTCATATAGCGGTTGTAAATAAGGATCTAGCTTATCGCGCAAATCTCCTGGCAAAAAACCCAAATTTTCACCTGCTTCAACGGCCGGACGAGTAAGGATGATTCTGCGAATCTCTTTATTCTTGAGTGCTCTAACTGCTAAAGCAACGGCGGTATATGTTTTACCGGTACCTGCCGGTCCAATAGCAAAAATCATATCGTTGTTGATAACGCTATCCACCAGTTTTTGTTGATTCAAAGTCTTTGCTTTGATTACTTTTCCATGATTTCCATGCAAGATGATGGCAGCATCACTCTCTTTGGCTGACTCCCTCGAAAATCGATCATCATACGAAGAAGTTGCTAGCCTTTCAACATCCTGACGAGTCAATTTTCCATATTTTTCAAAATAGGTGTGCATTTGACTCAGCTTATCTTCAAATTCTGCAATTTCTGATTTGGTTCCAAATAAGATTAACTCATTGCCTCGAGTGATGACTTTTAACTTAGGAAAAGCACTAATTAATCGGTTGATGTTGGTATTATTTGATCCAAATATTTCAAGGGTAATTGTTGGATCTATAAAGATATTTTTTTCTGACATTAATGATTATATAATCGTTCTAATTTGAGTTCAAAAGTAGTAATAAAATTGAAATATTTTACGTTCCAAGGTATTTATAGGTCGCAAAAAAAATCATAAGAAAAACTATTGCGTTTAGAATCAATTATTAATAAAAAAAAACTCGTTTTATTTCAAACGAGTTTTAATAATTTAGATGATAAAACTAAATTATAATTTTTTAATTTCAGTAACTCTAATAATTGGTCCAGTTTGACACTTGCTCATTAATCCTTCGATGAGAGAAAATTTAAACTTTATTTTAAGACCATCCACAAAAAACTCTTCAGGAACATCTCTTGTTTCGTATTGTTTGCGATCATTTGTCTGGATTACCCATCCGCAAGAACCAATTATATTTGGTAATTTTTTGATTACACCTTCAGTATAAGGTTGATCGTTTTCTGTAGTCTCTTTAGTGCTGTTTTTTTTACAACATCTACATGAGTCGAATGAAATAATTACAAATATTACAAATGCGATCGAAAAAATAGTGATAAAAAATCTTTTCATAATTTTCTAACAATTTTTGATTAATACAAGAGACTCTTTTTTGAGTTGTTTTTCCAACCAGCATCGCTTTTATAGGTGGAAAAATAGATAACTAGGTCGGCATCACTTTTATAGTCTACAAAATAAATCGTTTTATCGGCGTCGCTTTTGTATTGACAAAAATACCACAATCCATTGTTCCCTGATGCATCACTTTTATAATCGCATTTATATACTACTAAATCCGCATCACTTTTGTACTGTGCAACATACACTTTGATTTTTGCATCACTTTTGTATTGCACACTATATACTTTTTGAGCGAATGAAGTAGATATCATTGCAAACAGAAATCCAATTAAAAGAATAAAAACTCGTTGATTGTTTTTCATAAATTTAGCTTTAATGTTAGTAACTCATTTTTTTTGTAAATATAATTAATAATCCGAACCAAAACAAACTTTTTGTCAAAAATATATTAACTTTGACTGCGAATCATATATTGTAAACATGAGTACATTATTGAAAGATCATTTAAACAAAGATTTTTTTATTTATTTTATCGATATGATAAATCCACTTGTTTTAAAATTTGACAAAGGATTATTTTTAGATAGAATCTTTACCGAAGAATATGCTAAATTGGAACTCAAGGAGCGTTTGATATACTCTGCAAAGGTATTACATGAATTTATGCCAGCCGATTTTGAAAAGGCTTCTTCCTTATTAATATCCATAGCTAAGATAATTCAAGAAACTAAGACCAAATCGTTGCTCGGATTTATGTTTTTACCCGAATATATTTCGTTGTATGGATTAAATCATCTTGAAAGTTCCATAAGAGCAATGGAAATAGTAACACAATTAACAAGTTGTGAATTTGCGGTTCGACCATTTATTCAAAAATATGAAAATCAGATGATAAGCCAACTTATTGTCTGGTCTACTCATCCAAATGATAAAGTAAGACGTTTGTCATCGGAAGGTTCACGTCCCAGACTGCCATGGGGAATTGCATTAACTGGTTTCAAGAAAGATCCAAATAAGATATTACCCATACTCGAAAATTTAAAACAAGATCCTTGTGAAAATGTTAGGCTAAGTGTAGCTAATAATATCAATGATATTTCGAAAGATAACCCAAATTTTGTGATTGATATTGCAAAAAAATGGCAAGGAATCAGCAAAGAAACAGATGCAATAATAAAACATGGCCTTAGAACTCTCCTAAAAAAAAGTCATCCTTTGGTATTAAATTACTATAAATTAAACAGTGATTGGTTGTGCATTGATACCGTAAACATAACTACACCTAGGGTGAAAATTGGTGATTTTTTAGAATTTTCTTTTTCAATATCTAATAATTCTATTGAAAATCAACGAATTAGAATTGAATATTGCATATTTTTTAAAAAGAAAAATGGAGATTTATCTTCCAAAGTGTTTAAAATTAGTGAACGAGATTGCAAAGCGAATCAAACCATTCGTTTAACCAAAAGACATACATTTAAAATTATTACAACAAGAGTTTTCTACTCAGGATATCATCATTTACAGGTAATTGTAAATGGAAAAAAGAGTAATATTCAAGATTTCTATGTCGAGACTTGTTAAAACTCTTTTTAATGCCATATTTGACCTCTTGGTTTAAAAATCCAAAAGTAGGATAGGGGATGATGAAAAAAAATGCACTTTACAATTTATTCAATAGGAAACCCGACGGTTTGAGCTAATATGATAAGTTGGTTTGGTTTAAGTCCCATAATTCTCGATAAATTTTCAAAGTCTAGATAATGTCTTGCTACTGTATTTAAGCGTTCCGATGCGCAAAATAAGTATATGTTTTGTGAGATGTAACCCGCATGCATACCCGCATACAGTGGTATTTTTTCATTAGAAACACCAATCATTTTAGAAGTATTTGAAACAATTATTATGTTAAGTGGAGCTTCTTCAACAAAATTTTGTTTACCCGTTTCCTTCCTAAAATCTCCTGATTTAATTAATTTTAATTGTAAAACACTATCATTCAAAAAATAAACACCAGATTTTATTACCACATAAAGTTCAATATCTTGCCAATTTCTGGCAGTGGGAGCCGTACGTTTTTTTTCATCTGGACGATTTATTCCATTTGCAGCCCATAATAAATCAGAAAGCATTTGTAATGGAATTTCTTTGCTGGAATATTCCCGTTTGCTGCCACGATGTTTTAAACAATTCATAATAGAATCACCGCCATACATTTTGGGTTTTGGTAATTGAATGATAGAATCTTGAGAATGTAATGCGTTGCTCATGAAAATTAAAATAATTAAAATTGAAATCTTGTTTTTCATTGAATTTTTTTTTTTACAAATATATACCTATATTCTTAAAACCCTCTGATAATAACATTTATTTTAATTGATATTATTTCTTTATTTCAGGATATTTCGACCGTTTGTAGATTAATAAGTAATTTAATCTAAATTACCGATAATATATATTATGTTAAGTATGAAATTTTGATATTCCCTATTGTTTAATATTGTTTAATTATTGAAGATTTAAGTTTATCTATTCCATTTGTTGAAATTAAAAAAAATGAATACTATACAATTTATAATATTTTGAAACAGTGTGATTTTATATTTTCAGAGAGAGTTAAGTAATCTATAAAAAACATTTTTAATTAAAAAAATACTGATAGACAATACTTTATTCGAATGAAAAAAAATATTTCATAAATAATGGCTATTGTTTAAGAAAAAAGTGTAATTTTGCACTGGGTAAGTCTTATACGATCAGCTCCTGTTGAACTCCCCCAGGTCCGGAAGGAAGCAAGGGTAAATGGTTGAGCGATGCGATATAAGTAGCTTACCCATTTTTTATTAATTACGAAGCCAATGTTGTTAAAGATTTATCCTGAGAATCCCAATCCACGCGAGATTAACAAAGTGGTTAATTGCTTAAAAAATGGAGGCATAATCATTTATCCAACAGACACAATATATGGAATTGGCTGTGATATGCACAATTTTAAAGCGGTAGAGAAACTTGCACAAATCACCAATTCAAATTTAAAAAAAAGCAATTTTTCCTTTATTTTTAATGATTTGAGTCATATTTCGGATTATGCTAAACCATTATCAAATAGTGTTTTTAAACTACTAAAACGTACTTTGCCTGGACCTTATACCTTTATAGTAGAAGCTAACAACAATGTGCCTAAGATATTCGATACAAAAAAAAGAACCATAGGAATAAGAATTCCAAATAATTCGATTATAAAAGCAATTGTTGAAGAGTTAGGTAGTCCGGTATTAACAAAAACCATAAAGAGCCTAGAAGAAGATTCCATTGAATATTTTACCAACCCAGAATTGATTTATCAACAGTATGGTGATGTGGTTGATATTATTATAGATGGTGGATATGGTGGGTTTATTCCATCCACTATCATAAATTGTATAGACGAAGAATTTGAAGTAGTAAGAGAGGGACTTGGACCAATTGATTCAATTTTTTAAATATTTTTGATATGAATAATGGATTGTACGATATCGATGCTCTTGATTTTAATGTCCTCCAATCAGAACATTTTCTAGATTTGTTAGTCTACAAAAACATTAAAATTGAAAGAATAGTCTCCTGCGGTCATGTAACAAAAGATGAATGGTTGCAACAGAGTAATTTAGAGTGGGTTGCTGTTCTTCAAGGTGAAGCTTTTGTAAAATACGACAACGGAGATGAATTTTATTTATCCTCAGGCACTTCATTATCCATCGCCCCTTTTCAGAAACATAAAGTAACCTATACAAGTACCAATCCCGTTTGTATATGGCTTGCAATTCACGTATTTTAAACAATGTTTGATAATGATATCACAAAGAGAGTTGTTTTTTTCTCATGTTGCCCAAACATCGATAGAGCCCTTAGCACTTGAAATTGAAAGTGCATCAGGAGTTTTTTTAAAGGACATAAATGGAAAAACCTATATTGATTTAATTTCTGGAATATCTGTCAGTAATATTGGCCATAGGCATCCAAAAGTAGTGGAAGCTATTCGTTTGCAAACGGATAAATATCTTCATTTGATGGTTTATGGTGAATATATTCAATCTCCACAAGTGAATTTGGCAAAAAAGATAACCTCGCTCCTCCCCGATCATTTATCCAATGTCTTTTTTGTAAATTCAGGAAGTGAAGCCAACGATGGAGCTATTAAATTGGCAAGGAAATTCACGGGTCGTTCTCAAATTATTTCTTTTTCCAATGCCTATCATGGAAGTACTTTTGGAGCATTAAGTGCTATGGGAAATGAAGAATATAAGAGAAATTTCGCCCCTTTATTGCCCGATTTTTTCTCTATTCGATTTGGCAATATAGAAGATTTAAATAGGATTACAGAAAAAACAGCAGCAATTTTAATTGAGCCAGTCCAAGCCGAAGCTGGCATTTTAAAAGCTTCAATAGATTACTGGACAGCATTACAACAAAAATGTAAAAGCACAGGTGCATTGATTATTTCGGATGAAGTACAAACTGGTTTTGGTCGTACAGGAAAAATGTTTGGGTTTCAATATGCCCAGTTTACTCCCGATATCATCACATTAGCCAAAGGAATGGGTGGTGGAATGCCTATTGGTGCTTTTATAGCTTCTAAAGTGATCATGAATTGTTTTACCCATCAGCCGGTATTGGGACATATTACAACCTTTGGAGGACATCCAGTCTCAGCTGCTGCTGCATTAGCTTGTATTAATGTGATTGAAAATGAAAGCCTTATCTCAACGGTTTCACATAAATCGGATATCATAGTTCGTTTTTTTGAGAATAATCCTAGTATTGTCGCTATTCGTTCAGCTGGACTTTTTATAGCATTAGAATTTGATTCATTTGAAACCAATAAAAAAGTGATCGATGCATGCATTAAAAATGGAGTAATCACCGATTGGTTTTTGTTTTGTAGTAAATCAATGCGAATAGCACCTCCTTTAAATATTACCGAAAGTGAATTAATGGAAGCATTACAAATAATTAAAAATAGTATTGACTCAATTTAAACTAATATGAAAGAAGATTTTAATCCAATTTTTGAAGATAACCATGAAGTTGTAGATTACGATATAACGCATGGAAAACATTTTTTAGAATTATTATCGGTAGCTAACGAATATGTTTCATTTATTGAAAAAAGTAAAGATATAGATAAGCATTCTATGATGAATTATTTACAGAAAATTTTGCCATTAATCTATTTAAAGTCCTCTCTTTTGCCCGAACTTAAGTTAGACGATAATTCTGCAGATGAGCGTTTTGTAACCGAAGAAGAATATGAACTAGTGTTGATGAATCTATTAGAGAAATTCTCTCAAAAATGCGACAATAATCATGAATGTAATTGTACAGATGATGGTCCTAAAGTAGCAGAAGCATTAACCGATTTATATCAAGATTTAAAAGATACTATTTTGTTATTTTCGACAAATAAATTTTCTGCTCAACAATGGGCTGTTTGTAATTGTAGAAGTTGGTTTATTGAACGATGGGGATTAGCTGTTGCTGATATTTTAGGATATATTCATGTATGTTTGTATTCAAATCACGAAAATCATGAACATGAAGAATAAAAAAAAGTCCCAATAAGGGACTTTTATGATGAATCTAAGGGGGAACTTAGTTCATAAACACATCGAAATTGCCGATAAGTTTTGATTTAATCACTTTTAATGTTGCAGCATAACTGATAATTAATAAGTTTGTATGTTGCCTTGGCATTAGATTGTCGGACTTGATGTGTGTTTTTAAAATTGTAGACTTTTTGTTCATAGGCATAAATTGTTTTATACTTATGAAACGAATTATTATTTTAAATATTGTTTTATGCCAAAACAATATTTTTTTTGTCAATAATTTTTCGAATATTTATCAAAGCATATCTCATTCTTCCAAGCGCAGTGTTGATACTGATATCGCAAGATTCAGCAATGTCTTTAAAGCTCATGTTTTGATAAAATCTCATGTAAACGACTTCTTTTTGATCTTGCGGCAAAAAATCAATAACCTTTCTAACGTCGGAGTGGATTTGGTTGGTAATCATCAAATCCTCTTTCGATGGTTCAATCCCTCCAATTAAATTAAAAATATCGTAATCTTCATTTGAACGACAAGCAGGCATTTTACTCTCCTTTCGGAAATAATCAATGCTTAAATTATGTGCAATTCTCATAGCCCAATGAATAAACTTGCCCTCTTCGTTATATTGACCTGAACGTATGGTATGAATTATTTTCATGAATGTATCTTGGTAGACATCTTCTGCGACATCCCGGTTATTTACAATCGTAAAAATATAACCAAAAATTTTCTTTTGATATCGATTTATTAAAGTTTCTAATGATTTCGAATCACCAGATGCGAAATTAACGATTAACTCGTTATCGCTGAGCAAATTAGCTTTCATAATAGCCTCCTTTTTGGATGGTTAATAAAGCGTAATTTTTACTCTATAGGCGATTTCTTTTTGTGAAAATGAATAATTATGATTTGGCAAATATACAAACTGAAAATGAATAAGTCAAGTTTTTGTATTATTTTTGTCCTGAAAAAACTACGAAAAATTCATAACTATCTAAATATGAGCGATAAAAATATTAACAAAAACTGGATACGCATTTCAGGAGCTAAAGTAAACAATTTAAAAAATATAGATGTAGCTATTCCACGAAACCAATTTGTTGTGATTACTGGATTATCTGGTTCCGGAAAATCTTCCTTGGCTTTCGATACTCTTTTTGCTGAAGGACAAAGGCGTTATGTTGAAAGTTTGAGTTCTTATGCTCGTCAGTTTATGGGCAGAATTGCAAAACCAGATGTTTTTTCAATTGAAGGTATTCCGCCAGCAATCGCTATTGAACAAAAATCCATCAGTAAAAATCCACGAAGTACAGTAGGAACTTCCACCGAAATATATGAATATTTAAAATTACTTTTTTCAAGATTGGGAAAGACCTATTCTCCCATTTCAGGAAATATTGTAAAACGTCATTCTGTAGCAGATGTTACCGATTTTATTTGGAAACTCGAAGAGGATACTTCAGTGCATATATTTGCTCCATTTGTGATTAAAGGAGAAAGAACGATTTCGGATCAATTTACGATTTTATTACAACAAGGGTATAGCAGAATTATGTACAACGATGTAATAATACCGATTTCTGATGCAATTGAAAATGCACAAAATTTCAACAAAGAATCATTATATGTCTTAGTGGATCGTTTGTTAATTAAGCATTTAAATGAAATTAAAACAAGATTATCGGACTCAATACAAAGTGCATTTTTTGAAGGTAATGGAATTTGTTATATAAAAACTCAAACCCAAAACAACGAACACAATCATCATTTCAGTAGTAGATTTGAGCTAGATGGGATTCAATTTGAAGAGCCGAGTGTGAATTTGTTTAGTTTTAATAATCCTTATGGGGCTTGTAATAGATGTGAAGGGTATGGTCAAATCATTGGCATCGACGAGGATTTAGTTTTTCCGAACAAAACCCTATCCGTGTACGAAGATGCCATTGCTTGTTGGAAATATGAAAGTACAGCAGATTGGAAGCAAGCGTTGATAAACAACGCATTAAAATTTGATTTTCCTATACACAGAGCCATTGAGGATTTAACTCCAAAGGAAATTGAAGTTTTATGGACAGGAAATAAATATTTTAATGGGATAAATGCATTTTTTAACCATTTAGAACAGCATAACTATAAAATTCAAAACAGAGTTTTTATATCACGATTTAGAGGAAAAACATTATGCCCAGAATGCCATGGTACTAGACTAAGAAAAGATGCTCAATATGTAAAAATTAAAGACAAAAGCATAACCGACATCGTTTTAATGCCTATAGATGAATGTTTTAGTTTTTTTAATGAGTTAACTTTTGAAACTATTTCCGAACAAACGATAGCAAAACAAATTGTACAAGAAATTCGAAATAGGTTGCAATTTCTAATGGATGTAGGATTGGGTTATCTAACTTTAAATAGATTAACAAATTCACTTTCTGGAGGCGAATCACAACGTATAAATATAGCAACATCGCTCGGTAGCAGTTTGGTTGGGTCTCTTTATATACTTGATGAACCAAGCATAGGGCTTCATTCTCGAGACACAGAACGATTGATTGGGGTCTTGAAAAGACTTAGAGACATTGGAAACACGGTGGTTGTAGTGGAACATGACGAAGATATTATTAGAGCTGCAGATTATATCATAGACATAGGTCCCGATTCTGGTCGCTTTGGTGGAGAGGTTATTTTTCAAGGCAAACAGAAAGAATTATCCGAAAACAATGGTTATACCGCAAAATATCTTTCCAAGAGATTAACTATACCTATTCCAAAATATCGAAGAAATTGGTGTAATTCGATCATTATTGAGGGAGCACGAGCAAATAATTTAAAAAACATAACAGTTAAAATTCCTCTAGAAGTATTATGTGTTGTTACAGGTGTGAGTGGTTCGGGAAAAACCTCTTTGATAAAAAAGATATTATACCCAGCACTTAAACGCGAAATTGGGGATGGTAGCTCAGACAAACCTGAGCGTTTCAACAAATTGTCAGGTGATTTAATGCATTTAAATAATGTAGAAATGATCGATCAAAACCCAATAGGGCGCTCTTCAAGGTCTAATCCAGCTACTTATTCTAAAGCTTTCGATGATATTAGACAACTATTTGCAGATCAGGTATTAGCAAAAAATAGAGGATATAAGCCTGGATTTTTTTCATACAATGTACCTGGAGGTAGATGCGACGAATGTGAAGGCGAAGGAAAGGTAAATATCGAAATGCAATTCATGGCAGATGTAGAAATTTTATGTGAAGAATGTAATGGAAAACGTTTTAAAGAAGAGGCTTTAGAAGTTAAGATAAACGGTAAACACATCAGTGATGTTTTGGAAATGTCAATTATTGAAGCTTTAGATTTTTTTATGGAAACAGTTAAACAAAATTCCCTTACAAAAAAAATAATTGACAAGTTAACTCCCCTTGAAAAGGTAGGATTGGGATATATAAAATTGGGACAATCTTCTAGCACTTTGTCAGGTGGTGAAGCTCAACGATTGAAATTGGCCAGTTTTTTAGTGAAAGGGAACAACTTAGCCCCTACTCTATTTATTTTTGATGAACCAACCACTGGACTTCATATTCATGATATTCATAAACTGTATAAAGCTTTTGATATGTTAATCGAAAAGGGTCATTCTGTTTTGGTGATTGAACATAATCCTGAAATTATAAAATGTGCTGATTGGATTATCGATCTAGGTATCGATGGTGGTGATAAAGGAGGACAACTAATATTTGAGGGAACTCCAGAGCAAATTGTTTTATCAAACACTTCCATCACTGGAAAGTATTTACAACTAAAAGGATAACTATCTTTTTGAAAATTGACGATTCTATGCTCTGCAAAAAAGAATAGTTTCTTGAGATTGAAAACCAAAAACATTGTTATCATCTTCCTCAAATATTTGGACTTCTACTGAAAATCCACAGTTTGTAAGTCGCGATTCCAAGTCATTTACAGAGTAAATTCGAACATGATCTGATTGACCAAAATGAATCGATCTGTCTTCATCAGAAACAATAGAGCTATCTTCATAAGTGTGTCCACTTTTAAATGGAGTTTGAATAATACATAATCCACCTTGTTTTATTACTCGGAATAGTTCTTTCATAGCTTGAAGATCGTTTGGTACATGTTCTAGAACATGATAACAGATAACCAAATCATAATAGTTATCATCCATCTTGATGTTGGTAATATCAAACTGATAATCTGAAATAAAATCTCCAGATAAATCGGAGCTATGATAATTGTTTTTTAGAATAGATTTCATTTTTCTATACAACGAGCGTGAAGGAGAAAAATCTAATACTTTTGTATCTTGGTTCGTTATCATAGAAGATAAATGAGTCCAAATTCTTCTATTTCTGGCTAGACTACCACAATGTGGGCATAATTTGTCTCCATTTTTTATTAAAATAAAAGATCGGATATTACTGTTGCATATATTGCAATGGTGCTTAGATCCATGATAAAATTGAAATATTATTTTTCTTATCATGGGTTCAAATTTGAATAATAATCGAGAAGGAAGGATTGTTTTTAATATCTTTTTTAAGTATAGGTACATCAGAATGAATTGAATTTATTACAAAAAAAAGTCGAATTTAAATTTTGTTTTTCGCTTTTTGAATAGAAAATTAGCTCTACTATAACTTTACAAAAGTAGATATTGTTTCTATATCTACCAAATCAACTATTAAATCAGTAACCATTTGAAGAATTTTAAATTTCTTGAAGTGACCAAAAATGACTATTTTTGCATTTTAAAATTATTTTCAAGAATGGGAAAAGCGGTTATGAAGTTGTTAGCTAAAACAATGGCTGGTTTAGAAGAAATTTTAGCCAATGAGCTAGAACAGCTGGGAGCGTCCAGTATTGTAGTATTAAATAGGGCTGTTAGTTTTGAGGGTGACCTAGGGATGGTTTATAAAGCGAACTATAATTGTAGAACTGCACTTTCTATTTTAATAGAACAATTTTCTTTCAAATTTTATTCACAGGAGGATTTTTACTATAAGATATTGAATTACAATTGGGACCCTCTTTTCGAACATGATACTACATTTATGGTTGATGCCACAATTTCTGGAGAGATGTTTACCAATTCACATTATACTGCATTACTTTGCAAAGATGCAATTGTGGATTATTTTCGAAAGAAATACAACCAACGTCCTACTGTTGACAGATTTGAGCCACATTTAAAAGTAAATGTGTATATTCGTCAAGATCAATGTTCGATTTTGCTCGACAGTTCTGGTGATTCACTTTTTAAACGTGGATACAGAGTTGCTACTGGGGAGGCACCCATAAAAGAAGTGTTAGCTGCTGGAATCATTTTGTTATCGGGTTGGAAAGGAGATTCAAATTTTTATGCTCCTATGTGTGGATCTGGCACTTTTGCAATAGAAGCTGCCATGATTGCAAACAATATTCCCGCGGGTTATTACCGAGAAGAATTTGGGTTTATGAAATGGGCAAATTTTGATGAATATCTATGGGAGCGTATTAAAAATGAATCCGATGAAAATATTAAGGAATCAGAGGCAGAAATTCATGCATCAGACATAGATCCAAAAATGGTGAAATTCACCCTTAGAAACGCTCAAAAAGCCAAATTACACAAGGATATTATCATCACCGAATCCTCTTTTGAAGATTTCATCTTCCCAAAAGAAGGAGGCACCATTATTTTTAATCCTCCCTATGGAGAACGTTTGGAATTAGCTGATATTGAAAGTAGTTACAAGAAAATTGGAGATACTCTGAAAAATAATTGCGCTAATTACGAGGTATGGATGATAGCCGGTGGAGCTAACGTTCATAAATATGTAGGTTTGAAACCTTCCAAAAAACTTACATTGTATAACGGAGCCATTGAATGTAAAATGTTGAAATACGATATATACGAAGGTACTAGAAAAAATGAGTATCTTGAAGAATAAACAATTCATGGAAACAAAGGAGATCATCAACAACCCAAAATTGATTGCCGCTTGCGGTCTATATTGTGGTGCTTGCGGTAAATACTCCACAGGGAAATGCCCAGGTTGTTTCGAGAATACAAAAGCCACTTGGTGTAAGACTCGCACCTGCTGTTTGGATGCAAACATTAGCTCTTGTGCCGATTGTAAAACCGTGGCAACGACTGTGGAGTGTAAAAAGATGAATAATTTCGTTTCCAAATTGTTCTCATACATTTTTAAATCGGACAGACACGACTGTATCAAACGTATCCAAGAGATTGGTTATACTCCCTATGCCACAGAGATGAGCGAAAAGAGATTGCAAAGTATCAAACGTAAATAGAATTATGTCCTACAGATTTCACGACATTTATCAAAAAGCGTTGCAACTTGAACCAATTTCGTTCGAAGAGGCGATTTTTTTGTACACCAAAGCTCCTCTTTCAGAGCTGATGTTTGTAGCCAATGAAATCCGTAAAAAATTACATCCTAAAAACATCGTTACCTGGATTATCGACCGTAATGTAAATATCACCAATGTATGTACTTCTGGCTGTCTTTTTTGCAACTTTCATTGTGCTCCTAAGTCTGACAAAGCTTATATTACTACATTGGAAGAGTATGACGAAAAGATTGAGGTTCTGTTTGTTTTGGGCGGAGAACAATTATTACTTCAAGGGGGAATGCATCCACAACTGTTTTTAGAAGACTATGAAACCCTTTTTAGTCAATTGAAAGAGCGGCATCCGAAACTCAAATTACATGCATTAGGACCACCGGAAGTAGTCTACCTAGCAAAGAAATCTGGAATCGGCTATAGAGAGACATTAGAGCGATTGGTAGCAGCGGGTTTAGATTCATTGCCAGGTGCTGGAGCGGAAATATTGGTAGATGATATCCGTCACCAACTTTCCAAAAACAAGTGCAGTACCCAAGAGTGGTTAGATGCCATGCATGAAGCTCACAGCATGAATTTGGCTACTTCAGCAACGATGATGCTCGGTCACATAGAAAGCAATTTTCAACGAATTGAACATTTGATCAAAATAAGGGATTTACAGTCGAAAAAACCAGATGGGACCATCGGATTCCTCTCCTTTATACCTTGGCCATTTCAGGGAGAAAATACTGCTTTGTTGAAAAAATATAAGAATCTAAATATCCTCTCCCCGACCGATTATATTCGATTTATCGCCATTTCCAGAATCACACTTCATAATATTCCTAATATCCAAGCGTCGTGGCTAACCGTAGGAACAGAAACTGCACAAATATGCCTCCACGCTGGTGCTAACGATATGGGTTCGATTATGATAGAAGAAAATGTGGTCTCTGCTGCCGGTGCTAGTCATCAACTTGATGCTTTACGGATGCAACAGAAAATTAGAGAAGCAGGTTTTGAGCCACGTAAGAGAAATCAGCAATTTACAGTGAACAGTTTACAGTGATCAGTTTACAGTGAACAGTTTACAGTGAACAGTTTACAGTGAACAGTTTACAGTGATCAGTTTACAGTTTACAGTGAACAGTTGTTGATGCCTAAATAAGGTTGACCGTTTTTATTCACTCATTTCAAGTTTACATGAGAAGGTTAACAGTTAACAAATAGAAGTTTTTTTAAATTGAAAATCTTTGATTTTAAAATATTTCACTTAAATAACTATTTTCCTCTGCCCTGGAAGACAATCAAAACGGTGTGAATTAATATTTTAACATCCATTTGCAAGGACATATTTTCGATGTATACGAGGTCGTATTTAAGTCTTTCGACCATTTGATCAATATTTTCGGCATACCCGTATTTTACTTGTCCCCAGGAAGTGATTCCAGGTTTTACCTTTTGCATCAATTTGTAGTGTGGGGCAACCTTAACAATCTGGTTGACATAAAATTGTCTTTCAGGTCGAGGTCCTACTAGCGACATCTCTCCCATTAAAACATTGTAAAACTGAGGCAATTCATCCATACGGGTTTTTCGCATCATTTTACCAAAAGGAGTAATTCTATTATCATGCTTCGACGACAATTGAGGACCATTAGCTTCTGCGTCGGTATACATAGAACGAAACTTGATAATATGAAACAGTTTTCCTTTGAGCCCTACCCTTTCCTGTTTGTAAAAAACTGGTCCTTTAGAGCTGCGTTTAACACCGATAGCCAGAACAATCATTAATGGAGATAAAATAATTATCGCTAGCAGCGAGAATATCACATCCATTAGTCTTTTCACAAAAGCTTGCCATTCAGGCATAAAATCAGGAAAAATTTGGATAAGAGGCTCATCCATAATGGAAGTCATTTTAACACTTCCTAATAGTATATCTTGAATTTGAGGCATTATTTTAATTACCATATTACTATCATCGATATTTGCAATAATTTCTTCGATGTATTTTCTTTTGCCATTTTGAATGGCGATAACGACCTCTTCAATTTGCTTTTCAGATATAATATCGTTAAGGTTATAAATAGATCCTAAATAAGGTAAATGTACTTTTAATGCATCCACTTGGTTGCCGTCAATTGAGACATAACCTACAAATCGATTTCCGGATGTTGCGTAGTGTTTTTTTAAAGAATTTAAGACCTCGATTGCAACTTCATCAGCAGCTATCAGCAGTGTATTAAAACCAATGTTGCCTTTACGAATATGTTTAATAGTAATAGTAGTAATTAACAACCTTGGAATATAGACTGCAAGAAAGTGAAATATCAAAAGAACAAGATAATAATTTAGATAGCTAGTATAATTCACTATATCGTCATCGAGAATCAGGGCAAAGAAGATAATTAATGTCCCTAACAAAGTAATAGTAAAGGTTTGAATAATCTCTTTAAGTCTCGATTTACGATAAATCTTTCGATAATATCCTGTGAGCGTATATAAAGTAATCCAAAAGATCGGAATTACAATAATGCCGAGATAAAATTTATAGTCAGATAAGATGTATTCAGAAATGTTGTTTAAAACAGAAGGATTAACGGAATATTTTCTAAAGGAAAAGAAGAATGCCCAAGTAATTGCAGCAGATAAAAAATCAAAAAATAGATATTTTAATACTTGTCTTTTTTTATTCATTTCTTTTCAATAATATTAGTGTTTAGCAGTTCTAGCGTGAATTAGCTTAATGTTATCAAGAAGCACTTTGTCTTCGGTTGAGCCAGAATTTGAAATACCAGCAAAGAAGATTTTGAAATTTGATGCATTGATTTCACTACTAACAGACACCGTTAGATTGACATAAACTTTTTTCCATGTGTTCGTTGGATTAAGTACAATTTTGGGGTTCCTGTTGATGGTAGAAGAATAAATAGCTTTCGTTCCAACAATTATTGGAGTAGTACATTTATAGTTCATTTCGAGGAAAACGTATGTTCCATTTTTTGGAAGTACATACCCATTAATTGTCTCAATTTCGAATGTATCTTTTTCGTTGTTTAAATTAATAACTCCCGAATAATTGTTAACTTCAGAATTATCTTGTTGATTTACAAATATATCCAAAGGATTGTTGGTAGCAGTTATGGTTGTGTCGCTGTTTATTGCTTTTCCAAAAAGGATACCCGCAGACTCAAAATCCTCACTAAATGCAATTTGGGTACTAATATCGAAATTAAAAATTGGTTTAATTCTTACTGGTGCTTCTGGGGATAAATTGCAATTGAAAACAGCTGAGGCATAAAATGGATAGGTGGCACGAGTAGCGCTAATACCATCTACTTTTACCCCTGCTAAAGCAGTAATTTTTACGTTTCCCTCAGCTAAAATGGGAATTTTGGCAGGCAGTTCAAAGCATCCAATAAGAAGATCATTCGCATACACCCATACATCGGATATATTGTGAGAAGAGGTGCCATATTCGGCATAGTTTGGGTTTATTCCAACAGAATCAATGATAAGATAAGAAGGGGCTTGTTCTTTTTTATCGAATAAAGAGCAACTTGAAGTAAAAAAAACAATAATAATAATCAGAAAAAGAGATTGGAAAGAAACTTTCATATGTTTTTTTTTGTTTGAAAAATTGATAATTCGATGAAATTTTGTTTATAAAATGAATTAGACACCCTTTTGGTAACGCAAGATAATGAAAGATATTATTTGATTTTATAAAAATAAAAGAAAAAAGATTAATATCCAATTTTGTTCATTATTTGCTGAGCTACCTGTAAAGCATTTCCGCCATCAGAGACAGTAACCAAGGGGTTTGAATTATCAACAATGCACTGATAAAACAACTCTAACTCCCTCTGAATAGAATTTATAGGAGCAATTTCGGGAGTTTGTATGTTTACATATTTTTTCTTACCCGATGTAGTCTCAAAAACCATCGAAGGAAAATCAACGTTTTCAACATCTGTAAGGGTAATAATTTCAGATTTTTTTGTCAGAAAATCGACTGAAATATATGAATTTTGTTGAAAAAAACGTGATTTTCTCATATTCACCATCGACACTCTATTTGCTGTAAGATTAGCAACAGCACCATTTTCGAATTCAATTCGAGCATTTGCAATATCGATGGTGTCACTTACTACAGCTACCCCATTTGCGTGAATTTTTTTGATGGGTGATTTTACAGTACTTAATACAATATCAATATCATGAATCATCAAGTCAAAAACCACAGAAACGTCCGTTCCACGAGGATTAAATGATGCCAATCGGTGACATTCGATAAACATAGGGTTTATAATTTTATCGCTAACAGCAATAAAAGCAGGATTTAATCTTTCTACATGTCCAACTTGAACTTTTACATTCGCTTCGTACGCTAAATTAATAAGCATTCGAGCCTCTTCTGAAGAAGATGCAATTGGTTTTTCGATAAATACATGTTTTAATTTTCGAATAGCGGCTGATGCATGTTCGAAATGGACTGTTGTAGGGGTTACAATGTCGACTACATCAACATTTCGAATCAGTTCTTCAACAGAAGTAAAACAAGTAATATTATATGCTTTAGATATGTTTTTTTGTACTCCTGGATCGATATCATAGAATCCAATCAACTCATAATTAGGAATTTGTAAAATACAATTCAAGTGAATTTTCCCCAAATGCCCTATCCCGATAACTCCAATTTTCAACATCTATTTGTATTTTTGATGATTTAGCTTTAATTTCGCAAAAGAAACTAAAAAAAACGGTTTTTCAAAATTTAACTTTACAAAAAATGGTTGACTCATTCAGACACAAAGGATTACGAAAAAAATTAATTGAAGAATTACAAAATAAAGGGATCACAAACAAACCTGTGTTGGATGCAATCGGTCAAATTCCTCGTCATCTTTTTCTTGAATCATCCTTTTTAGAGTTTGCATATCAAGACAAAGCTTTCCCAATTGGAGCAGGACAAACAATTTCTCAACCTTATACAGTAGCAATACAATCCACCTTGTTGAATATTCAAAAGGGAGATAAAGTTCTTGAAATTGGCACAGGTTCGGGTTATCAAGCAGCTGTTTTATCCTTAATGGGAGCCAAAGTATTTAGCATAGAGCGACAAAAAGAGTTGTTTGTTAAAACAAAAGCTTTGATGGAATTACTCAAATATAGGATGAAGCTTTTTTATGGAGATGGTTATATGGGACTTCCTGCATTTGCACCATTCAACAAAATCATTATCACATGTGGAGCACCATTTATACCTGAAAAGCTGGTAGAACAGCTAAAAATTGGTGGCATCATGGTAATTCCTCTTGGGGAAGATGTACAAACGATGACCACGATTACAAAAATTTCGGAAACCGAGTACACCCAAGAAACGCATGGGCAATTCAGATTTGTTCCCATGCTCGAAAATAAGGCCGATAAAAAATAAAATAATCATGAAAAAATATACAGAGGTTGCACAAGCCATCAAAAGTGCTTATAAAAAGCCATATGGATATTTTTCGTGGAGTTTTACTGTCTTTTTTTTCATCGTTACCATTTTCATTTTCCTTCGTGAACCCCTTGTTGTTTACTACTTGAACTCAAAAATTCAAAATTATAAAAATTCTCATCATGCCATAATCCAATACCAATCCATTTCCTTTAAAGGATTATCTACGGCTACTATACATGGATTTTCTCTCCAAAAAATCGATTGTAAACCATTGATAGAGGCTTCTTCTGTGGAGTTAGAAATTGATTTTTGGAAACTATTTAGGAAAAGATTATCCATAGAAAATATTGAAGTAGATGATTGCAAAATTAATATAGAAAAAAAAGGGCCAGAAAACAATTTTGACTTCTTGTTTAAGAGCAATAAACAACAAGAATCAAACGCACAACAAGAGAAAAACCTTGCAAAAAAAGCAGAATCAATAGTTGAATTAGTATTTGATATTTTGCCCAACAAGATGAATGTCAAAAACTTACAAGTAAACATTTCAAATTCAGATCATGTTGTTCAATTTAGTACAACAAATTTTAGTATCCTTGATCATCAGTTTGACAGTAAAATTATTTTTACAGAAACAGGGAAGAGTTCTGTCATAAATGCAATTGGAAAAGTAGATAAAGTTGCCAAAGAAATTTCTATAAAAATGACTGGAGAAGATCGGTCTCCTATTTCCATTCCATGGATTAAATATCGAAATAATTCATTTGTATGTTTTGATACCATAAATTTTCGACTAAAAAGTGAGGAGCTTACAAATTCCACTTATCATTTTTCAGGGATGTGGTTAGCCAATAATCTTCAAATTTTTCATAAAAGAGTGGCTACAGATACTGTCAAATTTGAAAACATAGGAAATGAATTTAAAATTAACATAGGAGCCAATTATGTAGAAATGGACAGTACTTCAACGGTAACCATCAATCGATTGCAAATTCATCCTTATGCCCACTTTATATTTTCAAAACCCAAAAAAATCATTCTCTCGCTTTACAAACCATTTTTTCCAGCGGATGAGCTTTTTAGTTCACTTCCAAATGGACTGTTTAACAACCTTGAAGGTATAAAAGTAGCTGGCGAACTTAGTTATCAAGGGTATTTTGAATTAGACATGGCACAACCCGACTCTCTTATTTTTAAATCAGACTTAATTCAAAAGAAATTCCAAATTATAGAGCCTGGATTTACCGATTTAAAAAAGATCAATAGTCCATTTATTCATACTATTTTTGATAAAGATATGGAGGTGAAAAAAGTCGAATTAAGTCCTAATAACCCAAATTTTATTTCATTTAACCAGATTCCTCGTTCGTTGACAAACGCAATATTAATGTCGGAAGATGGTTGGTTTTTTGAGCATGGGGGGTTCTCTATTGGTGCCTTTAGAGAATCAATTATTGAAAATATCAAGCGCAAAAGATTTGCTCGAGGTGGTAGTACAATTTCGATGCAATTAGTTAAAAACCTCTTTTTAAATAAGAATAAAAATATCGCTCGGAAATTGGAAGAGATGTTAATAGTTTGGTTAATTGAAAGGAACAGATTGTCTACAAAAGAAAGAATGTTTGAAATATATGTCAACATTATTGAATGGGGTCCAGGTATTTATGGAGCTAAAGAAGCATCTACCTATTATTTCAATAAGGATATTTCGGAATTAACATTAGATGAATCTATCTTTTTAGCAGCCATTATTCCAAGTCCAAAAAACTATCGATATTTATTCAACGATGATTTTAGTTTTAAAGAATATATCATCAATCACTACACACTTGTCCTTAAGAGAATGGTTGAGCACGAACTAATTCCTCAATCTGAAGCGGATCTTTCTTTGATGAAAGTAACTTTGAGTAAAAATGTGAAGGAAGAGATATTAAATAAAAGAGCAATCATCAATTCCAAGATTCTTAAAAACTAATCATCTGCAGTATTTTTTTGTTCTCTCGATAGCATCTTTATACCCAAGTTCGGATGAAATTTTCAAGTCTGCACACCCACCTGCTGGATCTTTTAAATTGTCTTTGCATGCACCTCGATAAAAATAGGCCATTCCCGATGTGGGGTTTAATTTAATTGCATCATTAAAATCATCGAGTGCATTTTTAAATTTTTGTTGATCGAACAGAGTAATGCCACGGTATAAATAACCCTCCCACCCGTTAGGATTTACCTCAATGGCTTTTCTAAAATCTAGCAATGCCTGATTTATCTTCTTCATTTTCAGATATACTCTTCCCCTATTTACATAAGTCAAATAATTATCTCGCTCGAAGAGAATTGCCTTATTAAAATCTTTTTGAGCTAGTGGATAATTATTTAAATTGGTATAACAATCGCCTCTTTTGGCATAAATATCAGCATTTTTGGATTTATAAATGGTAATCAATTTGGAATAATCTGCAATTGCCTTTTCCCATTGTTCAGAAATATAATAACAATCAGCTCGTCGAGCTGTAAGGTCTTCATTTTCAATTTTTAGATCAATCGCCCTAGAATAATCGGTTGCCGCCAAGGAATATTTCCCAAGATGTTGATACATAATCCCCCTATTGAAAAAAGCATCCCCTTCATCAGGTTTTAAATGGATTGCTGTATTATAATCGGTCAAAGCATCGTTTGACAAATTCAAATAGCTATTGCATTTTCCTCTACGCAAAAAAGCAACTGCATCACTTTTGTCTAATTTAATAAGCTCTGATAAGTCCCTTTTTGCTAAATTCCACTCCTTTAGCTCCATGTAGGAATTTGCCCTAGAGCTATAACCTTCTGTCATATCTGGCTTTAAATCAATCACTTTAGAAAAATCTTCAACTGCTTTTGAGAATTTTTTCTGAGAAAAATAGAGCATTCCGCGATAGTAAAATCCTTTCGAAGATTTTGGATTTTTTGTCAAAGCAACATGATAATCTGCTAATGCAGAATCTTTTTTTCCAATATTTTCATAGCACTTACCACGTTCTAGGTTCGCTTCATAATAGGAAATATTAGAATGAATAGCTTTGGTGAAAAGCGCGATAGCTGCCTTATAGTCCTTAATCTTCATTTTCTCAAGCCCTTGATCGTACATTTTTCCTGCCTGTTGCCCAGATAATGAAAAATGTGTGCTTAAAATGGAGAGAATAATGATAAAAGTTGCTTTTGTATAGTTCATCTTTTGTAATTTAAATTAACCTGGATATAGAAAGCTAATAAAAAAGACAACTCAAATAAAATCAAGTTGTCTTTTTAAAAGATATTTTTTACCAACTATGAAACATAGTTTTTTATTAGCGGTTTTCCTAATCCGAGTACTTTTTTTCCTGCAAGATCATTCATAATTGATGCAATCATCATATACCAAGCAGAAAAAGCACATAATATTAATACTACAGCAGCAATCGTGTCAAAAAATTCTGGGCCAAAATGACCTAAATCAAGTAATATAAAACCCAACAATAACAACCCAAATGTAGTTGCCATTGCAGTATGAACTCCCAACGATGCAATGAACATCAAAACGGTATACCCAGTCCAAGCAACCAAATACCAACCAACATCGGTACGTGAAGATTTATAAATATCATAATGATTGAGCAACCAAATAATACTTAAGCCAATCCAAAAAGCGCCATAAGAAACAAATGCAGAATACCCAAAATTGTTTCCCATTTTTTGTTCTTGAAATCCAGCGATCATTTGTGCAAGACCACCAAAGATAATTCCCATTGCCAAAACTGGCCCTAATCCCAAGAACCCTAAATTATGAATTTGTAATAATAATGTTGTCAAACCAAAACCGGCAAGACCAACAACGGCAGGATTTCCTGTCTTTTTTTCCATAAAAAAAATGTTTGTTTGATTAATAATTCATGCAAAAGTAAGTTTTTTTTTGCAAGTAAAAAAAAATCTTACTTTTATCCTTTGGGTTACCTTAATTTTAATTCTATTCGGTTGTTAGAGGAGTTTTCAAATGTGACAATTCTTTCCTAAATGGAGTTTCAATTGATTTTTAGATTCCCAAACTAAAAAAATAAGATTTAGCTAGGGTTATCATTTTATATCAACGATGTATTTGGAACTACTAATCATCGCTACCCGACCCAGTGAATATTAAGATGTAATAGATAAGTGTGGCCAAAGAGCCTAGTGCTGCCACTAAATATGTTCGTGCAGCCCAGCTTAGAGCATCTTTTGCTTGATCATGTTCTTCCCCAGAGGTGATTCCCGTGTTATTAAGCCATGCTAATGCACGACGAGAAGCATCATACTCCACAGGTAAAGTAATTACCGAGAATAATGTGGTTAAAGCAAAAAGAGCAATTCCAATAAATAACAGCGTTGGAAATACATTGAGCAACAAAATACCTCCTAAAATAACCCATTGAACAAGATGAGAGCTGACGTTAACAATAGGTACTAATGCGGATCTCATTTTTAAAAAACTATATGCTGTAGCATGTTGAACCGCGTGACCACATTCATGAGCGGCAACAGCAGCAGCAGATACAGTAGCTTGAGAATATACGGATGGACTTAAGTTTACCGTTTTATTAACAGGATTATAATGGTCCGTTAACTCTCCAGAAACTGACACTACAGTAACATCTGCAATGCCATGATCTCGCAACATCTTTTCGGCAATCTCCTTGCCTGTCATGCCCATTCGAAATGGAGTGCGAGAATATTTTTTAAATTTAGACTTCAATTGAGAGCTAACTGCTAAACTTATTAGCATAAATACTCCAAAAATGATCCATTCTCCATAAAAATAACTAGTCATAAGTGTAATTTTTTAAATTTGTTGACACAGAAGGATTGCAAAAAAACGACCAATCTTAAAAAACTGACTTTTTGTCAGATAAATAGTTGAAAAATATAAATTGATAATTTGAAAAAAAATCTTAAATTAGCAACTTATAAACTAAAACATTTTATGTATGAAAAAACAACTATTTTTAATTTTGGTGTTACCAATGGTAATGTTTGTCTCATCTTGCTCTCAAAGCAATGAAAAAAAATCTGACAAAATTTCGTTTTCAAGTGCTATAGAGTATAACGATTATATTGTTAATCTGCAAACTAAAACCATAAAAGAGATATTAGCACTCACAGATCAGCTAAAAAATGGGGATTCTCTTGCTATTCAACAATCGTTTAATAAATTTGGAACTCAAGCAAAAAAATCCCTTGAAGATTTAAAAAAATTAGACTCTTTTAAGGGAGATGTTTCCTTTAGAAATAGCGCTTTAGATTTATTTCAATTTTATGTTACTATTTACGAAGTAGACTACAAAGAGATGATAAATATAGTTACTAAAAAGAACGTAACGGATAAAGATCTTGCAAGAGTTGATCAAATTGTAGCTAAGGTTTCTACCGATGAAGTAAAATTTGACGATAACTTCGCCAAAGCTCAACAGGCATTTGCAGAAAAAAACAACATGAAGATTATTAAAAATGAGCTTCAAGACGAAATTGATAATAAATAATAAATGTCACAATTTTAATTACAATTAACTTTATATCACGTATTATAAAATTCTAAAAGACATCTCTTTATATTTTTAAGAGGTGTCTTTGTTTTTTACATTGTAGGGCAAATTTTTTTGATGTAAATCAACTCAACCCAAAAACAAATGCACTTCTGGATTAATATATTAGTATGGGTTAAAAAGAAAACAAGTTATTTTTTTGAACTTTTTGCAATCTTATTATAAACGAGTAATCCTACAATTGTAAAAAGTCCGATGCTGCTAAAAATGAGCCACAATGTGGTAGGATCATGAAGTTTATCGACGAAATACACATATAATTGCGCCCCCAGAATTCCACCTACAAAACTACCAATCACTCCGTATAAAAATGAATATCCCAAATAGAGCGCCTTCATATCCTCAGGCGCAATCATGCCCACATACGAAAGGAACTTTGGATGTGCTGTCATTTCACCAACTGAGAAGATGATGGTGCCGACAACAAAAAACCAGATATTGGTGGAAATGGCAAATATAATCATACCGAAAGTGGCAATGGCAATGCCTGTGATCATGGTCGGCAGCGGTTTCCATTTCTTTACGATGGCCGAAATAAACAGTTGCAAACAGATAATGGCACCCGCATTGATAACAGTAACATGTTCTACATCAAATTTCCAGGTAGGATTTTCAATAAACAAAGATAGAAAGCTGTTTATGGCTGTATTCAACTCCGTGGCATCCACATAGTCACGCACGTAATAAAGCACGGTATCAAACATCTGAAAATAGAGAATCCAAAAGCAGGAATAAATTACTATTAATCCAATGAATCGAAAGTCCTTTATTACCATTACAGCTTCAGCTAAGACCTGGCCAATGGTTTTGGTTGACTTCGCCCGCTCGGGCTCTTTGTATAAAAATAGATTCAGAATCAACATGGAACCGGTGGCGATGGCAGCCATATAGAAAATATAGGAATACGAAATTTCTTTTAAAATTGGTATCAATATTAATGGGAACAAAAATGCGCCCAAATTGATAACCCAATAAAAAATTCCAAAACCTAAGGATGAATTTGACTCATTTGTGCTCCTAGCTATGGTTCCTGAGATAATGGGCTTAAAAAAACCAGCTCCGATTGCCATGAGAATAAGAGAGGCAAAAACAGTGTAATAATCAGAAGCCAATCCAGTGAGTAAATATCCGATGCTCATTACGGCAAAGGCTCCCATCAATACTTTCCTGTATCCGAAACGTTCGGCAATGGCGCCCGACAAAATCGGCAACAAATATAAAAGTGGCGTAATCGTACTCTTGATGAGCCCCACTCCTTCTTTTGAAAACCCCAATCCCCCATCGCCAACTTTTGTAATCAAAAAGACGGAAAGAACGGACATAACGCCATAATAGGAACCTCTTTCGAAGAACTCCATAAAGATGACCGTCCAGTAATTGCGTGGAAAGGATTTGATGCCGCTGCTGTTTTTCATATTTGGATTTTAATTTTTATTTGTTTTATAAGTGATTAATTTTGAATTGCGAAATCCCCAATTGGCCCTTTTTACTCCATCGGCTTTATCATCCCCTCAATAAACTCAACTTCTTCTTCCGTTAAACCATACTTGGCATACAGCTGGCGGTCGATATCGGCTACCGACTGACTCCAATCGATATCGGAAGAGGTGGTGAAGTCTTGAAGAGGAACGAATTGGTAGACTTTTTTCATTGCATTTTGAGTGTTCTTTGTTAATGACACAAGAAAATGAAAGAATTTTGTTTGTATAAATGCTACAACACTATCTGCAATTGCTTTATCTTCGAAAGGACCAATAACTAAATATGTTTCAGTACAACACGAATTTGGAACTGCAATGAATGGATTCAACCAATCACTACTAATATTTCCAGTTCCCCATGCTTTAGGTATTAAGACTTTATATTTATCAATCCAATCTGTGTTTTTGGCAACATCAGATATTTTTACATATCCAATTCCATCCTTTCTCCATCCATTATAATACATTTCTACACTATTCTCGAATTTTATGTGTTTTATCTTCGGTTTAACACGCTTATAGCTATTTTCCTCACGCACATCAAACCCAAATGGGTCATTTGCACTCATAATATTAGCAAATGAATCTTCATTGGTTGATCTTACTTTTTGTAATATAGATATTGCTTCGTTATACCTAATAAAAGTTTCTACTCCATCTTCCAACAAAAATCTTTTTGATGTAGAAACATACTGTTTGTCGTGAGTTGATACTTCACATTCACCTTCATGAATTTTATCCCATAAAAAATAACAAACACCTCCTTTAATTTCAACATTAGAAAAGCAATCTGTTGCATTCAGGAAATCATGAATTTTACTAATTCTATTGTCATTTAGCATTTTATCCCTAAAGTCATCTAAACCTCTACCTCCACTAAACCAACGTGAAGGCATAATCATAGAAACATATCCCGGATTTATTTTTTTTGCAATTTCTACAAATTTATCGTAAACAGGTATCGCACTCGAACCTGTTCCACCACCATCCATCACCTGATACGGCGGATTACTTACTATTGCGTTGAATTTCATATTGTCGTTGTTGTTTGCTTTCCAGTATGTTTTACCGAGTTTTACTTTTTCGATAAAATGAGTGGGTTTGTGAATAATTTGATTGATTAAATCTTCAAAATAATGTGTGTTTACTTTTGCCTTTCGAAAACCAGCCAGGGTTCGTTTGGTAATGCTTTTGGCCATGGGGGTTTTACAAATCACAAACATGTTTTCGGCCAGCGTTTTGTCCCATAGTGCCAATTGTTGTTGGGGTGTAAGTTCGAAACCCATTGTGCTTTCGTCCGCTAATCGTGCCCTGTAAATGCCATAAGTCATATACAGCGGATAAAGCCCCGATTTGGAGTTGATTTCCAATATGCGGGCATCGGGCGAGAAAACATCTTTTGTAACCTGTCCTTGTTCCACGTATCGGGGTTGCTCTATGGGGTTTTCCATGGCTTCGTCATAAAACACATAACCGCCCATGCAGTCGCCAATGTGCATGTTCACCACCCGCCAAGGCGTAAGCACCGTTTCTTTGTCGGGGTTGCGGAAGGTGTTGAAAATAGCCGTAATACGGGCAATGCGTTCTTCAATAGTCAGGCTGTCGGCTGCCTTTGCCATAGCCCGAATGCGTTTTCCTGCGGCACGAAACACATCGGGTTCGTAATATTTTTTAAATTGATTGAACTTCGGTTTGCTCACACCTTTGGGCATAAACTCTTCCCATGATTGCGGATCGATGAGTTGCGCAAAATTATCGATGGTAATTTCCGTGTTTTCGTCGTTTACATCCGCTCCGTAAATCAGCAATGGCATTCGGATAGAAATGCCCCGAAGAATAGAAACGGCACTATCGCGATTTTTGCGCTTTTCTTCCTTTTCTTTTAGCAGTTTTTTCTGCTCTTCGGTGAGTTCTTCTTTTTTGCGATTTTTCTTTTCGGCTTCGTCTAACTGTTCGTATTGTTCGTCGGTGAAACCCTGTTTGTTTATGTCGATATCGCCACTTTTAGGCATGGCTTTGGTGCTGCCAATAATCTCTTTAAGTCCATGAAATTCTTGGAGTTCCACATTGTCGAGCTTCATCAGCGCATCGTTATTGTACAGGTAATTATCTTCAAAACCATTGCGAACCACCCGTTCAATATATACTTTTTTGAGTTGCTCCAACATTTTATCTACGTTGTAGGCACTCATGCGCGAACCATCCACCGAAATAATGGGACAAAAATTCAGAAATTCTCCCATAATATCGCGGTCTTGTCCGGTGGTTTTGCCAACTTTTGCCGATATTTTGGCGGTTTCGGCTATAACTTTCAGGGTGCGATCGGGCGCAAAGTCGAACACAAAACACTCTTCTTTTACCCGTCCGTTAATGGTGGCGGGTGTTTGAACTCTGAAAATGGTTTGCATGTATCCCGAAGCCGAAGTGTTGAACGAGCCCGAAAGCATAAATACGGCTGTCCATGCAGGCACCGAAACCCCCGTGGTGAGGCGTCCACACGACAGTGTAATGGTGTAGGATTCGTGGGGATTGGGGCCAATGGCATTTTCCACCTTTTTGAGTGCTTCATGATTGGCTTCTTCCTCGTCGCCATCACCTGCTACGTTTACTATCTGAAACTGACTAAATACTGGGTGTGATTGCAAGAGTGCACTCAGGGCGCGCGCTTCTTTTACGCCCGGTACCATCCACAGCGAATGGCGGAAGTTATCGCGGTATTCCTGCGTTGAGTATGGATAATTGCTGTGTTCGTCGGCTTTACAAATCAGATTTAGAAATGAACGCACATCGTTTTCGTGCAGAAACTTGCCTTCGTTGTTGGGTCGGAAAAACTCACGGAAATTGAAAGCCACATCTTCATCTACAAACTGTTTCATGAGTTTGCCCAAATCATAAGTAAATATATTCATTCGGGGTAAAGATGCATAAGGGTTTGGGTCGCCCACGTGCAGCATACCCCATTCGGTTTTGGCGCGTTGCTCCATCACATAATCCCAGGTATAGATTTCATCTTCCTTAAAGTCGTCAAACAAATTAAACGGTGTACCCGAAAGACGCAATACTTTGGTTTCGGCTTTCACCAATTCCGTCATCACGGCTTTGCCGAGCTCGGTTTGTGTACCTTCGTGCGCTTCGTCCACTATGATAAAATCCCAATTGGCACCGAAAATCTCATTGTTTTTATCAAAATTTCCGCCCACCTGCGCCGAACCCCTCAAATCTTGCATGGAGGCAAAATAAACATATTTCGTTTGGCATTTGGTACAGGCATTTTCTAAAGTGCCAAATGTATCGCCATTGGTTTTCGAGCCATATCTATAAGGTGAGTTATCTTCGGAAAATATCTTCCCGAAATCGTCGAACCAACCAGCATCCACCACTGGGCGGTGGGTAAGTATCAGCGTTCGGGTAAAATCCATGTCTTTCACCACCTGCAACGCTGACAGGGTTTTGCCAAAGCGCATTTTGGCGTTCCACAGCATTTGATTACTCTTCTTGAATTGCTTTTTGGTGCGATCAATGGCTTCTTTCTGTTCAGGTCGGAATGCAATAGGCGATTTATCGGCACTTATCTGGTTTGCACCAAGCGAATCTTTTCCTTCTTTTACAGCCTTAATGGCATTTTTTGCCGTTTCGAGGTCGGTTACAAACCATTCGTTGGCTTTGTGTTGGGTTTCAAAAGTTTTTCGCTTAATACCTGAGCGTATCAACACATTATGTACTTCGGCATCCGAAAAAGCGTGGAATGTTTTATTTTTGATATAAACAGACAATTCGGTGTGAAGCAGGTCGTAATATATCCCCGCCGTTTGCGTGTATTGGTTGATTCGTTTTTTTGCCGCCTCGTTCAGCGCTTTGCTGTTGGGTTCGAGTCCCAACAAATTTTCGTTGTCCGAAGTGGCTTCCCCAATTTTCAGGCAGCCTTTGTGCTCCGCATCGTTGATGCGAAATACATAAATCAGTTTGAGTTTAAGAGCCGAAGTGAATTTCATCGTTTAAACGGAGTTATTTATTTATAATGCTTATTATCAATATGTTTAATCATTTTTTCGTAATCGCTTTCAAAATTTTTGTCTTGTATCGTTCTGAATTTACCATATTCTTCAGTAGCCTTGTCATCAGCTTGTTGCTTACTTATCTTTCCCAAGCCTTCGAGCACTGGATATCCATTTAAATCAAGATAACTGCTCATAAATCCTATCCAGTCCTGCATCGTAGTTGGTAAATGTCGCTCAGCACGCAACTGCGCTAGATCCAGAAATGCAGTTACAGTTAATCTCAATTTATGCAATTCATCTTCGTTCAAATAGTTTTTTGCGATGCTAATATCCGTTTTGTAAATTTTCCCATTGGGAGAATGAGCCCAGTGGGTTAAACCCATATTTTCTTTTTCGGCACTGGCACGGTTGAATATTATTTCAGCGGCTGTTTCACCAGCTATTGCATAATGCAATTTATTTTGAATAAATGCAAAAAAATCTTTTGTTATCGCGCTATTCTTATCATAATCCGATGCAAGAGCGAAAATATCTGTAATTTGAAGATATAAACGTCTTTCGCTGAGACGTATATCCCGAATGCGCTCCAACATTTCATTGAAGTAAGCATCATCAAATTTTCGCCCTTGTTTAAATCGGTCGTCATTCAGCACATACCCTTTTTGTATGTATTCGTGCACAATGCGGGTTGCAAATTTTCGGAATTGAGTAGCCTTTATCGAATTTACCCTGTAACCAACTGAAATAATCATATCCAGATGATAAAACCGAATCTCCCTGTTTACTTGGCGTTTGCCTTCATTTCGAACTACTCGAATTTTTCGAGCAGTTGATTCTTCTTCCAATTCACCGCATTTGTAAATTTCCTGAATATGATAAGTGATTGTGTGTTCTTCAACTCCAAATAATTGAGCCATGATCTGCTGACTCATCCACATGGAATCATCAGCCATATATACTTCTACTTCCACCTCACCGACATCGTTTGTATAAAAAGCCAATCCAACCCGTTCGGGCACTTCCTTATTAAATTTTGCTCGCCATTCATCAAGCTGATGGTCAAAACTTTTATCGATTGAATTTTTCTTCATATTCCATTTTGTTCAAATAGGTTCATTTATTCTTCAACAAATCCACAAATCGAATCTTTCTTCCTTTTCTCCCTGTTTCAAAATCTTTATTTGCCCAATCTTTAATCAAACAATATATGCCATTGTGTTTGTGTATATTGTCTGTTTTGCACCCCTCACAAGGTGTTATCATTTCTTTTTCTTCAAACAAATCCTGCACAATGGTTTTACGGTTGCCACAGCTATTGGGCACAACTCCTTTCAAACCATCCATTTGCCACACGTTCCACGAAATGATATAGGCAATGTATTTAATGGATTTCAACAAGGGATGTTTGCCAAATTTCTGCTCATAGTTTTCGATAAATGTGTAGAGCATGGCTTCGCGTGCCAACAGCAGACTATCTCCCTGCCACTCAAAAGCATACGTGTTTTCATAAGCCATTTGTGCCGCTTCGAGCCAATCTCCACTGATGTCCACATTCTCGGAGATTACCCGCAGTTTTCGGTCGAGAAGACCGATTCGCTTTTCAATTGGAATAAATTCGCCGGTAGTGGGGTCGTAGCGGCTGGTGATGTAAGGAGCTTCACCGCAGGTCATTTCCAGTCGGGTATCACGTACATAATGTTTCCAGGTTTTTCCTTCGGGAAAAGTGATTTTTTCAGAGTTTATTTCCCAACAATGTGAACCATCCGCATTCAAAATCTCATGATTAAAGACATTTTCACAACCAAACCAGGCATTATCTATCAAATTGTTTTGTGCATTGCAAATCCATGAAGGGGTAAAGACTTCGGCCATTTCTCTAACCCTCGATAATTGCATTTGTTTGTCTTTTTGGACTCGGGGCATTATCACATCGCCATTATCACCTGTAATAAGCTGGGGTAATATGGGAGATGAAAACTCATATCCATTGCCCAAACCTTGGTAATTGCCTGTGGCCCAAAAAATATTTTTTCCAGTGGAATGGTCAAGCAATAGGAGATCAAGCACCTCGGGATAGGAACCTAATATATCGTTTTCATATATATCAATCTCTGCTTGCATCAATTTTCATATTTGAATTTAATCATTTTTATCAACCCACTCACATAACCTCCCTTACAATAAATTCTTGCTTTTCCAGGCTTCAAATGTGTTCAGAATCAGCCCGGCGATGGTCATGGGACCCACCCCACCTGGAACCGGTGTAATCCATTGGCAGCGGGGTGCAACCGTTTCAAAATCGACATCTCCGACAATTTTGCCGGTGTCCAATTTGTTGATTCCCACATCAATCACAATGGCGCCCTCTTTGACCATTTTGCCGGTCAACAGTGCCGGTTTGCCTACGGCCACAATCACGATGTCGGCGCGTTTGGTCTCATTTTCCAACAAGTCATACGGCGTGTTGATGTCGCAGGTGGTCACGGTGGCGCGACCGATTTTGAAGTCGTTGCCGAGCATGATGGCCGTCGGTTTGCCCACGATGTTGGAGCGGCCGATGATGACGATATGTTTGCCTTTGGTTTCGATGTTGTAGAATTGGATCAGCTTCAAGATGCCGTATGCCGTAGCCGGACGCATCGATTTTTGCCCCAACGCCATTTTTCCGAAGTTCTGCGGATGAAACCCGTCGATATCTTTCTGCGGATCAATGGTGTTGATGATCTCTTCGGTATTGATTTGTTGCGGAAGCGGCAGTTGCACGATGAATCCATCCACGTCGGAGTGGTTGAGCCGGACGATTTCAGCCAAGAGTTCTTCGTGGGTGATGTCGTCGTTGAAGCGGATCAGCGATGCGTCGATATTGGAGCGGTCGGACGCCTTGATCTTTGATTTCACGTACGATTCGCTAGCGGGATTGTTTCCCACCAATACGATGGCCATTTTGGGTTTCCTCAGATACGGATTATTCCTAATATAGGTGGCGATATTCTCATTTACATTTTCGAGCAACGAAGCCGAAACCAGTTTTCCATCCAACAGTTGCATATATTCTTGTTTTTTGTTGCGAAGTTACGATATTTTTGGAAATTTTGGCAGAGGGAAATAACAATAACGAATGATTGATTATTTAATTATTCTAATACACAAACATCCATTTTTGTTATAGTTCTTAAAAGTAGTTACATTTGTATCAAGAAATAGATTTTATCTCAGAACATACAATAATGAAATTCCTGAACAACCTCAAACAAAAAGCAAAGGCATTAAAAAATGAGATCATTGCCTTGTCGCTTTCCTTCAAGCACAAAAAGACTCCGTGGCAAGCCAAGATGATGATCGGGTTAACCATCAGCTTTGCGCTCAGTCCCATCGACCTGATTCCCGACTTTATCCCTGTGATCGGCCATCTGGATGATTTGATCATCTTGCCGTTCATGATTCTGATTTCGATAAAAATGATACCGGCCGAAGTGATGGAGGAGTGCCGTAAACGAGCAGTAGAAGGAATCCGGCTTAACAAAAAAAATTGGACTGTATACTGCTGTGGTTATCATTTTGTTGTGGACTGTAATTATCGGATGATTTGTCTCCAAAATCTTGCAATAAACCATATTCATTATTTTACTCCATCAACTTCATGGATTTTACTCAAACAAAACATCCATAATCAGTTCGTTTTGAACCAGACCGCCATAGTAGGTGTTGTTTTCCACTCCAAAAATTTATAATGCTTTTTTAATTAACCTAACCTGCTTATCCCTTCCAATAATCTGTTCCATAACATTTTAATTTGACTAAAAAGATATAAAAAGATATAAAATATTCAATAATTTACATAAATATATTTTTCACTTTGGCTATATCTATGTTTAATTAGATACTTTTAGCCATTCTAAATTATTGGAATTTGTTATTGGAATTTAGAATTAACCATATAACAAAATGATTTTTCTTAATCTATCGTGATTTATCATTTTATTAAATCATGATTCCTTTAAAAAAGAGTACATTTGCACTGTTTTTTGAAACTGAAAGTTATGACAAAAAAAGTGGGAATAAATGGTTTTGGCAGAATCGGGAAAGTGGTTTTCCGGTTGTTGCAAAACAATCCCGAAATGGAAGTGATGGGAATCAACGACCCGATGGATTTGGAAACGTTGGTCTATTTACTCAAGTACGACACGATTCACGGTCGTTTTAACGGCACAGTCAGCAAAGCTGAAGACGGAATCATCGTGAACAGTCGTTTCATCCCTGTGAGCGGGGAGATTGAGCCAGAAAACATTCCTTGGAGTGCTTGGGGAGCGGAATACGTGGTAGAATCCTCGGGACTTTTTAAAAGTCGTCCCTTACTCGAAAAACATCTGATTGCAGGTGCAAAGAAAGTAATCCTCTCCTGTCCTACTGAGGACCATTCTATGAAAACCATCGTTTTGGGCGTCAACGAGGAAATTCTCATCGATAACGACCTTATTATTTCTAACGCTTCATGTACTACCAACTGTGTAGCCCCAATCCTTAAAGTTTTGGATGATGTTTTTGGCATTGAAACTGGGTTTATGAATACTGTCCACCCATTTACGAACAATCAACGCATCATCGACGCACCTCATCCAGACATCCGACGTTCGAGAGCGGCCGCTTCGAATATCATCCCAACGACATCCACAGCAGTAAAGACTCTATTTGACGTTATGCCAAAATTCAAGGACCGTTTTAATGGCTTTGCCACGCGCGTTCCTGTTGCGGACGGTTCGTTTGTGGAGTTGTGTCTAAACCTCTCTACCGACACCGACATTCAATCCATCAACGCATTGATGAAAAAAGTCTCTGAAACCACCTATCATAATCTGATTGAGTACACCGAAGACCCGATTGTCTCTAGCGACATCATCGACAATTCGCATAGTGCCATCTTCGATGCTCGTGCTACCAAAGTCATCGGCAAACGATTTATCCAAATATTGGTATGGTATGACAATGAGTTTGGGTATTCCAATCGGATTGTAGATTTGCTCTCAAAAATATAACATTATGACAAGCGCCGATTTTCCAAAATTCATCTCTGACAGTCAACTCAAAGCCATTGCCCAAAAAGTGATTGTTTCCAAACGGATCACGACCGATGAGGCGCTTTTATTATTTAAAAAAGCGGATTTGTCGTTGCTGTCCGTATTGGCCAATCATGTTAGAGAACGGATAAATGGGAAAACGGTCTCTTACGTCAGAAACATCCACATCGAGCCCACCAACATCTGTATTCACAAATGCAAGTTTTGCAGTTATTCTGCCCGTGTAAGTGGCCATTCATGGCAATTTACCACGGAGGAAATGCTTGAAAAAGTCAAAGCGATTGAACCGAATGTGTGTGAATTACACATTGTGGGAGGCGTTTTTGCCACAGCCGGTGCCGAGTATTACGCCAATTTGCTTTCCGAGATTAAAGCCATCCGTCCCGATATCCACATCAAAGCGTTTACCGCCGTTGAAATCCAAGGCATGGCGGAGATTGATCACATTTCAACCGAAGAGGTACTTGTAAAGCTAAAAAAGGCGGGATTGCAATCGATGCCCGGAGGCGGAGCCGAAATCTTCGACGAAACTCTTCGTCAGGAAATTTGTCCCACCAAATCGACATCCCAAGAGTGGCTGGCCATTCATAAGCAGGCGCACGAACTGGGAATCCCGACCAATGCAACGATGCTTTACGGCTTTTTCGAGACTTACGAACATAGGGTGGATCATCTGGATAGATTGCGTAAATTGCAAGACGAAACCCATGGATTCAACGCCTTTATCCCGCTGAAATTCAAAAACAAGAACAATGAGTATTCGCATATTCCAGAAGTCTCCATCACCGAAGACATGCGCAATTATGCGGTTTCCAGGATTTTTCTGGACAACATTGCACACCTGAAATCCTATTGGCCTATGATGGGTATCGACTTGGCCCGTTTGTCGTTACATTTCGGCATCGACGATCTAGATGGCACCATCAGCAACTCGACCAAAATCTATTCAATGGCCGGCTCTCAAGATGCGTCGATGAGTGCCGAGGGGTTGAATCACGTTATTTTAGCCGAAGGATTCGAGCCACATGAGCGCGATGCGTTGTATAGAAGAGTTATTACTTCGTAACACGATTGTATCCTTAAATGGTTTGTATTAAAGAAGTAAAAAAACAAAAAGAAAATAATTTTTCGACATTTTAAAAATTCATACTATGAGCCAATTTACACCTAACAAAGAGATATTAAAATTTAAAATTGAAAAATATGGGTCACTCGTAAAGCTCATTTTATTTCTTATTGTATTAGTCATGCCATATCTAACCTTAGGGCAAAAAAATGATTTAAGACTAAACGGTTCGTGGCAAGGAATCGTAGTTGCTGATGGAGATTCTCAAATAGTAGTGGTGGACATTTTCACTGATTCGGTCTTAAAAGTCACTTATAATATGCCGTGGCTGGGAATAAAGGATTTAAAAGCAACCAAACCCATTCTTAAAAATGATTCCATTTCGTTTATGATAAATTCACTCCAAATTATTTTTGAAGGAGTGGTTAATTACAATAAAAATAGCATCCAAGGAGATATAAAACAAGGGAAAAAGTATCCCCTAACACTAAATCTAACAGCTAATCCAATTCGAATAAATCGGCCACAAACTCCATTAGAGCCATTTCCTTATCTAACTGAGGAAGTAATTGTATACAACAAAAAATCAAAGATTAATTTATCAGGTACTATCACTATACCAAATGGAAAAGGTCCTTTTCCAGCTGTTGTTCTAGTTTCAGGATCTGGGCCACAAGATAGAGATGAAGAGATATTAGGCCATAAACCATTTTTAGTAATTGCAGATTTTTTAACGAAAAATGGAGTTGCCGTTCTTCGTTACGACGACAGAGGAGTGGGAAAATCGACTGGAAAATTTAATCGAGCAACAACAACCGATTTAGCGTCTGATGCAAATTCTGTTTTTAATTTTCTTTTATCGGATAAAAGAGTAAATAAAGATAAAATTGGCATTATTGGTCATAGTGAAGGAGGAATTATTGCTCCAATGGTAGCTTCTAAAAACAAAAAAGTTAAATTTATAATTTTATTAGCAGGAACAGGTGTAATCGGCAAAGAGTTAATGATTGAGCAGTACCGAGCAATTATGCAATCATCGGCAATACCAGATTCCATAGCAATTCATCTGTTAAATTTAAACAAAAAATCATTTGATATCGTGTTGCAATACGATGGTATTAAAGAAATATCAAAGAAAATTAATCTTGTCACCGATAGCACTATTCAACTATTGGGGGTTGAAAATTCAAAAAAATACAATTTAAGTAAAAACACTGCTAATCAGCTAATATTTCAACTTACTACACCCTGGATGAAAGAATTTTTAAGTTTAGACCCAAACAAGTATTTAAGCAAAGTTAAGTGCCCAATATTGGCATTAAATGGAGAAAATGATTTGCAAGTACCCTATTTGCAAAATATCCCTGCTATTCAATCAGCAGTGTTGAAAAACAAAAAAGGGAAGCTTAAAACAAAGACATTTCCAAAATTGAATCATCTATTTCAAACCTGCATCAGTGGTTTGCCTAAAGAATACGGGCGCATTGAGGAGACAATAAACAAAGAAGTTTTAGATGAGATAATTCATTTTATACAACAGTTATAACCTACATAAATGATAAAAAGCCAAACCGAATAAGACCGAATTCGATTTGACTTTATATTTAGTTTCTTGTATTTAACAACTAGAAAAAATTACAGAAATTGGATATGTTCTTTTTTCGTGATTTTTTCGCAATAGTGACATACCAAATTAACTTCTTGATCTTCTCCTAGTACAACATTAAACTTAGTAGGTACATACTCAAAGTTTGTAATACATTTTGGGTTAAAACATTTAGTAATTCCTATTATTGAATCTGGAATAGAAACTTGATATTTTTCGACCACTTCAAATTCTTTAATTACAATAATTGTTGCAGTTGGAGCAACTAATGCAATTTTGTTAATTTCATCGGATTCAAAAAATTTATCTTGAACCTTAACAATTCCTTTTTTCCCAAACTTTTTACTATCTAAGTTTACACCAAACAATATTTGTTGTTTAGCAGATTCTAAATTTAAAATCCTCAACACTTTAAACACTTTATCAGAAGGGATATGATCTATGACTGTTCCGTTTTTTATTGCGGATACAATTAACTCTTTTCTATTATCTTTATTCATCATTCTATAATTTTAAACATTTACACTAAATCCAGTATTGTAGCAATTAGAGCTTGTCTAACAAAAACACCATTCAGAGCTTGTTCAAAATAATATGCTTTTGGGTTTTGGTCGACATCGGTAGAAATTTCGTTCACGCGAGGCAGAGGGTGTAAAATTTTTAAATTAGGTTTAGATTTTTCAAGCATAGAATTGGAAAGAACAAAAATGTTTTTTACACGTTCGTACTCTAATTGATCTTGAAATCTTTCGCGTTGAATTCTAGTCATGTATAAAATATCCACTTTTTCCATAACCTCCATCATGTCTTGGTATTGATGATACTCCAGATGGTGATCTTTAATATGCTGTTTTACTGATCTAGGTAATTTCAGCTCATCTGGGGAAACAAGATGAAAAGTAGCATTAAATTTACACATAGCTTCTACCAATGAGTGAACCGTGCGACCATACTTTAGGTCTCCAACTAAAGCAATGTTTAGGTTATCTAAAGTTCCTTGAGTTTGTCTTATCGTATATAAATCGAGTAAGCATTGAGTTGGATGTTGATTTGCACCATCTCCGGCATTAATAACGGGAACATGAGAAACTTCACTTGCATATCTTGCTGAACCTTCTACTGGGTGTCTCATGATAATTAAATCGCTATAGTTAGCAACGGTTTTAATAGTGTCTGATAGAGTTTCCCCTTTGGATACAGAAGAATTTGAAGCTTCACTAAAGCCAATAACTTTTGCACCGAGCTTATTAGCTGCACTTTCAAAACTTAACCTAGTCCGTGTTGATGGCTCAAAAAACAGTGTTGCAACTACTTTTCCATCTGCAATTTTTTGTACAGGATTTTTCTCAAATTTTTCGGCGAAGTTAAGTATTTGAATATACTCTTCTTTTGTGTAATCGGTAATAGAAACTAGACTACGTTTTTTCATCTTTTTTTAATCTTTGTTTGTTGTTTATCTTGTTATTTATTTTTTTTTAAATTTCATCCAAAAAAAAGGCGACTATAAAGTCGCCTTAAAATACTTATGAACAGCAGCTGCAGCTACCTACCTTAGATAATTTATGTTTTTTTACAAAATCACATAAAATCTCTTCCAAATTTGGGAATCCAATTTCCTGTAATTCATATCCAACCTTAACAGTGGGTTTGTCTATTTTAATTATTCTTTGTAAATCAATTGGAGTTGCAATTACCACAGTATCACAAGGAGTGTTTGCAATTGTTTTTTCCAAGTCCTTAATTTGTTGTTCTCCGTATCCCATTGCAGGTAACAATGTACCTATGTTAGGATATATCTGGAAGGTTTCAGCTAATTTACCAGAAGCAAAGTTTCTTGGATCTACTAATTCTGCTGCTCCAAATTTTTGAGCTGCTACAGTACCAGCACCAATTTTCATTTCTCCATGGGTAAGAGTAGGGCCATCTTCGACAACTAAAACTCTTTTTTCACGAATCAACTCTGGTTTGTCTACCGTTAAATAAGATGCAGCATCCACAATAATTGCGTTTGGATTAATAGCAGATAAATTGGTTCTTACTTGATTTATATTTTCTAAAGAAGCAGAATCAATTTTATTAATAACAATAACATCAGCCATTCTAGCAACTACTTCACCCGGATAATAACTAACCTCTGCTCCTGGACGCAAAGGATCGGCAACACCCACTAACAAATCAGGTTTATAAAATGGGAAATCATTATTACCACCATCCCATAGAATTACATCACATCCATCTGGATCCATTTCAGCAGCACGAACGATCGCTTCATAATCAACGCCAGAATATATCACATTACGTTTGGATGCAACATGTGGTTCATATTCTTCCATCTCTTCAATCGTACAATGATGTTTTTTTAAATCTTCAATAGTAGCAAAACGTTGAACTTTTTGTTTAACTAAATCACCATAAGGCATTGGATGACGGATGGCTACAACTTTTAATCCTTGATTTACTAATATTTCGATGATCCGACGAGAAGTTTGACTTTTACCACATCCAGTACGAGTTGCCCCTACAGCAATAAGTGGTTTGGTTGATTTTATTTGGGTATCTTTAGGTCCGAGCAATATAAAGTCAGCACCAGCAGCATTCACAATGGAACTAATATTCATTACTCTGTTATATGGAACGTCGCTGTACGCAAACACACAAATGTCAATTTTCTCTTTTTTAATTAGATTTGGAAGTTCTGATTCGGCATAAATAGGAATACCAGAAGGATATAAATCTCCACACAGCTCAACTGGATATTTTCTTCCATCAATATCTGGAATTTGAGCAGCTGTAAAAGCTATCACATCATAATTTGCATTACCTCTAAAATAGGTGTTGAAATTGTGAAAATCACGACCGGCAGCACCAATAATAATTACTCTTTTTTTCATTTGACAATTGTTTTAATTAATAGCAAAGTTAGTTTTGTGTACGCAAAATTATTATTTTAAAAATACCAACCAAATTTTATTTGTTAATTTTTATACACCTATTGCTAATATATTGATTATCAGTAAGAATAATTTTTAACTTATTAAAAATATATTAATTATAAAATCCAATTTCTGTGCAAATATATAGAAAAATTGGACAATAATTAATTGTTTACACCCAATAAATATCGTAAATTTGCAAAAAAAAACAAATATGAGTATTTATATAACTGAAACTATTCAACATAGCATTCTTCAATTCTTTTCTACTAAATTTCAAATCAACTTATCAACGGATAAAATTGTAATTCAAAAGACTAAAAATGAGTTTGAAGGCGATTACACCGTTGTTTGCTTTTCTTTCACACCGATCACAAAAACGAGTCCCGACAATACAGCTCTTCAATTAGGTGAATTTTTAGCTGAAAATAACCCTTTGATTGAAAAATTTAATGTTATTAAAGGCTTTTTAAACCTTTCCATTTCTTCTATTTACTGGTCAGATTTTATGAGCAATAATGTTTTAAATTATGAATTTGGAGCAAAGCAGAAAAAATCAAAAGGGAAAATTGTAATTGAATATTCATCCCCTAATACGAATAAACCGCTTCATTTAGGTCATGTTCGTAATAATTTATTAGGTCACTCTGTAGCTTCAATTTTGCAAGCAGATGGATATGATGTTAAAAAAGTCAATTTAGTCAACGACAGAGGCATTCATATTTGTAAATCGATGTTAGCATGGATGAAATGGGGAAATAATGAAACCCCTGAATCATCTGGCTTAAAAGGAGACCATTTAATTGGAAAATACTATGTTATTTTCGACCAGAAGTACAAAGAAGAGATCAAAGAAATGATCTCTAATGGAGAAACTCAAGAAATTGCCGAAAAACGTGCTCCTCTCCTAGTTGAAGCTCAAGAGATGTTGATAAAATGGGAAAATAATGATCCTACTATCAGAGAAATATGGCAAATGTTAAATTCATGGGTGTATAAAGGTTTTGAATACACTTACAACGAGATGGGAATATCATTCGATAAAATTTATTACGAGTCGAATACATACTCTTTAGGAAAAGCGTTGGTGCAAAAAGGTTTAGATAATGGAGTGTTTGTTCAAAAAGAAGATAGCTCTATATGGGTAGATTTGACGAACGAAGGATTGGATGAAAAATTACTACTTCGAGGAGATGGAACATCGGTATACATTACACAAGATATTGGAACTGCCCAACTTAGAAATGATGATTATGCTCCAGAAAAAATGATTTATGTAGTTGGGAATGAGCAAAATTATCATTTTGATGTACTAAAGTTGATTTTACATAAAAAAATGAAGTTTGACTGGGCAAATGGCATTCATCATCTCTCCTATGGAATGGTTGAACTTCCTTCAGGAAAAATGAAATCTAGAGAAGGTACCGTTGTCGATGCCGATGAATTAATGGCTGAGATGATAGAAGAAGCAAAAAAACAGACAATTGAAAAAGGAAAAATTGAAAAATTCACGAAAGAGGAAGCTATTGACTTATATAAAATGATTGGTTTAGGAGCTTTAAAATACTTTATTTTAAAAGTAGATCCTAAAAAAAATATGATGTTTAATCCAGAACAATCTATCGAGTTAACTGGTAATACAGCACCTTTTATCCAATATACGCACGCTCGTATTTGCTCATTAATAGAAAAATCTTCTTCCAATTTCAACAACATCCTTCCAATTATTAGTTCTAAAATAGATAAAGATGAAATTGAAATCATAAAGCAACTACATGATTATCCATCCATAATAACTGAAGCAAGTAATAACTATAGCCCTGCTCTTGTTGCAAACTATACATTTGAACTTGTAAAAATGTATAATAGTTTTTATCAAGAGAAACCAATTTTAAAAGAAACCGATGATGATAAACGAAATATTAGGCTTGCAATTTCGCAACTAACTCGAATTATTATCAAAAACAGCATGTTTCTCCTAGGTATTGATGTGCCTACAAAAATGTAATAAATTAGTATTCAACAACCTAAAAAATATTTTAAAAAAACATTTGGAAGTTAAAAATATAATACTTAATTTTGCACTCACGTTAATTGAATGGCTAGAAAAATTGAATAATCAGGAGAGATGGGTGAGTGGCTGAAACCAACAGTTTGCTAAACTGTCGTATTCGTAAGGGTACCGGGGGTTCGAATCCCCCTCTCTCCGC